>CAYUXY010000001.1:0-5184 GCA_964449245.1 uncultured Candidatus Saccharibacteria bacterium
CCATTCGACTTCGCTCATGGTCTACGACAATTCGACTTCGCTCATGGTCTACGACAATTCGACTTCGCTCATGGTCTACGACATGATGCGGAAATAACATTAATACCAATAAATGTTATTTTTGCATTCGAGTCGAGCCGGGAATTGAACGGGAAGGGCCTGCCTGCCGGTAGGCAGGGGTCGGGGAAACGCCCCTCGGTCCTGAGCTCGGGATCGAAGGAGGAGTTTCCCCGTATAGGAAGACAGCGAAGCGTTAGAAACCCTGCCTGCGGTAGGCAGGCGAGAGGTGTCTAAAGAGTCCCGAGTAAAGTCGAGGGACGACGTGAAACTTTCCCGGCAGCCCGACCAAAATTTCGCTTTGCGAAATAGAATTAAGAATTAGGATTAAATAGAAGAATTATGGTAATTAAAAAAACTTAATAAAAAGCGAAATTTTCCATAATTCTTAATCTTATTCTTACCCTTACGCATAAAAACATATTTGACTTCGCTCATGGTTTACGACTGAAACCAAAATTTCGAAATTAAGTAGATCGAAATTTGCTGTGTTTTTCTCTTTCGTCTTTAATCTTTCTTCTTTTCACTTTAAACTTTTATCTTTCGTCTTTTAAATACCGCTTTTCACCCACTTTTGAAATTCATCTCCCTTTGCTTCGAAATTCTTCCACAAAGAATAGCTCGGGGACGCCGTTGATAAGAGGCACACTTTCCCCTTCGCAGTATTTTTAAAAGCAAATTCGACGGCAGATTTCATACTTTTAGTTTCAAACACGTTGAATCCCTTGCGGGATTTCAATATCCTTTTTCCGGAGTCGGGGAAAAGAACGATGTTTCTGATTTTTTTCGCGCGGAGCATTTTTTCAAGTTCGCGAAAATCGTATCCCCTGTCTTCCCCGCCAAGAAAAATAGTGTCCACTTTTTTTATCGCTTTTATTGCCATCATTGCCGACTGCGGGGTTGTAGAAATCGCGTCGTCATAAAACGCAATACCTTTAAACACTCCTACGGGCTCGAGCCTATGCGGGAGCGGTTTGAATTTTATTACAGCCTTTCTTATTGCGGAGTCCTGCACTCCAAGCAAGCGGACAACTTTTACAGCCGCCTGCAAATTTTTCACGTTATGTGGTCCGAGAAGTGGAATCTCATTTCTCTTTAGCGGTAGCTTATCGTTAAACGGCTGTTTAACGGCAATATCCCATGGCTTTTGAAAAGCGAATATTTTTTTCTTCGCAGAATAGTAATTCTCAACTCCGCCGTGATAATCCATATGCTCCGGAAAAAGGTTTAAAAGTAACGCTATATTCGGAGAATATTCTATGTCGTCAAGCATATAGCTTGAAAGCTCGAGAACAAATATTTCATTCGGGCTTACTTTTTCGAAAACGGTCTGAAGCATAGGCGTTCCTATATTTCCGAAAAAGCGCACTTTTTTTCCGGAAGCTTTGATTATCTCGTAAATCAAAGTCGATGTTGTGCTTTTCCCCTTGCTCCCCGTTATCCCTATTTTGAAATTTTTATTCTCGGCAAAAAATATGTTGGTTGCGGTAGTGTATGGGATACGCATTTTGGTTTTCGATATTCCGGGAGTCTTTATCGCAAAATCGTATTGCTCCTGCAAATCAAGATAATTTTTATCAAGCGAGCCGTCACAAATCCCTATTTCTATATCCGGATACCTCTCTTTCACATACCTCTCTGATATCTTGCCCTCAAGTCCGTAACCCATAATGCATACCTTTTCCATTCCGAGAAATCTGAACTCTGTAGGCATATCGGGCACCGATTCCGTACGCATTACTTTTTTGACCGTTGCTTCCGGATTTTTTATCTTCCCGATGAATTTCCTGACAATAAAATCATTTTTGAACTTGCCTGACGCGAGAAAGAGCGCCGCCTGCGATTCTTCAAAAGTGCCGACGCAATCAAACGGCTTCATTTTTCCGAAACCTAAAATGTCGGCGAAAAGCGGAGCGAGCGCCTCATCGGCAAACAGATTTTTTTTGAAAATATGTATAACTTCAGCTCTTTTCAAAAACGCCGAGAGGAGAAGAAATATGAACGCGCATTTCGGGCACTCTCCACACCAAAGCGAGTTCCCACGTTCTTTATGAACTTTGAAATTTTTGTTACAGCTCGAAAAAACATTGAAATATTTTTTATATTTCGAAAACATCTTGACTATCCGTATTTCGTAAAACGGCCTAAGAAGGGAGAAATAAATAACGTCCGGAGAAATATATTTCTTTGTATATTCGCGAATCATTCTCTCAGCTTCCAAAGACTTGCTCCATTGGTGGTTAATATCCATTCCGAGATAACGGGCGTTGCCAACGTTACTGCTCGCTTCGTTCCCTACAACCACATATTTATATCCGTAGAAAACGGCGGACAAAACACCTAAAAATGCGAAAACAGCGGAAACCGGAACGTGTCCGTTAAACGACCCTTCGTATGATAAAAATATTTTCGGGTCGAGAATCCGTTGAATCGCGACGGATGGATTGCCTATGGCTTTTATGACGGCGCGGGAAAGCTCGTCTTTCTTTTGTGTTTCGACGAGAAACGATGTCGTGTCAAAATTTTTCAACAATTCTGATACGACTATAGAATCCTTGCCTCCGCCGATTCCGGCGAGAATCCTGTCTTTTATCTCAAACCTCTCCGGCACGCTCACAGTTTTTTTCGAATAAGGAAATCTCGCAATTTTTTCCGGACGCAATTTATTGCGGTATAAAAATTCGCCAAGACCTTTTTTATATAAATCTGTCCAAAATTCCGCCTGCTCTTTCGAGATTGCGTTTTTTAGCCTTATCTTCGGGGGACAATACAATTTGTAGTAGCTTATCCCGAGCACGAAATGAAGAGCGGTTAATGTTGATTTGACGGCACTATCCGGCAAATCGCGCGGAACTTTTGGTAAAATAATCGTTTCTGTAAATAAGAGCGGTTTTTCGTTTTTAAACTCGATTTTGTAATTAAACAAAATACGCTTCGTTTTTTTGTTAAACGAATAATTTGTAAATTCGAATGTTTTCGCTATCGGTTTCATTTATTTATTTCCGGTTGAGCCGAATTTCCCGCGTGATTTTGAATCCATTTTTTTTACCTCCTTCCATTCTACTTTCTCGCATTTCTTGACTACGCACTGCGCTATCCTCTCTCCTTTTTCTATATTAACGGGCCTATCGGAAAAATTATAATATGCCGCCACAATCTCATCTTCCTCTCCGCAAAAATCCGGATCTATTAGCCCAACTCCGTTTGCGAGCATTAGGCCCTTCTTGTGCGTTCCGCTTCTCGCTAAAACAAAAAGTCCGTATCCTTTCGGGATTTTAACGATAATATTAAGCGGAACGTATCCTATCTCGCGTGGAAGAATGGAAACATCGACGCGCGAGGTTAAATCATATCCAACAGCACCCTTCGTTTTTCTCTCCGGCAAAGGAAGAGATTGATCAACTTTTTTTATCTTCATTCGCATATTATTCCACAAAATGTTTTTGCTTCATTTCCGCTTCGGACTCCTCTTCCGCTTCGTCGCGTTTTTTTCTGCCCAATTCTGCGCGCATTTTTAGAGTCTCATCCGAAAGCTTACCCAATTCAAGCGCCTTTTCCGAAAGATATTCTTTCGTATTTTTCGAAGGATCGTCCAAAACTTCATCAAGAAGTACGAAGAGAATCTCCCCCACCTTTGGGCTCGGGGATATGTTTAATATTTTCATAACCTCGTCGCCTTTTAACGCAAGCATCTTCGGATGTACCGGATCGTGCCTTACCTTATCTATCATAAACAAAAGATGTCGAAGCTTATACGGAAACGCCTTTGGAACCTTCGAGCCTATCCTGTCCGCTTCGCGGACCCTCAAAATATCATCTATGTTTTCCACGCCAACGCGGGCAATAAATCTACGTACGCCGGCTTCGCTCACCTCTCCAACGTTGTAATAAAACATATGGTAGCGAATTAAATGCCTCACCCTTTCAATCACTTCGTTTGAAAAATGTAAACGCATAAGCGCATTTTTCGCAATTCTCGCTCCGGCCATTTCGTGATTATAAAACGTCGCGTCTCCGCCCTTGCCTTCTTTGGTTATAGGTTTCCCGACGTCGTGTAGTAATGACGCGAGACGAACTTCGAATGAATAACCTTTGCCCGCAGCATATTCAAGCGCTTTTACATTGTGCTCGAAAACGGTATATATGTGATGTTTGTTCTGCGCGCACCCTATTCCCTCCCGAAGCTCTGGAAGAACGAAAGACAAAAGCCCGTATTCCTCGAGCATAAAAACGCCCCGCGCGGCATCGGGTGTCATAATCATTTTCTGAAACTCATCGCGAACGCGCTCAAGCGCGATTTGTTTTAAAAGCGGAGCTTTTTTCTTTATCGCTTTTTCCGTTTCTTTTTCTATCGAAAATCCGAGTTGCGTTGCGAGGCGAACCGCGCGCATAAGCCGAAGCGCGTCTTCGTCGAATCGCTCTTCCGGAATCCCCACGGCTCTTATGATTTTTTTCTTCAGGTCTATCTGCCCGTTAAACGGGTCTATAATGTCGCCGTTTTTTGTCGAAGACATATTCATAGCCATAGCGTTTATCGTAAAGTCCCTGCGGGATAAATCTTCCTCAATCGTGTCAGCAAATTTTACCTCGTCAGGATGGCGCTTGTCGGAATATTTTCCCTCCGTCCGGAATGTCGTTATCTCTATTATTTTAAGTCTCGGATCATCGGACTCGGTTTTCACCCCTACGGTTCCGAAATCGTTTTCATAAACGGAGTCCGGAAAAAGTTCGTTTACTTTCTCCGGATGGGCATTTGTAGCAATATCCCAGTCTTTCGGACCGTCTTCCGGAGAAACGCCCGCAACAATGTCGCGAACGCATCCGCCGACAAGATACGCCTCAAAGCCGTTCGATATCAATACTTCTGATGTTTTTATAATTTCCGCCGGAATTTCAATTGATTTCATATAAAATTCGTACACAACTATTGTATGGCAATTTGACGCTATTTTCTAATCCGAATACGATAAAAACGGCAATACGATTAGTCCTCGTAGCTCAACTGGATAGAGCGCTTGGCTTCGAACCAAGAGGTTCCGGGTTCAACTCCTGGCGAGGGCACGAAAATAGTTAAAAGTTTAAAGATTAAAGTTAAAAGAAAAATACAGAAGACAGACAAAAGAATAA
>CAYUXY010000001.1:5284-30187 GCA_964449245.1 uncultured Candidatus Saccharibacteria bacterium
ACCGGGGGCACATTTATTTATAACCTTTACAATCTACTTCTCAAAAAGTAGAATTTTTCGTAGAGACCGCCCATAGCTCAGTCGGTAGAGCAGTCGCCTCTTAAGCGAACGGTCCCAGGTTCGAGCCCTGGTGGGCGGACATGACAGAAATCGCAGTAATTTCAGCGGCGGGGAAAGGTACACGGATGCTTCATCTCGCGCACAATAAACCGAAACATTTAATCAGGGTTCAAAACCGTCCGTTTTTATATTTCGTTTTGAAAAATCTCGCGGAAAGCGGGATTAAAAAAATGGTGCTCATAGTCGGGCATAAAAAAGAAGCGATGGAAGAATTCGCGCGCGAATATAAAAATGATTTTCCGCTCGAACTCATCGACCAATTCGAGATAGCGGGAACGGAAAAATACGGAACGGCTATCCCCATACAGTGCGCGAAAGATGCGGTTGGCAAAAATCCGTTCATCGCAATATTTGGAGACAATATGTATTCCCCGAAAGATATTTCGGCATTAACAAGCGAAGAGGAGTTTAACATCGTGAGCGGTTTCCGACACGAACATCCGGAAAAATATGGCGTATTTCTGACGGACGGCGAATTTCTTTCTGATGTCGTGGAAAAGCCCAAAACTTTCGTATCGAATCTCATAAATACGGGCCTCGCGAAATTCACGCCGGAGATATTCGACGCGATTGATAAAGTCGGGCTTTCCTCGCGCGGAGAATATGAGCTGACTGACGCGATAAGGACGCTCGCAAAGGAAAGGCGAGTTAAGGTAAAAACTATCGAGGATTATTGGTTTGATTTCGGCAATCCCGCAGATATCATCCGCGTATCAAAATTTTTAGAAAAAAAGTAAAACTCGCCGTATAATATAAGCGATGTTTCACTTTTCGTCCCCTCTCGCGTCGATAAGCGGTGTCGGACCGCGATTCATACAAAAGTTTAAAAGACTCGGAATAGAAACCGTTGAAGATTTACTGCGTCATATTCCCAAAAGATACGAGGATTTTTCGCGGGTAACCCAGATAGGCGATATAATAGCTCGCGAGGAATGCACTGTGCGCGGAGAAATAAAAAGCATTGATATGCGACGCGCGTGGAAAAGACGGATGTTTATCACGGAAGCGATTATCTCCGACGGCACAGGGAGCATCCGCGCCGTATGGTTTAATCAAACATACATAAAAAACACGCTCATTCAAGGCAAAATAGTAAACCTCTCCGGAAAAGTAAGCGCGTCAAAAGACGGCGAGCTATATCTTTCAAATCCGGGATATGAAATTGTGTCAGGCGGGCGGGAAACAAAACATACGGCGCGCGTAGTACCGATATATCCGGAAACAAAGGGACTCACGTCAAAAGGCATAAGATATATATTAAAACCGATTCTTGACGGGATAGAAAAATCGCCTGAATTTTTACCGCAAAGCATAATCGAAAAATACGGGCTTTTAAGCGCGGATGAAGCGTTAAAAACGGTCCACTTTCCGGACTCGATAGAATCCGCCCTTGAAGCAAAACGAAGACTTACGTTTGACGATCTCTTTCTCCTTGAATTGTTTTTGCTCGGAGAAAAAGCGGAATTTGAAAGTCGTCCCGCGTCGGCAATCAACGCAAAAACGGAAGAGATAAAAAAATTAATCGAACCGCTCCCCTTCGCGCTCACAGACGCGCAGAAAAAAGCATTATGGGAGATAGTAAAAGACATACGCGAGCCTCACCCGATGAACCGCCTGCTTCAGGGCGACGTAGGCTCGGGAAAAACGATAGTCGCGGCCGTTACGGCGATATTAACGGCTAAAGACGACTTTCAGGTCGCCTTTATGGCGCCTACGGAAATTCTCGCGCGTCAACACTACGAAACAATTCGTAAATTTTTCCCCGAATACGGCGGAGGGCTTGCTCTTGTAACGGGAAATGAATCGAGAGTTTATTATGGATCCGGCCTCGAATCAGAGATAAAAAAACCGGAAGTAAAAAAGGAGCTGGAAAAAAATAAAATTAAAATCGCGGTTGGAACGCACGCTCTTATTGCCGAAGGGCGACGCGGAAATGGAATAGAATTTCCGAATCTCGCGCTTCTTGTAATAGACGAGCAACACAGATTCGGCGTGCGCCAGAGAGCAAGGCTTCTTGAACAGCCGAAAGGCAAGCCAATACCGCACTTTCTCTCAATGTCGGCAACTCCTATACCGAGAACGCTTTCGCTTACAATCTGGAGCGATTTAGATTTGTCGCTCATAAATGAGCTTCCGAAAAACAGAAAAGAAATAGTTACTAAAGCTGTTTCTCAAGCGGACAGAAAAAACGCGTACGAATTTATAAAGAAAGAAATAGAAAAAGGCCGGCAAGCCTTCGTCGTTTGCCCGCGCATAGAGCCCGAGAAAAATGACGATAGTCTTACGGAAAGCGAGAAAATAAAACTCGAAATAAAATCGGTAAAAGAGGAATATGAAAAACTCTCCAAAAAAGTTTTTCCTAATCTAAAAATAGAGATGCTCCACGGAAAGATGCCGGGAAAATCCGGCGCAAACGGAGAAAAATCAAAAGAAGAAATTATGCGGAAATTCAAAAACCGAGAAATTGATATTTTGATAGCGACATCCGTTATAGAAGTCGGGATAGACGTTCCAAACGCGACGATAATGATGATAGAGGGCGCGGAAAGATTCGGGCTCGCGCAACTTTACCAGTTTCGCGGGCGCGTGGGACGCGGAGAACACCAATCGTATTGCTTTCTCTTTTCCGAGTCATCGTCCGAAAACACGAATCGCCGGCTTAAAGCAATCGTCAGCGCAAAAAACGGGTTTGAGCTTGCGGAAGCTGACTTAAAAATACGCGGGCCGGGGGCGTTTCTCGGAGCCGAACAAACTGGAATGCCAGACCTCGCTATGCGCGCTCTTGAAAATCCGAAGCTCGCCGAAGAAGCAAAATCGGCGGCACTTTCTCTCCTCTCTCTCGACCCAAAGCTCGAGAAACACGAAAGCATAAAAAAACGCGTTGAATCATTTTCATCAAAAATCCACGATGAATAAATTACTCATAGAGACGTGGATTTATATTTAAAACCGTTGTATCTTACTTACAGAAATCTGCGGGCTGTAGTATATCGGTTGTACGCATGCTTTGGGAGCATGTAGGCCGGGTTCAATTCCCGGCAGCCCGACATAACACAAAAGACATTTATTGCATAAATGTCTTTTGTGTTTTATTCGAGCCGGGACTTGAACGGGAAAGGGGTCGGGAAAACGGGAGTTTCCCCGTATAGGAAGACAGCGAAGCGTTAGAAACCCTGCCTGCGGTAGGCAGGCGAGAGGTGTCTAAAGAGTCCCGAGTAAAGTCGAGGGACGATGTGAAACTTTCCCGGCAGCCCGACCCATTCGACTTCGCTCATGGTCTACGACAATTCGACTTCGCTCATGGTCTACGACTAATGAATTAAATGAATATAGTAGAAAGACAAAAGTTTAAAGTAAAAAGAAAGAAAACACTCGCATTCCTACTTTAATTTTTTTTCTTTTATCTTGTCACTTTCACCCTTTAACTTCTACCATTCGGTCATTTAATAATTTATTCGAAATTCCCGCGCAAACGACTGATTCGTTCAGTCGGGCAGGCGAAACAGGATGAGGTCAAAACCCCGATGCTTTGATCGGGGCTCGCGACCCTCGAAGGGGCGTCGGAGTTAGGTAAATCGAAATTTGCCACATCTTCTACTTTTACCTTTTGTCTTTCAACTTTTTACTTTTATCTTTTCTCTTATTCCACCTCAACTCTTTTTGTAGTCGGGTGTAGATGAACCAAAAGCTCATAAGGAATCGTACCGCATATCTCCGCAGAGTTGGAAACCGAGTTCGGCGCATCTTCATTTTCCGAATAAATAATGGCTTCGTCGCCTTCCGAAATATCCGGTCCGGCGCTCGTATCTATCGTCGTTATATTCATACTCACTTTTCCGACAATCGGGCAGTTAATTCCACGCACAGAGACAACTCCGCCATTTGAAAGCCTGCGATCAACGCCGTCATTGTATCCAGCGGAGAGCACACCTATTGTCATATCTTT
This sequence comes from uncultured Candidatus Saccharibacteria bacterium, assembly GCA_964449245.1. GTDB lineage: Bacteria > Patescibacteriota > Minisyncoccia > UBA6257 > GWB1-50-10 > GWA2-45-9. Next base: position 9,351 of record CAYUXY010000001.1, read on the forward strand.
TTCCGCCACAAACGAAAAATCATATCCGATTCGCTCGCCTTTTTTCACCGACTTTATTTGTACAACAGTCGAAGAAAATCTAAGCGCCGGCTTAATCGCACTTTTTTTGTCGGCAATACCATAAAGAGCGATTCCCGCTCGACCCATATTGCCAAGCCGTTCACCGTATTTTTTAGAAAGAAGAATGCCGGACGATGACGCGATATGAACGAATGAGGGCGCGATTCCCCACCCCCTGAAAAGCTCAAGCGATTCCGAAAATCGTTCTATCTGCCTTTTTGTAAACGGATGATCCGGCACTCCGCCATAAGCAAAGTGAGACATAAGCCCTTCGATGTTCGCCTTCTTTGGCATACTCCTGAAAAAGTTTTCGAGCTCTTCGAACGGCACACCCTCGCGGTGCATTCCCGTGTCGACAAATATATGTATTCCGGCATCCGGCTGATAACGGGTAATTGCCTTTATAACATCGGAGTCGTACGCGGCATAAGAAAACGGGAGCTTCTTCACGCGCAGGTTTTCCGGATCGACATAGCCCATTATCAAAATCGGTGTCTTAATTTTCAGCTTTAAAAGTTCGTACCCTTCATACAAACTATCGACACAGAAAAATGGGGGCGATAACGGATCAAGTATCTGCGCGATATGGCTAACGCCGTGTCCGTATGCATTACTCTTCAAAACGGGAGCAATCTGCAAACCGGAAATGCGACAAAGAGCGCGATAATTTTCGATAATCGCATTTTTTGAAATAATTATTTTGTTCAACGGACGATATTCTAAACGTCTGAAAATATGCATTAATCTTATGTTATCAAATAATCAAACAAAAATCCGCCAACCAAGATTACAGCGAGCTGTCGAACTTTTTTATCTTCGATAAAAATTCAGCGTTTAATTTATTTACGAGCTTTGCTTTTTCATTTACGCTACGCAAACTCTCATTTACACGAATCCTGTTTTCTTCTGTATTATCGCCCACAAGCGCTCTAACGCTTCCTAAAAATTCCTTGAGGTTCTGCGTATACGTTATAAATTCACTAATCAAAGAAAGTTCTGTCGCTATGGCCTCGTTCATAATCTGCCTGCTCGCGGATGATTCTACATAAGACATCGATTCCGCAATGGCCTTCAGCTCTTGCGCAAGCTGGAATGCTTTTTCATAAGCGCCGTTATTCGCCACTTCAGCTTCGCCGACAAGCGCTATCGCTCGTTCTCCATCGACTGAAAAATCCAACGCGCCGATTGTGCTTATCGTTTTATTTGTACTGTCATTCAAGGCAACTATATCGCGACTTATCGCGGATGCGGCAACGCTTGAATTAACAAACGCTTCCGGCAATTTTTCTTTGGGCACAAATACAAATGGAGCAACAAAAAACAAGACGATAAATATGATTAAAATGCCTAATACGCCCCAAAAGACTGCTTTATTGCTACTTTTCCAATTTTCGAACTTTGACATAGACGCGATACATCATAACACGCCGAATTGCCGTTTGGAAGATGAGCGACATATATATAATACTGGAGCGGAATACGGGAATCGAACCCGTGTCTTCACCTTGGAAGGGTGACGTACTACCATTATACGAATCCCGCAAAGGACACGATTAATCATCTCAAAACATCATTTTTCTTGCAAGTCTTTCATTTTTGCTCCGATGGGCAAAAGAAAATACTCCTGCCACCGGATTTACCGCGTGATATAATCGACCCACAAATAAAACACCTCCTACCGGAACGCTTAAAAACTTTTAAATATCTCTGATACTCCCCTTTACTGCCCGCGGGAGTTCTATAATCGGAAAATGTCGTACCTTTATATTTAAGCGCCTTGCTCGTAACGGATTTTATCGCGCGGTAAAGTTTTGCAACCTCAACCTTGTTTAGAGAGTTTGCCTTTCTTAGCGGATGTATCTTCGCCATAAACAGCGCCTCGTTCACATATATATTTCCAAGTCCGGATATAAAATGCTGATTCAATAATAAAGAATGTATCTTTGAATTTTTCTGAAGAAGTTCCGTGAAGCCCTTCGAAGTAAACTTATTCGAAAGCGCATCCATTCCGAGTTTCTCGAATTTTTCATATTTCACAAAATCGTTATCGGAAAGAATAATAATTTTGACCCAAGTGCTTCTATCCGCCAAATAAAGTTTCAGGCCATCATTAAAAATAATAGTGGCGCGATGATATCGCGGAATCTCTTCATTGAGACCAGTCAACAATTGACCGGTCATACGAAGATGCAATATTAAATTAAAACCGTTCGACAAGCGGATGATTATATACTTTCCTTTTCTCGCTACATCAATAACCGTCTGCCCCGATACGCTTTTCTTCAAATACGGCTTTGTCGCATTTTCTACAATTCCTCTCGCTTTAGGATCAAACAAAAAATCAGCGATCCTTTTATTTACAATCAGATGCGCCAAGTCGTTCACGATTGTCTGAACCTCTGGTCCCTCGGGCATAAAATTAATATTAACGAATTCGTCGCCTTTTGCCACATTTGCCGGAAAACCATCCAATCGTTGCAATTTCAAATGAAACAGAGTATTTTTTCTGCTATTATTAGATTTGGCAGTATAAATACGGTTTATGAACCTGTAACGCCTGCCCCAAAACTTGTAACATTACACGCGTAAGAAACGAAATGCAATATTCATCGTTATAATTATGGAAGAGAAAAAGCTCATTCAAAAAGCGCAAAAAGGCGAACGGGAGGCGTTCGGCGAGATATACGATGCCTATTTGCCTAAAATATACCGGTTTGTGTATTTAAAGGTATCAAATAAAGGAGATGCCGAAGATATTACAAGCCAAGTATTTATGCGCGCGTGGAAAAATATCCGTTCGTTCAAGTTTCAAGGGTTCCCCTTCTCGAGCTGGCTGTACCGCATAGCGAATAACGCGGTTATCGATTTTTACCGCACAAGAAAAGATTCGGTAGATATCGAAAGCATAGCTGAAACTGCATACGCGGAATCGAGAGGAACGGACACCGAGATGGACACCGAAATCGAGATAGACAAAGTACGCTCGGTTTTGAAATTATTAAAGCCCGATGAACAGTCCGTATTGATAATGAAATTCGTGGACGAACTCTCGAACAAAGAGATAGCAAAAACACTTGAGAAAACAGACGGAGCCGTGCGCGTTATACAACACAGAGCGCTCAAACAAATGAGAGAATTATTTGCAAAAAATGAAGCAAAGCATAATACAACAACTTAAAACATTAAAACACATTAAACCGGATGCTGGTTTTGTGGCGCGCACAAGAAATACGATATGCGGAATCGAGCCACAAAAATACGCGGGACGGCTTGCTTTCAATTTTAATTGGCTACGCACGGGAGCATTTTCCGTAGCGGGCGCCACATTAATGATAGTAATCGGCATTTTTGTTTTCGCTCCGTCAAAAACCCCCGCATTCGCGTCACTCGAAAACGCGCAAATCGACGAAGAATGGCAAACGCTTTCAATTAATATACAGCTCAAAGAAGTTTTATACAGGGAGAATGCGAGCGTGGTTATTGCCTCCGCTATTTCAGAAATAAGCGCCAATACACAACATATGAACGAAAGTATTATTGCAAACGAACAAGAATCACTTAATAATCCCGCAGGAATAAACACGGATATAGATAAAATGCTCGAAGAGGTATTAAATTAAATTATGAATAAGAAAATAATATTCGCTTCAATCGTATTTGCTTTCATCGTCATTTTGCCGACACATATTTCATACGCCCAATCCGACGAAACGCAAAAGGCCCTTGAGAACGTAAAAGAAAGCATAAATTCACTCGTAAATGCGAAAGACGAAAACAGCCCCGACGAAAAAGCTTTTCGCGTAGAAGCCCTTAAAAAAATAGTAGACTTTTCCATCGCCGAAACGAAAGAATTAAAAGTGAAATTTATCTCGGAGTTTGCCGACGCTGAAACGGGAACGTCAACGATGGATATGTGGCAAGGTTCCGTTTTGGACCGCATAACAAAAGTTCTTTCGTATCTTGAGACAGGAAAGAAGGCGTTGTCTGCGGAACAATCACTCGAGGAAATAAAGAATCAGGCGGAATCGTTCAAAAAATGGAGAGAGGAAACATACATTCCATTATCCGACGAAATTAATTCTTTCCTCATAATACAGAAGCAAAAGAAGTCTCTAGTGATTGCGGAGACGAGAACGAGCAAAATAGAAAAGGATATGGCAAAAATCGAGAAACTCTTCTCGGCTAAAAAAGTGCAACCCCTAAAAGCTCTTATTGCGAAAGCTAAAAAATACATAAGCGACGCAAATCAATCACATAACGAAGCTTCATCGTTATTCGACGAAAAATATGTCTTGATATTCGAGAAAGAAAACATAAACACATCGTCAAGCACGGACGTCTTAGTCGACGAGGATGAGCCCGAAGAAGAAAATTTGATTGAGAGCGCTACATCGTCAAGCGCTACGGCAATACAAACACCGTCAATAAAAGATCTGATTGGAGATTCACTCACATCAGTGAGAAGCGCTTATCAGACCTTTATTGAAATGAGCAACTTGGTGAGGAAGTTGCTCGAATAGAAAAACCCCTCCTGAAAAGGAGGGGTTTTTCTATAATGCCACCGCACACAAAAACGATGGAATTAAATGGCTTTTATAATACAGCTTCTTTCAAAAGCTTTCCGGCTCTGAATTTCGGCTTTGTTGATGCAGCGATTTGAATCTTTTCTCCGGTTTTCGGATTAACGCCCATTCGGGCGGCTCTCTTTGCAACACGAAATGTGCCAAAACCAGTGATGGCGACTTCCTCACCGCGTCCCAATGTCTTAACAATGGTATCAAACATAGCCTCAACGGCCTGCTGTGCCTGTTTTTTAGTCTCTATGCCGGCGGATTTCATTACCGCCTCTACGAGTCCGTCTTTTTTCATAAAAATAAATAAATAAATCTATCAATTGCCGACCTTTTAAAGTGTATTTTTAGTATAGCAAAAAACCCTTTATTTTTCTACATTCTTAGCAACAACCATTATCTCGCATACTCAACCGCTTTAACCTCTCGGACAACGGTTACTTTTATTTCTCCCGGGTATTGAACATCGGATTTTATCTTAGATGCAATCTGTTTTGCAATTTGTAACGCGCCAAAATCGTCAATTTTCTCCGGAACGACAAAAACTCTTACTTCTCTGCCTGCCGCAACGGCATACGCCTGACTTACGCCGTCAAAAGTATGCACAACGCGCTCAATATCTTCAAGGCGTTTTATGTATTTTTCAAGAGTATCTCTTCTCGCTCCGGGACGGGCCGCGGAAATAGCGTCCGCTGCAGCCACAATATACGCTTCGGAAGACGCGAATGGATATTCTTCGTGATGAGCTTCCATTGCGCGAATGATTTCTTCGTCAATATTATATTTTTTGAGAAGCTTTCTTCCTATTTCAACGTGAGTGCCTTCAACCTCGTGGTCTATGGCCTTTCCTATGTCGTGCAAAAGAGCAGCTTTTTTTACAACGTCTACTTTCAAGCCGAGCTCCGATGCTATCATTCCCGCTATATGCGCCATTTCAACGGAATGCTGAAGCACATTTTGCCCATAACTTGTTCTGTAATTTAATCTGCCCAATAAATGCGCTATCTCTTTTGGCAGATCAAGTATACCGACTTCAAAAGCCGCGTCTTCTCCGGCTTTTCTCACATAGTCATCGAGCTCGAGCCGAGCCTCTTCTATTTTCTCTTCTATTTTCGCGGGTTGTATTCTGCCATCCTTCACGAGCTTTTCGAGAGCAATACGCGCAAGCTCTCTTCGCATCGGATCAAAAGACGAAAGAATTATACTCTCCGGACTCTCGTCAACTATAAGCTCAACGCCGGTCAATCGTTCGAAAGCGCGAATGTTTCTGCCCTCGCGTCCTATAATTTTGCCTTTTATATCTTCATTCGGAAGATTTACCGTGCTCGTTGTAATGTCCGCGATACAATTGCGGGCATAACGCTGAATCGACGACGTAATCATCTCAACGCTTTTATCTTCTATTTCTTTTTGCCTCTCTCTTTCTAATTTTGATACAACATCGGCAAGGCCTTCGCGCGATTCAGCCTCAACGTCCTGAAAAATTTTTTTCTTGGCTTCTTCTTTTGAAAATCCGGATACGCGCTCGAGCTCTTCCAAGATTTTCGATTTTTTCGCCTCAAGTTCAGCTTCAGCCTCTTTCAAGTGATTGAGCTCTTCCTGTTTACGCAAAGAAAGCGCATCAATATCGCTCTGTTGTTTTTCTATAAACGTTTCTTTCTTTAATAAATGCTCTTCGAGCCTTCTTAAGTCGCGTTTACGCTCACGCTCTTCATTCTGCGCGTCTTCAAGAATGCGCGCCGCATTATCTTTTGCGGCAATGACGATTTCTTTAGCTTCTGACTTTGCAGCCTCTATCTGCTCCTCTGCCTTGGTCTCCAATGAGCCCTTTCTGCGAAGAGATACTATTGTTCTTATGAAATACCCGATTAACGCTCCAAGCACGAGAATTCCCGCCGTGAGCGGTATTATATTGGAGTTCATAATTATATGATAAAAAATTGTTGGTTAAATGATACATATGTTTCGACATTTTCCCTCTTTAAGATTTTAAGCCACTTCCGAATCAGTGTCAAAGCAATTACAATATAAAGGATATGAAACGCGCATATATGCTTGTGATACTCGATGGCTGGGGCATCGGGCCACAACACGAATCAAATCCAATTTTTGCCGCCAAGCCGGAGAACATCAAATTTATCGAGGAGCACTTCCCCGCCGGCAAACTACAGGCATCCGGAATAGCCGTAGGACTTCCATGGGATGAAGCGGGCAATAGCGAAATAGGACACCTCACAATCGGAGCGGGCAGAGTGTTTTATCAACACTATCCGCGAATAACCCTATCAATAGAAAATGGAGAGTTTTTTGACAATCCGGTTTTGAAAAAGGCTTTTGCTCACGCCAAACAAAACAATTCATCAGTCCACTTAGTCGGATTAATAGGCACGGGCGTTGTACACTCCGCGTTAAATCACTTAAACGCGCTGATAAAAATGGCGCGGGAAGAAAAATGTGAAAATCTTTTTATTCACGCCTTCACAGACGGAAGAGATAGCGCACCGAAGTCAGCCGTAGATATACTAGAATCGGTAGAAAAAACCATAAATGGAATAGGCTCTATCGCGAGCGTAATGGGAAGAAGTTTTGCAATGGATCGCGACAAACAATGGGCAAAAACGGAAAAGGCCTATAACGCGCTTGTAAATCCCGTAACAGTCGATCTGCTCCGCGAAGGCATAGGAACAACTTATGAAAAAGGATTAAACGATGAATTTGTAGAGCCATTTGCGATTACGAATAACGTCCACCCGATCGAAGATAATGATGCTATTATATTTTTTAATTTTAGAGAAGACCGAATGCGCCAGATAGCGAAGGCGTTTATAGATAATAGTTTTTCTGAATTTCCGACAAAAAAATTAAAGAATGTATTTATAGTCACAATGACAGAATACGAGAAAGGGCTTAACACTGAAAATGTAGTATTAAAACAAGAAACCGCCAAAGAAACTCTCGGCAAGACACTTGCGGAAAACGGGAAAACTCAACTCCGAATAGCGGAAACGGAAAAATATGCTCATGTAACATATTTTTTCAACGGCCTGAAAGAACAGGCGAATCAGAATGAGTTCAGAATCATAATTCCCTCAAAAACAGTAGCGAGACAGGAAGAGCATCCTGAAATGATGGCATCGGAAATTACCGACAGAGCCATACTTGCATTAAATGGCGGAGGGTTTGATTTTATACTCGTAAATTATGCGAATACGGACATTATTGCGCACACAGGTAAATACGACGCGACAATGAAAGCCGTGCTCGAAGTGGATAAGGCGATAGGAAGACTTCTAAAAAGCGCTCTCGCCGGAAATCATATGCTTTTTATAACAGCCGACCACGGAAATGCCGAGTCGGTATTAAATCTCGGAACTGGCGGAGAAGAAACGAAACACGATTCAAGTCCGGTTCCTTTTTACGTCGTTGCAAATGAATACGAGACAAAAAAGACCGACTCGTATCCTATAAATCTCCCTACCGTGGGAATGTTGTCAGATATAGCGCCGACTATTCTTGCCATGATGGGAATGAAAAAACCAGAAGAAATGTCCGGTCAGAACATATTCGATCAGTTAGTTTAGCGTCTGAAATCCCGTATGGTATCATATATAGAAGACTATGAAACTTATTGGAAAACTTATTTTGGGCATAATATCAAATTTTATCGCGATATATGCCGCGACTAACTTTATAAGCGGAGTGACTTTTTCGGGTGGAATTAGAGATTTAATCATTGCATCAGCAATACTTACAGCGATAAATTATTTTGTCCTGCCTCTATTGAAACTCTTATTCGGACCGCTGATTATTCTCACTCTCGGTATATTTTTAATCGTCGTAAACGCTCTCGGAATTTATATTCTTGACATCCTTAGCGATCCACTTAGAATACAAGGGTACATTCCCCTTCTCCTCGCATCACTCATTGTGAGCGCAGTAAATTTTATCATTGCGGCAAGTGGAAGGGCGGCTTATAAAAAATAATATGATAACAATTGCTCAAATCATTGTTTCGATAATAGTAATAATTCTTGTATTGCTCCAAGAAAGATCCAGTGGCCTTTCCGGCGTATTTGGCGGAGGAGGCGGAAACGCGTCTTATCAAACGCGTCGCGGATTAGAAAAAGGAATATTCTGGGGTACTGTCGTATTTGCAGTTATTTTTATTGCACTTACGCTCATCAAAATCATCACAGGATAAGTCTTCCTTAAAAGGGAAGTTTTTTATGAATTTTCTTCGAAAACTTTTGCGTTCTCTGACGCACAATGAAATAAAATCGCTGTTTGGAGCTCTTATACTTTTAGCGCTCGCTATTGCCGTAAGAAGCGGAATTGCGATAAACGAAAACAGCGTTTTTGTGGCAATGGAAGGCGGAATATTTCGCGAAGGATCAATCGGGCAACCCGTAATCATCAATCCGGCGATATCCGGAAATCAAACGGATTTAGACATAAGCGCGCTTGTTTTTGCTCCGATTAAAGACATCGCGGAACACGTTTCTGCGGATGAAAAAAATAAAGTATTCACGATAAGTCTTAAAGAAAATCTTCTGTGGGACGATGATATGCCTCTTACGAGCGACGATGTAATTTTTACAATAAACACGATACGAAATCCCGAATCTCGCTCTCCTTTATTTTCAGACTGGGAAAATGCCGAGGCAGAACGAGTAAGCCAATTGCAGGTGCGCATTACAATTCCGTCCGAAGACGTCTCATTTATTTCATCAATAAAAAATTTACGCGTTATTCCTGAACACATCTACGGCAACATACCTCCTGAAAATACTCGGCTTTCCGAATTTGTCCTTGAACCGGTGGGAAGCGGGCCATACAGCTTCAAAAAATTTTTGCAGAAAAGAAACGGTTTTATAACGGAATATATTTTGGATGTGAATGAAAATTATTCCGGAAAAAAACCATACGTAAGCGAATTTCACTTTATTTTTTATGAAAACGCGGAATCGCTTCAAAAAGCGTTCAGATTAAGAGAAATTGACGGGTTCGGCACGTCTCTCCCGTTTGATTCAAGCGCGTTCAAATCGCTAAAGGCGCGCGTGAGTCGCATTCCTACGGCAAAATATGTTGGAGTTTTTTTCAATATGAATACACCCGCGCTACACGACAAAAATCTTCGCAATGCGATGATAGAAAGCGTATCCGCCTCATCAGTCGTAAACGAGACAATTCCGTTTGCAGAAGCGCTGATAACAAGCGGGCCAACACTTCAAAATGACGAATCCGTATTTGATCCGGACAACGCCTTAAACACGGTTGCAAAAATGGAAAGCGTTCCATTGTTCAAATTGGTTGTACCAAAAATCGATCATCTGGAAAAAACATCGGACGCCGTCATAAAAGCTTGGAATAAGATAGGAATAACAAACATTGAGGTCGTGAATGCAGACACGCAAACGTTGAAAAATATTTTAAAAACAGGAGGATACGATGCAATTATCTTTGAAATAGCCCCAAAAAATACCGATGATTTCTTCCCGTTTTGGCATTCGTCAGAACGCGGGTATCCGGGCAAAAATATATCTTTTTACAAAAATACAAAAGTAGATGCGCTAATAGGGATGTTGAAAGAAGAGAGCGGCGCCGAAAATAGAAAAGAAATAGGCCAATTGATAGAGATGTATATAAATCAGGATTCTACAGCACTATTTCTTTATTCATTGCCATACACATACATAGTGAAAAGCGATATGGACGGAATTCCATTTTTCTCGGAATATTGGAAAGAACGTTTATTGAACCCGAGCGAAAGGTTTAATGGAATCAGTGAGTGGTTCGTAACAAAAGCGAGAATATTGAAATAGGATATGGATACACGCGCATTAAAAGAAAACATACTTTCATTCAACAAACAGTTGTCGTTTGAAAATATCTCGGTTTACAAAAAAGAAAAACTGCGTGGCATCAATCCAAAGGAAATAATAATAATCGGTATGGGAGGGTCGTCCTTATCCGGCGGATTACTCCGTGGATTTTTTCCAAATTCGGATATTCGTTTTACAAACCATACGAATTACGGGTTACCGCAATTTATAGACAAAAAAACGTCTCTTCTCATATTCAATTCATTTTCCGGAGAAACTGAGGAAACTCTCTCCGGAATAGAAGAGGCGCATAAAAATGGACTGCATATCGGAATAGTGACGAGCGGAGGCAGGTTAGAAAAAATAGCGAAGCAAAAAAACATTCCATATGCGCTTTTTCCAAAGGACAACTTGACACCGAGAGAGGCTGTGGGTTATAATCTTTTTAGCGTTATTTCTCTCCTTAGTGTTTGTTGCCCGCTTATAAGAATGTCCCCTTTCACGGAGACAATTAATCCGCGTAAAACAGAAAACAAAGGACGCGCGCTTGCAAATGAAATTGCAGGAAAAACGGCAGTGCTGTACTCAGATAACAGGCTTTCCGGACTGTTAAATATATGGAAAATATTTATTGCCGAGACAGGAAAACAGTTTTCCGCAATCGGCGAAATTCCGGAGATGAATCACGACGAACTTGAAGCGGTTCCGGGCAAAAAATCCCTCGTCCCCGTATTTATCGAGACCGGCACAGAATCAAAAGAAATAAAGCTCCGAGGAAAAATTTCCAAAGGGTTAATGGAAAAATTCGGCACAAAAACAGTAACGATAAAACTTGAAGGGAAAAATTTCGAGGAAAAAATCTGGAACGGGATTACGCTCATTATGTGGACCACGCTATTCCTGAATTCGAGAGGCCGAGGCGTAAAAAAAGACAGAAACATTATTTCGTTATTCAAGCTAAAAATGAAAAATCAGAAGAAGAGCTAATCGTTCCGCAAAGCTGAGATGGCGGAATTGGTAGACGCACCAGGTTCAGGGCCTGGCGGGAGTAATCCCATGGGAGTTCAAATCTCCCTCTCAGCACGAAAAATCGTGGTTTAGAGCGCCATATATCAAATGCCTCTTACCACAAAATAGTCGAAAACTAAAAAAATAAAATGAATAAAAGACAAACAAATACAAAAAGGTCCACGGGCGAGCATACGGCTCACAAGAGCACGCACACCCGTGGCAAAATAAACAAAGACGCGCTTAGATACGTTCCTCTGGGAGGGTTCGAGGAAATCGGAAGAAATATGATGTTCTTCGAATATGGGGAGGAAATCATAATAATAGATGCCGGTATACAATTTCCGGAAATATCAACTCCGGGCATCGATTACATTATTCCGAACATCTCATACCTTGCGGCAAAGAAAGACAAAATAAAAGCGATGCTTATAACGCATGGCCACTATGACCACATTGGAGCGATACCATACATTCTCGACAAGCTTGGCAATCCTCTCATATACACGACCAAATTAACGAGGGAAATCATAATGAAAAGACAGGAAGATTTTCCAAATTCACCGAAGCCAAGATTCGAAATCGTGTCAGGAGGAGAAACAAAACAGCTGTCAAAAAATTTCGCGGTCACATTCTTTGACGTGGTTCACAACATTCCGGACGGAGTTGGAATGATTATCCGCACTCCCGTAGGAAACATAGTGCACCCCGGAGAATTCAAGTTTGATTATGACTTGAACGGCAAACCGCGCGGACTCGACATCTGGAAGCAGGTGGGAAAAGAAGGCATTCATATGTTGATGCTTGACTCAACAGGCGCCGAAGTGCCCGGATTCGCGCTTTCCGAAAGAGTCGTGGAAAAAGAACTCGAAAAGATTTTTACCGCCGCGGAAGGGCGAATACTCGTAGGTACGTTTTCGTCGTTGCTCGACAGAGTTGCGGAAATTATTAAGATTGCCGAAAAGCTCGGCAGAAGAGTCGCTATTAGCGGATTTTCAATGAAAAGCAATATAGAAATCGCGAGAAGACTCGGATACGTGAAATTTGCACAAGGAACAATCGTTCCTCTCGACGAAATTCACAAATACAAAGACGAAAAGCTTCTTATAATGTGCACAGGAGCGCAAGGCGAACCCAATGGAAGCCTTATGCGCATCGTAAACGGAGAACACAAACAAATAAAAATAAAACACGGAGATACGATAGTTCTATCATCTTCGGTTGTTCCGGGTAACGAAAGAAGCGTGCAAAATTTAAAAGACAGTTTAGCGAGACAAGGCGCGCTCGTTTATCACCACAAAATGCTCGACATACACTCTTCCGGACACGCTCCGCAAGAGGAACTGAAAACGGTAATGAGATATATCAAACCGAGATTTTTCCTTCCTATACACGGATATTACTTTATGCGGTGGCGAAATGCCCAGCTTGCGCGAGAAGAATTAAAACTTAAACCGGAGAATACTCTGCTACCTGACAATGGAGACGTGGTAGAAATTACGAAAGAATCCGTAACATTAAACGGCGAACAAATCCCCGCTTTCTATGTGATGGTTGACGGACTTGGAGTCGGAGACGTGGGCGAAGTGGTTCTGCGCGACAGAAGAACTCTTGCCGAAGAAGGTATGGTTGTAATCATAGCGACCGTAAGCAAGCAAACCGGAAAGGTGCTAAAAAATCCGGATATAATATCCCGAGGATTTATTTATCTCAAAGAAAATCAGGATCTTTTGGATGAAATCCGCAGAAAAATACGCGGCATTATGGGACACGCTCCGAAAGATCAGTCTATGGACGCGGATTATGCAAAAACATTAATACGCGATCAGATAGGACAATTTTTGTATAACAAAACCGAACGCCGTCCAATGATTCTGCCGGTTATTATTGAAATATAAATTGAAAAATTAGCTCTAAGTCGGTATATCGTGGTAATATAATTTTAAACATTATGAAACCTCGTCTTATATCCGGAATTCAACCGTCAGGAAAACTTCATATAGGCAATTATCTCGGCGCGCTCAAAAACTTCGTTGAATTGCAAAATTCGGGTAAATATGACTGCTTTTTTTTCATAGCCGACCTGCATTCCCTAACGGAACCGTCAACGTGGAAAACTCCGAAAGACAAAAACCGGCAGATTGAAGACGTAATACTCTCATACCTTGCCACAGGACTCGACGCAAAAAAATCCGTGCTGTTTTTGCAATCGAGTGTTCACGCCCACGCAGAACTCGCATGGATATTAAACACGATTACTCCCATGGGCGAGCTTATGAGAATGACCCAGTTCAAAGAAAAATCGGATTCGAATACCGAAAACACGGGACTATTTACATATCCCGTACTTATGTCGGCAGACATACTGTTATACGATGCAAAATTCGTGCCCGTAGGAGATGATCAATTACAGCACCTTGAACTTGCGAGGACTCTTGCAAGAAAATTCAACGGGCGTTTCGGTAAAACGTTTGTGGAACCAAAACCGCTTTTAACGGCTACGCCAAGGCTTATGAGCCTCGACAATCCACTTAAGAAAATGTCGAAGTCCCGTCCGGAAGGATGCTTGTTTTTAGATGATGCGCCAAAAATAATAGAGGAAAAAATAAAGCGCGCGGTTACGGATTCCGGATCTACCATAGAATGCAACCCCGAGGGCAAGCCCGCGATATCAAATTTACTTCTCATATATTCCTCAATAAGCGGGTCGCCGATTGCGGAACTGGAAAACAGATATAAAAATAAAGGATACGCGGAGTTCAAGTCGGATTTGGCAAAGGCAATCGTTTCATTGCTTTCTCCTATACAAAAAAAGAAGAGGGAGCTTAAAAAAGAAATGCCTAAAATTTTTCAGATGCTCGAAAAAAACAACAAGATAGCCGAAAATGTCGCAAACAAGAAATACGGCGACGTGAAAAGAAAAGTCGGAATATCGATTTAAACATTTATATGAGTTTTGAACAATCCGAAAAAAATATTGATAAGGATCCGGAAACTCTTGGCAAAGATACGAATGAAATAATAAAAAAGAATGGCGTTGTAATTACCAATGATGAATTGAGCAATATCTTTGAAGATCCGAACTGGTGGAAAGAACAAGAATAAATTTTTGGAATTTTATTTCTGTATTCCTATCCAAACATCAAAATCATCGATTTTTGTCTGAATTTCAGCATCAAACTTTTGCGTCTTTGAGGCGCTAACCGAGCGCGCATTTACGTCTTTTGCAAACTGCTTTTCGCGGTTCGCCACTATAAATTTAATGTTTTCGGAGCCGTCCACGAAAAGCGAGATTGTATCGCGCATTTTTAAGCCCGCATCCTGTCTCAAATCCTGCACGGCGCGCAGAAGTTCCCTGAAAATCCCCTCTTCTTTTAATTCATTGGTAATTTCCGTATCAAGCGCGACGTCTTCTTTTGCATTGTCAGAAAAAATTACATCCTTAACGTTTATTTCATCTTTAAGAAGCTCTATGAGTTCATGGTCCTCAAAGGTGAGCTTTGTTGACGAAGATTTAATTGTTACGGATTTCAACGGCTGGCGAACCTTAATACTCTTAGTAGCCCTTTCCGCGAGTGCGATGCTCGCGATTTTTCTCACCTCATCCATTTTTGCGATTAAAACATCGGGCGCTTTTTTGACAACAGTCGTCCAGTCTTCGAGATGTACGGACTCTTTTCTGTGCGGGAGCGAAACATATAACGCGTCAGCAAAAAACGGCGCAAAGGGAGCCATTAGTTTCGCGGTTTCGATAAGCGCAAAGCCAAGCACTCCGGAACAGGTTTTGTAATCTTCGTCGGTTTCCGGTCTCTGTAGCCTCTTACGCGATCTTCGTATATACCATCTCGACAAATCATTAACAAAATCCTCAATGTACCGAGCCGCGCCCCCAACATCATACAAATCAAGTTTTTTTGTAACTTCTGCAGATGTTTCCGTGAGTCTCGAGAGAATCCATTTATCAAGCACGGATGAAATCGACGTCTTTTTTGGAACTGATCCGGAAAAACTTTTGTCCGCGTAAAGATCAAAAAATGAAAATGAATTATAAAGCAGAGAAAAGATTTGTCTCGGAATTTTAGCAAGCTCCACTTCGTCAAAACGCTTAGGCTCTCCCGGAGGGTTAATCGTGTATAGATACCATCTTGCGGCATCAACGCCGTACTTTTCTATAATATCCCACGGACTTACGGTATTACCCTTTGATTTGGACATTTTCTGGCCGTCCTTATCGAGAACAAGCCCGAGCGAAATAACATTTTTATACGGCGCTTTTTTGCCTAAAATCACGGCAACCGCAAGAAGCGTATAAAACCATCCTCGAGTCTGATCTATTCCTTCGGAAATATAATCCGCTGGATATTCTATTCGCCTTTTTGAAAAAGGATAGTGCATTTGCGCAAGTGGCATTGAACCCGAATCAAACCAGACATCAGCGACTTCCGGCACGCGACTCATATCCTTCCCACACTTATTGCATTTGAATTTTATTGTGTCTATAAACGGGCGATGAAGATCGCGCGATCCGGTTCTGTCTCTTGGAATATTCTTCATAACATCTTTTTCAAAACCGGCCGGACGCACATAGTCGTATCCGCGTTTCTCTTTTTCTTCGATTTGGCTGTCGAGCGACCAACCGGAAATTATTGAATGGAGCATATATACCACTCCATCGTGCGTTACTATAAGAATTTTCTTATTTTTGTATTTTGCCTCAATGTCTGCGAGAAATTCATAAGCGCGCTTTCTTAAGTCGGTATGATTTTCCCCATTAGGAGTTCTCTTTGTAAATTTTTCAACCCTACTTCCATAGTATTTTGCATATTCGTCATAATTTGTTCCGTTAAAATCTCCGAAATCAAATTCCCTGATCCTCGGATCAAAATGTATATTTTTTACACCGACAATATCAGCGACAATTTCCGCTGTCTGTTTGGTTCGCGTTATATCCGAGGCAAAAATAACATCTATTTTTTCTTTCTTTAGCGCCTTGGCGCTTTCTTTGACTTGAGAGATGCCCTTTTCGGTAAGCGGTAATATTTCTTTTTCCGGCCACGAATTGATGAGATGTCTCGTGATATTTTCCGCCTCTCCGTGCCTCATAACTATGTATGTATTTGAACTCGCGCCTAAGGCGTTTTCAAAATCCTTTGTATCCCCCACTACCTTTATATTCCCGCATGAACCACATTCCCAAATCGGGAGAGGCGTTCCCCAAAAACGCTCTCTCGAAATTGCCCAGTCTTTGGTTTCTCTTATCCACGCGCCGAAACGCCCGTCTTTTAAGTGGTCTGGAATCCAATTAATTTTTTTATTTTCGCTAATAAGTTTTTTTCTAAGCGAACTCATCCTTATAAACCACGAACTGCGTGCATAATAAAGCAGAGCCGAACTACATCTCCAGCAAAAAGGATACTCGTGTTTATACGCCTCTTCTTTAAACAAAAGTCCGAGTTCATCGAGCTTCGCTATCAAAAGCCTCTCGGTTTTCGGATCTTTTACCTTCATTCCGGCAAAATACGGCACTTCTTCTACAAATTCGCCGGCTTCCGTAACGGTATGTACGGCCGGCAAGCCCACTTCCATTCCAAGATTGTAATCGTCCTCTCCGTACATAACCGCAGTATGCACAACTCCGGTTCCGTCTTCCGTTGTAACAAAATTAGCACCGTATACACGATACGCGGTTCGCTCGTTCTTGAAAAAACTGATATCGAAAAGCGACTCATAGCTCGCGCCGATAAGATCGCGCCCGCTAAAAGATGCTTTTATTTCGTGCGTTGTGTCGAGAACGCTGAGCCTGCTTTCCGCGAGTATGAATGTGTCGTCCCCATACTTAACGGCAACGTATTTTATATTCTTACCTACCGCAAGCGCGACATTTCCGGGGAGCGTCCACGGCGTCGTAGTCCAGGAAAGAATGTGCGTGTGATCATCAGTCGTAAAACTTTCTCCTATTTTCTGCCCCCGTTTCAAACGGAATTTAATGAATACGGATTTGTCTTCAACTTCTTTGTATCCCAATGCTATTTCGTGAGAAGATAAAGCCGTTCCGCATCTCGGACACCACGGAACGATTTTGTGCCCCTTGTAAAGCAACTTCTTTTTATACGCCTCCTTTAATATCCACCACAAGGTTTCCATATAGGCGTTCTTGTACGTAACGTAAGGATGTTTCAAGTCGAGCCAGAAGCCCATCCTCATTGTTAACTTTTCCCACTCGTCTTTATATTTCCAAACGGACTCCCTGCATTTTTCGTTGAACGGCTCGATACCAAACGCTTCTATGTCCTTTTTCGATGTAAATCCTAACTGCTTTTCAACTTCAAGCTCAACCGGAAGCCCGTGCGTATCCCAACCGCCCCTTCTCGGAACATAAAACCCTCTCATCGTCTTGTATCGCAATATAATGTCTTTAAACGCTCTTGCGAGCACATGGTGAATACCTGGCCTTCCGTTAGCCGTCGGCGGACCCTCAAAAAAAACGAAAGGCTTGTTTTTCTCGTTCTTTTCAACGGACTTCTCAAATATTTTTTTATCTTTCCAAAACGCGAGAACCTTTTCTTCAACTTCCGGAAGTGAAAATTTTTGGATTTTTAACATAAATCTATATTTATCGGTTTATTATATTGCAAAAAGCCTGTGATTTCCATTGAAAAAGCCTGTATAATAATGCCAATGGAAACCGCAGGAATGATAATCGCTATTCTCGCTCTTTTTTATTTGCTCGGCAAATCCGCCGATTTGATAGTTGTAAGCGTACGCAAAATCGGAGAAAAATTAGGAATTAAAATATTTTTTCTTGGACTCATACTCGGATTTTTTACATCGCTTCCCGAATGTGCGGTCGGAATAAACGCGCTCATAAAAGATACCGGTGACATATCGTTTGGAAACCTTATCGGTGGCATTTTTGTTTTATTCGGACTCGTCTTAGGACTAAGCCTCATTATGAACAGAGGCATAAAAACCGATGGCAAACTATCGAGCGTGCTCCCCATCGTCATTTATTCTTTTTCGCCAATGGTTCTCGGGCTTGATGGATTTATCTCTTCGATAGACGGAGCAATTTTAATGTTTTTGTATTTTCTCGTAATTTATCACGCGTTCATTACAGGCAAACATACGGAGAAAAATACTACGCCTACAATAGGCAAAAAAGACATATTGAAAATGGTTGCTTCGCTCACGGGAGGAGTTATTTTTGTAATAATAATATCCGACATAATAATCCGGCTGACATTTATATTGATTGCCGAGCTCGCCATTCCGACACTCTTGGTGGGAGTTGTATTTTTCGCAATAGGAACGAATTTGCCGGAAATAATAGTAACAGTGAGGTCGTGGAAGAGGCGTGTCAAAGATCTTTCTATGAGTAATATTATAGGCTCCGCGCTCGCAAATATTCTGATAATAGGGAGCTTTGCGTTTTTGAAACCAATCGCAATAACGGTAAATGGATTTTATATTATAACGATGATTTTTATGGTCTTAATGCTCGGATCATTTGCATATTTCTACGAATCAGGCCGTGAAATAACAGCGAAAGAAGGCACCGTTCTGATTGGAACGTACATCTTATTCGTAGCCACTGAATTATTTATATTCCTTTAGGGTTACATCTTTTCTGGGAGAGAGATGTGAATTATGGAAAAAAGATTCTTTAGTACGCTTAGAAACGCGTAAACGAGGGCCCCGCGGGCATTTTTTATTTTTTCTTCTTCTCCGGAAACGCGCTCTTTTTCGTAAAAATTATGGAACGCTCGCGCAAGTTCAAAACCGTATTTTATATAGTGCTGAACCTCGAAATTCTTTGAAACAGCGAGAATGATTTCAGGAAATTCGGCAATAAGACGCATCAATTTGATATCGCAGTCGCTCGACAATAAAGACAAGTCCGCATTTTTAATATTGCATTCCGCATTCCCTAAAACACTCTTCGCCCGCACGTAGGCATATTGCACATAATATACCGGATTTTTCATTGACTGTTCTTTCATTGCCTCAAGATCAAAGTCGACGTGAGTAGTCTGCGCGTTTGAAAGTAATGAATACGTCATCGCATCCGGCCCGACTTCTTCCAAAACTTCTTTTGCGGTTATATACGTTCCCGCTCGCTTCGACATTTTAAGAATCTCGCTCCCCCGCTTTACGCGCACGAATTGATACAAGAGAACGATAAACTTATCCGAATCAAATCCGAAAATGTGCGTGAGCGCGCGCAATTTCGGAACATGACCGTGATGGTTACTTCCGAATATATCAATGACTAAATCATATCCGGATTCGAACTTTTCTTTGTGGTACGCGATATCAGACGCGAAATAAGTCGGCTTTCCGTTGGAGCGAACTACCACAGCTTCTCTGTCTTCGAGAAATTCGTCTTTCGGAGCAAACCAAAGGGCCCCCTCGGATTCTTTCAGTATCCCCCGTTCACGCAAAGATGAAACGATACGCATAGTTTCTCCGGACGAAAGCAATTCACTTTCTTTTTTTATGAGATCGAAAGAAATACCGAGCTTTTCCAAAACTTCAAAATTTTCTTTGTATATGATTTCCAATCCAAGCTCAATCATTTTCGGAATATCCGATTCGCTTAATTTGTCCCCGAGCTTACTGATTATCGCGCGAGCAAGCTCGTGAGGATACTCTCCGGCATACCCGCCTTCTGGAAATTCGGTGTCTATGCCCATTTCTTTTTGATACCAGTGCCAGATAGTCGCGCCGAGCTTTTCAACCTGCGTACCGGCATCGTTGTGCAAATATTCCCTAAATACTTTATATCCGCTCCACTCAAGCGTTTTAGAGAGTGTTTCTCCATATGGGCCCCCTCTCGCATTTCCTATATGAATCGGGCCGGTCGGATTTGCGGACACAAATTCAACGCGCGCTTTTTTCCCTACGCACGATTTATTTTTTCCGTACTCGTCCGGATTATTTATAACCAAAGAAATCTCCTTTTGAAATTCGGCGGGGTTAATATGAAAATTTACAAAGCCCGCTCCGGCAACATCGACGCTTGCGAAAAATCCGTCGTTTGATTTCAAAATATTTTTGCAGATTTCTTCCGCAACGTCTTTTGGCGAAATTCCTTTTTGCTTTGCAATAGAAAACGGCGCATTGGTCGAATAATGGCCAAAAGCGTCTTCTTCCTGAAACAAGACTGCCGAGCATTCTTCCGGTATGCCAGCTTGAATAAGCCGTGATTTTATCTCATCTATTATCATTTTCATTTACTCTACAACCAAAAAACCTGCTGGGCAACGGGAGGGAAAAAGTTAAAAGATAAAAGTAGAAAGACGAAAGACTATAGAAGCAAGACGAAAGTTAAAAGAAAAAAGAAAAATTAACGGTTAACAAAAAGAGACTATTAACG
>CAYUXY010000001.1:30287-142237 GCA_964449245.1 uncultured Candidatus Saccharibacteria bacterium
TTTAAATATTTTTCGAAATCCAAAGCTTTTTTCTTATCTTTGAAACCACAATACCAAACGGTGTAATGCGATTCTTTGTTAGATTATGAAAGATTTGAAGGAATGTCTATCAAAAAATTCTACTTCTTGTGAATATATTTCAACCAAATTTGTTTAAAAAACGACAAGGACAAAGTTGAAAGAATAAATCCTAAGGTTGGAACGATAGCATTTACGAATGGATTTGGTAACCGCGCAAAGACAAAAAACAGCACAATAACAAAATAAGTTAGTACTGCAATAATGCCTTTCCTAAAAAAACTTATTTCCCAAGCTTTATCAATTTCTACACGTTTATTGCGTTCTTGAATTTTTTCGATTTCTTCTTCTAAGTTTGTCATAGTCTATTTTTTAATCATGGCGTTTATTAACCCTGATAGCATCTTTGCGATTTCCAATAAATCGGAATAAATATCATTAAATAATTTATCTGTTATTAACTTCTCGATTCTTAAGATTCTAATAATAGCTACGCACTCATTTACAGAACCCTTAGATATTACATAAAAATTCTTTTTATCATTTTTACTAAACTTTCCAGCACCTTCAGCAATATTTAAAACAATGCTTAAAGAAGCTCTTTTTAATTGATCATTAATGTTTTTATCAATTTTTGAGTTAGACAAAACCTTCAATACTTTTGAATATTGAAATTCTGCCTTTTGATAAACTGGGAAATTCTCAAAATCGAACATAAAGATAGAATTAAGGGAAAGATTAAGTTTAAGAATTAAGAGAATTTGCTTTTATCTCTTCTCCCTTATTTCTTTTTCTTAATCTTAATTCTTATTTCTAATTTGCGAAAGCAAATTCTGGTGGAGATGGCCCGGAGAGTTTCACGTCGTCCCTCGACTTTGCTCGGGACTCTTTAGACACCTCTAGGTTTCTAACGCTTCGCTGTCTTCCTACACGGGGAAACTCCCGTTTCCCCGACCCCCTTCCCGTTCAACTCCGGCCAACAATCAATAAATATTACGACAAATTGCGTACGTTATGTGGCTTGCCACGAGCAAGCCCCTCCGGTTTCGGAGGGGCGCGTCGAGTGGAGATGGCCGGAGTTGAACCGGCGTCCAATAGTTGTCTCACAAACAATCTACATGCTTACTTTCTTGACGAAAGGAAGTTGCTTCGTTAATTTAACCCGCGTAAATACGAAGCGAATTTAACGTAGGCGATTCTCAAGTATTACACCGGCGATTCCCTATGAGAAATCGGGGCCGATGCTCTTCGCTTAAAGCAAAGAGGTCCATCATTATGCCGCGAAGGCAAATGATGGAACTGCTGTTTTGTTGGCAGTTATTATTTTTTTGAATGGTTTTACGAGACACCCAAGCTCGGCATGCAGTCTGCAAAACGAGCCTACTGTCGAAGCCCGTCATCCCCTATTACGAATTTTTAACCGACATTCTTTTTGCGAGAGCTAAGACCTCTTTGTATTTCCCGTTTAGCTTCCCGTTTTTTGATAGTCTCTCTTTTGTCGTATTTTTTCTTTCCCTTAGAAAGCCCGAGCTCAAGCTTTAGAACGTTGCCTTTATTATACAATTTTATAGGCACAAGGGTCAAGCCTGTCAAAATCTTATTTTCCAAGCGTAATATGTCTTTTTTGCCTATGAGCAGTCTCCGAGTTCTTTCGGGCTCGTGCGTCTCCGGCGCGTTTCCGGCCTGAAACGACGGCACGCTCATCCCTACTATAAACGCGCTTCCGTCGCGTATGATTGCGTGCGCTCCTGAAATATTTATCCGCCCCATTTTGATTGATTTCGCTTCGTGACCGGTAAGCGAGACGCCCGCCTCGATTGTTTCGAGTATCTCGTAATCAAAACCAGCTCTCTTGTTTACCGCACATACCTTCATACATTGAATTGTAAGGTTTAAATGTCAAAAATCAAAAAGATTGACAGAATACTACCATAGTTATATTGTATGTGAAGAATTTTAATTATAAAAGGAGAACTAAAATGAAAGGATTCTTGGGATACGAAAAGATATACCATCCAATCAGGATAAACATAGTGGCCTACGCATCAATGGGAATAGGCATAGTGTTTATGTTTATTTTTTTCGTCGATCTGACGTTATGGATGGGAATAATTGGAATAGTCCTATTTTTAATAGGGCTATGTACCAAAATATTTTGCGCCTGCCCAAAATAAAACAGGTAGCCGAATTTATTCGGCTACTTTTCATTTTCGGATGTTTTTTACAAAATATAATTTTCAAAATCGTTCGTTTGAATAGGGCTTTCTCCGCTTCGCGGAGAAGATAAAAATGGTAAAATATAATTAGTGGTTACATATTCATAAAAGAAAGGAGGCTTAATATGGCCTCAGAAAAAGCAACTATCTTTTATATCGGCAGAGGTAAACGCGGGCTGTTTGCCTCTGCAAGATTAGAAGAGTCGGGAGAAAAAGTTTATATTTCTCTCCGATCAAATGTCTGGACAGGAAGCTCACAACCACAGGTAGGCGATGAGGTCAAAGTTACAATTTACCGTAACTTTTCGGGAACTTTTGCAAAAAAGGCTTCCCCGATCCAGACGGACATATTCCCCGATTTTTAAATCGGGGAATCTTTAAGGGTTGACATCATATAGTCAACTTTGTTAATACAGAATCAGAAGGGAGGTGGTTAAAATGTTAGAAAATATACTAAACCAATTAGCTCCGGGCGAACTATTGGCCGTTGTGATTGAGGAGACTCGAACGAGCCACAACCACAATAAATATTGTACGGCTGTATTGTTTTTAAATGGCGGCGAGACTGTATTTTTTTTCGAGTCCGCCATTGACGGCGCTGAAAGAATCAAATTCGAGAAGGACCAAATGGTCATTCTCGGCAATTTCAGTAGAAGTTTTCAAAGCGGGCAACTGTTCGCAAATAGCGCCCGTAAAGTGTATTTGTGACTCCTCTCATATATAACGAGAGGAGTTTATTTGCACCTCTTCCATAATACTGAAAGCTTGTGGTATGATGTCCGTATCGATTACAGAATAAACAACAGAATAACCGCAAGCGAAGTGCGCGTAGTGGACGAAAATGCCGAGAATCTCGGCATTATGTCGCGTGATGAAGCGCTGAAACTTGCGGAAACGAAAGGCCTCGACCTCATAGAAATCGCGCCTATGGCGAAACCTCCGGTCGTGCGCGTTATGGATTTTGACAAATTCCGTTATCAAAAAGATAAGGAAGAAAAGAAAATGCGTCAGGCGCAAAAAAATAAGGAGATGAAACAAATCCGCATTACTCCCCGCGCCGCTTTAAACGATTTTCAGGTAAAGGCTAAAAAAACCGATGAGTTTTTAAGAGAGGGACACAAAGTTGAAATCAATTTATTCCTGCGAGGAAGGGAAAAATACAATAAAGAGTGGGCGCTTAAGAAATTTGATGAATTTTTGGCTCTCATCGAAGAGCCTCATCAAAGAATGGCGCCTCCAAAACCGGGTGGACGCGGTTTTGTGGTTCAGATTGGCAAAAAGGGATAAAAAAGATAAGACTGTTGCAAAATCCGCGTTTATCGGATACGATAGGAAACGTTGTAAGAAAAGTTTGAATTTATGCGAAAAAGCATCACAAAAAGGATAAAAATTTCTTCAAACGGAAAAATACAGAGACGAGCGACATCGCTCGGGCATTCGCGGAGTAATAAAAGCAAAAAACAATATTTGCGCAAAAAAGGAATGCGCAGTCTTGACCTAACAATCGAAAAAACAATTCAAAGGTATCTATGACAAGAGTAAAACGAGGCACTACCGCGCATAAAAAACGCGAAAGAGTGCTGAAAAAAACAAAAGGATTCAGGTGGGGCAGAAAAACGAAAGAACGCGCGGCAAAAGAAGCCCTCCTTCATTCGCAAAGCAGAGCTTTTAAAGGCAGGAAGGAAAAGAAGCGAACCATGAGAGGGTTATGGAATGTTCAAATCAATGCCGCCTCCCGCGCCGAAGGAATGAAATACAGCGAGCTTATAGGCAAGTTGAAAGCAAAAGACATAAAGATAGACCGCAAAATACTCTCGGCTCTCGCAAAAACGGAACCCGAAGCATTCAAAAAAATCATTGAATTCGTAAAATAAACAGGATTGATGTAAATCACCGCCCCTCTATCAAGAGGGGCGGGATATTTTCATACGATTTTATCGCTTATTGTTTTAACGTCCGCCGGATGCCTTACAAAATGTCGGCTACGAAATTTTGGCCTGCTCGCGGAAACAATATTGTGAGCTTGAATTTTATCATACGCGTTCTTTAAATTCTTCTTCAAATTTTGGTGCATCAACATACGCACTGCATCGTTATAGAGAAACCAGCCGTATCCCTGATGTTCTTTCGAAATTTTAATCTTCGGGTTTTGCGTTTCGGCAAGATAGTAGCTCACGGCCTTCGAAACCCTTTTGCGGTTTTTAATAAACGTAAATTTATCTTCCGCCTTAAACCAATCTGGGAAACGAAGATCTTTTCTGTTCAATCCGGTTTCTTCGCTCACTTCACGTATTGCCGCCGGAAAACTCCTCTCGCCTTCCGCGAGATGCCCCTTAGGGAAATTCCAGTATCTTCCTCCGTGATACAAAAGCAAAAATTTAACGCCTTCTTTTGTGCGTCTGTATATTATTATTCCTGCTGAAATTTCGTCTTCCATAAATTTATTTATTATTTTTCTATGGTACGCGGAGAATGATCGCGGAAAATGATTTGTCCCTCATTCGTAGTTTTTGGAAATATGAGATGAGGCACGGAAAACATAACAAACACGCTCGCAAACGAAAGAATGCTGATAAGAATAAACACGGACTCAAATCCGATTGTGACAGCCATCACGCCGCCCAAAAGCGCCGTTATGGAATGAGCCACTCCAAGAAGCGTGCTATCGAGCGACCAGTCGAAGGAAAAATGATTTTTATCGAGATGCCGAGCATACATTGCCGACCACGAAGGCGTGTAAAGCGCAAAAGCTGCGGCGTGTATGAACTGCACTATAAAAAGACCGGTTATATTTTTAATTAGAAGAAACGCCATAGCCGAAAAGCCGGCCAGAGCAAGACTAAGAATTAGAGTATAAAAATCGTCGCGTTCCCCTTCGTGTTTATCCAAATAAATCGAGATTGGAATCTGCAAGACGGACTTTATAATCCAATACAAAGCGGAAGCCGCGCCAACGGTAAAGATTGTCGCGTTCGGCACCTGATCGAGAACAAAGACCGCGAATATTGGGGCTATAAGTCCCCATCCTCCGAGAAATATGGTATCCGCGAGAAGAAAGTGTTTGATGATTGAATTAACCTTTATGTCTAATTTGAATTTCATATATTTTATTATGCTAACACGGAAAATATAAATTCTCCGTTTTTATAAGAAAGTAAAAGTTCATTGCCTCTGCCTATTTCTTTCCTAAGTAGTTTCTCGGCAAGCACGCTCCTCACTTTTTCAGATATGACCTGCCGGAGCGGCCTCGCCCCGAAAACGGGGCTATACCCCAATGAAGCTATGGCCGTGAGAGCCTCGTCGTCTATTTTAAGATTTATGCCATGAGACTCCATAATCGTATCCGAGACTTCCTTGACCATAAAACCTGAAATGGTTTTTATTTCATCCGGATTTAAATTGCGAAACGCGACTATTTCGGAAAAACGATTTAGGAGTTCCGGCTTAAAATAATCGGTAAGTTTTTGTTTTATTTCTATATTTATATCAACCATATCCGCGCCCTCTTCTATCCTCTTTTTTATAAGATCGGAATGAGCGTTCGACGTCGCTATGACTATGGTGTTTTCAAAATTAGCCGTTCGTCCAAGGCTGTCCGTGAGACGACCGTCATCAAACACCTGCAAAAAAATGTTTAGTATATCCTGATGCGCTTTTTCAAATTCATCAAGAAGAATGAGACTATAAGGATGCGCAAAAATAGCATCGGTAAGCGCTCCGGTTTTCGAACCGTCCGGATTACCTATCAAACGGGCTATGCTTTGTCTGTCCTGATATTCAGACATATCGAATCTCTGCATCAAATCACGGGAACCGAATTGAAGTTCCGCAAGTATTTTCGACAATTCGGTTTTGCCGACTCCGGTCGGACCGACGAAAAGAAACGATGCTATCGGACCGCCTTTTCTCGAAAGCCCGCTTCTGTATTCCCGCAAAGCTCTCGAGACCGCCGAGACCGCGTTAGATTGATTAACGAGCTTTTTGTGTATCAAATTTTCAAGATTCAATAATTGTTCCGCTTCCCCGCCGGAGGCCTGCTTTATCGGAATTTTGCTCTGCATCTCCGCTATTTTTATCACGATGTCGGGAGTAACATTGCGAATCTTAAACTGATCCGCATAGACCACCGCCTCTTTTAATAAGTCGGACGCGCTTCCCGGAAGAGTTTTTGTATGAAAATATTTGTGAGCAAGCTCTACAGACTTTCTTATGGCTCCGAAAGTAATGGTTGTGCGGAATTCTCTTTCAAGCAGGATACTCCTGAAAGACAAAAACCTTACGGCCTCCTGCTCTGAAATTTCGTCAACATTTACCACATCAAACTGGCTTATAAAGTCCGTTCTCGGCTCGATAAGAGTTTTAAACTCGCGCGGGTATGTAGCCGCGATGACGGGTATATTTTCGTTCTGAACGAGAGGAAGAAAAGAATCTATCGCGTTCATAGCCTTTCCTTCGGACGTGCGGAATAAATCGTGAATATTATTTACGAAAAGAACTACGTTTCCGGCAATCGCGATTTCTTCAACTATTTTCCGTATTCTGTCTCCCGCCTCTTCCGGCGCCGCGCCTGACATTAATTTTGAAACATCGAGCGAAACGAGCCTTTTGTCAAAAAGGGTGTTGGGCACATTGTCTTTTGTCATATTGTAAGCAAGATGCGCAACTATACTCATAACTCCGGCACCCGGCTCGCCTACTAAAATTGCGTTTGGTTTCCCGGGCATTGAAACAGCCCTCATAAGAGCTTCATATTCTCTTTCGTGCCCTATCAAAAATCCGACCTTCTCGCTCCTCGCCATATCGGTAAAATCGCGGCTGAAATTATCCAAAAACTTCGTTGGACGGGAAGTCCACGCGCGATTTACCGCGCGCTTTCTGACGGGCGACCCTCGAAAAACGAGTCCGCCTAAAAATGCGGGAATTCTGCTTAGCCTTCCGAAACCGCGGGCGTATCTGTTAAAAATAATAACTTCTGCAATATCATTCGGATTTATGTTAAAAAGTCCGAGGAGACGCGACAATGGAGGATGCCCGCTCAAGGCAACGGCAGCGAAAAGATTGCGCGGTTCGACATACGACTCATAAACGGTTTCGGCGTTTTTATACGCGCTCACTCCTATTGATTCAAAAATTTTTATCAACTCATCTTTAGATACTTTGTCGCTTTCGTCTCCGAGCTTAGCTGTGAGTTTTAAAGAAAATTCGTCTTCGGACACGTCGAGTCTCGAGAGCATTTTTCTTATACTTCTTATTTTCAATAGTTCGTCGACAAGAACGAGATACGGATCTTCTCCGGTATTTAACGAGCGCCTGAACGATTGGGTCAATATGGAATATGCGTTCGGAGTAAAGCTCTCCGCTACATTTATGTTTTTATTTTGATAAATCTCCGATATAGAGCGGTCGCCTTTTTTTATGCGAATAAACCTGTCCAGAAGGAAGATCGCGCACAATAGCGATATCCAAAACAATCTTTCGATGTCGGTAAAAAACAAAGCTACAAACGTGCCTATCGAAAATACTATGTACCACGAACACGAGATCACTCGCGACAAAACCTCACCGAGTCCGGTCATATACAATCTTTTATCTTTAAAGAATATATTTTGTTCCATAAACAAGAATTAGGAAAATATTTTCCATATGATATATACGGGAATAAGCATCCATATCAAAAAAACAAAAACGGCAATCAAAAATACCGCTCCATACAAAAGAGAAGTTATCACAAGTCTCGCGAGACGGAGCACAAACCCCAAAATATAGCCGATTGCCGAATAATCTCTATAGAGCGGCGAAAACATATGAAGAATATTAACCTTCCAGCCGAATATTCTATCCATACGTTCGAAAATATTTATGACAAAATTGCCGTATTTTTTACCACTCCTAAAGTACCAGTTTCTCAAAAACTCAAATATACGGAAGAAAAACCGATCTCCTATATACCACACAAATGAATTCATAGGATAATTATACTCCGAAAAAGGCGGGCGGAAAATTCTATAAAAGAGCCGATTGGTCTGATGAATTTTCGCCTATCTCGTCTTGCTTGCCCTTAACAGCTGATGAATGCAAAAGATCGCTTAGTTTTAGAACAATTAACGGCAGTTTACGAAAACTTTTGGAAAAAGATGCCATCATACTCGACGAACGGAGAGCTGCGGCCGGATGAAGCATAGGAACTACAATCAGAGAGTTTACTTTAAATATTTTCCCTTCGTCGCGTGTTATTTTTGCATCCGGCAAAAAATAATTCATCGAAAATCTTCCGAGTGTAACGATAATCTTCGGCCGTATAATTTCTATCTGCCGGACGAGGTACGGCTTATACGCCGAAATCTCTTCGGGAAGAGGATCTCTGTTCATCGGCGGCCGTCTCTTTACTATGTTGGTTATAAAAACATCCTCCCTTTTCCACCCTATTTCCTCAATCATTTTCGTTAAAAGCTGTCCTGCGCGTCCAACAAACGGGCGACCAAGCTCGTCTTCTTTTTGCCCCGGAGCTTCGCCTATAAACATTACGGAACTGTCAGGCGAGCCCTCTCCAAAAACAAGGTTCGCTTCTATCAGAGGGAGAGAGAGATTCTCACGAATTTCTTTTTCAAGTTCCGAAAGAAGGGTTTTTTTATCTTTTTCCATATCGGTTTTCGAAATATTGCACTTCCGGTTCAAGCGTGATTCCGAATTTTCGTTTTACGCGCGCGATCAATAGCCCAGAGAGTTTCTTAACGTCTTTCTCCGTTCCCCTTCCGTTATTCAAAATTAAATTTCCATGATATGGCGCGACAGAAATCCCATCAACGCGAACATTTTTAGCATTAACCGCCTCCAATAAATACCCCGCGGGAATTTTGCCGAAAATGATTTTTGAGTGGTCAAGTTTTTTCAGCGAGCTTTTACTGACGCTTGAGACGGGAATATTCTTAAAAAAGCTCCCGGGAGAACGACTGCCTGAAGGATATTTTTTCTCCCGTATCGCGATAATCTCTTGCGACTTGTCTTTGAGCGCTTTCTTGTTGCCCTTCGATAGTTCAAGCATAACGCGAAGGATAACATAATCTTTTTTCTTAAAAATACTGTCCCTGTATCCGAATCTGCACATTTTATTCGACAATAACATTCGCTTTGCTCCGTCAAAAATCTCGACATCGCGCACGGCGTCCGCGATTGAACGTCCATAAGCTCCCGCGTTTCCAAAAACTGCGCCACAAATTGTACCCGGAATTCCGCTCAACGTTTCGAGCCCCTCAAATCCCGCGTCAATAGAAGTGGTCACGACATCCTTAAGAGGCGTACCGGCATACACGGTAAAAACATTTTTACTTCGAACAACTTCGCCTCCGGAAACACGTATTGTAAGACCGCGCAAATTTTTATCAGGAAAAATAATATTACTCCCTCCGGCGAATATACCAAAAGGAATCTTTTTGTCTTTTGCCCACAAAACTGCCGTCATTATCTCTTCCGGTGAATGCGCGTCAAAAAAATATTCCGCCCTTCCTTCCCCCACGCCAAAGGTCGAGTATTTTTTAAGTAAAACGTCTTTTTGAATCTTGATATTCATAATATTCTTTTAACTTTTGTCTTTAAACTTTCATCTTTATTTTTCTTTCGTCTTTCTACTTTTATCTTTTAACTACTTCCGTGCCCTCGAGAGGAGTTGAACCTCTATTTCCAGCTTCGGAGGCCAGCGTTCTATCCGATTAGACTACGAGGGCTCTTACACCTCAAAACTATACAGCTGAAAATCTTTAGTCTCAATATTCAGGAGTTTTCTGAAAGATCGGGCGGGATTTGAACGATAAGGCTCGCGAGAACCCAAAACATCAGTTTGCCATTTTCTAAAGTCCAAAAGAAATGGTCAAAAAGACCAAAAACAAGAAACCCGCAAAATGCCGATATAAGCCAAATATTTCCGTTACCGAAACGCCGTCTAAAAAAGAGCGACGCGCATAAAAACAAAAGCGCAGTCATACCGAGGAAACCCGTCTCCGCGCCTGACAAAATATAAAGGTTGTGAGTCGGCTGAAAATCAGACTCTTTCAAAACTCCGTATTTAGAATATAAATCAAATTGCTTCGCATAAATTATTTCATTCCCCACCCCGACGCCCAAAACGGGATTGGAAAATAAAATTTCAGAACCCATTCTCATATATATGAGCCGTAAATCCACGGAGGGCTCGTGTTTGGCAAAAGATGCGCGCGGGAATATCGCCCAACCAAAAATTATAATAAGCGCGACAAAAGAAATACTAACCGCCGAAAAAAGCGCCAATATTTTTTTTCTTTCTTTCGTCTTTATAATCGAGAATGCAAAAAAGGCCAGCGTAGCAACAATCGAGGATATCCATCCGGAACGGGAAAAGGTAACGGCGATACCGACCATAATAAGAAAAATTCCCGCGGTAGAAATGTGCCGGAGAAACTTTCCTCCATCTTTGTACATAAAAAGAAAGAACGCGGATAGTAAAGACAAAAGCAGAAAGGCCGCTAAAATATTCGCGTGTGGCATAGTGCCGAATGCGCGCAAAAATTCCGCTCCTCCTATTGATACGTGCGCCATTTCTCTCGCGGTATCGGAAACAATCGCTTCACCTAAAATCTTGAATCCCAAGCTGTGGCCTGACGCAAATTGATAAATTCCGATTAACGACTGAAAAACTCCCGACAAAAAAATTGTAAGCGAAGCAACGAAAGCCTTTTTCTTTATAGGAAGCGCGACAACTAATACCGCCGTAAGCGCAGTGGCAACAATCTGAAACAAAGAATATATTCCGGAAGAGAAGGATATCGCCGTAAATAAAGACGCGCCAGACGAAAATATAAGAACGATAAAAGCCACGGGCGCCATAACGCCAAAATTGATTTTTTTATCCGGTTTTGTCCCGAACACCGCGAAGAAAATAAAAAGCAAAATGAGCCATAGATTGCCAAGAAAAAAGAACGCGGAGGAAAGCTCGTTTGCTTCACCCTCGGCAAAAGAAAATAAAAACTTTTTTGTTCCAAACGGAAGCGAGAAAAAAAACAAAAAAAACAACGCTTTCGCGATATTTTCTTTCGTTAAAACTTTTTTCATATAAAAATTTCGAGTATTGAATACACGAACGCTATCTCGAAAACGATAAGAAGCGGAATGGAAATGAATTTCCACCTGTTTTTTGGATACGCGCGCGTCCACATCCACACAACGGCTATGCTCTCAAACGAAACAAATATACCGCCAGCAATGCTTAAAACAGTAAGAAAATTATTAAATCCGGAAACAAAAAGCAATAACGGGCACACTATTGGAAGCCCGAACGCAAGAGCTTTGGACAATTTTGTATCGAATAAAAGAATGTCCCTTATATTTGTTCCGAGCATTATGTACGATGTCCAAAGAGTTAGAAACCCTATTACGCCTAAAACTATACGCAAACCGAAAGGCAAGAAATAGAGTCCGGATATCGCATCTTCGGTTACGGACGGGCTTATGAGCAACACAGAAAGAATGAAGAAAATATAAACGACGGCCGGAATAAAAATACCGGCTATTATGCTTTTATTTATCGAAAAAGATTTTCCGGAGTTTTTCCATATTACGACAATGCGGGAAATTGCAGATCTGCCGGCAAAAGAAAATAGAATCGGGCCAAAAGGCAGGAAAAATAAAGTGAGCGTCGCATTTGACGGCAGAGAGCGGACAGGGAAAGACGGCAAGAAAAACGATGCGAATATTAGCGCGAACACGGCGCATATTATCCCTATCGTGCCGACCGACTCCGCAATACCGAGCGATTCCGCTTTAACAAAAAAGAAGACGGAAGAAAATGCCCAAAATGCGAGGGGTATCCATCCGCCATTCATTCCTAAGGCAAAAGAGAAAAACGATGGAATAAGCGCAATATATACGACTAACGCGAAAATCAATCCGCCGAATACCGAGATTCTTACCGGTTTATATATGGCTTTTGGAAGATATTTTTTTGCAAGAAAAAAGAAATCGTGTTTCCCCGCTTCCTTCCGGATGAGCGAGGCATACATAATATAGAGCACGGCGTATACCGCCGCGAAAAAAACAAGATAAATTAATCCCGTTATAATTCCGAGCATCGAAAAAACATACGGGAGGGAAAAAACTCCGGCACCTATAACAGTACCGGAAAGCAGGCCGATCGAAATAATGGAATGCCTGTTCATAAAATGAATTTATTCGGAAAGAAAAACCTTATCCCCTCTCCTGACTTTCTTTTTTACCTTAACGCCGACAGTCTGCCCCTTTTTCGCGATTTTTATATCTTTATGATCTTTTTGCATTGAAGATATGGCATCGCTAAAATTCGTAGTGGCTCCCCTATATAAAACTTCCGTTCCTACCCGCACATCTTTTTTCATTTTAACGACGGCTACGCGAACTTTGCCGAAATAATGCGTTACCTGACCTATGACGATTTCTTTTTTCGGCTTGGCCGTTTTTGCTTTTTTAACGATTTTTTTCTTGGCTATTTTTGGAGACGCTTTCTTTTTCTTTTGCGCCGAGACTGCGCGCTTTTTCGGCGCGGGACGCGAAACTTTCTTTTTTGCTTTCGAAGATATTATTTTTTTGATTTTTTTAAGCATTTAAATTATTTTTCCTTTTGATCCGTTCTTTTCTTCTTCGGCCTCGATTAGAACTATCAATTTTTTCACCAACTCCGCCGGATCTTTCGAATAAACTATTTTCCCCGGACCCCTGTGCGACTGCTCGACAATTTCGCGTATTCTGTCTGCCGTCCCGCCACTTCCCTCAAGCACGCCGATCGGTTTCTGATCCTCAAACCCAATCGTAAATTCGTTTAGCGTTCCTATTCTTCCGCATATAACTATTATTGCATCCGATGAGCGGGTAAGAAGCAAATTTCTGCCCGCATAATTAAACCCTGTGTAAATAATGAGATCGTGATAGTCTACCGGAAGCCTGTAGGTTTTGATATGAGCTATTTTTGATGCCGCCGGAGAAAGACCTATTACTATTCCTCCTTCGGCTTTTGCCCCTTTTGCCGACCAATACGGCATTCCCGTTGTAGCGCCAGTTACAAGGACGCACCCGCTTCTCGCGATTTCGCGTCCTACGAGCTCCGCTTTTTCATGCGAACCGTCGGAACAAAAGCCCGTCTCTGCCGCGCCGGAAACGCATATTTTATATTTTAATCTTCCCGACGACTGAATATTTTCAGTTTCAATTATTTTCTTTTTTCTCTGCATAGTTTTTTTATTATAACACTACGGCATCTCCGGACGAAGGAATGACGGCGGAAACAGCGAGTTCGTCGCGTATTTTTTCGGCAAGCGCGCCCGCTTGCGCTTCCTCTCCCTGCACGACAAAGACTTTTTTAAGCGCCATCCTCGATTCATACATCCACTCGAGAAGCTTTGCCTGATCCGCGTGCGCCGAATACCCGTCAATGACTTTTATATTGCATCTTACGGGAATATCATCTCCGAAAATATTCACCTTTTTTGCCCCGTCTATTATTGCGCGTCCAAGCGAACCACTCGACTGAAATCCAACGAAAAGCAGGGTGTTTTTCGAATCGGGCAAACATTCCTTTTCGTGAAAAATTATCCTGCCTCCCTGCGACATACCCGATCCGGCTATTATTATTTTAGGATTTGCCGTTTCGCTTATCTTCTTTGACTCTTCTTGCGAATAGGCAAACGTAAGACCCGGAAATTCAAAAATGGCATCACCGGAATTTTTAAGAGACAGCGCGTTTCCATTAAAATATCTGTCGTCTCCGGAATATTTTCTGTAAATATCCGTGAGCTGTATGGCGAGCGGACTGTCTACAAAAACGGGAATACGCGCGACTCTTCCGTTTTCTATAAGCTCGTTTAACTCGAAAAGCATTTCCTGCGTCCTCTCAAGCGCGAATGCCGGTATAAGAAGAGTTCCTTTCTGTTTTGTCGTGTCTTCTATAATATCCTCAAAAATATTTTTTCGTTCGCTCATATTTTCGTGCATCCTTCCTCCATATGTAGATTCGATAAGAAGATAATCTGGATTCGGCAAAGGCTCGGTCGCGCGAATGAAGGGGGTATGTATGTTTCCAAGGTCTCCGGAAAATACTACGGTCTTTCCTTCCGCCTTCACGGAAATAAAACTTGAGCCAAGAATGTGCCCCGCGTCATAAAACTCAACCTCGAATGCTCCGAAAGCTTTCGGTTCGTGATAATTGACGGTTTCCCATTGTAAAAATGCGGAGTCTATATCCTTCTCCTCAAACGGCGGTACCGCTCCCCTTTCTTCGGCGTCCTTTCTCAAAAGACCGAGCGCGTCTCTAAGAAGCGGTCCGGCAAGATCTTTTGTCGGATGAGTTGATAATATTTTTCCGCGAAAACCGGAGCGCACGAGTTTTGGAATCATTCCTATATGGTCTATGTGCGCGTGAGTTATAAACAGCGCGTCAATTTCTTTTAAATTATATTTGAAAGGCTCATAGTTCAAATCTTCTCCGCCCTCGCCCTGATGCATTCCGCAGTCTACGAGAATGCGCGAGCCTCCGGATTCTATAAGATAATTTGAACCTGTTACGGACTTGGCTCCGCCAAAAAAAGTTATTTTCATATATTCGGGATTATACCTTGAAATCACGACTTGCCCAAAATTCTTAGCGCCGTACGCAAGCGCTCTTCAAACGAGCTTACGGTCGACGGGACGGATCTGACGGCCTGACGCGCCTGCCTTCTGTCATATCCGAGCCCGACTAAAGCCTCCTCTGCCTCCATATTTTCGTCCATCGTGTCGACAAGCTTGCGCGCTCCCTCCATTTCAATCTTCGTATGAAGTTCGAGCACTATGCGCTCCGCAATCTTCTTCCCTATTCCCGACGCCTTCGTAAGCATATCGGCGCGTTTTTCAAGTATGCTTGCCGTTATATTTTCTACCGAGTCGATGTTTAAAATAGAAAGCGCGCTCTTCGGGCCGACTCCGGAAACGGAATGAAGCAATTCAAAAAGTTTGAGAGACGGTTCGTCTAAAAATCCGTATAATTCCGCGTTTTCTTCGTGTATGCGGAATACGGAAAAAAGCTTAACCTCCGATTCTTCGCTCGGGAGCTTTCTATATGTACTTTCGTTGATAAAAAGTTTGAGTCCAAAACCGGCATTTTCTACAACCGCAAACGACGGTTTTTTCTCTTTAAGCCGTCCGATAACAAAATGAAGCATATACGCATATTATATCATCATTTGACTGCTTAGGTATTTTTCGGTATCCTAAGATAGTTTTAATTATGCCAATTACAAAATCAGCAATAAAAGCTCTCCGACAAAGCAACAGAAGGAGGGCGCGAAATACGGTAAAGAAGTCGGCGCTTAAGTCGGCTGTTAAGGGCTACAATATATTAGTCCGCGACAACAAGGCTGAAGAGGCAAAATCGTCTCTCCCTACCGTATACAAAAAAATAGACAAAATGTGCAAAGTGGGCCTTTTGAAAACAGGAAAGGCAAACAGAATGAAATCGCGTCTCACAAAGAAATTAAACAAAAAGAAAAGCGCCGTATAAAACGGCGTTTTTCATTATGAGCTAAGCACAAAATCAAGCAGGGCTTCTTCGTATTCAAGCTTCCCGCTTTTTACGGATATA
Source organism: uncultured Candidatus Saccharibacteria bacterium (assembly GCA_964449245.1). Taxonomy (GTDB): domain Bacteria; phylum Patescibacteriota; class Minisyncoccia; order UBA6257; family GWB1-50-10; genus GWA2-45-9. The sequence continues at coordinate 46,134 of CAYUXY010000001.1, forward strand.
TCATATCCGGCAAGTTTCTCGGCATCCGCCCCTCTCGACTGGAAACTAAGCGAGTTAAAAATATATGCCGGAGCTTCGTCTTGAAGCAAAAGTCTCTCAAGCGCCTCGAGCTTTTTCCCGATTCCGTTTGTGGAAATAATGGCGCGAGCTTCTATAAAAACCTCCCGCTTTTTTACAAGACTCGAATATGCCCTTAGATCGCTTATGGATATTTTTGAAGATCCAAGAAGCGAAAAAATTTCAATCTCAACTATCGCGCGCCACGACGGCTCCGCTGATACTTCTAAATTCCGCAGAAAAATCTGGAGCGCATCCGGAGAAAAAACTACTCCGCGCTTCTCTGACTCTTTTTTTATAAACATCGAGAGAAACTTCCCCGAAAGATTTTCAAACTCCTGCGCCTTTTCCGCGTCTTTCAGTAAAAACGAAAATGCCGTTTTCGGCTTTTTTGCATCTGATATAAAAAGAAATATGCCTTTTTCAGAGCACGCTGTTTTTAAAAATGTTTTCCATTGTTTCTCGTCAGCTCCGGAGCCCGATTCGTAAACAACGAGTACTTTTGCGTCCGCAAACATAGAGGGCTGATTTGCAAAATCGACGGCGTCCCTCCACTCGTCGGGATTGTGTTCAAGGTCAAATACGCGCATATCCGCATATTTATGCTTCGCGCGATATGCATTTAAAATCTCCCGAAGCTTCTCGCCTCTCCTATATGAATCCGGCCCATAAAGGTAGTAGACCATTATGGGATAACTATACATCGGGAACTATATAAATATAAAGTTAATGCCCCGAGCGTAAACGCACGGGGCATAGATTATTATCGAAAATTTTGAGGCGTTAAGTGGAAAAGAAACACCGAGGGAAATGTCTGTGATTGAGAATAATAAATCCTCCTTTCGCAAACACCGACAACCTCTCCACTATATCCACACAAAAACAATTGAATATTTTTTGTACCAGACCCGATGGTGCGAAATCTTAAAAAAACATTTTCTGCGGACGGAATTACAATGTCAGCCTCACCATCGATCCGCGCAACAACTGTAAACAAGGATGAATTTACAAAACCAACAGCTATATCAGATGCAAATTTTAATTGAGGGATGCATCCAGCCTCCCCCTGAGAATTAATCGGTCCTGCGGACGGATACAATGATCGGCTACATATTCTCTCGGTTTCTCCGTTAAGTCTTGTAAACCGATCAACTGCCCACACACATGGATTATTCGGACTAATTCTTTTAATATCGCTGGCAATTCCTACAATATTGCCATTGATATCGAGCACATTTATCACAAGGACAACCCTTAATTCAGAAAAAATTAGTTTTATATTTGCCGTAACTTTACCTCCCGGACCTATGGAGGCTACACATTTTCCATTAGCGAATACATCCATTGTATAAAACGCGGACGGATTAATCACCGCCAACGTTTCTTTATATCCCCCAGAAAGTATTCTGCCGTGTGACGAAGTCCACAGGACCACGTCCGGCAACTTGGCGGCAAAGCTCACACCAAAGCCGACAAAAAATAAAAACAAAAAAGTTAATCTTTTCATCTCACACCTCTAAATTTATATTTTTAATTATTAATTCCTATTAACTGTTTAATATTATATCACACCAGACGCCATTTTGTCAATCTAACACTAATTTTTAGTAGATAGTTCTTGGTTTTTAGAGAACTCAAAGAAAAGACGCAAAAACTGCACCATAAAAGCAAATATCAGGGTTTCCCCTGATATTGTTATTTTGAAAGCAGTATAATTGCCACTACAGCAAGTATTATTCCTAATGCCTGCGTGGCGGAAAATTTTGCAAACATAAGAGAATAAACAACCGGGATGATCGCTTGCGCCAACAGCATTAAAAGAATGAGTGATCCCACCTTTTGCGGAGATGCCGTCGCAAGCATACTATTGAAAAACAAAGTCCCCACAGCTCCGCAAGCCCCCGAGACAAAAACAATTGCAAACTGACTGGACGTCATATTAATTGGCGCCCACCGAAAAATGTTGTACATGAATATTATGGCCACAACCATAAACATGTAAGAAAACGATGCGACGTTGCTATTTAAACCACTTCTATTCATAAGAAGTGGCCAAATTGCAAAGCAAACGCCAGCAATTACGGCCTGAACTTGTAGCATAAATACCTCCGGTTTGTTAATATTAAATTAATTTTTCTGCCCCTAATTACACTACTTTTCCGCGCATTCGTCAACATCACAATAGTTTTTAGTAGTCAGTTGTTGGTTTTTAGAAAATACGAGAAAAAGGCACAAAAACTTAGATTGCGCCAAATAAAATAGAACGAGCACATTTCTGTGCTCGTAAAATTTAAAACATTAAAATTTCATCCAAACGTTATAATGCTATAGGTTGCCTGCTGTTAATTGTTAATTTTTCTTTCATCTTTTGCCTGTGGTGAGCGTAGTCGAACCATCTTTTCCCTTTTTACTTTTTTCTTTTATCTTTCTACTTTTAACTTTTATCTTTCGTCTTTCAACTATTATTCTCTATTTCTCTAACAACTAATAACTAAAAACTAACAACTCAATTCATCTTTCCCTTCTTTTGTATTACACTTAACATATGTTCCAGCAATCGAAGGAGCTCGACGACAAATTGAAAAAAGGACGACGCGAGGCGGAAGAAAAAGACGCGGAGCGTCGCGCGAACTCGCTCGGCTTTGCATATCTAAACCTCATTTCAACCAAAACTCCGACCGAGCTTAAGGCTATGGAGCTCGTAAAAGAGGACGACGCGAGAAACGCCCTCCTCGTCCCGCTTCAGCTAATCGGCAAAAAGCTTGTTATAGCGGTTTTTAACCCAAATTCTCCGGAGGCTTCGGCGATAATTTCCGAGCTTGGCAAAAAATACGAGGTTCATCTCGTTGTCTGCTCTCTCACGTCAATCGGATATGCCCTTACTTATTACCAATTTATTAACGAACAGAAAGACATAAGCGGGAGCGTTGAAATCAACGAAGAAAATGTCCGTGAGCTTACGAGTAAGATTGGCTCGCTTGGAGATTTAACTACGGAAATCGCGTCTTTCAAAAGCCCGTACACGTCGCAGATTTTGGAAATCGTGCTCGCGGGAGCTCTCGCGATGGGCGCATCGGACATTCATCTTGAGCCGGGAGAAAATGTAAACCTCTTCAGACTTCGTATAGATGGGCTACTACACACGGCATACGAAAAATTTGCCCACATTGTTTATCGCGCGCTCGTAACAAGGATAAAACTTCTTTCGAATCTCAAGCTTAATGTGCACGACGAACCGCAAGATGGACGATTTACAATCAAACTCGAAAACAGGGCGATAGAAGTCAGAACTTCCGTCATCCCGTCCGAATACGGAGAGACTGTTGTGCTTAGGCTCCTTGATCCGGTATCGCTGAAATCGGAACTGCAGGAGCTCGGCTGGAGAGAGGACGATCTCGTAATTGCGCGCGATATTATTTCGAGACCTAACGGACTCATTCTAAACACAGGTCCGACAGGCTCCGGAAAAACAACGACGCTTTACGCATTTTTAAAAACCATTACCAATCCTGAAATAAAAATAATCACAATTGAAGACCCGATTGAATACCATCTTGAAGGCGTTTCCCAAACGCAGGTAGATCACGACTCCGGATATACGTTCGCATCCGGCCTGCGTTCAATATTAAGACAGGATCCGGATATTGTACTCGTCGGAGAAATCCGCGACGAAGAAACCGCGGAAATTGCGCTTAACGCTTCTCTTACAGGACACCTTGTATTTTCAACGCTTCACACGAACGACGCCGTGGGAGCCATCCCCCGCCTTCTTGATCTCGGTGTAAAATCACAGACAATCGGACCGGCGCTTTCGCTTGTAATAGCCCAGAGACTCGTGCGTAAACTTTGTCCCGATTGCAGAGAAGAAATTGAGATTTCCGAAACACAAAAAACGGCGATAAAAAATTTCATCGAAAATCTGCCGGACAGGGTAAAAAAGAGCGACTATGCCGAACCGAGATTATGGAAACCGAAAGGATGCACCTCGTGCGGAGGGCTTGGATACAAAGGCAGAATATCTCTTTTTGAGTTATTTAAAGTTTCGGATGAGATAGAAAAGCTTATATATAAAGACCCGAACGAGCTCGATCTCACGGATGAGGCGAGAAAAGAAGGTATGGTAACTCTGCAAGAAGATGGAATATTAAAAGCCATCTCAGGCATTACGAGTATATCGGAAGTCGAAAGACTTACGGGAAAAGTTTCTTGGTGGAAATAAAAAAATCACGGAAACGGATCCGTGGGCAAAATGCCTCAAAGAGGCACAAGACAATTCCTTGGAAAATGGAAATCCAAGAAAAGACAGATATTTCCGAGGAGACGCCCAGCCGAAACCAAGCGATCCTAAATGTTTAGGAAAAAATCCGTTTGCCCACAGGTCTGTTTCCGCGATTATTACTGATTCTGCCTGAAGAATATCACAATTCCTCTGATTTGTCAACCTTTATATTCGCGACTTCGCGTAAAGGTTTAAAAATCCGCTTTTTTCCTATAAAATAGGAATATGCGTGGGGTTCTCATTTGACCCTCATTGTGGCGAAACACTGGCGAAGATTATAACACATATGTCAAAAGAAAGTAAAGCTACGGAAATTGAGGTAACGGAAGATCCTTCTCTCGACTTGGCTCTCCGGCCAACCGCGTGGGAAGAATATGTCGGGCAAGAAAAAGCAAAGACTAATTTGCGCCTTATGATACAGGCGGCGAAAAAACGGGGTGAAGTGTGCGATCACATTCTTCTTTATGGACAGGCGGGATTGGGAAAAACGACTCTCGCGTATTTGATAGCAAAAGAAATGGGAGCGCAGATAAAAACAACGACAGGGCCGGCGCTCGAAAAAGCCGGCGACGCGGCGTCAATTTTAAGTAACCTCGAACCTTTCGATATTCTTTTTATTGATGAGGCGCACAGAATAAATAAATTTGTCGAAGAAATATTGTATCCGGCGCTCGAGAGCAGAAAGCTTCATTTTGTAGTAGGCAAAGGCCCGTCGGCAAGAACTTTTTCTCTCGATCTTCCCCCGTTCACGGTTATAGCCGCAACGACAAAAATAAATCTCCTGTCCGGCCCGCTTAGATCAAGGTTCGGCTCGACTATACGTCTCGAATATTATCAGGATGAAGACATAGAAAGAATAATAAAAAGGTCCGGAAGAATATTAAAAACGGATATTTCAGAAGATGCCATTAAATCCTTAGGAAAGGCCGCGAGGAAAACTCCGCGAACCGCGAACAGGCTATTAAAGAGAGCGCGGGATTATGCGGAGGTATATGAATCAGGCAGTATTTCGATTGAAACCGTCTCGAAGACACTCGATCTTTTGGATATTGATCCGCTCGGACTCGAAAAATCCGATCGCGAACTACTCGAGACCATAATTAAAAAATATAACGGCGGGCCTGTGGGAATAAAAGCTCTTGCCGCGGCATTGTCCGAGGAAGCCGGAACTATTGAAGACGTTTACGAACCGTTTTTAATGAGCGCCGGACTGCTTGAAAGAACTTCTTTGGGCCGAGTAGCCACAAAAAAGGCCTATGCTCATTTAAACATTCCGACGGAAAGGATGTTTGATTAAAAATGATAATAACAAGCTCGTCTATAAAAGAAACCGGAACCGCGGCAATAGAAATATTGAAGTATGGGAAAGAAAAACACGATGGTAAAAACGCTCTCGTGTTTCTCTTGTCGGGCCAATTGGGGGCCGGCAAAACCGCGTTCGTTCAGGCTGTCGCGCGTTCGTTAAAAATAAAACAGCCGGTAACGAGCCCGACTTTTGTTTTAATGAAAAAATATCCGATTCCAAAATCAAAACTATTTTTAATTCACATCGACGCATACAGAATAAAGAGCCAAAAAGAAATGCCTGCCACGGGCTTCGCGGACATTATGAAAAATCCCGCAAATATCGTTTTTATAGAATGGCCAGAAAATATGCACGGAATTTTCCCAAAAAACTCCGTCCACGTGTCGATAACTCACGGGAAAAAAGAAACTGAGAGAACACTTACCGTAGTATGAATATATTTTTATTGATAGACGCGAATTCAATCATTCACCGCGCATATCACGCCCTTCCGCCTCTTACCGCTCCGGACGGACATCCGACCGGCGCGCTATACGGCGTTGCGCGGATATTATCTAAAATCATCGCGGAAAAAAATCCCACTTATGCCGCCGCCGCGTTCGACAGACCAGAACCCACATTCCGAAAAAAAGAATTCGGGGATTATAAAGGACAAAGGCCTCAAACGCCGGACGACCTCGCCGTTCAAATAAGAGAAGCGAAGAACTTATTTAAAATGTCCGGAATTAAAACATTCGATTATGCCGGATTTGAAGCGGACGACATAATAGGAACGCTTGCGAAAAAATTTTCAAAAAATGTGCAGGTTTTGATTTTGACCGGCGACCTTGATTCTCTCCAGCTCGTGTCAAAAGACATTTCCGTTGAAACATTTAAAAAGGGCGTAAGCGAAACGATTACATACACTCCGGAAAAGGTGGTTGAACGCTTTGGCGTTCTGCCTGAACAAATTACCGACTACAAAGGACTCGTTGGAGATCCGTCAGACAATATTCCGGGGGTAAGGGGCACGGGCCCAAAAACGGCATCCGCGCTAATTTCAAAATACGGCTCGGTGGAAAATATTATGAAAGAGCGTACACCGGACTCAAAAATAAAAAATATTCAGGATCAACAAAACAGCGCGATAGCCTCAAAAAAGCTGGCAACGATAGACTGTAACGTTCCGATAAATACGGCTCTCGCGGAGATGACAGTAAATAGAAACATGGACGAACTGGAAAATTATTTCGCAAAATTCGGATTCACAACCTTGATAAAAAATAAAAAAACCGCGGGTATTTTCAAAACCGAAGAAAAAACCGCGGAAGAGATTGATGGTATCACCGTTGGATACGACTTGAAGTCATTAGCCAAGACCACACCGATAAAAGAACCTTTATTTGATATAAAGATTGCGTACTGGCTTATAAATTCGGACGAAAGAAACGGCTCTATTGATGAAATATTTGATAAATTTTGCGGAAATGAAAAGGATTTAAAGTCCGCCTACAAAGGGCTTAAAACCGCAATGTCCGAAGCGGGGCTGATTGATGTTTTTAATAAAATAGAAATGCCACTCATACCCGTACTTTCATCGATGGAAAAAACGGGAATTTCCGTAGAAAAAGACAAACTCGAAAAACTCGAGACCTTAATACTTATTGAAACCGAAAAAATCGCAAAAAATATTTACAAGCTCGCCGGAGAAACATTCAACATCAATTCACCCGCCCAAGTGTCACGCATTTTATTCAATAAACTCGGTATTCAACCGGAGAAAAAGAAAAAAAATAAAACGGGAGCGTTGTCTACCGCGGAGAGCGCCCTTTCGGAGTTAAAAGAAAAACACGAGATAGTCGGGCTAATACTTGAGTATCGCGAAAATATGAAAATGGTTTCAACTTATATAAAGCCTCTTATGGAATTCTCGGAAAATGGCAACGGAATCATTCACACTACGTACATTCAAACAGGAACAACGACCGGAAGACTATCATCAGAAAAACCAAATCTCCAAAACATTCCTCAAGAATCCAAGTGGGCAAAACCCATTCGAGAATGTTTTATTTCGAGAGACGGCGTTTCTTTTGTTTCGTTCGACTATTCTCAACTTGAATTGAGAATACTCGCGCACATTTCAGGAGACCAAAAAATGAAGCAGGCTTTTTTTGAGGGCAAAGACATTCACACAACGACTGCGGCAAATATATTTAATATACCGGAAAACGAGGTCACTCCGGCAATGAGGCGTATAGCAAAAACGATAAATTTTGGAGTAGCTTACGGAATGGGTCCGAGATCTTTTAGCAGAGAAAGCGGGCTTTCGTTTGAAGAAGCGAATAAATTCATCGGCGAATATTTTTCGGATTTCCCGGCACTGAAAGAATGGAAAACAAACATCGAGAAAGAAGCTGTAAAAAATATGATAATTCGAAATGAGAACGGAAGAATACGTTCATTTCCACGCACAAAAAATCAAAGAATATTGTCCGAAATAGAAAGAGCTGCCGTTAATATGCCTATTCAAAGTCTTGAAGCTGACATATTAAAAATAGCCATGCGTGAGTGTTTCAATATTATATCAAAGAACAAGAGCGGATCTTCGTTAATTTTGACCATTCACGACGAATTGATATTCGAAATTCCGGATGATATTCTTGAATCGGAGACGGCAATATTCAAAAAAACTATGGAAAATTGCCATAAAATATCAGTCCCGCTCGTAGTTGATGTAAAGAAGGGAAAAACGTTGGGCGATATGCAAAAATATAAACCAAATGACAATTAAAAATTTTCTAAAATCTCGGGAAATATTTTCGGTGCTGGTTGGAGTAGTACTTACCATCGCGTTTTTGATAATCGGAATATTGGCAAATATTGATATTCTTTTATGGCTATCTCTCGTACCGGCAATTGCCGTGTCGCTTATAGGCGCGCGAGCTTCAATAAAATACGAGTCGGATAAAAATAAATTTACGTTGCTGTCGGAAGAGTTTTTGAGCATAGGCAGAAATATATCGGAAGGCATTGTAGCCTACACACCGCAATTCAAGATTCTTTATATAAACAAGGCGGCTGAAAAAATTTTCGATATAGATGCGAAAAAATACATCGGTAAAAAAATAGAGCCGGATGTTTCAAAAAATCAGGACTCTAAGACATTCACTCAAATTATGTTTCCCCTGCTCGCATCCTCCGTTCTTCAAATATCAGAGGAGGGCGAATGGCCACAAACCGTCAATATATTAATAGACGAACCGGAAAGAAAATTTAACACTCGGCTCGATCGTATAAAAGACACGGATGGCAATACCGCATTATTCATAAAATTAATCCGCGACGAGACTCGCGAGCAAGGAATGCTCGACGAAAAGAAAGAATTTATAAATACCGCGGCGCATCAGCTCCGTACCCCGCTTACGGCAATTAATTGGGCTCTCGAAAATATTAAAACGCTGTCCGAAAAAGAGTCCGGAGAAATTGCATCTGCGGCCTCGGAAGCGCTCGCTATTTCTCAAAGAATGTTGAAAATTACCAACGATTTACTTGACGTTGCGAAAATGGAGGAAGGAAAATTTGGATACAATTTTAACGATGCTGATTTGGTGGGCCTTATTAAAGAAATAGTTAATGGATTGTCGCCGGTTGCCGCGCAAAAATCGGTTTTTATCTCTTTTGAACACCAAAATATAGAATCCCTGCTGGCCCACGTCGATACGGAAAAGTTGGGACTCGCGATTTTTAACATTGTTGACAACGCAATCAAATATAATAATCCGAAGGGTATGGTTAAAATAACACTCGAAACGGCCGGCAATGAGGCCAAAATATCGGTGGCGGATTCGGGAGTTGGTATGTCTAAAGAAGATTTAAATAATTTATTCAAAAAGTTTTTCCGCGGGTCTGAAGCGGAAACAATGGAAGCAAATGGAAATGGTTTAGGGCTGTTTATAGCTAGAAACATAATTACAAAACACAGAGGGACTATAACCGTGGAATCGGAGATTAACAGAGGCACGACGTTTTTTATAACAATTCCCCTATTCGCAAATAATTTGTCCGAATAAGTTATGGCGGGACACAGCCATTGGAAACAGATAAAACACAAAAAAGGCTCCGAAGACAAGCGGAGGAGCGCTGTATTTTCAAAGCTATCGAAAGCTATTGCGATTGTGGCGCGACGAGATCCGAATCCGCAATTTAATCCGCAACTTCGCGCGATAATAGAAAAAGCGAAGCAAAACAACGTTCCGCAAGAAAATATAAATAGGGCCATTGCGAGAGCTTCGAAAGAAGATATTAATTTGCAAGAAATAACCGTTGAGGCATACGGGCCGGGAAAGAGCGCTATAATTATTGACGGGATTACCGACAACTCAAACCGCACCATTAATGAGATTAAACAAATATTAAAGAAGTTTGATATGAAAACAGCGGATCCGGGGAGCGTTCTTTGGATGTTTTCCGAAGATAAAAGCAGGGAAATAAAATGGATTCCAAATTTTAAACAAAAATTATCTAATGAGGATTCTAAGAAAATGGTTATGGTTTCGGAGTCGCTCGAGGAATTTGAAGATATACAAAATATATATACAAATGCAGAATAATCATCCAAATATCATAATGGGCATTGACCCCGGATCAGTAAGAATCGGAATCGGTATTATTGTCAAAAATGGGAGCAAGCTGTCTTTAAAATATGCCGGATTGTTGGTTGATGAAAAAAAACTATCAAAAGACGCCGGAAAAAGATTGCTTCATATAGAAAAAAGCCTTAAAAAAATAATAAAGAAAGAAAAACCGGATGCAGTCGGGGTGGAAAAGTTATTTTTCTCAACAAATAAAAAAACTGCATTTCCTGTCGCCGAAGCGCGTGGAATCATAATAAAAACTCTGGCGGAATATGATATTTCCATATTTGAATTTTCGCCAAACCAAATTAAATTGTCGGTTGCCGGAGATGGAAGAGCGACAAAAAACGGCGTAGCAAAAATGGTGTCGCTCACTTTAAATACTTCGGTAAAATACGCAACGGATGACATAACAGACGCTTTAGCCGCAGCGATAACAACCGCATTTATTTATAAAAAAAATCATTGACTTTGAAATTGTGTTGTGTATACTAACCCTGAAATAATTTTCCGTGGCAAAAACGGAGAAAGGTCGTTTAGATTTAAATATAAAATGGACGAGGAATTTGAAGAAAAAGACTCGCTCATCGATGAATCGTCGGAAGACGATGACGTATCAGATGCGGGTTTATCAGAGGATGTTTCAGATGATGACTCTGACGATGCGGATGATGACGAAGAAGATGACGATGAAGTGTATTTGAGTGACGACGAAGAAGAATAAAATAACAAATATCAAAACAACACAAACCTCCGCGTATGCGGGGGTTTGTGTATTAATTTAGCAGCAAAGAATGATAGAATAATAAAGTCTGAATTTTATTTATGATAAAAAAGAAAATCTCAAGAAAGAGAAAAGTTCGCGGAAAAACGCGATTCCTTTTGTTTCTGTGGATATTGCTCGCATGTTTAGCTCTGGGACTTATATATTTCTTGATATTAATAAAAGATTTGCCGTCTCCGGACCAGTTTAGCGCAAGAAAAGTCAGCCAATCGACAAAAATATTCGATAGAACCGGAAAAATACTTCTGTATGAAATTCATGGCGAAGAAAAAAGAACCGTAGTGCCCTTCGAAGAAATAGCAGAAACGATAAAACAAGCAACACTTGCCGCAGAAGATATTAACTTTTATTCTCAACCGGCATTTAATCTGCGCGGAATGCTTAGAGCTGTGCTTGTCGATATTAAAGAGAAGCGGTTTGCTCAGGGCGGGTCGACTATAACGCAACAACTCGCAAAAAATACACTTCTGTCTTCAGAAAAAACAATTCCGAGAAAAATCAAAGAGCTTGTGCTCGCAATCAAACTCGAATCAAAATACACCAAAGATCAGATTTTGGGGTTTTATTTAAATCAGGTGCCATATGGGTCAAACGCATACGGGATAGAAGCCGCGAGTAATATGTATTTTGGAAAGTCGTCTCACGATCTTAATTTAAGCGAGTCGGCAACATTGGCGGCCTTGCTTAAGGCGCCAAGCTATTATTCCCCGTGGGGCGCGCACAAAAAAGAGCTTCTTGAACGAAGAGACTATGTTATAGATAGAATGAAAAATGAAAATTTAATTTCTGCTGATGATGCGGAAAAAGCGAAAATATTCGAAGTTGAGTTTCTTCCGCCATCCATAGGATCAATTCGAGCGCCTCACTTCTCTTTAATGGTTAAAGAATATTTAGTAAATAAATACGGCGAAGATGTCGTTATGAACGGCGGACTTAAGGTTATATCAACATTAGATTGGAACCTTCAGGAAATTGCGGAAAAGGCCGTATCAGAGGGCGCAAAAAATAATGAGGCCGCATATGGAAGCAAAAACGCCGCCCTCGTTTCCGAAGATCCTAAAACCGGACAAGTGCTCGCTTTAGTTGGCTCAAGAAATTATTTTGATATAGAGAATGAGGGCAACTTTAATGTCGCCACGCAAGGAATGCGTCAACCTGGGTCGGCTTTGAAACCTTTTGTATATATGACAGCATTTCAAAAAGGATATTCCCCCGACACGGTAGTATTTGATGTTCCGACTGAATTTGACACAAGAAACGAGATTGAAAACAGTTATAAACCGCAAAACTTTGATGGTTTGTCTCACGGACCTATAGCCTTAAAAAACGCTCTCGCTCAATCTCTTAACGTGCCGGCAGTAAAAATACTATATCTTGCCGGCCTGAACGACTCATTAAAAAATATACACGATTTTGGTATAACCACACTTAAAGAAACTTGGCGTTATGGGCTCTCTTTGGTTCTTGGAGGTGGCGAGGTAAAACTAATTGATTTGGTTAATGCATACGGAACATTGTCTCAAGAAGGAGTGCGACATGATCAAATTATAATTTTGAAGGCTGAGGACTCATCTGGAAACGTACTGGAAGAATATCACGACGAAACAGCTCGGGTTATAGAACCGCAATATGCGCGTATGATAACAAATATTTTATCTAACCCAGAACTTAGACGTCCCATATTTGGAAATAGTTTGTCATATACGGTTTTCGATGGATATGAGGTTGCATTGAAAACCGGTACATCTGAAGACCATAGGGATGCCTGGACGCTTGGATACACTCCATTTCTCGTAACCGGAGTGTGGGCCGGAAACAACAACAACGCCGAAATGATACGGCAAGGTAGCAGTATTTTGGCAGCGGTACCGATATGGAGCGCATTTATGCGTGACGCCCTCAAAAATTATAAACCGGAGCAATTTACAAAACCGGAGCAAACCGAATATATACCAAAACCAATGTTGAATGGAGAATATATATGGAAACCGACAATAAACGGCGCGGTTTATCCGCAAATACATTCCATACTTTTTTATGTAAATAAAAACGACCCGACCGGACCGCTTCCGGAAAATCCGGAAAATGATTCTCAATTCAAAAACTGGGAATCGGCCGTACAGGAATGGGCATCAAAAAATATATTAGGATCGTCGGAATTTAACAAACAAATTCCATCTTCATTACTCTCTGAAATAGAAAAAGAAATGCAGTCTTATGTCGGGATTGACGATATAAAAATTTCCAATTTTTCACCGCAGAATGGCTCTTTTGAAAAATCGCCATTGTCGATTAAAGCCGACATTGAATCAAAGTCAAAACTGAAAAAAGTAGAATTATTAGTTAATGGAGTTCCTGTTAATGGATTTGAATTGTATCAAAAAAAATACAGTTACTGGTTTTTCTACTCTGGCGCGCTAAATCCGCAAAATACGATTGAATTAAAAGTTACAAACGAATCCGGATTTGAGCACTCCGAAAAGGTATTGGTTTATACCAAAAATTAACTTATCCGTTTTATAACAACCCTTCTTTCTTTCCCGTCGCCAACGCTTTCTGTCTTGAGTTCCGGATGTGTTGTTATTTCCATATGGACAAGCCTTCTTTCATACGCGTTCATTGGCGGTAATTCTATGTCTTGTTTTGTAATCGTAGCTTTCTTGGCAGCGGCGCGGGCAAGTTCGGAAATAAGTCTCTCCCTCTCTCTTCGATAATAATTAATATCTACGACAAAAGGGTCTTGATTTTGTTTGCGAAACATTAAGCCGAGAATATGGTCTAGCGCCGGCAGAAAGATTGTAAGGTGCTCACTAACACATCTGTCGTCTATAATAAACGACATCTTGCGATGTTCCTCATCGACGCTCATTTCCACTCCGGTAAATCCGCCGGATATTAGTAATGTTTTAGCTTGTTCAAAAATATTTTCCATATGTTTTATAAATTCACCGCAAACACCCGCTTATTTACATATATTTGCTGTATTATCGAGAAAAGAGCTGAAACCGCCCAATATATCCCGAGCGCGGATGGCAGATTAAATAAGACAACAAGGGTAATGAGAGGCGCTATCAATATCATCGTGTTACCCATAGAAGCCATCGGGCTTTTGTCCTGCACCTTCTGTTTTGGAATCGATAATTTACCCTGTATATACTGCAACACTGCGGCAAATAGTGCAAGAACTATACTCCTCTCGCTTAAATCAAATAGTCCGAGCATAGTATGCGAAGCAAATGCAACATTAGAGAGCTCCTCTGAAAAGATTTTAAACAGTGCGAGGAATATCGGAAGTTGTATTAAAAGCATAATAAAACCCGCAAACGGGTTAAATTTATGCTCTTTATATAAATCAACCAACGCCTTAGCTTGCGCTTCTTTGTCTGATTTATGGCGTTCCTGAAGCTCCTTGATCTTTGGCTGTAATTTTTGCATAACCGCCTGATCTTTGGCGCTTTTATAGAAAACCGGCAAGAGCACTATTCTAACTAAGATGGTGAGTATAACTATAGCTATACCTAAATCGAGAAATGATGCGTGATTATATATAAAAACCAAAACCCATAAAATTGGGGCATAAATATAAGCGTGAAAAAGACTGGAAATCATATAATTATCCAAAAATGCGCTCTATTTCGCATTTCAGTTCTTCAAATGATACCACGAGAGCGCGCTTATTTACAATGATTTTGGCTGAAATATTTTTATTTTTTAAACGCGATAAAACAGCTTTTATGCGCCTTTTTATTTTATTTCTAATAACCGCCTTTGGAAAAATTGTTTTTTTAACAACAATAAAAACGCCGGATTCCCCGTCTTTTAATGAATAGACGGAAAATAACGGCGATTTATCTCCTTTCTGCGCTACACGGAGAGCTTCTTGCGACCCTTCGCGCGTCTTGCTCTTATTACATTTCTGCCTGTTGGAGTTTTTTTTCTCACCAAAAACCCGTGGGTTGTCTGCCTTTTTCTTTTGTTTGGTTGATAAGTTCTGGACATAATTCATTATCCACACTTCATTAACAAGTAAAGCACAGCCTATATATTTTTTCAACTGTATTGTGATGTAAAATAAAAACAATAAATAAATCTATGGGGTTGCTCTTCCCGAGACACACCCGTATGATTAGATACAAATATAGCAACTTATGGAACACCACGAATTATGGAAAGCGGTATTGGGAGAAATAGAACTCCAAATATCAAAGCCTAATTTTCTTACTTGGTTAAAAAACAGTCAGCTCGTCAGCCAAAAAGATGGCGTGGTGTTAGTTGGATTGCCTAATAATTTTGCGAAAGAGTGGGTAAAAAACAGATATCATAAAATTATACTCGGATCTCTTAGAAATTTTGATGCCTCAATAAAAAACATAGACTATTCCGTAACAAGTCAAAATATTGTAATAGCGACGAACGCATCGTTAAAAAATTCTTTGCGTGTAGAAGAAGAAACAAAATCTCCGCTACCGCTTGAATTGCGCGTAGACCCGAAAACAAATCTCAATCCAAAATATTCACTTGATTCATTTATCGTGGGCTCATCTAATGAACTCGCCTACGCTGCGGTACAAGCCGTCATAAAAGACGTCGGGAAAAAATATAATCCATTGTTTGTTTATGGTGGTGTTGGTTTGGGAAAAACTCATCTGCTTCAAGCAGCGGGAAACGAGATTACATCCAAACACAACATAAGCGTCTTGTATGTTACATCCGAAAAATTCTTAAATGATGTTGTTTCCGCGATCCGCAATAAAAGAATGGAGGATATAAAGAAAAAATACAGGGATGTTGATGTTTTAATTATAGACGACATCCAATTTATCGGAGGCAAGACGACAACAGAACAAGAATTCTTTCATACATTCAACGCTTTATATGAGAGCAACAAACAAATTATTTTATCATCCGATAGAGCTCCGTCGGCAATACCAACGCTTGAAGAACGCCTAAGATCAAGATTTGAGGGCGGAATGATAGTTGATATAAGCTATCCGGACTACGAAATGCGACTCGCAATATTAAAAACTAAGGTACAAAATCAAAATCTCGACATCAGTAATGATGTAGTGGAATATATAGCGTCAAAAGTGCAAAGAAACATCAGGGAATTGGAGGGTGTTTTGAATAAGGTCACATTTTATATGCAATATAAAAACCAGCAGATAGACGACAAGAAACTCGATGAAATTATAAACGAAACAACGCAAGTTACATCAAAAAACATATCAGCTCAGGAGGTAATAAAAAGCGTTGCTGATTTTTTTGAAATACCCGTAAACGACTTATTAAACAGAAGTAGAAAGAAAGAGGTTGTTGAACCAAGGCAAATAGCGATGTATCTTTTACGAGATATTTTAAAACTATCATACCCGCATATAGGCGAGCGTCTCGGGAAGAGAGATCACACAACGGCAATTCACGCGTGTGAAAAAATTTCGAAAGAAATTTCTCGGAACACGCAATTAAATCAAAAAATTTTATCAATAAAAGAAAAATTGTTTAAAAGTTAATGATAAATTGTGCATATCTTGTTAAGAGTATGTGCGAATAAAAGAATGAATCATTTTAAACACAAAACAAACAATTTGTTATCCACACAGGGAATGTTTAATAACCTTAGTAACCACAACAAAAAAGTAATTTTATAAACATATAAACACACCTACTACAAATATATGAGATTTATTATTTTAAAAAGTAATTTTATAGAAGCATTAGCAACTGTGGAGAAGTCGGTTGGATTAGGCTCAAATCTCCCGATATTAAAAAATGTTTTGTTGCGAGCAAATGGCGCAGAGATAACAGCCATAAGTACCAATTTGGAAATAGCTGTTACGAGCTCATTTTCCGGAAAAGTTGTAGAAGACGGCGAGATTGCCGTTCCATTCCCCATCCTAAGCTCTGTTGTCAGAAACATAGATTCAGAAAGAATCGTTTTGGAGGAAAAGGACAAAAAGATATCAATTACTACAGATAATTATAATGCCGTTATTCAAGGTTTTGATTCTAAAGAATTTCCCATTATTCCGAAGATTAATAAAGATGCCAACCACATCAGTATAAAAACAGATACATTAATTGATGCTTTGGAAAATACTTCTGTGGCAACGCAATATTCCGAAATACGCCCCGAAATAAGCGGAGTATTGTTAAAAAACAGCCAAGACGGAAGCGTTTGTTTCGTAGCGACAGATAGCTTCAGATTAGCTGAAAAGTCGTTAAGGAGTAGCGATTTTGAGCGATTTGAGGGTAATTCAGAGGATGTGCGTTCCATTATACCGTTGCGCACAATAGAGGACGTTTTAAAAATATTAAAAAGTCAGAAAAAATCAGAAACCGTTCATATTTTTACAGACCAGACTCAGATTATATTCAAAACAGATTCTTTTGAGATGATATCGAGACTTATAGATGGAAATTTTCCTGAATATAAGCAAATTATTCCGGAGACTACAGACACGGAGGTAATTGTACAAAAACAAGAATTAATTAGTGCTATAAAATTAACAAGCTCGTTTGCCGGAAGGACAAATGATATTTTGATTACCTCCGGAGATGGCAATAAATTTATCACTCTCTCATCTTCAGATGGATCGGTTGGCCAAAATGAATATAAAATAGCGGCAAAAATAAAAGGAGGAGGATTTTCCGCGTCATTTAATTGGAAATATTTACTTGATGGAGTAAAAATATTTTCATCGGATGAAAATATTTTATTGGGAATAAACAATTCAGAAAGACCGGCAAAGATTTCAAGTCAGACTGACGCATCCCTCGTTTACGTGGTTATGCCTATTAAAAAGTAATTAACCGTAATTAAAGAAAAGGAGTTTCATTAAGAAACATTTTGTACTCGATGTGAATATGTTGGTTTCTTGAACCATCGCCATAGAGTCCATCACACGAATATAGTGTATTCCCAGACGAGTCTAAATATTCGCACATTACTTTTTGTGTTGATGGGTGCATTCTTATTATACTAACCATATTTTTCCATGTTTGTATATTTGTGTCGTTTATCGCTATATCGGCGGCTCTACCTGAATAGTGTAGTGAGTTAGCCGAATGATCTCCTCCTGTAAGGCTTGTTATAACAAACGGTGGCACGGTTACATTCTTATTGTTTACTCTAACGGCCTGCCCAACCCTTTGAGATAGATAATTCAATCCGGATAAAAGATTTACAGATAATGAAACGTTATGATTTGGACCTCCATTCGGGCAGGAAATATTAGGCATAGCCGAACATCCGCTTGCGCACACAGAAGGATAATTACCATTTGAAACGGTAGTTAATATATTTTTTACAGAAGAATTAGGATGACAACTCGCGTTGTCTGATAAAACAACCTTAGATGGGTTTGATTGCGTGTATTGTAATAATTCCATAGCGCTTTCTTTTGTTTGAACATCCGGGTTTTCTATAGTTGGCCAATATTTCGGAGACGCTAAGTCTTCTGTAATCGGAGTCCCGCCACCATATCGAAGAGAATAGTTGGGGGTTGTCCCCGCATCAAATTCAGTACATGGCTTTAACCCATCTAAGTCGGCTCTTTTTATTTCTCCGCTTTTTGTATCGAGATATGCATATAAAACACACATAGCATTTGATTTGTTGTCGGTACTTGGTCTTTCTTTTGGATAATAAGGCCAAACCCAGCCTACTGTATCTGTAAGATTTCCATCATCATCTTTGTTTTTGTGTGTGTCGGAATCTCTAGTCCAATCCGTGGCGCATTCGTGAAAGTCGCAGTCGATAGTTTTAAAAGGAAGTGCCGGAATAGACACTTTTCTCGGGCAACCATCAAAATCATCTGATGTGGCGGCGGAGTTTTCTTCTATTGTTGAATCTGTGGTCCAGCTATATGTAGGATATGGATTAGAGACAGGTTTAGGTTCATAAACTCCTGCGCATTTAGTATTATCCGCCTCTTCGCGATAACATTGGCAAAAACCGGTATTTGGATCGATTGCAGGTATAGATCCGGTGCATTTCAAATCTTTTCCAGTGCTATTTGATGAGAGTGTTCCGTCTGGTGTTATTGCTCCAGTTGACGTGCTTACACGCATATACGGAGTAGTCGAAGAACAATTTGTTGGTAATAACGCCGGCAGTGAGTCGGTACCAGTTAGGCCCGTTCCGGGTGCCCTTAACTCTACTAACTGAGGGTTGATGGACTTGAGTATTAAATAAGAGCCGAATAGAAGCCCAATCCCCCAGAGAGCGGATGTAATCATATCTTTAGCGTCCTTACTTTTCTGCGGAAAACCGCCGGATGTTGAATACAATACAGAACCCGCAAGAATCATTCCGACCGCAAGTATTCCCGATATAGCAAGACTGAATTCATAAAATTTTGATATAAATTCTGGTATGTCTGATGTATTGGTATCTGGACTCAAGAAATTCGAATCAACGCTCACGGTTTGGGCGGATATAATACCAGTTCCCATTATTAACAACACAAACACCAAAAACAATTTTTTATTCATAATTATTGTCAGTTGATGAAGAATTATTGATATTAATTATATACAAATAGCCGTCATATCTGTTTTGAAAATATATTTTATCCTTTATTGGCGCAACTTTTATCCCATCAAACGGACCAAACTCAGATGATCCGCTGTTTAATATTAGAGAAGACTCCTCCGTCTTTAAATCAATCGCAAAAAAATTATCAATCGAAAAAACCTTTTTTTGCGCGTAATCTTCCGGCAGTGAGTAATTAAAGAATGTTTCTTCGTCACTTGGAACAAAGCAGTATGTTACATCAATATCAGACCCGCATTTTTCTGGTAGTGTTGCGAAAAAAACGGGGAATTTCGCGCGGAAAGCATAGTCGGCTATAACGAAACTTTTTGGGTTCGAAAATTTTAAGATGTTATTATTTGTTAAATCGGTGTTTAATACAAGCCCACTCTCGCCATTAATAACTGTTTTTATTGTTTTATTAACAGGGTTAATTTGCCATACCCTACCTTGATAAAAAGAACCGGGACGCTCTGCTAAAAGGATAGATGAAGAGCTCGTCCAATATAATAATAAATCATTTATTTGAATATTATCGACAATAATAGTCGATTTTACTGGGTTTTTTGATATGTCAAGGAATGATAAGTTTTGTTTACCCGTATCTTCTATTAAGCCAATAAGTATATTATCGTTTCCGCCCCAATTGAGGGTGGTGATGTTATTTGATAGCGGAGTCCACACCTTATCCACAACATCAAATAGGCCCCATTGCGGGTTCTGTGGGTCTCCAAATGCGGCGATAATTTTACTCCCGGATGGGCTACTTTTTATAAAGTTTATTGTGTTTATATACTGCGTGTTCAGGCTTAAATCATTACCGTCTGTGGCTATAAAAACCTTACCGTCCGCATTGATATAGTAGACTTCGTTGGTATTTTTTGATACCCAAAAATCAAAAATAGCAGTGTCAG
Source organism: uncultured Candidatus Saccharibacteria bacterium (assembly GCA_964449245.1). Lineage (GTDB taxonomy): Bacteria > Patescibacteriota > Minisyncoccia > UBA6257 > GWB1-50-10 > GWA2-45-9. The sequence continues at coordinate 66,620 of CAYUXY010000001.1, forward strand.
AAAGCTTTTTAACGCTGACCGTTTTTCCAAGAGTTTGTTCTGCGCCTATCGTTGATGAGCTATTTGTTTTTTGAAATCCGGGGAAAAAGATGATATTCTCTTCCTCTATCGGTGTTGGAATGTCTATTTTACGCAATAACAAAAACGCGGCAGTTATTCCGCCAACAACAAACACTATAGCTATAGATATTTTTAACCACTTTTTCATTATTTTAATTTTAACCAAGATTTTGTTTTTGCAAATTCCATAGGGTTGTTATTTTTTTGAGCAGAAGCCGTAACCTCGATTATTTTTTGATTCGAAATGTTTGAGGCGGACGAATTTAATGAAATTGTATTACTACCGCTTTTTTTGTCGTTATTGATTTGCCAAAAAAAAGATATATCTTTTAACGATGAAATATTAAAAAAGTAAGGTATTGCCGTGATTGTACTTTCATTTCCGGATGGTATGGTGTTCCCCGGAAACGGTAATTCTATTATTATTGTCTGTTGGCCAACAGGGATGATAATACTTTCTTTTAATTCAGATGAATTTTGAGATATTGAGACCGACAATATATGGAAATCGCCCTTGCTTTTTTGAACATTAAACGTGGCATTTTGCATTCCCGTGCCACTCGCTAAATATTTATTATCAAGTTTCCATGATATAAGCGATTTTGATATATCTTGTATTTTGCCGTTTTCTACAAAGGATACGCTTGCCTCTACTGGACTAAACGGTGAAGCGGCGGCCTTACCCGTAAAATCAGCCGGGAAAAAATTAATAGCTCTCCACGAGAGAATAATATCGCCTTGTTTAGTTGATTGTGCATATGACGTAGACATTGCCGTCAAACACAAAACTACAGAAAATATAAATAATATTCGAAAATACTTCATTAAATAAAATTATACACCTTTTCTCGCAACTTTTTTTGCCATTGATACAACTTTTTTACTGATCTTTTGGGCCGAGTCGGAATCATTTTGGGAATCAGACGCTAACTGCGCTATTTTAGGATGATTGTGTATGTAGGCGTCTATCCAAAAATTTATCAATAATGTCGGGAAAAAAGGAACCGTATTCATTAAGAGCTTCTGCAATATTTTTTTTGTTTGCATAGCGTTTTTGCTTTCCTTACTACTTTCCATCCATTTTTCCATTGCTATTGTCGCGAAACCTTGAAAAATAGGCGTGATTGCAACGCCAACTCCCGTAAGATCAAGAACCGCGCATGTTGTATCGGCACCTAAGAGTAGAAAACTAAAAACGATAATTTCAGACTCTGTAACTTTATTAATATTTTCATCCCCATCAACCTTCCCCGTATTATCTTCCGTTATTTCGTCGGTGCCTATATTTGCATCCATGATATTTATTAACGATTACGCAATCCTTTAATTGCAAGCATCTGTTCCGGATCGGTCGTGATAATTTGATCCTCCGTATAAGATGGGATTATCTTAATTGCAATATGTTTTAAACCGGCAAAAAAGAGGCCCTCCCCTACGCCACACTCAACCAAAAACGCTTTCTCGCCCTCCGTGAGATTAAATGTCGCGCCGACCGACTCTATACTTGTCGTGGACTGCTTTAAAAGAATTTGCATAGAAGAATTGGATATTATTGGTTTCCCATAATTGGATTTTAAAAAGTCATCTATATCTTGCGTGATGCAAATAACGCCAAGATAATATTTGCGAGCTCGCTTTACGAGTCCAAAAAGGAAAGACGCGCTATCTTCGTTTTTCATCATAAGCCACGCCTCGTCTACTACGAGAACACGTTGCCTTAATTCAGAACGAATGAGATTCCAAACAAAGTTCAGAATAATATACATTGCTATAGGTCGAAGCTCTTCTTCGAGGTCTCTTATTGAAAAAACAATAAGTCTGTTTTTTATATCTACATTAGTCGGGACATTCGTAAATCCGGCGTAAGATCCACGAGTGAATTTTTCGAGTCTTTTCGCCATCATTTCACCTCCATTTGTATTTTCAAGAACGACCTGCAAATCTTCCAAGAGCGGAGGATTTAGATTTTCCATAGTTCCAAAATTCTCGGCGGTTATGTCTCTCGATGCATATGTTTCAATTATTACTCTATCTAATATTGCGTCTTCTTCCGGCGTAATACCCTTTAACATTATTTTTAATAATCCCGTGAGATTCAAAACGTGGGACTTAAAGACGTCTGCCGGATCGTCGCCTTCCGGAATAATTGGAATATCAAACGGATTAATATGATTTTCTGATGTGAGGGATATTTTAAAGTAGCTTCCTCCTATAGCATCCGCTAAATTTTTATATTCATTTTCGGGGTCTATAACTATGATATTTGTCCCGATCATAAGAGAGCGTAGTATTTGCAGTTTTGTGGAGTATGATTTTCCGGATCCTGATTTTGCGAAAATGACGGAGTTCGCATTTTCGAGTGAAAACCTGTCGAAAATAATCAGGCTGTTATTATGCATATTAATGCCGTACAAAATACCTTTCTCCGATGTTAAATCGGGAGAAACAAACGGGAAAAACGATGACGCTGGACCGGAGTTTAACTGATTTAAAACCATAAGCTCGTCTCTCGCAATAGGTAGCACGGAATTTAATCCCTCCATTTGTCGGAATAATGCAGGCTTGATGTAAATTAATTTACTCTCAAGCAAGGACTCAATTTTATTTTTAAGTTTTTCTAGATTAACTAAATCAGTGCTGTATATTGTGATATAAGCTCCCACCTGAAAAAGCTTTTCTCTTGATTGTTGCAAGGCGTCGCGCAAAGATTCGACATCCTCGTGGGCTGTTTCAAGTATAGGGTCTCTAACTATCCCCTTTTCTTCTTTCTCGGACATCTCAGCTTCAATTTGCGCAACCTTTTTAGTGAGTTTTCTTAAGGTTGATCCCGTATCCATCGGGTGCATAAAAATGGAAATATCCATCATTTCCGCGAGATTTATAATAGGAGAAAACCATCCACTTGAAACAAAGCGCGGATATGCGGATATGAAAAAAGTTTTTGCATAATAATCCCCAATCTTCAAATGATTTGAATCTATGGAGACGCCGGCCGGAGCAAGTATGCTGGGCATATCATTTTCCGGCGGAACCGCGCTGTTTAATGGTTGTTCCATAAAAATTAAAATTTTTGCGTAGGAGAAACACCTTTTTTCTCTATTAATTGCGGATTATACATATTATAAAATAATTCGATAAGTTCCTCGTCTTCTAATGGAATTGCGCGCAGGCCCATTTGACCTAAGCCGGACGTAACTTGGTCAACACGATGGCCGAGTTGTTCAATGTTGTCCTGCATTGGTGTTGTTGTAGAGTCGGATGTTTTTTTCTGCAAGAAAGAAAAGACATTATTTTTCCCAGATAAGAAAATAGGCTCATATGGCACGACCGTGAAAAATGATTTGGTAACTATATCGTTTTGTTCGACAAACGAACGTATGAAATTGATGTATTCATCAATTTGTATTTTTAACAACTCATTCGGCTCTTTTTCATATAGGTCAGACATTTGTTTTAAATAGGCGTCAATATTCACTTTTCTTGAGTGTATGAAAAATTGGACTGAAAAATCGAGTGTGTTTATAAAATCCTGAAAACCGGAAAGAATTAAATTTTGTTCGGCGTCCGATTTCAGGTCAAAATTTAACCCCCCGACTATAAGTATTCGGCACATTCCGCCATTTTTTAGAAAAACTACGCCGTCTTTTATTGATTTTACGGCTACAAAATCCTGAGATGGTTTAGAAGGCGATTTTGCTGTTTGTTGCATAACAATATTATTGTAGATGATTGCGCTCTGTCTTACTAATACTAACTATAATCAACACGTTTCACATCTCTGCTTTCTCCGGTTGAAAATACTGCTTTTTGATAATTTTTGCCTTTAGTGTCGCTATTTACAGTGGTGGAAGATGTTTTCTTGCCGGTAGACGCGCTAAGCATAATAGATTGTAATTTTTTTTGTATACTCAAAAGACCACGAGATTCTTCTATGGATTTTTCTGCGTCTTCTACTTGGACTTTTTGCCATATAAAAAGACGCGGTTTCATTAAGAAAGAAAAAAGGGATTTAATAACCGCAGGCGCATCCTGCCCGTTTATTTTGCCGAAGGCAAAGAGGACGCCAATAGCTTCAATAAAAAGAGAAAAAATAATCCAAAGGAAAAATTCGAATGTATAGTATGTCAGAAAACACAAAAACGAAGCTCCGGCTATGAAGAGAAATTGCTGCAACGTTAACGGCCCGACTATCTTGGGCTTTTTTTCTATAAATTGTGGAATTTGAAATGTTGCCACGTTATAACTATAGCTTATTAGAGAGTATTCTATCAATAAAAAACAATAAACCCGAAAAGTAATAAGCTTAATTTCGCAGATTTATTGTGTTTCCGTCAGTTTCCGGTCCGAGAGGCGCGCTTTTTTCTTCGGTAATTTTATTTTTTTCAACCCCCTTTTTGAAAGGAAAGAAAAATCCGGTGCCGGCGAGGTTGGGATCATTTTTCTGTTCGGTGGTTTTTTTAAGAGGTTGGTTTCCTTTTTTAACTTCCGTAGGTTGTTGTCTTTCCGCAATAAATTGGGAAATAGACGCCATAGCATTATTTATTTTTTCCCTGTCTTTGTTTTTATTTGTGATAATCTCGTGATTAATATTTATTTCTCTGGCATCTTTTTTATCTGTCGCAACGTCTTTAATTGGAGCGTTCGGGCGTGCTTGATTATCGACAAATAACACATCTTTTTGAAACGGCGCAATGGGAGTTCTGAGTTCGCTATAGTGCACCGCCTTATCTTTTTTCTGTACTGTAGGAAATTCAATTGTCGCTTTCGTGGGATTTATAGTTTGTTTTTTACTCGCTTTTTTTGAAAACCAGAAGGATTGAGGAAATCCTTTTGATGGAGTTTGCTTGTCTCTGATATTTGGAGCAGTTTGCTTTTCTGTATGTAAAATAAGCGGCGCAGAATCGGCGCTAATATTTCCTGCATCTTGTTTAATTGAAACTCTTGATGGTGAAGTTGGGGCTGGTTGACCGAATATCTCGAGCGATATTCCTTCGTTTGGAGTGGTAACTGGCTTTTTTGTGCCCTCGAATATTTCTTTAATTTCCTGCAGGTGTTTCGAAAGGATTGAATCTTTTATTGATTTGGCAAAAAACTCCGCATCGTTGGAATCAAGCTTTGAAACAGTTTGTATTGTTTCAGGTAGATTATCGATAGAAATTATCCCAAGTATTACGGCGCCAACGGTATGCCCTATTCCGCTTACTACATCATCCCCGAACTTTTTACCAGAGCATAAATTATATATTATATTTGCGGTGTCAAAAGAAAAAAATATTTTTTTAAGGTCTGCAGATAAAAATCCAAGCTGATAAAAAGGGTCTTTATCTTTTTTCTCCGATATTACGCTTGGGGATTCAAGCAGGTCGTTATTTATAATCTGTGAAGGACTGCTTAGAAAATATATATAAAGAGATGACGCAAATGTTTTAAGTTTAGATATTTTTTCAATCCCAGATTCTCCCGGTATAGAGTCGCTTATAAGTCCGAAGAAATATTTTGAAATAGATTTTTCGGTTCTTTCAAACACCCTTCCTGCCGACTCTCCGTCGGCGAAGTTTACGAAAACTGCGGCAACGAGCGGTAAGAAAGAATCGCGCCACTCGTCTTCTGAAACGACTCCCCTTATAGCCGGCGCGCCTTCTATAATGCCTTTCCAGAATATCAAACGAAGGCCGTCATTTGTGAAATATTCAAGTGTGTCTTGTAGGTTGAGCGCCGCGTCCAAAAATTTTTTATTCTGTAATGCCGTCCAAACACTTTCCTCCCAAATGGGAATCTGGATAATCATCTCTTCTAACGCTGTATTATTTTCTATATCCATATTTTTTATTTTCCTGCCCTATGTTCAAATTTTCTGCGGCCTGTCTTTTTATCCTCGATAGTTGCAATATATCTGCGGGCTTTTTTATTTCTGTATGTCGCAATTCCATTTTCTCTTGTCACGATGTTTGCTATATCAAACGCGGATACCGGTGTAGCTAATAATTGAGCTCTCGCTTGGTCAAGCTGGTTGGTTAATCCATCTATCGTTGCTTGTGATGCATTTCTACTTCTGGCGCCGTTTAGGTGGCGCTCTATTCTTCCTACTCTTCTGCGCGCGACATCTCTATCTGTTGATTGTTGTAGAAATTCATTAATTGTTCCACCGGCAGCGGCATTACCTCCAGCTAATCCGCTACGTACACCCGGTGGAAGATTTGCTACAGCATCCTCAAACATACTTTGTTTATCTTGAACTACAGCCTTACTTTCTATAGCTCTGTTTTTCCTTTCTTCGGCGGCATTTATAGCAACCTGATCGCCATTGGTTCTAGCGGCCAGAAGAGCTTTATTGGCTCTTGCAATTTCAACATCGGCCGAGACAAGCTCTTTTGCTATATTTTTTCCTTCTTCTGCGATGTTAGAAACTACAGCAGCTTTGCCTGCGTCGTCTAAATCGCGGTATCGCCCGGCCTGCTCGTCAATAGATTGTTTACCTAACTCATCTTTTTTCTTTTGAAAATCCGCCTTTGATTTTCCGGAGAATTTTGAAAGTATATTGCCAAGAGCATTGACTCCGGCGCCTCTCGCAATAGACTGGGACGCTCCGGGACTCAATTCATTTAGCCTATTTGCAAGCCCGGTGCCCCTAAGCCCCGGAATATTATTGAAATTAAATCCCTTGTTGCCGGCATTTTGGAGCGCTCGTATCGCTTTTTGACCAGTGTCACTTCTAAGCGGTGCTGTTGCAGCGCGAGTCGCGGCCTCTTTCGATCGTTGTTGCATCCATTGCTTCCCCTTTCTGACATTGTCAGAGAGCATTTTATGCGCGCCGGCAGCGCCCGTGATAGACATCTGTTGGGCTACAATAAGGCCTCCAACAAGCAAACCGACTAATATAATCATTCGCACGCCCTGTTGCATAAGTGCCGCGACCATTCCGTTTTTAAAGAATGTGGTCGAGGAAACCGCCGCTGTACCGGAGCTGACCTGTCTTATACTTACGAGCGCGAGATAGAAAAAGAAAGAAACGGCTGGAGCGAAAAATACCCACTGCATAAAGGTTTTCCACCATTTAGTAAACATTCCTTGCGCTGAAGGAATGACCCAGAAAAGCCACGATAGAGGTGCGAGAACGAGTAAAATAGAAAGATATATATATCGGATGAGCATCATAAACGCGAATGCGAAGAGTACGAATGTCGCTATAAATATAAATATCACGACAAAAAACAAACTTGTTACTCCTAAAATCGCACTCGTCCCGAATTTTGTTAATCCGCCGACCTCTTCTTCTGGGTCAACCGGTTCTGGTTCGGTGGGTTCCGTAAAGAGTGCTTGCGGATCGAAAGCTCCAGAGAGAGTTTGAGTAAATTCCGTAGACAAAAATCCAGCTCCGGAACTCGAACCGCTTTCTGTAACAGCTTTGAAAAAATATCGCGTGATAATATGAGAAAATCCTATAAGCGTGCCGGCTATTGTAAGGCTGAAGTTAACGAGTATCGCGGCCCCGATTAATTTCGGAAGTAATTTTTTCGCGCCATAGCTCTGATATCTGAAAATTGTTGCAAGCGCTATAACGATAATGATAAGTACAAAGCCGAGATTGGCGACATCGCGCGTGATTTCCCATCCGATACCAACGATAGCATTTGTCGGGTCGAGTACTTGAAAATTAAAATTCAAGGCGATGCTCACGAGATATCCCGCGAGGCTGAAGAGCAGAGACCCGATAAATTGCAGAAGATAAAGCACAACATAAACAACTACAGTAACAACCATCGGACCTATCAATGCTATTGCATGCGCAGGTTCAGGTATGAAAAAGAAAACTGCGGATACGAGTAACGCTGCTATTAATAGATTCTTCGATTTGAGTTTTTTATTTTCCATTTATTCTCCCATATTGCACCTGTCCCTGTTTTTTTCGGCTACGCTTACAAGCGCCGTCACGTCAGAAAGTGTGCCGTCGATTATGGCTGTTTCTGTGTTGATGTCGCTCTGTATTGTAAAAAGCATAGGGCTAAGAAGCGATATATCATAAGCTTCTCCCTGTAATTTTGTCACAAGAGTAGATGTATCGTCTCTGAGTTTTTTAAGCACTTCTATTTGTTCTGGAATCCACACATCTCGTCTCGATTCAGATTGTATAAGCGTCTGTGTTGCCGAGAATGATTCCGGATCCATAACATATGAGCTGTAAGCGGAGAGACATTGTGTAAGTCCTCTTATCGCGCCATTTTGCAGGTTTGCATTATCGAGCGCAAGTATTAATTTTTTATTAGTTGTTATAACCGAATTAAGTGTAGTTGACGCTTGATTAATCAAATTCAAAAAACCACTTGCCTGTTGTCTCATTTGACCTCTTGCTCCAGTTTCCGCACCCTCTCTTATAGTTTCCCCCTTTACCGCACTGCTGTATGAACTCTTAACATTATTAATTGCAGTTATGCGATCTGTTTCGGATTTTGTTGTGAGTCCGATTAATCCACTTACCGCGTTTTTCGTCATTCTGTTTATCGCGGCATCTAAAATAGCGCTTGCGTATGCCTCAAGTTCGTCAGCGCTTAGAATATAATCAATGTCAGCATTTATAGCTTTCGAAACAGTATCGCCGACCGTTTTGGATGGAGTAACAGCTTTCGATCCTAATGTCTTGTCGCATTCCCAATGCGCGGTTACGCCCTCGGGTATGTTCGCAGGAAGTGCCGGAGGATCCGTTGGTTTTCGCGCCGGATCAGAAAATTCGTAAATTCGTCCGCCATCGCTTCCCTGAACTGCCCGTCCAAGCTCATCAAGCAAAACCCATGCGGTACAGACTTCCTGCGGTAAATATCCTCCACCGCCTGCAATTTTAGCTTGGGCTATTTTATCCTGCCTCTCGGCCTCGTTTATAGTTTCTTCCATCGCAAGTAGATAAATGCCGTGTCGGTTGTTTTCTGGCGCGGCGGCAGATTGTATTCCGATCCACCCGCCATTTTTAAAGTTGTCTTTAAATGCGGCAATATTACCTACTACATCGTCAAGCGTACACGATGCGGCTTTGTGAAATTTGGGCGGAGCCTGAAGATTTATTTCTATTCGGGCTTTTACCGGACTGTCGCAAAAATCACCGAGGCCTATTTCACGGATTGTTTCGCCGACTCCGGCGTTTACCGCGTCATCAAAGAATTCTCCAAAATTTTCAACGAATTTTGGTTGTGTCCCGTCCTGTATCCATGTGATAGTTTGATCTACGATTTGATCAAGTAATTGTTTTTTTAATACCTCCCGCGCCATTCTTACGGCAATCTCTTTTACAGAAAGCAAACATCGTTCTATGGAAGATTTTTTAACCTCCTTCTGTGTCTCTGAATCGTCGACCGGAACCTTGCCCACCCCAAGTCCAACGGCGCTTTTAGCCGAATCAAGTGCGCCATCTATTACACCCATAATTTCATCTCCTGCAATCATTTTTATAAACCCACCTACGCAGGCGGATGCAAGTTCAGTAACAATTTGAGCCTCCGCTTTTTTGGTATTTATAGGCAAAACAACTCCCATAGCAATCGTGGATAATATGAGAATGTAGGTCGTTAATTTTTTTATATTTTTTTGATTCATTTTATTGTTGAATCGAGTTTTTCTTTAAGAAGTCTCGCAATCGTTTCCTCGTCGTTATTTAATTCGTTCAAAGTATCAATTGCGGCAAGCGCCATAATTGGATCTGTTCCGATATTTAAAACGGCTTTTGCTATGGCAAGTTTTTTCTGCTGATAATTCAGGAGCGATAAATGAAAACTTTTCCATGAGGACGGCGTTGGTATTGCAAGAAGTGACGTAATAAGTGAATTGATGCCATCGGAATATTCCGTGAGAAATGAAGGATCGTTATTTTGTACAAGTTGATAGACGGCTCGCGTAATGTCCGCGTCAGTTTCCGAAGAAATATTTGCATTTGCGGAACGTATGGCGGCAAGATATTCAATCACCGCTTTTTCTGACGAATCGTCAATCTGCCTTATGTCACTTTCTTTTGTAGCTTCTATTTGGATACCTTTTCCTATCGCCTCTTCGATGATTGTTTCGATTGTCGCGCCGGAAGGTATGGTAACCATTTTTTCTCCATTTACATTTAACGGCCCATCCGGATTTTTTTGTACAAGCGTCAATGCATATTGGTTAAGAAATGTCTGCGTGAGGTTAGTCTCGGGCTGACCGCTATTATTCGAAACTTCCTGAGCGTCTTTCTGATAATCTATAGATGATTTTACATTGTTTTCAAGCCCGACATTCAATGCAAATCCGCCATTTCCGTGTTTTGGAGCAATGATTAAATATGATGCAAATACGCCCACAATAATGATGGCAATTGCTATTTTTTTTCTTTTAAATAGGTGCATATTGTGATACGCGGAAAAAACACTTACTCGAATATTTGTGCGTCGCAAACCGCGATTGATTTTGTTTTATTATACAACATTATTAACCTTTTTATATAATCATCGCGCGCAATTATATTCGACAAATGTCTTTAGAAACAAAAATATATCACAGTTTTCATTTTGTGATTCAATAATCAACAATATGACAGGCATTTATTGTATTGATGGAAGAGAAACCCCGAACATTTTTATTGGAAATGCCATAACGGGTATTGGGGCCCCCGGTGGAGGCACGGGAATCCAGCATACAGGCACCATAATTGGAGAATAAAACCCTATTATCCAAGATTTGGGAAAGATTGACTTAAAAAGATAGCGTTGCGTCGCCGGTACCACTGCGTATGGCCCCGTGGGAGACGCGCCCGTTGGAATTAAGGTTATGGGGCCTTCACCCGGGCAAACCGTAGGAGGGGCGTATGCGGTCACCACTTTTCCAGCGAACGGGAGAAATATTGCCTCTGCTCTATCTAAGTGTACAAAATAAACAGTTAAGATGATTGAAATAATTGCAATCGTTTTTATAAGGGGAGCCTTCATACGCTGTCATTATATAGTATGTACGTCATTTTGATAATGTTTTGTACGGAGAAATCCTGCGGACGGGCATTTTCGGGCATATTAATTGATTTCAAAAGCTGGTATGCGAGGTCTTTGTTAAAATTTTCAGAAATATTATTTATAGCCATTTTTCTCGGATGGGCAAAAAGCGTTTTTGCCATTTCAAAATATTTTTGAGGTATGCAATCGCATTTCTTTTGTATAGATATTAATGCCGAATCCACTTTGGGCGGTGGCGAAAATTCATTTTTTTTAATAGTGCGCAGAATTTTTACATCTCCCCATGCCTGTACGCAGGCGGCGAGCAGATTCATTTTCGGCTCCGTGCTCGACATTCTAACGGCCACTTCTTTTTGAATTACAAGATGGACGGTGTCCGGAATCCGTCCGGCTGTTCCGATGACGCGCAATAGATGTCCCGTAATATAATAAGGAATGTTACCTACGATGATTAATTTTCCTGTGCGTTCTATTGCATCACCCAGATACTTTTGAAGATAAGCAATTGCATCATCGTGTATTATTTTAATATTTTTGTCGGAGTATTTTTCAGACAGTTTTTTAAATAATTCAATATCTCTTTCGATAAGTATAAGGGACAAATTTTCGTTTTTCGCTCTTTCATATAAAAATTTTGTAAGCTCTCCATGCCCCGGACCTATTTCAATGACAGTATCGCCGGAAGTGGCAAAGAAAGACGAAGATATTTCTCTTAATATCTCCTGATTTTTTAAAAAATGTTGGCCGAGCTTTTGTCTCATATTATTTATTTTTATTCCTCAACTTTCATTCTGTAATGAAATGCCTCTGCAATATGATTTTTATTGATTTTTTCACACCCATCCAAATCTGCAATTGTACGCGCAATTTTAAGAATACGATAGTAACCACGCGGAGAAACAAAAGATTTTTCAAGTGCTTTTTTCAAGAAAGATTCAGCATCGTTATCGAATATGCAAAACAATTCCGTTTCTTTGGAATTCATTTCTGAGTTCGTATCGAGCAGATGTTCATTTTTGGAAAACCTGATCTTTTGCACTTCCCTTGCGAGCGATATCTTTTTTTCAAGCATTTTTTTGCCTTGCGGTTGTTCGGAATTGCGCAGTTCGTCTATGGAAATTCTTGGCACATGGATTTGAATATCCATTCTGTCCAATAATGGCCCTGATATTTTTTTCTGATATCGCAATATTTCGTTTGCTGTGCACGTACACTCTTTCGACTGATCTTCAAAATATCCACATGGGCAAGGGTTCATTGTTCCTACAAGAGTAAATCTTGCCGGAAAAGTTATCGAATTTTTTGCTCTCGCAATCCGTATCAGTCCGTCTTCGAGCGGTTGCCTAAGACTTTCGAGCACGTCGCGATGAAATTCCGGCATTTCATCCAAAAATAGAATACCCTTGTGGGCAAGGCTGACTTCACCCGGCTTTGGATTTGTCCCGCCACCTATAACGGCAACAGCCGATGCCGTGTGATGAGGAGATCTAAACGGTCTCGATAGAATCTGTGCGTTTGAAATGAGTCCGGCGGCGCTGTATATTCTTGCAACATCGATCATCTCGTTTTTCGACAGCGGTGGCAACAAAGAGACGAGAGCATTGGCGAGCATCGTTTTTCCTGTTCCCGGAGGACCGGACATCATTAAATTGTGTCCCCCTGCTGCGGCAATCGCGAGGGCTCTCTTTGCATTTTCTTGCCCCTTTATATCAGAAAGCGATGGGCCAAAAGTTGGATTATTGACCGAATTATCTTCATCGGCAACAAATGGCGATATTTTTGATCTGCTTTCAAGATGCATTATCGCATCGCGTAGCGATCGTGTTGGATAAATATTTATGCCTTGCACCATCGACGCTTCGTACGCATTTTCGACCGGAACAAAAAGCTCGTCTATCCCATTTTGTTTGCAAAAAAGCGCTATGTTTAACGCGCCGGAAACGGGACGCAAATTCCCATTTAAAGAAAGTTCGCCGACAAACATTTTTTTATACGGATCAAATTCTGACATTTGTTTGCTTGCCAATATATAGGCGAGGGCTATTGGAAGATCAAACCTTGTACCTTCTTTTTTAATGTTTGCCGGAGCGAGATTGATGGTAATTCTTTTATTTTCTCTTGTTGGCGGACGGACGTCCGAATTTTTAAGTGCCGAATTAACTCTTTCTTTTGCCTCGCTTATGGCCTTATCGGCTAAGCCAACAATGTTAAAAGAATGAAGGCCGACATTCAGGTCGGCCTCAATTTCCACCAATTCCGCATCAATTCCCACTACTTCCGCAGAAAATACCTTTGCAACTGCACTCATCGCAAAATTATCCTTTTTTACAATTTTTACAAAACTGGGATTCGGGGCTTATATCAAAAATTTCAGGTTCTATTTCTTTTCCGCATTCTATACATATTCCATATGATCCGTCTTCTATCAATTCAAGCGCTCGCACGATTCTCTGCAGTTTATTATCAAAAGCATCTTCAAGTCCTTTTTCGCGGACAAACTCTTCCGTTTCGTCAGCCTCTTCGTCGAGTCCATCAATATCATCGCCAAAGTCTGAAGATTTTTTTAATTCCGAAATTCTCGTGGTCATTTCATCGCGCTCTTTTTCAAGAAGAGCTTTCCATTTATTTAATTGTTCTTTTGAATATGGCATATATTTAATATCCGAGTCTTTTTGCTGCCTCATTTGACCCGTCTATATTAGAGCCTATCAAGAGATATTTATCAAACCAAGCATATCCAAAAACTGCTCCAGTGTTTGAAAAACGAACCAACGAGGCGGGCTTTCCTGCGATTTTTCCATCTTCCCATGCTCCAATTGTTCCCGGATCGGACAAAAATGCATTGATTAAGTCAGGGCTTGACTGTAAAGTAGCCATCTCATTTTGCATAGCTGATATATCTCCCGTATCTTTGAATTTTGCAATAAACCCGAGCCATGTTCCGGCGGTATTGGTATACGCGAATATTGTTCCATCGCTCTCGAATTTATTTGTAATTTCGTTTGTGAAGAATGACGGGAAGAAGGAATTAAGTATGTAAGAAAATGCCATCGGCTTGTTTGAGTTTGTTTTAAATACAACTTCTTTGAATACCGGCAGAGACGTTGATGTAAATGTAAGCGCGGATTTCATATCCGCATAGCTGAATCCCGGAAGAGGAACATCAAAAACTAAGTCTGCCGGAGATTGAAGGAGTGATGAGTGAATTTCGAGCGTTGAGCCAATCGGCGGTTCGATTACTTCAGGCACCGTTTCGATCGGTTCGTTATTGACCGGTACGATTTCATTATTAAGCTCTTGGTTTATGTCGGCCGGGCTTTCTTCTGAGAGCATCGGCAAGACAAAGAAATATCCAATAGCAAGAATGCCGGCAATGATAATAATGGCGAGTATCCACCCAAAAGCGCTTTTTTTCTTCTTCGCCGGCTTTGAACCTTCTCCCCATTCGGGAGTTTGCGGAGTAGATTTCGCGGTCACGGGCGGTATTTTTGGAATGTTTGTGTTTGGAGTTGATGAAACAGCGTTTGTTGTTTCAAACCCGTCGTTTATATTTTGTGGCGAAAAAGACGGCCCACCCGCATCTACGCGATTGTTATTGATGCCGGTCGTCGACGGATTGTATGCGTGAGGCATATTCCCGCCAGTTTCTTGCATAGACGCGATGTCGGAAGACATGGTTCTAACGTCTATTTTTTCTGTCGGCTGTTTTGCGAGAGGGACTTCTCCCTCCCCATCCCCTATTGCAGGGGGAAAATTTTGCTCTTCGTTCATTAATCCCAATTATACACTATTTGGTTTTATGAACCAACGAATTAGTGCTAAATAAGCTGTTTTAGTGAAAGGCCTATTTTTCCGTCGCGGTCTGCTTTGATTACTTTTGCTATTACTTCATCGCCAACGTGCACGACTTCTTCGACGGTTTTTACAAAACCTTCTTTTAATTCAGAGACGTGAATCATCCCATCTTTGTTCCCGCCGAGGTCTACAATAGCGCCAAATTCCAGTATTCTTACAACTTTTCCGTTAACTATATCGCCAACCTTATATTCGCGGACAATGGCCCTTATGGCGTCACAGGCTTTTTCTACGAGAGATTGTTCGGTGCCGGCGACGTATACCGTGCCGTCATCGTCTATGTCTATCGTGACCTTATCCATGCTGGCGGCGATTATGGCGTTTATATTTTTCCCGCCTGGTCCGATAATTTCTCCAATCTTATCCTGTGGCACGGAAATTTTTACTATTTTAGGAGCATAAGGCGAAAGCTCTGGCCGTGCGGACGGAAGAGTATTTTTCATAACATCGATAATTTGGAATCGCGCTTTTTTCGCTGAAGCAAGCGCGTCTTCAAAAATTTTCTTTGTGATTCCCTGAACCTTTACGTCCATTTGAATGGCTGTGATGCCGTCAACTGTTCCGGCAACTTTGAAATCCATATCTCCATAATGGTCTTCCGGCCCTTGGATGTCGGTAAGTATTTTATATTCACCGTTTTTATCAAGCATTAGCCCGATAGCGATGCCTGCGACGTGTTTTTGTATCGGAACTCCGGCGTCCATTAACGATAGACACGCTGCGCACGTTGATGCCATAGAAGAAGAGCCATTTGATGACAATGTTTCGGCGACAACTCTCATCGTGTAAGGAAAGTCTTCTTTTTTCGGAATCATAGCGGACAAGGCTTTTGCGGCAAGTGTGCCGTGCCCGATTTCCCTTCTTCCCGGCCCTCTTGACCTTCCGGTTTCTCCAACGGAGAAGCTCGGGAAATTATAATGCAACATAAATCGTTTTTTGCCGGACATCTCCATAGTTTCAATCATTTGTTCGGCAGAAGAAGATGCGAGTGTTGTAACCGCGAGAACTTGAGTGGCGCCACGGGTAAAAAGTCCTGAGCCGTGTGTAAGAGAAAAGAGTCCAACTTCTGAATACAGCGGACGTATCTCGTCGAATTTTCTGTCGTCAACGCGCCTGCCTGATTCGAGCGCTTCGCGATGCACAAAATTATCGGTTTCTTCCTCGAGAATTCCGAGAGCCTGACCGACTTTTCCGGAATATTCTTCGCTTGACGCGCAAAACTCGATTACTTTATTTTTCAAATCGCCTTCCGTTTTGTTTTTAAGGGCGTCTTTGATTTCGGGATCTATAATATTTTTTATTTCTTTTATGAGCTGTTTGTCGGGTTCGGAAAAATCAATGGCTATTTTCGGTTTCCCGATTTCTTTGCGTATTTTGTTTTGAAATTCGACGAGCGTTTTGATTTTTTTGTGGGAATCTTCGAATATTTTTATCGCTTCATTTTCTTCTATCTCTTTTCCTTCGAGCTCGATCATATTTACGCATTCGTCCGGTCCCGCAATATATGATTTATATATAAGCGTCCCGTCTTCCGCTGTTTTTACAAATTGGATGCCGGCAACAGGGCCGTTCCATGGTATGTCGGAAATGTGTAGCGCTGTCGAAGCGGAAAGAAGGCCTATAATATCCGGATCGTGCATTTCATCGTATGAAAGTATTGTAACGACAACCTGAACCTCTCTGCGAAGACGATTGTCAAAAAGAGGCCTGATTGTTCGGTCTATCAATCTTGCGGAAAGCGTAGCTTCGTCAGATGGGCGTCCTTCGCGCCTTATAAATCTACTGCCGATTATTTTTCCCGCCGCATAAAATCTTTCCTCATAGTCAACCGTAAGCGGGAAAAAATCACCTGATTTGTTTTCTTTCCCCATTACTACAGTTGCGAGAACTACGGTGTTTCCGTGTTTGCCGATGACGGATGCGTTTGTTTGTCCGGCGAGCTTTGATGTTTCTATAGATATTTCTTCGCCATCAAGCTCGGTTTTAAAAACTTTTCTTTCTAAGTCCATATATTTATTTTATTTTTTATTTTTTGAACGACTGTCTCTTCCTTTTGGCGATGCATCGCGCATTCGGAGTAATATTTTCGGCATAGTTTCTATTTCCGAAAAAACATCAGCGACCTCCTTGAGTTTTGCCGAAGTTGTTCGCGAAAAAGCTGCGACTTCAACTTGTTTGCCGAGTCCCCACTTCAGATATTCGACGAGAGGAACGAAATCCCCGTCGCCTGTTATAAGAATAATTGCATCAAGCGAGTTGCCCATTCGTATGGCGTCAACCGCAAGTCCTACGTCCCAATCGGCTTTTTTCGCGCCACCGGGATATATTTGCAAATCTTTAAGACGAAGTTCAATGCCCGTTTTTCTAAGCGCGTCGAAAAACATTTCTTCTCCGCGTCCGTCCGTGTGCTCGTGAGGAACTATCCCCTCACTTTTCACTACGTAGGCTATTTTTCTTATCACCGGACGATTTCCGGCAACTATTTTTACAAGCTGTTCGAAATTAACGCGCGCTTGATAAAGATTTTTGGCGGAATGGTAAATGTTCTGGACATCAATGAAAATTCCTACTCGTTGTTCGGGATACATATTTTAAATTTATTGTCTAAATAAAAACTTTTACTTCCCGCGCTTTTGGGGGAAGTAAAATTTGAAATACTGTTATAATTCAAGCTTTTTGACCAGCGCATTATATTTTTTCTCATCATTTTTCTCGAGATATTGGAGAAACCTTCTCCGTTTTCCAACCATCATGAGAAGTCCGCGTCTCGAGTGATGATCTTTCGGATTTTTCTTCAAATGACCGGCTAAAACCTTGATTTGTTTTGTCAGAAGGGCGATTTGCACCGATGCGGAGCCCGTATCGGTATCGTGTTTCTTAAAATCCTTTATCGCCGTCTGTTTTTTCTGTTTCGAAAGCATATTTCGATAGTAATATATATTTGGGTTTGTGTCAAAAAATACAGTTTTTAGTGGTTAGTTGTTAGTTTTTAGAGAAAATTTGTGGTGAGCGTAGTCGAACCATCTTTTAACTAACCTTATAAATAAACGACATTAAAACCCCGATGCTTTGATCGGGGCTCGCGACCCCCAAAGGAGCGTCGGAGTTAGATAATTAGAAATTATTTCTCCTATATTCTACATACAATATTCTATATACTTCTGATCTAACAACTAATAACTAAAAACTAACAACTGCTCCTATGCTATAGTACATATATGCCAAAGGATGCCACAAAATACTTAGATCAATATCTTGACTATCTCGAGATAGAAAAAAATAAATCAAGGAAAACTCGCGAGAATTATGGTAGGTATCTTTCCTCTTTCCTTGAAAACAGGGATATAAAAAACATTTCCGATATAAATACTGAAAATGTGCGTAAATTCAGGGTATGGCTTTCTGAAAAGAATCTTAAAAAAAATACGCAAGGGTATTATGTGATAGCCATCCGAAATTTCTTGAAATATCTAATAAAGCAGGGAGAAGAAGTCCTTTCTCCGGATATGATAGAGCTTCCAAAAGTTTCAAGACGCGACATAGAAACGCTCGACTATAAAGAGCTTGAGCGCCTTATGAGCGCGCCGGAAGGAAATGACGTAAAAACTCTTCGAGATAAAGCGATACTCGAAACTTTTTTTTCGACCGGACTTAGGCTTTCCGAGCTCTGCTCTCTTCCGCGATATATAGATTTAGAACGAGGGGAAGTTTCGGTAAGAGGCAAGGGAGACAAACTAAGAGTTGTTTTCCTTGCGGATAGTACCCGCAAATCGATTAAAGAATATCTTGCTAAGAGAACCGACCCAGAAGAAGCTCTTTTTGTAAGCGTCAGCAAATCCGGAAAAATTCTCGGGAAAATAACTCCGCGCTCCGTCGAAAGACTCGTGGATTTTTATGCGAGAAAAGCCGGAATTCCAAAAAAAATACATCCGCATCAGCTTCGCCACTCGTTTGCCACGGATCTTTTGATAAACGGCGCAGACCTGCGCTCAGTGCAGGAACTCTTAGGTCACGCAAATATATCAACAACTCAAATTTATACGCACCTTACAAACAAAGAGCTTCGCGATGTGCACGAAGCCTTTCACGGACGCCGGAGAAAAAAAGAGTAGTGTGCTGGGGGGGAGACTTGAACTCCCAAGAGGTTGCCCTCACAAGGTCCTAAGCCTTGCGCGTCTGCCAATTTCGCCACCCCAGCAATAACCAAAATTCTACAAATCAAAAACCCGCCTTTATAAAAGCGGGTTTTTGATTGTTATGCAAGTGCAAATTTTACTAACTCAATGATTGATTTCGCAAGTATTGCGACAGCAACCGCAATAACAGTTCCAAACAGTTGCTGTCTCGCAGTTTTCACCCTCGCTTCATCACCTCCGCTAAAAAGAAAATTATATGCGGAAAGGATGATAAATATAACTGCTAGAGCGAGAAGTATGCCGTACATCCAATTGCCTATTTTATCCATCAACTCCAATACCTTTGTTGGCGTGTTAATGGAGCTTTCTGCTTGGGCAATATAAGGTAAAATTAATAGTCCTATAATTGTCCAAAAATTAGTGAAGACTTTTTTCATAGCCCAATTTTATCTAACTATGGAACTAATGACAATTACGATACCTTGCGCAAGAAGGCCAATTGCGACTGCGACAATCGCGTATATCAAATAATTTTTTGCTTTTGTAACAGACTTCTCTTCCCCGCCTGATGTGAGGTAGTAGAACGCTGCCACAATTAAGAATATTACGGCAAGAGCCAATAAAATTCCTAACATGTATTTTGCAATCAATTGAACTCTCGTCATTAATGAGCTGTAGTTTGTAATGTCAGACTCTAGGGTCGGTTCGGTGCCACTAAATGGATCGGTAATTTGCCCGATTGCAAATGCAGGAGCAAGAAGTATTGCTGCGAGTATTCCTGCTGTAATAATTTTTTTCATTTTTAATAATTAATATAATACGACCTTTTCTTTTTGTGACGCATCGGAATTATTCAAGAACTCCTTCAATAATGCCAACGATGCCCCATCCGATAAAAATTATACCATAGCCCAAAGCGGCGTACAAAATGGTATTTTTGCCCGTCGTAAATTTTTTTGGGTCGCCTTGAGCGGTCATTATCTGAAATGCTCCGATTATAATCATTATGGTTGCTATCGGCGCGCCGGCAGCTATGAGCCAGCTTATAATAGTCTGAATAAGCTCGAAAACATCGCCGGAGTTCAACGGATTTTGGAGTTCTATTGCTGCGCCTCTTGCGACAAACGGAACAGCCGTTAATGTGACACAAAGCGCCGTAACGCGTTTAAAAAATTTCATATAAATATTATACCAATTTTTACTTGATAATGAATATTATTCGCACTCTATCCTATTCCATATCCGCAAATCCCTCGTTTCGCCAGTTGTCGTACGGAAGCTCGAATTCGCGATAAGTTTAACGATCGTATTTATCATGAGCCATGATGCAAGTCCGATAGCGAGGCCGACCGCGGCGTTTGTCATAAAAGCGCGGGCGGTTTTCAGTCTCGATTCGGATCCGCCGGAAGTCATCATAATTATTGCCCCTATGATTATAAATATTACCGCAACTGGGATTGCGACTTGAAAAAGAATGGCAATCGCGTTTTGAACCACTATAAGCGCGTGGCAAAATGTGCAGGCTCCCGAAACGTTGCACGTAGACGTTGAAGAATAAAGCAGAGTTCCGCTTGTAAATGAGTTCGTCGTTTCCGTGCCTTCCCAGAGATTGAAAGAAAGCGCACTTGTCGTAAATGGCAATGCAAAAAATATAAAAGCTACGACAATCAAAGCCGTTTTCTTAAAAAATTTGTTCATCGAATATTTTATTTATGTTGTCTTCGGCTTGTTTTATGGCAACGCGTATATCCGCGCCACGCAAGGTTATCGCGTCTATCATATCCGAAAATGATTTTGATATGGCTTCTCTGTCCGGTTGAGCCCATGATCTTGCGATTAACGCCTGACGCGCTTCAGCGCTGAAGTCGGGCGAGTTGCCGACCTTCCCGATTAATGAACGCAACGCGGGAGAATTACCCGTTTTTGTCATATACGATTCCGCGGTATTTTTTTGTGTCGTCATGGAAACGATTAAATTCCACGCAACCAATGGTAATTTGCTTTGTCTTGATACCGTATATCCGTAATAACGGGCATACGCCGCGCGACAGTCATATTCGTTCTGGCAAGTCGCTTCCGCCGGATATGGAATAGGAGCTATGCCGACATTCAGCCATTGATTTTTGGCATGAATATTTTGAATCGTTTGTTTGTAATCGAAAATCATCGCAACTGAACCGTTGGCAAACGCATCGAGCGAGTTTGGCATAGAGCTATTCCACGTATAAGCGTCGTTTCGTGGGTTGGAAAATCCGGAATAAAAACGTACCGCCTCCTCGCCTTCAGAAGACGCAAAAGTCGCTTCGCTGTTTTTATCGTCCGTCATTTGAGTGCCGGATTGCATCATAAGGAGCTCAACTAAATTGCTCGCATTATTTATGTTGCTTCCCGATCCTCCGATTGCCGCTCCTGCGCGTATAAGCCTATCTGATGAATCGGTTTTTACGAGACGAGGAATAATTAATTTGAATTCTTCCCATGTTACCGGCACCTCCGCAATGCCCTCGGCATCAAATATGTCTTTGTTGTAGAGCATTACGAGAGTGTTTATAGAAAGGGGCAGGCCGAATATGTAACCGTCATTTACAAAATCTTTTTCAACGATGCGCGGGAAAAGATTTTGAATTTGCACAAGAGACAGGGTGTTTGTTGAAAGCGGATATATTTTATTTTTGTCCTTGATGACGCTCGCATTGTCTATCATAAAAATGTCCGGTCCTTGATTGGTCGCGAGCGCTTCCAAAAGAGCTTTTTTGTAAGTTGCTTCGTTCGTGAAACTTCGGAAATTAACTTTTACATTCGGATATGATGCGCGGAAACTCGCAATTGCCGTGGCATAATCTTCTTCTGTATCGTATAAAACCCAAACGGACATATCCCCCTGAACGGCAGGAGCGCCGGTATTATTTTTTTTGAGTCCGGGAATAACGCCTGTAAAAATTAAAACAATCAACAGAACGATTATCCCTATTATGGAGAAGACAATAGTTTTTGGATTGAGGCTGTTCATTATATATGTAGTGTACCACTACAAGCACACAACTCCCATCAGCTTATCCCCGTCATCGAGATTCATAATTCGCACTCCCTGCGTCGCTCGCCCTGAAGTTCTGACGTCGCTTATTTTTGTGCGCAACGCCTGACCCTTTTTTGAGAAGGCAAGAATTTCTTCCGCATCAAGCACTACGTAGGTAGATATAACTACGCCAGTCTTATCGGTAATCTTTGCGGTCTTGATTCCAGAGCCTCCCCTTTTCTGTGTTTTGTATTCGGCAATGGGAGTTTGTTTTGCAAACCCCTTGTCCATCACGGCGAGCAATCTCGTATCTTTCATAGCCGTACCTCCTTTTATTATATCAAGTCCGGCGACGGAATCTCCCTTTTTAAGCGCTATTCCCTTTACTCCGGCGGCGGACCTTCCCATAGGTCTTATGTCTTTTTCTTTAAACCTTATAGCCTGTCCGTTGGACGTGGAAAGGACTATCTCGTCATTGCCGGATGATATTTGCACCCAGCGAAGCAAATCGTTTTTGAGTTTTAACGCAATAATTCCGGTTCTTCGAACGTTTGCGAAATCCTTGAGGGCTGTTTTTTTGATGATGCCGTTCTTTGTTGCCATTACTAAATATTGTTTTATGTCCTCCGAGTCAGGGTACGCGATTATTGCGCTCACATTTTCATCTTGCGGAATTTCGAGATAGTTATGAATTAATTTTCCTTTTGATGTGCGCGAAGCCGCCGGAATTTCGTACACTTTTGTTTGAAACACTTTGCCTTTGTCGGTAAAGAACAAAATATTATCGTGCGTACTCGAGGAAATGATCTGGTCTATAAAATCCTCTTCTTTCAGGTCGAACCCTATTAACCCTTTTCCTCCGCGTCTTTGCGCGCGAAAATCGGTTGGCGGCAATCTCTTTATGTATCCGCCGAGAGTAAATGTGATAACCGCTTCTTCGTTAGGAATCAGATCTTCCTCTCTGAATTCTTTTAAGCTCGCCGCCACAACTTTTGTGCGTCTTCCTTCCGGAAAATTCTTTTTTAATGTTTCGAGCTCGTCGTTTATGATATCAACCATTCTCTTTGGATTTTTGAGGATGAGTGTGAGCTCTTTTATTAATTTCCTTTTTTCTTCGAGCTCGTCTTCGAGTTTTTGTCTTTCGAGCGCGGCGAGGGTTTGAAGTTTCATTTCCAAAATAGCCTGCGCTTGTATGGGAGTAAGTTTGAAATTTTTAATGAGGTTTACGGCTGCGGCGTCCTTATCTTTTGATTTTTTGATTGTCGCGATAATTTTATCAATCACATCAAGCGCTTTGACGAGCCCTTCGAGTATGTGTGCACGCTCCTCGGCTTTTTTGAGATCGAATTCGGTGCGTCTGCGCACGATTGTTTTCCTGTGGGCTATATATATGAGAAGTATTTCTCGTAGCGAAAGTATTTGCGGTTGGATACCGTCGACCAACGCAAGCATGTTGAAATAAAAGTTTTTCTGAAGCTCCGTATACTGATACAGCTGATTTAAAATCTTTTGAGGGGATGCATCGTTTTTAAGTTCGACAACAATGCGCAAACCTTCCCTGTCTGATTCATCGCGCAAGTCTTTTATGCCCTCTATTCTTTTTTCTTGGACAAGCTCGGCGATTTTTTCAAGTAGGGTGGATTTGTTAACTTGATACGGAATCTCGGTGATGATGATATGAAAGCTCCCGCTTTTCTTTTCTTCTATTTGGGCCACAGCGCGCATAGTTACAGCACCCTTGCCCGTTGAATAAGCGTCCTCAACAGCTTTTTTGTCGTAAATGATTCCTCCTGTTGGAAAATCAGGACCCGGAATAAATTTCATCAAATCTTTTGTTCCGGCATCGGGGAATGAATTCAAATGGATTATCGCATCAGCGAGTTCGCATAAATTGTGCGGAGGAATGTTTGTCGCCATTCCTACGGCTATACCTACTGTTCCGTTTAATAGGAGGTTCGGCAATTTTGCCGGCAGGAATTTTGGCTCCGTACGCGAATTGTCATAGTTGGGATCCCAGTCAACGGTTTCTTTTTCTATGTCTATGATGAGCTCCTCGGAAATTTTAGAAAGTCTGGCTTCCGTATAACGCATGGCGGCTGGCGCATCTCCGTCAATGGAGCCCCAGTTTCCTTGCCCTTGTACTAATGGATAACGGAGAGAAAAGTCTTGTGCCATGCGCGCAATGGAATCGTAAATCGCGGAATCTCCGTGAGGATGGTAGTGAGCCATAACTCCTCCGACAACGTTTGCGGACTTTCTAAATTTCGTAGTGTGCTTTAATCCCGCTTCCCACATACTCCAGAGGATTCGTCTTTGTACGGGTTTCAGTCCGTCTCTTGCATCGGGAAGCGCGCGCGCAACAATAACAGACATCGCATAATTTAAATACGAGTCTTTTAGCTCTTGCGTAATTTCTTGTGGTCTTATTTTTCCTCCTACTGGAGTTGGCTCTTCTTCAATTTTTTTATCAGTTTCTTTTTTCATATCGGTGGTCCTGTCTTATGGTAGCGGAGTCGGGGGTATGTTTTCAAGGCTTTGAGTCGAAAACTCAGGAGACTCGCCTTCTATATTAATGACATTTGGTTCCGTAATTTGTTCTTTTATCACTCCTATATTTTGATCAATGCTTTTTTTCAGCACCTCGTATCGCTTGCCGAGGTCGTTCGAAAGATTGTCTATTCCACGTTTGAACGTTTCACTAAATGAGTTTTCGTCTTTTTGTTTATTAGAGGAAAAAAATAGAGGTTCGGCGGTTATATTATTGATATAAATTATCCAAAGTCCGATTACTAACGCCATTATGACTATCGTACTCCCTATAAACCATCTTCGCTTTGTACTCTCGTCCGACCTGCGAAGTTTATTTAAATATTGTTTAAATTGCAGACTCATATTAGATTGTAACGCTAAACCAAAAAATTATTTTTTTTCTTCGAGACACCTTATCTGCATGGCATTCTGAACAATATCCTTTTTCTTGAACACAAGTTTTTCTTCTTTGGCGCAGTCGGCATTGTTAAATTCTTTTAAGAATAGCGACAAATTTTTTGAAGAAGACGGAACTACCATCCCCGGTTCAATTTGCCGGACGAGTCTCGCGATGTTTTCCGGCGAAACAAGAGGCTTTCCGCCAGCCGGAACTATTGCCACGTCAACTTCTTCGAAGTATTCAATGAAATCTTTGGAAAATTCTTCCGGCAAATCTCCAAAAACGGCAAATTTAATTTCGTCAAAATCTATGAGATAAACTGTTTTTTCGACGCCATCAACGTTTCCTACGCTCCATCCGCGAATATGTATATCTTTTATTTCAAATTCTCCTTGATGGTCTATCCAAAAGCACTCGCTATCGTTTGAGGCCTTTTCTGTTGAGGATGGCCTCGATGTGTTTATTGCCGCAATCGCGCCTTTGAAAGAGCGCTGGTTTGTCGGGTCGATTAAGAGAGTCGCATCGCCAGATTGTAATTTAAAATAATTTTCGCCGTAAAATGTAATTATCATATATGTGTGAGTATATGCGATTTTCGCCTTTTTTTCAATTTATTAAGCGTTTTCAGAAGAATGCAATGTATGCCGGTTGTAGAGGAAGATAACAGGGAAATGTGGAATACGGCACAGAAGAGTTTATTCGGGCATTTGATCGTTCAGTAATTTATTCGAAATTCCCGCCCGAACGACTGATTCGTTCAGTCGGGCAGGCGAAACAGGACGAGGTCAAAACCCCGATGCTTTGATCGGGGCTCGCGACCCCCAAAGGGGCGTCGGAGTTAGATAAATCGAAATTTGCGTTACTTTCTACTTTTATCTTTCGTCTTTTAACTTATTCCCTACATACTATATACAATATTCTATATACCTTTTGCTTTTCGCTACTGTTAATGGTTGTTTTTTTGTTAATTTACGCAGGGTTGACACAATCAGCCATTTTCCATATCTTTAGTATTGTCTTCTCTGCCGTCTCGGTTTTTATGAGACGGACCGAAAGTAGGCTTATATATATGGAAACAACTCAAATACAAAATAAAGAGGAAGAGCAAAATCTCGCATCGCTTATAAAAACAGAAATTAGCTCGCTCGCGCTTATGCGTGTTGGTGATTTAGTTGAAGGAACTGTGCTCGAAAAAGGAAGCAGGATGATAACGGTAGACTTGGGAGCTAATGGTACCGGAGTCATATATCGCACGGAGATACAAAATGCTCGGGAAATTGTACGTGGATTATTGCCCGGCTCTAAGGTAAATGGAAAAATTATAGACGTAGATAATGACGAGGGGCTTATAGAGCTCTCGCTCTCTCACGCCGATAAGCAGAAATCGTGGGAAATTGTTCAGGAATTGAAGGAGCAGGAAGAGATTATAAAAATAAAGCCATCCGGATTTAATAAAGGCGGATTGGTTGCCGATTTACACGGACTCTCGGCATTTTTGCCGATTTCTCAAGTTCTTCAGGGTTTTGAAGGGAAAGATGATGTAAACAACAAAGAAGAAATTCCGGGTATTCTTGAAAAGTTAGTTGGCGTGGAAATTGATGTGAGAATTATAGATGCAAATCCACGGACTACGAAATTAATAGTATCTGAAAGAGCGGCCAAAGCGGAAAGTATGAAAGAAATTGTTCAGAAATATTCCGTTGGGCAGACAATAGAGGGTGTTGTGTCCGGCATTGCCGATTTTGGAGTGTTCGTTAAATTTACCGACAATCCGGCAGTTGAGGGTTTAATACACATTTCCGAGCTCGGATATAAGGTAGTTGAAAATCCAAAGGATATCGTGAAATTAGACGATGTCATAAAAGTAAAGATTACCGAAATTAAAGATGGGAAAATTTCTCTTTCTCTTAAGGCGCTAAAGCCGGATCCATGGGCGCGTGTTAATGAAATATACAAAGAAGGTCAAGGCGTCAAAGGCACTGTTCATAGCTTTCATCCTTTCGGCGCGATTATAAATCTTGACGCCGATATTCAAGGGCAGGTTCACGTTGCCTCTTTCGGCGGAGTTGACGAGATGAAAAAGGCGCTGACTCAAGGAGAGGAATATTCGTTTGAAATAGAATCATTGAACGCAGACGAAAGAAAGATTCTTTTGAAATTAAAATAATCTTGAATTACATACCAAAACGCCCGAATTTCTTCGGGCGTTTTGATTTTATTATTAGTTAATCGTCTTCTTTGTTGTTGCCGTAGACGCAGAAAGCTATGGCAACTAATACGACAACAATCACGATGATAATCACCACGAATGTTCCCATATCTATATTATATCACAATAAAGGCGGTATGGTAATGGTAGTTTTTAGTAGATAGTTGTTAGGGCAAAAAGTATATAGGAAAAATAATTTCTAATTATCTAATTTCGATTTAATGAATCAATGATTGAATGGATGAAGTATAAAGTCGAAAGACGAAAGTTTAAAGTAAAAATACAAGTATTTTTCTCTATTTCTTTATTCTTTCAGCTTTTTACTTTTGTCTTTTATTTAATCGCTTCTTTAATCTGTTTCAGATGATGCTCATAGTGTCCCTCGTGGCCATCTTTACTTTCATCGAATACCCACTCCATATCCGGTCGCGCCCGTAATATGTCCTCCCCTATATTTTTTATTAACATTTCTAACTCATTTTGTAGCTTTTCCCATTCGGCGAGCAGTTGTTCTGGTGAATACTCGCTGTAAAAAAGAACGGCGCCGTCATTAAACTCCGTATAGTCGGCGTCTTTTTTCATAAACCACGGATTGTCCGTGCCGTTTTCTTTAAATTCCCGAAGTGTTTTTACGCTTTCCTTTTCCCAACCAACCATATGAGCGACCACATCTTTCACCGTCCACTTTGATGTGGCTCGTACACCCCACATCTCCGGTTCAATTTTTCTCAAAAATTCAATAAAATCCATAATTAAATTATACCAAAAAATACAAGAAGTGCTTTTGTATACACATCTCGTCCCTCGACGCGCTCGGGACAAAACACAAAAAGCCCAAAAGGGCTCTTTGTGTTTTGGGTGCCTAACGGGAGTCGGACCCGTATCAAGGGCTCCACAGGCCCTTGTGTTACCGTTACACCATAGGCACCATACTGTGCTAAAAACTACATTGAGAGGATACAATTATTTTTCTTATTCTTCAACTTTTGACACGCCATTATTTCTCCTCGATTGTTTTTTCTGATATCGCATTCGTTTATGGCGCAATCTTTCCTCATCCGACCCTCGGCTTGGCTCTGTCGGAATTCGAGGCGGATTTTTCTTTAATGCTTCCGCAATTAACTCGTTTATCTTTTGAATCGCATTTTCTTTGTTGTATATCTGATTACGTTCTTCTTCGTTTTCAACTACGAGTTCATCTTCTTGATTGATGCGATTCGCGAGTTTTTCTCGAATTAATTTTTTATCTTTTTCCGCATAGGGAAGAGATCCGATTTTAACCCACGCTTGGATTTTTGTTGATCGCCTATTTACGCGCTGTCCTCCGGGGCCGCCTGCGCGAGATGCCTTAAAGGTAATATATTCTTCCCCAATTTGTATTATTTTCGTCACAATATATAAATTTTACGGTATAATAAGAAAATGGACAATGAATTATTGCGAACAATAGGAAGCTGGATAATAGAACACCAAGCATGGACCGACGTTATACTTGCCGGAGGCATAATTTTACAAGGTAGCATTACGATTCTCGTAGCAGTTTATCTCGCCATTAATGACAACATAGAATGGACGAGGTTTTTTGTGGTTACACTCGGGGCTCTTATTATAGAAGATTTTACCGTATATGCCGTTGGTAAAATGTTTCGCATGGGACGGAGCGGATGGAAATTTCATAGAAAAAACAAATCCAATAAAAAAATACAAATGTACCTCTTCTATTTGAAGAAAAATATGGGTAAGCTCGCTATTGTTTCGCGTTTTATACCGTGGGCTACGATGACCGTCATGTTTTTAATCGGATGGTCAAAGACAAAGCTGAATACTTTTGCAAAAGTATACTTCCCATCCCTATTTATATGGTTTGGAAGTATGACAATCGTTGCGTATTTGCTTATGTCGGGTTTGCACTATTTGCATTCTACGCATGCGTTCCGGAATGCGGAAATAAGTATAGCCGTAGTTGTTGTAATTTTCTTATTCGGCGGGCAGATTATAAGGAAGCTCTTTGGAAAGTATGCGGCTTTTGATAAAAAGGCTACCGAAATTGGCGAAGTTGTAGAGGAGTTAAGCTTAGAAGATAAAAAAGACGCAGAGCAAAAAATATGAAGCCTTTGCATTCCGAGCTTTTTTTGGTAGGATAATTGCGTTATTTATTTGACGCGCCTGGATAGCTCAGTGGTAGAGCGAAGGTCTGAAGAACCTTGCGTCGGGGGTCCAATTCCCTCTCCAGGCACACGAATGTGTGCATGAGAGCGAGCAAATCTACTTTGCTCGCGTAGGGAATTGGACGCCGGAGCATGTGTGAGTCAGTAGACGAGCACGCGAGGCGGTGACCAGTTCTATCTGCCGAAGGCAGACCCGAAAGTGAGCGTCGGCGAGCTTGAGAGGCGAGGGATATTCCCTCTCCAGGCACACGAATGTGTGCATGAGAGCGAGCAAATCTACTTTGCTCGCGTAGGGAATTGGACGCCGGAGCATGTGTGAGTCAGTAGACGAGCACGCGAGGCGGTGACCAGTTCTATCTGCCGAAGGCAGACCCGAAAGTGAGCGTCGGCGAGCTTGAGAGGCGAGGGATATTCCCTCTCCAGGCACACGAATGTGTGCATGAGAGCGCTTGTCTCGCCGAAGCTTATTGTTTTCAATAAGCGTAGGCGGAAGATGGATATTTGCTCGCGTGAACTAATACGACGGATTTTTCTCTTCTACTTTGTTTATAAAGTTTGAATATCGAGCGAGAGCGAATAACGCTCCAGAAAGTCGATTCAAAAACTGAAGCATAGCGGAGGAAATTTCAAGCTCTTTAGCCGTTTCAACAGCGAGCCGTTCAACTCTTCTCGCGAATGAACGAGCTATGTCTATTCTCGAAGATATTTCAGAACCACCGGGTATTATAAATTTTTTGAGTGGCGGTAATATTTCATCTATTTTAAAAACCATTTTTTCAAGTTGTTCGGTGTGAGAATGCGTGATGGCATTTTTTATTTCTTGTTTGAACGCTATAGCCCCGAATTCTGCTTGAGCCACAAAAAGCATTTCTTGGATTTCTAATAGCATTTCAGAAATACCGATTATGTTGCTCTCGTTAATCCTTTTGTCTCGCTCGGCTTCGCTACGGCACCACCCGAGAGTAGAATTCAACTCATCTATAGTTCCGAGGAGTCGTATAATTGGATGGTCTTTTGATATTTTTGTACTTCCGATTGTGCATTCTCCGTTGTCTCCATTTCCAGTGAAAAAAGGTGTATTCATACATTCATAATATCATTTTTTTGCTTTTAAAAAACAAGTCCCGCCCATTTTAAAATGGGCGGGACAACATGCAAAATTACGAAGTGTTATTAAAGATTTTCTATATCTTTATCAAGGTTTTTGAACTCCTGTTCTAAATCGTTGATGTTTATGCTATCGATTTCTTCGTTTATGACTGGTGTAGTGTCTTCCAAGGAATCTGTGGGCACATCCCCAATTTCGTTAGTATCCGCGCTCTCCTCTTTGAATGGTGTTTTGGCATTTTGCCATACGGATACCGCGATGATTATCGCAAGAATAATTATTGCTGAAATAATCCACGCAACACTCTTCTTTTGCTTTGATGGAGACGATGCGGTCATTTGTGATTGTTCGTCCATATTTCTAAACCAAAATTTATGTGTCGACTTTTTATAATTAATACTCGTTTATGTTCGGAATAGTTGCGAGCTCATCCGCGATCTCTTTAATTGCCTGCTTGATTGTTTGGATAGATTCACGTATTTTCTGGAGGTCGTCAACGAGCTGATTTTTTACAACCTGAATATTAGATTTCGCCGTATCTTCCGATTCGATTGTAATCCCATATGTTTTGCCGGTTTGTATACGAAGCGCTTCTCTGGCTGAAGAGATTAGGTCCGTGACCGTTTGGATTTTTGCTCTTATTTCGCTCGTATTTGCGCCTGTTATGGAAACTTTGTCGGCTCGAGTGGCAATGTTTGCGAGTATCACTTCCATTTTTTCAATCGCAGTCGCAAAATTGCTTGTAATGCGCTCGTTCAAGGAGTTCATATTTTCATCTATTCTGGTTATTATCTGTTGTTTCTTTTCGTCTTTGATGTTTTGCAACTTTGTTTGAAGCTCTTCTCTTTTGCGTTCGCGAATTACGGCCGCCTCCTCTTTGGTGGCACTAATGGCACTCGCAAACTGCGCACGCTTTTCTTTGATTTCCATCGCAAACTCTTGTCGCATCGTTTGTAGGATAGCTTTATTATCATCTGTAACCGATGCTTCATTTTCATTAACATTTCCGTTCGACACCGAGTCGTCATTTGCGGACGATGTTCCGTCTTCGTTAAGTTTACCGGAATATGATGAGGAATCGCTTGTCATTTCCGATCCGTCCTCATTTTTAATGAAATTTTGTATTTTGCGTACGGTTGCACGCTGTTTTAAAAATTCATTACCTGTAGAAATCGCTTTATCTTCGGAAGGTGCAATGGAATAATTTTGCATCATAGCTTGTTCTTGCGCTCGCAAAATATCCATCTCACTCGGTTGCTCTTTGGCGGAAGAAATCGAAGTCAGCATAAAACAAAAAATTATAGTTAAGATTAATTTATTTTTCATATATGTTATATATTGGTATCGCGACCTTTTGCTTATATTATATCAGAAACTGAACGAATTTTATTTTCAATCAAGTTTTTACATATTAAGTCCAATGGGATAATATGATATGTAATAAATATTTTTATGAAACACCTAAGCAAAAATCTGATTATTACAATACTTCTTTTGTTTTTGATAACGATGGCATTTTCAACCATCTTGGGAGATGGAACAAATACCACTCAAGCGTTCACTCTGAACGAGCTTGCGTCCAAAATAACAAACAACGAAGTTTCCGGAATAATTGTTAGCGGAGAAAAATTGGATATTTCTATGATTGATGGGACAAAAGCGACAACGAGAAAAGAAAGCGAAACAAGTGTTTCTCAAACTTTGTCTAACTATGGAGTGTCAGAGGAAGCTTTGAGGTCCGTGAAACTCGAAATAAAAGAGCCGAGCGGGTTATCATATTGGATGAGTATTTTATTGCCGGCATTTTTGCCGGTCGTTCTGATGTTATTTGTCTTTTGGTTTATTTTCAGGCAGGCAAAAACTGGCGCAAACCAAGCGTTAAGTTTTGGCAAGGTAAATTTGAGAATCTTTAGCGGAAAAAAGAATAAAGTGACCTTTAAAGATGTTGCCGGATTAAAGGAGGCGAAAGAAGAATTGGAAGAGGTGGTGGATTTTCTTAAAAATCCGAAAAAATTTCTCGATATGGGGGCGAAGATTCCGAGAGGAGTTTTGCTTATGGGCCAACCGGGAACGGGAAAGACCCTTCTCGCTCGCGCGGTTGCCGGCGAAGGAAATGTGCCGTTTTTTCATCTTTCCGCCTCCGAGTTTGTTGAAATGTTCGTCGGTGTAGGGGCTTCCAGAGTTCGCGATCTTTTTGAAACTGCGAAGAAAGCATCGCCATCAATAATATTTATAGATGAAATCGACGCTGTTGGTCGCGAGAGAGGAACGGGGCTTGGCGGTGGCCACGACGAAAGAGAACAGACGCTTAATCAGATTCTTGTTGAAATGGACGGATTTGAACGTGATACGAATGTGATAGTGATGGCGGCAACAAATAGGCCCGACGTACTTGATCAGGCGTTGCTTCGTCCGGGAAGATTCGACAGACGCGTCGTGCTTGATATGCCGGATATGAATGACAGAGAAGAAATTTTGAAAATTCATTCAGATGGTAAACCGCTCGATAATGTAGATTTGAAGCCTATCGCGGTCAGAACGCCGGGATTTGCGGGTGCCGATTTGGCCAATCTTGCAAACGAAGCGGCAATACTTGCCGCAAGATCAAACAGGAAAAAAATAACACAGGAAGATTTTTTCAACTCAATAGAAAAAGTGCTTCTTGGTCCGGCACGCAAGTCGCGTCTTATTTCCGATAATGAAAAACGGATAACGGCGTATCACGAAGCCGGACACGCGCTCGTAGCCGCAGGACTTAAAGAAAGCGATCCGGTACATAAGGTTACGATAATAAGTCGCGGACTAGCCGGAGGATATACACTTAAGCTTCCAATAGAAGAAAGGAGGCTTCATACAAAAGCGCAATTTATCGCCGACTTGGCGGTTTCTCTGGGCGGATATGTTGCTGAATCAACTGTATGCGGAGATGTGAGCACGGGGTCATCGAGTGATTTGAAATATGCGACTGAAATAGCGAATAGGATTGTAACTCAATACGGAATGAGCGAAAAGTTAGGAGCTCGCACACTCGGGAAAACACACGAAATGGTCTTTTTGGGGAGAGAAATGACCTCAGAAAAAGATTATTCGGAAAAAACCGGAGAAATTATAGACGAAGAAATATCGCGGTTTATAAAAAAAGCGCTTGATGCCGCGAAAAAAATTATTGTTTCGAATAAGGCAGCTCTGGATGCGATTGCAAAAGAACTAATTGAAAAAGAATCCATAGAGCAGGAGGCATTTAACGCGCTTATAAAATCTTTCGGAGTTAAACAAATAAAAATAGCGTAAAAAAACTATTTATTCGTATCCCTTTGCCTGCATTTTGAACAATCGCGCGTATGTTTTTCCGTTTTTGAGCAAATTTTTGTGTGAATCGAATTCCCTCAATTCCCCGTTTTCTATGACGCCGATTTTATCAGCTCTTCTCACGGTTGAAAATCTGTGCGATATAAGTATAACAGTACGATCTTCCGGCAATTTTTCTAATTTTTCAAAAATTTTTGTTTCAGCTTCCGCGTCTATGGATGAAGTCGGCTCATCCAATATAAATATATTGGGCTCTCTATAGAACGTTCTCGCGAGAGCAAGTTTTTGCCATTGGCCTATTGATGGCTCCACCCCTTCAGAAAATTCTTTCCCGAGCATTTGTTCATATTTTTTGTCCCAATCGTTAATAAAAGTCTCCGCCTCGCTGTTTTTAGCCGCGTCCTCTATTTTTTTCTTCGTTGATTTTTGGTTTGTATTGCCAAGCGCGATAGCCTCTTTTACGAGAATGTGATATTTTGCGTAATCCTGAAATAGAGCTCCTATTTTTGAATACCAGCTTTCTATGTCGACTTCTTTTAAGTCTCTCCCGTCGATAAGAATGCGTCCTTTGTCTGGATCATAAAAGCGACACAAAAGCTTTACCAGCGTTGTTTTGCCGGCGCCATTTACCCCTACAAGAGCTATTTTTTCTCCAGGCGATATTTTCATCGAAAAATTTTTTAGTACGCATTTTTTAGTGTCCGGATAAGCAAATGAAACATTCTCGAAAATTATTTCCGGCGTCTTTTTTGGAGCGAGTATCATTCCGTTTGCCGGTTGTTTTACCGCGGTTTCGAGTTCAAGAAGACGGAACATGTCGGAAACGAACAGACTGTCCTGATATTGATGCCCTATGTTTGAAAAAAGTCCTGATAGGGCCTGCCTCAAATCCCCTATGGAGGCCAATACGAAAGTAAGTGTTCCTATAAGGAGGTTTCCGTGAATGACTTGCATCGTAAAATATACAATAGCGAACGCTATTACGAATTGTGAGAAGCATAACGATAAAAGATTGTATGCAAGTCGTTTTTTCTCGTTCTTTTTTTCTTCCGTCTGAAATTCTTTGAACAGGTCTTTTATGGATAAAAAGAAATATTTGAGATTTTGAAATAGTTTAAGTTCTATAAGCGAAGATGTTGTATTGAAATGACCCTGAAATTCCCAGAATTTTCTACGAGTTTGTGATCTTCCAAAATGTATACTCCACGTATCTTGTCCATAAATAATCTCTATAATAAGTTCAGGAAATGTTCCGACGAGTATTATTAAAAACACCCACCACTCCGAGAAAATAAGTATGATGGAAGCTATAATGACTTCTATTATGTTTTGAAATACGAAATATTGTCTGTCTACGAAATTTCTTGTCCGCCACGTTCCGTTTTCGTTTACTCTGTTAAATAAATCTTGATATTGCGGATTTTCGTGAGTCGCTATATCCAGATCGCCCTTCTTTTTTGTTACAAGAGTTTCAAATTTTTCTTCAAGAAAAAATCCAAATATTTTTGAAAGATATCCTTGTATGGAATATAAAAAAGAAGGTATGAAAGTTGCGGCAATAAGTCCGCCTATTATTAGAAATAATTCAATATTCGGGGAATATCCGTCAGATATCGGTATTAGTTTATTAATAAGAAGTCCGCGAAAACCGGACTGCAAAAAAGGAGCGCCCGACACTATAAGAAATATGATTCCCAAAAGAATCATGGAATTTCTTTTTTCTCTCCATAGTAATTTACTTAGTTTCAGACTGTTTTTGAACATATCAAAAAACAATGAAGTCGAAAAACTTCTGATATCCGAAGCATTATTTTGTTCGTCATTTATAGTGCTCATTTTTTATAAATATTAAAAACGACTATTTTAATGTCGATCGGCAAGAAAAGAATCTTTGTGCGCGTGCCAGGACTCGAACCTGGAACCGACCGTGTATAAGACGGTTGCTCTACCATTGAGCTACACGCGCCCCCGCATTTTTAGAGTGTATCACTGATATTGCGTGAGTGACAAGATGCGCGAGACGGTACTTTATTTACGCATATTTTTATTATAGGATTATACGCGGTATTTAATATGTGAAAGTTTGCGGGTAATGGGCGGTTAGCTCAGTTGGTTAGAGCGACTCGTTTACACCGAGTAGGCCCGGGGTTCGAATCCTCGACCGCCCACTAAAATCTTTTATATTTAAACGACAATATTCGTTGTTTAAATATATTTGACAGCGTCGGTATATAATCGTACCGTGAAAAAATGCGCTTACCGCATACATTATGGATAAAATAGTATTCGATATAGAAACGCAAAATACATTCGCCGATGTCGGAGGAGAGGAAAATATGGATAAATTCAAGATATCCGTAGTCTGCGCGTATTCTTATGACAATAATAAATATTATTGTTTTGAAGAGAACGAATTAGAGGGGCTTGGAGAAATGATGAAAAACGCCGGACTCATCGTTGGTTTTTGGAGTAAGCGTTTTGATGTGCCTATTTTAAACAATTATTTCAAATTTAATCTTGCCGCGATTCCTCATTACGATATTTTAGACGAAATAGTAAAAGCTTGGGGCAGACGCATCAGTTTAGATTTACTTGGCGAAGCAAATCTTGGAATACGAAAAACAGGACACGGCCTCGATGCGATTGATTGGTATAAAAATGGCGAGATGCAGAAGTTAAAAGATTATTGTACCCAAGATGTAAAAATTACCAAACAGATATTCGATCTTATCAGAACGCAAAAATATTTATGGATACCTCAGAGAAATACGCCGGAAATGGCTAAAGTTGAACTCGAATATCAAGAACCGGAAGTTCCTCCGCAGACGACCCTTTTTTAATTAAGGCAAAAAGTTTGTATAGTAAATATATGTTTATGAATCCAAAAAAACATAAAATACTTGTCTCAATTGTGGTTGCGTTTTTGGCCCTGATGCTCGTATTAATGTATATGCCGATGTTCTTTTAGTTATTGGCAAGCGCGTTTAAGTTGACCGGTGTCTTTATAAAAATATAGTTACTGTCTGTGGCGGTTTTTTTGTTTTTGCGATACATTATTCATATGAAGGATAAAGAGATTTCAGCGTTAATTAAGCAGGAAGAAAAAAGACAATCGGAAACGATTGATTTGATTGCCTCTGAAAACTTTGTATCTCCGGATGTGCGCGAAGCTCTTGGTAGCGTATTTACCAATAAATATTCCGAGGGATACCCGCATTCCCGATATTATGCCGGAAATGAGAATGTCGATAAGGTAGAAGAATTGGCCCAGTCGAGAGCTCTCAAGTTGTTCAAATTATCAAAAAAAGACTGGAGCGTGAATGTTCAGCCGTATTCCGGATCGCCGGCAAATCTCGCAATACTTCTGGGGCTCATTCCGATAGGCGAAAAAATAATGGGAATGTCTCTTAATATGGGAGGTCATTTAACGCACGGGCATCCCGTTAGTGCGACAGGAAAATTATGGAATCAGGTTCCTTACGGAGTAGATAGAATAACAGGCGAAATTGATTACGGAGAACTATTAAATATTGCGCTTATTGAACGGCCAAAATGCATAATAGGAGGAGGGACCGCGTATTCGCGTATAGTAAGTTGGAAAAAGCTTAGAACTGTCGCTGATGAAGTAGGCGCAATTCTCTGTGCTGATATGTCTCATTTTTCAGGATTGGTAGCTGGAGGCGTATATCCGTCACCGTTTCAATATGCGGATGTTGTAATGACAACAATGCACAAGACTCTTCGTGGCCCGAGAGCCGGAATTATTTTTTCGAAATCGGATTTGTCGGTAAATATAAATAAGGCGGTATTCCCCGGACTTCAGGGCGGTCCGCACATCAATCAGATTGCCGCTATCGCAGTTGCGCTCAAGGAGGCTATGGAACCGTCTTTTAAAAAATATACGGAGCAGGTTGTAAAAAATGCTAAATCTTTATCAGAAGAACTGGAAAAATTCGGATTTCGAATAATTTCCGGAGGTACCGATACTCATTTGTTTTTGGTGGATACAATGGCTCTTGGCGCATCTGGAAAAACGGCGAGTGAAAAACTTGAAAAAATAGGAATTATCACAAATAAAAATGCCATACCATTTGACGAAAGAAAGCCGGCAGACCCATCCGGAATTCGTATAGGTACTCCTTCCGTAACAACGAGAGGCATGAAGGAAAAAGAAATGAAACAGATTGCTGATATTATAATGTGTGCGATACTTCATAAAAATACGATTTCGGCGCTCTCTGATCGCGTCAAAAAATTGACCGCAAAATTTAAGGTTAAATTATGAAAATTGATGGAAGGCAAATAGCGGGAGAAATAATAGAAAGAGTTTTGACGAATGCAAAACATTCCGGAAGCAGGAAATTTTTTGCTGTATTTTATGTTGGAAACGATAAATCTACGGAAAGTTTTTTAAATCAAAAAGAAAAAACGGCGAAACAGATGCTCGTTGATTTTCGCCGTTATCATTTTTTATCTTCAATAAGTCAGGACGAACTTCGTAAGGAAATATATAAAATTACGAAACATAGTAATTGCGGAGGCGCCATTGTTCAGTTGCCTTTGCCGGAGCATATCGATTTTCAATATGTGATGAACGTAATACCTCGTGAAAAAGATGCAGACGTTTTGGGAGAAAGATCCATCGGAGCTTTCTCTGCGGGGAGAAATTCAGTTATTCCTCCGGCTGCGGGAGTGTGTGAAGAAATATGTTTACGCCACAATATTAACATTGAAAAATCCGTCGTTCTTATAATTGGGCGAGGGAGCTTAGTCGGGAAACCCGTTGCTATTTGGCTTTTGAATCGCGCGAAAGAATTAATTGTTTTAGGGAGAGAGAGCGATAAATCAATTTTGAAAGATGCGGATATTGTGATTTGCGGAGCCGGCGCGCCGAAAATCGTTTCTCCGGAAATGTTGAAAAATGGAGCGTGTGTCATAGATTTCGGATATGGAGAAAAGGATGGAAAAATGCACGGAGATTTTGATTCGACAGACGAAGCAACCATCGAGCAAAAAAATATTATCTTTACGCCGACGCCCGGAGGAACTGGGCCGATTCTCGTGGCAAAAGTTTTCGAAAATTTTTTCAATTTAATTGAATTGCAAAAGTAAACAAAAATCCCGCCTCTCTATAGAGAGGCGGGATTTTCTAATTTATTCTTCGCTTGATATCGAGCCCTGCTCTTCAGACGCGATTTGGGTTTTCTTGCGTATTTCTGCGGTAAGTTTTTTGTCTTCTTTCATTTTTAATCTCACGTTGTCAAAACCAACCCCGAGCTTTTCTTCTCCGAACGAAAAACTTGCTCCGGATTTTTTAACAACATTATATTTAAGAGCGGTATTTAAAATGTCCGCCTCATAAGAGATTCCTTCGCCGTACATAATATCAAACTCGGCAATTTTAAACGGAGGAGCAACTTTGTTTTTTACAACTTTTGCTTTTGTTCTGTTTCCGACTATGTCCTCGCCTTTTTTGACTTGCGCAATTCTTCGAACATCAATTCTGACAGACGCATAAAATTTTAGAGCCATTCCGCCGGGGGTTGTTTCCGGATTGCCAAACATTATTCCGATTTTCATTCGTAACTGATTTATAAAAATAATTATTGTTCCGGTTTTTGCCGCAATAGCGGTAAGTTTTCTTAATGCTTGCGAAAGTAATCGTGCCTGAAGTCCTATATGCATTGAGCCCATTTCCCCTTCTATTTCCGCTCGAGGAGTAAGGGCTGCGACAGAATCAACAACAACAATATTAATTATTCCGGAGCGAACAAGGCTTTCTAAAATATTTAATGCCTCTTCGCCGTTATCTGGTTGCGAAATAATTAAATCTTTTACTCGAACGCCGATTTTCGCGGCATATTCGGGATCAAGCGCGTGTTCTGCGTCGATGAACGCAGCTCTTCCTCCGTGTTTTTGTATTTCAGAAACCGCATGCAGGGCAAGGGTTGTTTTTCCGGAACTTTCCGGACCGAATATTTCTATTATTCTTCCTTTTGGAAATCCGCCACCAAGAGCGATATCAAGCGAGAATGAACCCGAAGGGATTGTTTCAACTTTTGCGCGGGAATGTTCGCCCAATGTCATAACCGAACCTTCTCCAAAACGAGACTGTAAAGATTCCATTAAAGAATCAATGTCGCTAATTGTACCGACGTCTTCTTTTGTTTTCTTTTTTGTTGTCATATGCGGATATTATAATCCCTCCGGAGTGCCTGTGCTATATATGCTTTCCGGAATCGTTTGCCCGCTCTGCGCAGGATTGGTTACGACAGGCTCAAAAAATATTTGTTTTTCTATGGTATATTTTTTACCAAGAAATTTTTTAATTTCGAATTTTAATGTGTTGAATCCCGGCGAAAGAGTTAGTTCTTTTTCAAACGTTCCGTCCTCTGACGGATATATTTGTTCGCCGTTTAAGATAAGGGAATCTTTGACTTCTATTTTCCCGTTTAATTTAAACAGTGGCTCCGACACGACGGTGTTATCCCCTATTCCGCGAATAGAGAGTTCGGGAGTTTTAAAATATTCATAAAGACGAAAAAGAATATATATTGCAATTATTGTCGCGACAATTAAAAGCAATGATATTTTTTTATATTTTTTTATGCCGGCGAGAGATTTTCCGGGAAGTGAATCGTTCGCTCCGGATTTTCTTACCACGTTAGCTTCCTTGAAAAATTCTTTCCACACATTTTCTCCGTCAAAATCCAAAGTTTCGGAAATCTTAACGATGTATCCGTGTAGATATGGCGCCGGAGGAAGTTTTTCAAATTGTTCTTCCAAGAGAAGCAAGATAAACCGATCTGAAATACCGGTCGCGTTTGCCAGTTGTTCTATGGAAATTCCCTTGATTTTCATACCCTCCCTAAGAAGATCTGAAAATCTTTTATTGTTTTCTGATGGCATCGGTTTTATATTACCGCGTCACCGATTGTTCCACAAGAAAGAATTAAAGAAGAATTTCTCTCGGTTTTGCTCCATCTCCGGGACCTACGACACCGCGTTCTTCCATAATATCCAAAAGTCTGGCTGCGCGGGCGTAGCCGACTTTGAGTCTTCTTTGAAGCAGAGATGCCGATGCTTTACCAGCCGATCGTACGGTTTCTACAGCGTCCTCATATAAATCATCATCATCGGCCTTATCTTCAAATTCGTCGATATTTAAAGACGGGCGGTCATTAGCCTCCTCTATTGAGGCGGTGTTGATGTGTTCTGACGAGAGCGACGTATTATTGTCTTTAATAAAATTCACCACAGATTTTATTTCTTCCTCGGTTATAAACGCTCCTTGTACACGTCGCGGTTTTGAAAGTTCTGAAGAAAGGAAAAGTAAATCTCCGCGTCCAAGCAATTTTTCTGCTCCGGCGGAATCAAGTATTGTACGCGAATCAATCTGACTCGCAACTTGTAGTGCGATGCGTGTAGTTATGTTTGCTTTTATAAGTCCGGTAATAACTTCAACGGACGGTCGTTGAGTTGAAACAATCAAATGGATGCCGGTCGCGCGCGCCATTTGGGCAAGACGTATAATTGCACCTTCAACTTCTCGGCCGAATGAAGACATAAGATCAGCGAGCTCGTCTATAACGATAATAATATACGGCAGGTCGTTGTGGTCTTTGTGATAACTCTTAATGTCTCGACATCCGGAATCGAGAAGCAACTGATATCTTCTGTCCATTTCTTCTATCGCCCATCGAAGAGCTCCGAGCGCCTTTTTGTTTTCGGTAATGACGGGAGTTAAAAGATGCGGAATGCCACTATATATTGAAAGCTCAACGCGTTTTGGATCAACCATAATAAAACGAAGCATATCCGGAGAATTTTTAAAAAGCATTGAAAGAAGAATGGCGTGAAGCGTAATTGATTTTCCGCTACCCGTAGCTCCGGCGACGAGAAGATGGGGCATCTTACTTATATCCTGAAACACCGGTTCACCGCTCACGTTTCTTCCGAGTCCGAAAGAAAGCGCGCCGGATTTCTGAAACTCTGGATATAAAAGAATGCTTCCGAGTCTGACTGTTGCCGCGGAGCGATTAGGAACTTCAATGCCAACGAGCGACTTGCCCGGAATCGGAGCCTCTATTCGTATTGGATGCGCGGCTAACGAAAGAGCAAGGTCTTGTCCCAATGCTGTAATTCGAGATAGTCGGACTCCCTCCGCAGGCTTAAGCGTATATCTCGTTACCGTTGGACCTACATTTACTTCGCCCATCTCGACAGAAATACCAAAACTCTCAAGAGTTCTTTTGATAACGTTTGCGTTTGCGCGTAAATCTCCGATTGTCGGTTTTTCAACAACGGATGACAGTAAAGAAATCGGAGGGGCTATATAATTTTTTATTGGTTTAAATTTCGGTTCGGGCATATTTGTGTCCATCGAAGAAGCTGCCGCGACCACATCGGTTTTTTCGCGCGTATCTTTTTTGTCGTTCTTCTTTTTTTCTTGAGTCGCTTGAACGGGTTCTGAAATCACAACTTCATTTTCGACTGCTTCGCCCTCAACTTTCTCTGTTCGTTTTTTAAGAAAATTAAATTCAGGCAAACGAAGATTTAGCGGTTTA
Source organism: uncultured Candidatus Saccharibacteria bacterium (assembly GCA_964449245.1). Taxonomy (GTDB): domain Bacteria; phylum Patescibacteriota; class Minisyncoccia; order UBA6257; family GWB1-50-10; genus GWA2-45-9. The sequence goes on from CAYUXY010000001.1 coordinate 108,938, forward strand.
TTAAGTATGATGAGAAAAGAGATTGTCAGAATTACAAGCATAATGACAAGCGCCGCGGGAATTCCAAACGGGATTTTTAGCGACCCTATGAGATGCCCTACAAGCCCTCCCCTGCCACCGGCGATAATATCAATACATCCAAGCCCCGATAAAAATATTAAAATACTCGTTACGACTGTAATGCCAACCGTTCTCCTTCTTTCCTGTTCTTCTTCTGATATGAAAGAAAATGCGATTATAAAAAATATAAGAGGAAATAAAAAATATCCGAGTCCAAAAAGTTTTGAGAGACCGTGATAGATTGATTTGCCGAGTGGACCGGCTTGACCTATTCCGGCTAAGAGAAAAATAATTGCTATGCCCAAGAAAAAAACAACGAGAACGGTTTTCAAAATATCTGGATGTAAAACTTCGGAGAGTTTCAGTTTGGTATTTTCAATTGTAGCAGGTGCGAATTTTTTCTTTTTGGTGCGTGACATAAATAAATTTTATACCATTTCATTAAAGTTCAATTCGGAATAAAATTCAATTATGGACTACAGCATCTTTAAGCCGTATGACATTCGCGGTATTTATCCAAGCTCTATTAATGAAGAAGTCGCGGCTATTGTGGCGAGAGCGGCGCTAAAGCTTTTCCCCAAGGGTAAGGTTGTTATAGCAAGAGATTCTCGCTTGAGCTCATTGGCTCTGTTTAATGCGCTAAAAAACGAGGCGGAAAGAATAGGCACGCATACTATTTTGGATATAGGAGAATCAACCACTCCGATGTTTTATTTTGCGGTCAGTCATTTACGGGCTACAGGAGGCGTTATTGTGACCGCATCTCATAATCCAAAAGAATGGAATGGATTTAAAGTTGTCCGCGAAAATGCGCGTATGGTACAGGGGTTAGAAGTTGGAAATGCAGTTAAGCATATTCTTAGCGAAAAGGCATCGAATAAAATTGAAAAAACAAAAAGAAAAGAAGCCAAAAAAACAACGATTCTGGAAGAATACGCGACTTTTTTAAGTAAAAATGCAGATTTTAAAAAACCTATGAAGGTCGTGTTTGATGGGTCAAACGGTCCGGCGGGTATAGTGCTTTCAAAATTATTGCCAAATCTTATAAATCTAAAAGCTAATTCAATTTTTACAAAATCGGACGGTAACTTTCCGGGGCATGGGCCAAATCCGCTTGTAAGCGATGCGTTCAGTATATTGGCAAAAGAAGTGGTACGCCGAAAAGCGGATATCGGAATAGTCTTTGATGCCGATGCGGACAGGGCATTCTTTGTTGATGAAAAAGGAAGGGCAGTCCCCTTTTATGCAATATTAAAACTTTTCTCCATATTATATAAAGGAGCGTGCGTTGCAGATATTCATGCGTTTTATTCTCTTAGGGCTATAGGTGTAACAAAAAATATTTGGGAAGCGCCGGTGGGCACTTATTTTATGAAAGCCGAAATGATTAAAAGAAATGCTGATTTTGCCGGAGAATATTCCGGACACTATTATTTCAAGGATTTCTTTTTTACGGACTCCGGAATACTTGCCGCAATTAATGTAATAAACGCGGTTTCAATGCTCCCCTACTCGTTGGGCGTGTTCTTAGATATGTTACCTGCTGTCTATACTAATATGACAAATATAGAGACATCGTCCCCAATTAAACAACTTCTTGTCATAGAAAAATTTTACAAAGATAAGTGCCTATTGGTAGATCGTACGGATGGAATCACAATAGTGTTCAAAAATATTGTTGTGACCGCACGTGCCTCCAACACAGAGCCATTGATACGTATATTTGTAATAGCTGGTACAGAGAAAGAGGGAAAAGCTTTAACACAGGAAATTAGATCTCTTATATCGTAATGATTCCTCTTGCTGCTGGCATTGCGATTAATCGTTGAGAGTGAGTATAAGCCAGTTTAATCTCTATATTAAAACTGGCGATGCGTCTTTTAAAAGAGCTTAACTAAGAAAATCAGTTTTTATTGAAAAATCAAAAAAACCAGCTTCAAAATGTCACGGAAGCTGATAATGCGATGAAACCTACATTTTTCAAAAAATATGCAAAAAGTGTTTGTCGACAAACATTTTTATTAGAGAAGCGAGTAGTGCGATGAAACCTACATTTTTGCCAAAAACGCAAAAAAAGTGTTTGTCGACAAACACTTTATAACAAAAAAAATGAGTAAAAAAGAATTAGGAAAAATTGGAGAAAAATATGCCTGTGATTTTTTAATAAAAGAAGGGTATAACATTTTGGAGAAAAACATCCGACTTTGTATTGGGGAAATAGATATAGTGGCTAAAGAAAAGAATAATATGATAGTTTTTGTAGAAGTTAAAACGTTAAGCGGATTTTATCCGAATGGTTTCTGTCCGGAAGATCATATGACCACTGCAAAAATGAATAAATATTCAAAAATGGCATTGTTGTATGCAAATATGCATCCGGAGCTAATTATGAACGAGGTTGGTTATAGAATAGATTTAATTGCGCTGTCCGCGGTTGGGAATGATTTTATCGCGCACCATTATAAAAATATTTGTTGACAGCAAGGTTTGTGCATAGTAAAATATATATGTTAATGACCGCTCCTTCGTGAGCGGAAATTTATTAAAGGTCATCTAATAATAAAAGGTCAATAAAAATTAATATTATGGATATAAAGTCATTAGGTGCGGCGATTGAACAAATTGCTGCAGAAAAAGGTATTTCTCCGGACAGGGTGAAAGAAGCGGTTGAGTCGGCTATAGCGGTAGCATACAAAAGAGAGTATCGAAAAAAAGCGGAAGTCATTCGATCAAAATTTGATTTTAAAACAGGAGAGATAAAATTCTGGCAGGTTAAAACCGTAGTTAGTCCTGACGAGGTTCGTATTGTAGAGGAAGAAGAAATGGAACCGGATCAAACTTTAAACGTAGATCAGGAAGGCGATGAAAATATTTTACCAAGATATAACGAAGATCGGCACATTTTTATTGAAGATGCAAAAAAAATAAAAAAAGACGCAAAGTCTGGTGATGAATTGGAATTTCCATTGGAGGCGCACGCAGACTTTGGAAGAATCGCGGCGCAAACCGCGAAGCAGGTAATATTGCAAAGTATTCGTGAGGCGGAAAGGAAATCTATTCAACAAGAATTTGCAGACAAGGAAGGGGAAATCGTAAGCGGTGTTATACAAAGATTTGAAAGGGGAAATGTGTTTGTTGATTTAGGTCGAGCAGTCGGAATAATTTTTCCAAACGAATGTATTCCAAGTGAGCACTATCGGGTCGGACAGAGAATGAGATTTTATGTACTCGCGGTTCAAGACGATCCGCGTCGTCCGGGCATTGTTTTATCGCGCGCGCATCCGAATTTTGTATTGAAACTTTTTGAGCTTGAAATTCCGGAAATGATTGACGGGATAGTTGAAATTAAAAACATTGCGCGAGAACCAGGGAGCAGAACCAAAATATCTGTCGCATCAAATCAAGAAGGTGTTGACCCCGTAGGATCTGCGGTTGGCCAGAGAGGAATGCGTGTTATGGCGGTTACTAACGAACTCGGAAATGAAAAGATAGATATTGTGGAATGGTCTGAGGATGTAGAAAAATTTATTGCGAATTCTCTTTCTCCTGCAAAAGTAAAACTTGTTGAGATACTCCCGCGTAGAGAAGCGAGAGTGCTCGTTGCGGAAGATCAGTTGTCGCTCGCTATAGGAAAGGGAGGACAAAACGTTCGTCTTGCGGCAAAACTTACCGGATGGAAAATAGATGTTCGTTCGCAATCCAATCCGGATGAAGTGCAGGAGGGAGGAATAGCTACGGTTGAAGTCGATGCGACAACCGATAATAAAAACGTCGAAGATAAATAACAACACAAAAATATCAATTAGTCAATTATATATATGTATTACGCAATTTTTATTCCAATAGCATTAGCATTAGCTTATGCAGCATATCTCATCGGATGGCTTTCAAAACAACCGTCCGGAAATGAGAAAATGGTTTCTATATCAAAAGCAATTCAAGACGGATCAAAAGCGTATTTGAATCGCCAATATAAAACAGTGGGAATAGTTTCAGTTATAGTATTTTTTGTTATAGGTTTTTCTTTGGGTTGGTTAACCGCGCTCGGGTTTTTAATAGGTGCTTTTATTTCCGCGCTTGCGGGATACATCGGAATGAATGTGTCGGTAAGAGCAAATACGAAAACGGCCGAAGCCGCAAGAAAAGGATTGAGTCCCGCGTTGTCTTTGGCTTTTAAAGCCGGATCCGTAACCGGATTACTTGTCGTAGCACTTGGTTTACTTGCGGTTGCCGGATTTTATATGTTGTCGGGAATGGATGTGAGATCACTTATAGGGCTCGGTTTTGGCGCGAGTTTGATTTCGATATTCGCGAGACTTGGAGGAGGAATTTTTACGAAAGCCGCTGACGTTGGAACGGATTTGGTTGGTAAAGTTGAAGCGGGAATTCCGGAAGATGATCCGAGAAACCCCGGCGTGATAGCCGACAACGTTGGAGATAACGTAGGGGATTGCGCAGGTATGGCGGCCGATCTTTTTGAAACATACGCGGTTACTTTAACTGCGGCTGTAATATTGGGAACCGCGCTTGCATATTCCGGAGTACAATTACTCTTTCCTTTCGTGCTCGGAGGACTGGCCATAATCGCATCTATTATAGGAGCGTTTTTTGTTAAGATAGGTAAGAGTCAAAATATAATGAACGCTCTATATAAAGGTTTGACTGCCGCATTGATAGCATCGGCGATTTTATTTTTCGGAGCGTCAAAAATTTATTTTGGTAATCACTATCTTCTCGCTTTCGTTCCGGCATTAATAGGATTGGCCGTGACAGCATTAATGGTTGTAATAACAGACTATTATACTGCGAAGAAATATAGGCCGGTAAAAAGTATCGCAGAAGCGTCAAAGTCGGGACATGGCACGAATATTATTATTGGACTGTCTGTAGGAATGGAAGCGACTTTTCTTCCTATCGTTGTAATCGTTCTTGGAATACTTGGCGCGTATGCAATTTCAGGCATCTACGGAATTTCGATTGCCGCAGTTTCCATGCTTTCTGTCGCCGGTATTGTTGTCGCGATCGATTCTTTTGGTCCTGTAACTGATAACGCCGGAGGAATTGCAGAAATGAGCGAAGCTCCGGAGGAAGTCAGAAAAATTACGGACGCGCTTGATTCAGTTGGAAATACGACAAAAGCTGTAACAAAAGGATATGCAATAGCATCGGCCGGATTAGCGGCACTCGTACTTTTCGCCGGATATGCGGAAGAAATTGCCGCGAGAACCGGCAACGCGGTAAGCTTTGATATTCAGAACCACTTAGTAATCGTTGGACTGTTTATCGGCGGAGCCATCCCGTATCTCTTTGGTTCTATCGCAATGAAGTCTGTAGGAAAAGCGGCTGGCGCGATAGTCGAAGAAATTCGCAGGCAGTTCCGCGAAATCAAAGGTATTATGGATGGCACAGGAAAGCCGGAATACGGCAAGGCTGTTGACATAGTAACGCGCGCCGCATTGAAAGAAATGATTGTTCCGGCAATATTGCCAATAGTCGCGGTTCTGATTGTGGGATTTGCGCTCGGCGAGCAAGCGCTCGGCGGAATGTTGATAGGCGCTATAATTTCCGGACTTTTTATAGCGTTGTCTATGACGTCGGGTGGAGCTGCTTGGGATAACGCAAAGAAATATATTGAAGATGGAAATTTTGGAGGTAAGGGGTCTGATGCTCACAAGGCAGCCGTGACGGGGGATACTGTAGGAGATCCATATAAAGATACGGCGGGTCCGGCGATTAATCCTCTTATTAAGGTTATGAATATTGTCGCTTTGCTTATTATTCCGTTTCTTCTTTAGTCACGAACGTTGTTATTGTCTCCCCAGCCGTTTTTTGTGAGAAAACGGCTGGGGAGAATTGTTTTATTTGCGACTCTTTGTTATTGTTGTCGTAAAGTTGGTATTATGACAAAAGAAAAAATCAGAGAAAAAATTATTGCGAAACTCTCAAAAGAAATTGCGGATTTGGAAGACGCGCAAAAGAACATAACTAACGATGATTCAGATTCGGGAAAATCAAGAGAGAAGAATTTAAAATTCGCCGACAGAGTTGCCGAAGAAAGAATAGGTTCAATTTTAAACGAGAGGAAAAGTTTTCTGGATGAAGCAAAAAAGGTTTTACTTCCTGAAAAATTAGAAAGCATACAGGTTGGAGCTTGTTTTGTTGTCTCAGAGAATGACGTAGATAAGAAATACATAATGTTTGCCACTGGTTTTGGCGTAGAGATATGGGACGATGAAACGCTCGATTCATATACCATAGCAATTCCAGAGAGCACGCTCGGACGGATTCTTGTTGGCAAAAAGAGGGGACAGTCCGCTGTTCTCCGCATAGGTCAAAAAACCAAAAACCTCCTTGTGAAGGAGGTTTGGTAAATTTCCGCGCGTATCTGATTAATCCATTTTAACTTTCAACTTTTTGGCTTTCTTTCTGTCGAGTTTTGGCATAATAACGGTTAACACCCCGTTCTTTAATGATGCGGTCGATTGTTCCGGATCAACTTCTGCAGGCAGGATAATTGATCTGGAAAATTTTCCCCAAAAGCATTCCTGATAAAAATAATCTTTCTCTTCCACTTCTTCCGTTCTTTCTCTCCGTCCATGTATGGTGATTGATTCATTTGTGATATTCACCTCTAAATCGTTCGAATCGACTCCGGCGACGGTAGATTGTACGATGATACTATCTTCGTTTTGATACACATCAACAGTCAGCTGTCCTTCCGCTTCTTCTTCAGCGTCAAAAGAATTTTCTTCTGACAAAACGGACACCGGCATCGGTTTTGTTTTTGCTTTCGCAAGCTCCATAAAAATATTATTGTTGTTTTCTTCGTTAATCATACTTTTAGTATATCATAATTATTTTTGAGAGAACGGTATTTTCATTGACCTAAGTTTTTCAAATTCGATTAAGACTATAAGTGCAACTGCAATTAAGAAAAGACTCGGATATATGAGTAGATTTTGATTTTGAAAAATTACTATAAGTCTGTTAAACGCGGTATGAATCAATGTCGCGGTAATAATTCCAATCGGAATAAAAATAATGTTTTTCTTCGATATGTGTCCTTTTGCCCAATAATATCCGACAAGCGCGGAAGCGAGGGTGTGTAAAAGCGAGGCCCCTATGAATCTGATTACTGCGAGTTCAAATATTTCCGATACCGAAATGACGGAATAAATATCGAGAAAAAAGTTTGCAAATACAAAAATGTTTTCAACCGTCGCAAAGCCAAGCGCCGCAACTACCATATAAATCATAGCGTCTACGGGTTCATCAAACGACGCATCTTTTCTGACGGATGCATATGTCGCAATGAATTTAAACAACTCTTCTATAAAAGCAAAAGAGACGAGGGCAATAAGCCCGTTTTTCTGCGATACGAAAGCGGAATTTTGCAGTATGAATTGCAAAAGCAGTACTATCGCGCTTATGAATACGCCGGAACTGAATATATAAATGAGGAGCCTTCTTGGCTCTGGGTTGGCGTCTTCTTTTAAAAAAAACGTAAGCCATACAATGGCAGGAATACACGCAATTATGAGAGCTACAAAGATCGTTAGTATGTCCATATATATCGGTTACTCTATATTTTCAATCATCAGAAATTCAGCTTTATTTTCAAAGGGGAACCTGGAATAAATTTCTTCAGTAACAAATGGCATAAAAGGATGAAGCAGTTTAAGCGACTCGCGTAAAACGTTGGTTAAAATTTCGATTGTAGAGCCGACGCTTGTTTCGTTGTCCATCTGTTTCTTTGATGCTTCGAGGTATATGTCGCAAAAATCATGCCAGAAGAAATCATATAAATTGTGCAGTGCTCTGCTGAATTCAAACGCAGTTATATCTTCTTCCGTACCTTTTTTAATTTTTGCCAACGCTGTTAGTATATTTGCATCAGCCTCCGTCTTCGGGGCAGAAACGCTTTTACCATTAGGATATTTTTCAATTTGCATTTCGATATACTTTCCGGCATTCCATATTTTATTTGCAAACTTTTTTCCCGCTTGAACCGCAGACTCATCCCATCTGATGTCCTGTCCTGTCGCTTGCCAGACAATTCCAAACCTTGTTGCGTCGGCGCCGAATTCATCGACATATTTTAAAGGATCAATTCCGGTGCCGAGGCTTTTAGACATTCTTTTGCCGTCTTTAGTAAGGATTGTTCCGTGAATCAATACCTTTTGGAATGGTTCTGTTTTATGAAATTCAATTCCGGAATATATCATCCTTGCCACCCAAAGATTTAAAATGTCGCGAGCAGTTATAAGCGCAGTCCCAGGGTAATATTTTTCTATATCTTTTTCCGATAGTCCCGCAAAAGGCCAAAGAGCGGAGGAAAACCACGTATCTAAAACGTCAGGCGATTGTTCCATTTCGCATTTTTTACAGAACGGACACGTATCCGGTTTTTCCGTAGCAACGACAAAATTGTCGGAGTATGAAGAATCTATTTCCGGATTATTTTTACAAAAATACACAGGGAGCCGGTGTCCCCACCATATTTGTCTTGATATCGTCCAATCGCGTATGTTTTCGAGCCATGCCGAATAAGTTTTTTCAAAATTGTCCGGCGTTATGCTGATTCTATTTTCTTTTACTGATTCCAATGCTCTTTTTGCTAATGCATCCATTTTTAAAAACCACTGTACGGACGGGATTGGTTCTATCGTTTGTCCGCATCTGTAACATACGGCAACGTTGTGATTATAATCTTCAATTTTTTCTAATAAGTGAACGGCAGATAAGTCCTCAATTATTTTTTCTCTCGCTTCCTTTGTTTTCATTCCGGCATATTTTCCGGCAAGGTCATTCATTACTCCACGCGCGTCGATAACCTGAACAGTCGGAAGATTGTGTCTTTGCCCGATTTCAAAGTCGAGTATGTCGTGAGCCGGCGTAACTTTAACTGCTCCGGTGCCAAAGTCCCGATCTACGGATTCGTCTCCAACAACGTGGATTACGGTATGTTTTTTTTGCGGAACATCCAAAGTTCCCTCTGTAGAGAGGCCCTCAATCTCAATTTCTTTGCCTATCAAGTGTTTATATCGCGTATCGTCCGGATGAACGGCGATTCCCGTATCTCCAAATTTTGTTTCCGGTCTTGTTGTCGCGAGTGTAAACGGCCCGTACTTTATGTAATACAATTTCCCTTCTTCTTCTTTGTATTCGAGTTCGAGATCGGAAAGGCTCGTCGCGCATCTCGGACACCAGTTTATCGTTCTTTGCCCGCGGTACAGAAAACCTTTTTCATAATAGTGAATGAACGCTTTTTCTACATCTTTCGCATAATTAGGGTCCATTGTGAACCGCGTGCGCGACCAATCGCACGAAACCCCGATTTTTTTAAGCTGGTCGTAAATTATATTGCCGTACTCATTTTTCCATTTCCAAACCTCTTCAATAAATTTTTCTCGTCCAAGGTCAAACCGCGTCTTGCCCTCCTTTTTCAGTTTTTTCTCGACCACATATTGCGTCGCTATGCCCGCATGATCTGTGCCCGGAAGATATAAAGTTTTATATCCGCGCATTCTGTGGAATCGAATGACTATATCCTGAAAGGAGTTGTTTAATGTGTGTCCCATATGCAGTGTGCCGGTTACGTTTGGAAGAGGCATATATACCACGTAATTTTTGTCACGCTTGCCCGGAAGGTTGTCCGGATTAAAATATCCGGATTTTTCCCAATTGGCGTATATTTTACCCTCGGTTTCAAGCGGATTATATGCTCCATCAATTTTATTCATAATGTTTTGATTATACAGATTTTTCTGATTAAATTCCCAGCCCCGCCTTTGCTACGAGCTTACGATTTTTTTTCTTTAAAAAAGATATATATCCGGCGATTCCTATCATAACAGCATTATCCATATTGTTGTTAATTGGCGGGACAAAAAAATCAATCGCATTAAGTTTCGCCAGTTGTTTTATTTTTGATCGGAGTAATGCATTTGATGCGACTCCGCCGGAAACGAGTATTGATTTCGCATTATATCTGTCAATCGCCATCTTGGTTTTTTTGATGAGAACATCTATGGCGGCCTGTTCAAAAGAAGCGGCTATGTCAGCTTTATTGGTGTTAGGATTGTTACGCAAATAATAAAGCACGGAAGTTTTGAGTCCGGAATAGCTAAAATCGAAATTGTCCGAATGTATCATAGGTCTTGGAAACTCTATTGCTTGAGAGTTGCCTTTTTTTGCTAATTTTTGTATTTCGGGTCCTCCCGGATATGGAAGTCCGAGCATTTTCGCCACTTTATCAAATGACTCGCCAACGGCGTCATCCCGAGTTTCTCCAAGTATCCGCCATTTTGAAAGAGATGTCATTAATAATAGAATCGTGTGCCCCCCGCTTACTATAAGAGCAATTGCGGGAAAAATGTTTTTTAAATTTTTTGCCCCAATCTTTTTGTCGAGAAAGAAACTCATTAAGTGTCCTTCAAGATGGTTGACTCCAATTGTTTTCAGTTTCGGATTTTTTTGTCTTAATTTCTTTTTCAGTTCAAGCGCGAAATTTATGCCGGTCCATAAAGAAGGTTCGAGTCCTGGGCCCACTGTTACGCAAAGCATATCTATCTTGGAAACGGCCTTTTTTTTGTCGTCTATTATTTGCTCGAGAACAATAGGGAGATTTGCCATATGCTCTCTTTTGGCAAGATTAGGGACAACTCCTCCCCAAGGGCGGTGAATCTCATTTTGGGACGATATACGGCTTTTCAGTACTTTAAAGACTGGCTTGTTTATTGTGCCGGACGCCTCTAATAGAGCAATTGCCGTATCGTCGCAGGATGTTTCTATAGAAAGAATTTTCATACAGTCTAAATATTTCATTTCCGGCGATTCTTTGCAATTCGTACGGTTATCGTTATAGTGAAGGTAATTTTATGATTCAACCTTTTTTCATATTCAGTGATTTGGCATTTTTTGCCTTGAGGCTTGTTCTTGGAATTGTTGGAATAAGGCACGGTATATCGAATTTGTCTGATCACGAAAGGCAAAACGCAAAAATATGTAAAGCGCTTGCTTACGCGGATATTGTTTTTGGTTTGTGTTTGCTCACAGGATTTTTAACGCAAATAACTTCGCTTTTTTTTATTTTCCGTTTTGCGGGCGACATAATTTCAGGATACAAAAAAAATAATTTAGAGCGGAAAGAATTTTTTATCCTTGCTATTACGGGGATGTTTGTGCTTCTAACAGTTGGAGGAGGATTGTTTTCCGCGGATAAGATATTTCGAATTTTGGTTTATTAATGAAAAAAGTTTTTAGAAAAATTGTTGAAAGGTGTACGAGTCGCCGATTTTTTGAGGCCATACCCGGAATATTCGCATGGATTATTTTAGCAAGCCTCATTTTTTTCTCTTGGAGACTGCCCATCTGGGTAGTCTTTTTTATGGTGCTCTATGACTTATATTGGCTTTTGAAAACCATATATCTTTCTTTTTATCTTAGGCACACATTTCAGAAAATGAGACGTTATCTAAAAATCGACTGGCTTGAAAAACTAAAGACGGAACACAAGGAAAAATGGGAAGACGTTTATCATTTAATAATTATTCCCGTATATCATGAGCCGTATGCCGTCGTACGAAGATGTATAAAAAATCTTTCGGAAATGCAGTATCCTCTTGAAAAATTTTTAATAACTTTTGCAATCGAAGAAAGAGGAGGGGAGAAAGATCGTGAAATAAGCGAACGGATGTATGAAGAATTCAAAAACGTTTTTGGCGGAATGATTGTCACAGTCCATCCGCACGGAATTTCAGGGGAATTGCCGGGGAAGGGTTCAAACACCGCTTGGAGCGCAAAAAGAGCGCAAGAACAATTTATCGATGCGCGCAAAATCCCGCACGAAGATGTGCTCGTCTCTGTTTTTGATGTGGACACTCTTCCGGCGCGCGGATATTTTGCAACTCTTGCGCATTCATTTCTGTCTAATTGCGATGGGCATAAGCGGAGTTATCAGCCGATTCCTGTATATACTAACAATTTTCACAAAGTTTCTGCTTTTTCGAGACTGGTTGGATTCTCGGCGACGTTTTGGCAGATGATGCAACAGTCGAGGCCGGAGCAAAATGTTTCTTTTTCTTCGCACACAACTCCGCTTAAGGCGCTGATAGACGTCGGATACTGGCACACGGATATAGTGTCCGAAGATTCACGCATCTTTTTTCAATGCCTCGTGCATTATAAAGGCGATTGGAAGGTAGAGCCTCTTTTTTACCCTGTATATATGGACGCTGTTGATGGAAATGGATTTTGGGATTCTCTTAAAAATTTATACAAACAACAAAGGCGATGGGCTTGGGGTGTCGAAAATTTCGGATACATCATGGAAGAGTTTTTAAAAAGAAAGAAAATTCCTCTCAAAACAAAATTATTTTGGATATGGCAGAATCTCGACGGAAAAGTTTCTTGGGCGACAAGCTCATTTATCATATTTCTTTTCGGATGGATGCCAAATGCGCTTGGCGGAGATGCGTTCAATATGACCGTTTTTTCATATAATCTTCCCCGCGTCACGGAGTTGCTTATCCGTGTTGCGACGATCGGTATTGCCTCATCGGCGTTTTTAAGCACATTTTTAATTCCGGCTAATTCGACAGAAAAGAAAAAAACACCGATGATCCTCTATTTATTGCAGTGGATATTAACCCCTTTTACTTTGATAGTGTTTAGCAGTCTTCCTGCGCTTGATGCATTGACGAGGGCCATAATCGGAGGTAAATATCGTCTCGGTTTTTGGAGAACGCCGAAAGTAGGATAAACGCGTTGTCGTAGTGCTTGAGGATGTTTATTTTGGGTTTGTCGAAGAAAAATAGCCTTGTGGATAACAGGCTATTTTATATAGCTTGTTATGATATAATACAAATGTAAGGTCTTGTGTGTGAGCAAGACTTTATAAGCGGAAGTCCGGCCGACTTCCACCAAATAGAACCTTAAAATACTAGAGCCCTTATGGGCCATAATATATGTAAAGGGCGTCTTCTTGTAAGACGCTCTAACCTTTTTTATTTCCGCAACAATGGCGTGTATTATGTAATAAATGAAAGAATTTGTAACAGATGTATTTATTCTCGCCGTCTATCCGCGAGGGGAGTATGACACGGAGGCGGTATTTTTTTCTCCGGATTTTGGTAAATTTCACGCAGTGCTTGTGAGCGGAAGAAAACCGACGTCAAAATTTTCTCCGCATTGTGTTCTCGGAAATTTTGCGATAGTCCGCGCAGTTTATAAAAACAGATTTACGGTTACCGATATAGTGTCTAAAAAGCCCTTATTTCAAAATGCGAAAGATGCCCAGTTTTTGAAACGTATGTTCCTTCTTACGGATTTTCTAAATAAAAATTTACCGGACTTAGAGCCAAACACAGAGTTATGGGAAAAAATAAACGAAGATTTTTCAAAGGGTGCGATAGAATTTTTTCCGTATTTGTCTCAGCTCGGGTACGATTCGTCGCTTTCCGCGTGCGCATTCTGCGGAAACAAAAATATATATGCGTTTATGTTTAAAAATCAGGAATTTTTATGCAAGAGTTGTCTTTCCAAAACAGGCAAAAATGAATTATCATTAATTATATAAAATATAAATTATGTCACTCGACGATTTGGAAAAAGAATTATATGAATTTAACGAAAGCAAAAAACCGGAGAAAGATGCCGATAAAAACGCCGACGTTTCAACTAAAAAACCGCAAGAATTCGGTGGATGGGAAAACGACGACGATGCGATAGCGAACAAAAAATCCGGAAAAGCGAAAAATGCCATAAAAATAGCTTATGCTATTTTAGGTATCGCGATAATTGCTACGGTAAGTGTGGTTTTTTTGAGATATGGAGGAGATTCGAGCGGAATAGTGGTAGAGATACAATCGCCAGATTCGGTGAGTAGAGGAGTGCCGTTTGAGGTTGTAGTGCAGATTGCAAACGGAATAGATAATTTTACAGAAGAGGGCGTTGTATCTATTAACACTACGAGCGGTCTTCTAAATGCGGAAAATCTTTCAGGTAAAACGATTATAACCGAAGAAGTTGGCGACTTAGGAGGCGGAAGCCTTGTCAGAAAAACGTTTAAACTGTTTCCTCTGGGAGACATAAATTCAGCGCAAAAAATAAATGTTAGATTCTCTTTTGTTTCGTCAAAAACAAAATACGAAATCGAAAAAGACAAAAGTATTTCAATAGGCGATCCCGCCATAAAATTAACGGTGGAAAAACCGGAACAGGTTATGTCAGGCTCGGATTTCAAAATGATTATAGGTTACGAAAATGGTTCGGATTCGGATTTCTCCGATATGGCACTGAAGATTGAATATCCGTCCGGATACACATTTAAAGAAGCGACGTACAATCCGGCATCGCTCAATAATTATTGGAAGCTCGGAGAAGTGAAAGCCGGAACAAAAGGAAGTATACAAATAACGGGCTCGATTGACGCAACTGACGCGAGTTCGTTCGATTTTCCTGTCTCGGCGTTCGTGGCTTTTTTGGGAGAAGACAGACTCGTCGCGGAGAAGACTGTAAATGTATTTATTGCGCCGTCCCCGATTGCTATGAGAATTATTGCAAACGGGAATGAAAACTTTATAGCTCATGCAGGGAGTCAGATAAAATATTCAATAAGGTATGAAAACAAAAGCGGAATATCACTTGCGGATGCCGTCATTAAGGCGGAACTTGATGGAGATATGTTTGATTTGAAAACTCTCGTATCAAACGGAAGCTTTGACTCGCGGACGAATACGATTACGTGGACCGCTTCAAAGGTTTCGGAACTGACACTGCTTGATCCGGGTGCGACGGGGGAAGTAAATTTCACGGTTAAATTATTATCAGAATTACCGGTTAAGCGATCCAGCGATAAGAATTTTATTTTAAAAGTAAATTCGTCTATGGAATCTCCCTCCGTACCGTATTATATTTCCGGAGATAAAACTACGGGTTTTGCGTTACTCGAAACAAAAGTTGCCGGAACGGTGTCGTTTGACGCAAAGGCTTTTTATCGCGATTCGCTCGCGCAAATAATTAATTCGGGAGTTCTTCCTCCGAAGGTCAATCAAGCAGTTCAATATACTATACATTGGAACATTTCTAACTATGGAAGCGAGCTCCGCGATGTTACCGTGAAAGCTTCGCTTGAATCAGGCGTCAGATGGACGGGAGTTGTAAAAAGCAATATGAGCGTACTGCCTACGTATGATTCAAGAACGAATGAAGTGACGTGGAAAGTTGAAAAAATACAGGCAAATAGGGGTCTTTTTGATGATCCAGCGGAAGCCGTCTTTCAGGTAGAAGTTATTCCGAATATAACGCAAGTCGGACGGGCGATACCAATTTTAAGCACATCCGTTTTCTCGGGTACGGATAACTTCACAGACTCTTCCGTATCCGATACGGACACCGCAATTACGACTCTTTTGCCGGATGACAAAACTGTTGGCAGAAACGATGGAATCGTGGTTCAATAGTGGATATGGATATTTTTGAAAAAGTTTACAGTCTCGCAAAAAGAAGGGGATTCGTATATCCAGGATCGGAAATATACGGAGGGATATCCGGAATGTGGGACTACGGTCCTCTCGGGGTTGAGCTAAAACGAAATATAAAAGAAGCATTTTGGAATTTTGCCGTGCGTGGGCACGATAATGTAGTTGGTATCGATTCGGCGATTATTATGCATTCCAAAGTGTGGGAGGCGTCAGGCCATCTCGATTCATTTTCCGATCCGCTAGTGGAGTGTAAAAAATGTCACCACAGATTTCGCGCGGACAAAATCGAAACAAGCGTGTGTCCGGATTGTGGCGGAGAATTTACCGAGGCAAAACAATTTAATCTTATGGTTGAAACATATCTCGGCGTCGTTGAAGGCGAAAAACAGAAGGCGTACCTTCGCGGAGAAATTACGCAGGGAGTTCATATAAATTTTAAAAATGTTTTGTCTTCAACGAGGGTTCAATTGCCATTTGGAATCGCGCAAGTCGGAAAGGCGTTTAGAAATGAAATTACTCCCGGTCAATTTACATTTCGCTCACGCGAATTCGAGCAAATGGAAATTCAGTTTTATGTGAAACCCGAAGAAAAAGAATCGGAGAAGTGGTTTGAATATTGGAAAGAAGCTCGGAGAGATTGGTATGTCTCTCTTGGAATTAAAAAAGATAATCTTCATTTTAAAGAGCACGAAAAAGACGAACTGGCGCACTATGCCAGAAAAGCTTTTGACATCGAATATAATACCGGACGGGATGGCAATGAAGATTGGAAAGAAGTCGAGGGCATTCATCATAGGGGAGATTGGGATTTAAGACGTCATAGCGAATATTCAAAAGAAGATTTCACATATTTTGACGAAGAGACAAAAGAACGCTATCTACCGTGGATAATAGAAACATCGGGCGGAGTTGACCGCGCAGCGCTCTTTTTCTTGATGGATGCGTATACCGAAGAAACTACGGAAGGTGGCGATGAACGCGTTGTGTTGAAATTACATCCAAAAATAGCTCCGTTTAAAGCGGCTGTTTTCCCACTTCTTGCAAATAAACCGGAACTCGTCTCGAAAGCAAGGGAAATATATAACGAACTCAAGCGCGATATGATGATCGCGTGGGATGACAGAGGAAATATAGGAAAGCGGTATCGCGCGCAAGATGAGGCGGGAACGCCATATTGTATTACGGTTGATTTTGATAGTTTGGAAAAAGGAGATGTCACAGTCCGCGACCGCGACACGATGAAGCAAGAGAGAGTCAAAATCAGTGAAATCGGCGAATTTTTGAAAAGAAAAACAAATACATAAAATTTGCCGTTCAAGTATTCGAGTAGTATTGTTGAATACAAATGGCAAAGATAACGAGAGTAAAATTTAAAAACGGACTTAGACTCATAATTATTCCGGAAAAAGAAGCGCTGACGACAACGGTGGCTATTTTGGTTTCAGCAGGTTCCAAATACGAATCTAAAAATATAAGTGGTGTATCTCATTTTCTTGAACACATATGTTTTAAGGGAACTTCAAAATATCCGAATCCGGAGGATATATCAGGTGAGCTTGACGGGCTTGGCGCGCATTATAATGCGATGACCGGATACGAACATACGTCGTATTATGCGAAAGTTAGGAACAAAACCTTTAAGGAAGTTTTTGATGTTGTATCAGATATCTATTTAAATCCGATTATTAGAGATAAAGATGTTGATACTGAGCGAGGAGTGATTATTGAAGAAATAAATATGTATGAGGACGTGCCGAGACAAAAAGTATCCGACGTGTTTATGGAGTTGCTTTACGGAAATCAGCCCGCAGGTCGTAATATTTTGGGAACAAAGGATACTGTCGGTAAATTAAAAAAGGAAGATATAGTAGCGTATAGAAATGCTAATTATCTTCCGGAATCAACGGTAGTTGTCGTATCCGGCGGTATTCAAGCTCCAACCGCGCTCTCGTCCGTAAGTAAAAGTTTTTCTAAATTGCAAAGCGGAGCGAAAATGAAAAAGGAGAGGGTAGAAGAATTTCAAACATCTCCCGCAGAAAAATGTTTGTATCAAAAATCAGAACAAACGCATGTTATACTCGGCGTCCGTACGTTCGGCATAAATGATAAGAGGAAATATGCGCTTGAGGTGCTATCGGAAATTCTGGGAGGTGGAATGAGTTCAAGACTTTTTATAAAAGTCAGAGAAAAGTTAGGCGCGGCGTATTATATCGATGCATCTTCAGATATGCTTTCCGACCACGGGATGCTGACTGTTTCTGCGGGCATAGATCACAAAAAAATTGATATTGTGATAGGCGCAATAGTCGATGAATTTAAAAGAATGAAGAAGGAAAAAGTGGGGGCAAAGGAGCTGGAAAAAGCTAAAGAGCATTTAATAGGAAATCTGTTTATGTCTATTGAAACTACGGACGCACTCGGATATTTTTATGGGCTTCAGGAAATAATGGATGAGAAGCTGGTTTCTCCTAATGAAATGGCAAAAAAGATAAAAGCCGTAACGGCAGACGATATTATAAAAGTTGCCAAAGACGTGATTAAAAACAATAATTTAAACCTTGCTCTCGTTGGTCCTTTCAAAAACAGAAGTTTTCTTGATATATTAAAGGTATAGAGATTATGCTAAAAAATACTTTTAACTTAGAAGTCAGCTGGCACACCCTTTGGAGAGTGTTGATTTTTGGCGCCGTAGTCTCTGTTTTATATCTCGCGAGAGGAGTTCTCGGAGTATTATTCGCATCAGTCGTGATATCTCTCGGGATAGACCCGATTGTTTCATATCTCGAAAAGAAGAGAGTGCATAGAATATTAGGCACGTTAATAGTTTTCATCATGGCATTTTTAATACTCGGAATCGGAATATATTTTATAATTCCTATATTTGCCGTAGAAATGAGCTCTTTTCTTGAGCATTTCCATGAATTTATGTCCGCAACGTTTGGCATAGGTTTTCCGGATAATGTAGTTGATGCCCTTACTTTCGGGAAAGAAAAATTATTTGATTATCTTTCTGTCGCGGACATTTCGGTTGCGGCTACGTTTTCTAAATTTTTGGAAACAGCCATATATTTAGTCGTAACGGTGCTTACTACGTTTTATCTCTCGGTGGAGAAAAACGGCACAGAAAGATTATTCCGCGTAGTATTGCCGGATGTATATGAAGCGCCGGTTTTAAAAGTATTTAACAGATTTAAATTAAAGATAAGGCGATGGATGGCTGCTCAGCTTAGCCTGAGCATAATTGTCGGAATTATTTCCGGAATAGGGCTTATGGCGCTCGGTGTCCGCTACGGTTTTATATTGGGAATTTTAGCGGCAATATTTGAAATCGTTCCGATTATAGGGCCGATTATGGTTGGCATCATAGCGTTTCTCGTCGCCGTATCTGATTCGTTGTTGCTCGGAGTGTACGCGCTCTTGTTTTGCTTTATCGTTCAACAGCTCGAAAATAATA
The DNA here is from genome assembly GCA_964449245.1 of uncultured Candidatus Saccharibacteria bacterium. Lineage (GTDB taxonomy): Bacteria > Patescibacteriota > Minisyncoccia > UBA6257 > GWB1-50-10 > GWA2-45-9. Next base: position 127,937 of record CAYUXY010000001.1, read on the forward strand.
TTTTGACTCCGCTTATAATGGGGAAAAGTATGAAGATTCATCCTGTAGTTGTGCTTATGGCCCTTCTTGCCGGAGGCAAACTTGCCGGATTCGTCGGAATCGTACTTGCTGTGCCAATCGCCGTTATCGCGCAAGAAATTTTCAATTATCTCGCGGAGGCAAAAGATCGACGCACATATCTCGTATAATTGAATTATGGAAAAGAAAAAGTGTTACGTAACAACGACTCTGCCGTACGTTAACGCCGTGCCTCATATGGGCCACGCGCTCGAATGTGTAGAGGCCGATGCGTTCGCACGCGCTCGTAAAATATTCGGCGATGAAGTTTTTTTCAACGTTGGGACCGACGAACACGGGCTGAAGATTTATAGGCGCGCGCTGGAAGACGGGCTTTCGCCGAAAGAATATACCGACAGCTATGCAGAAAAATTTAAAGATTTTTTCAGGTTGTTAAATATAGAATATACGGCGTTTGTACGGACGACAGACGAGTACCACATAAAAGCCGCGCAAGGATTTTGGAAAAGATGCGCGGAGAACGGCGATATTTATAAAGGTACATATAAAGCGAAGTATTGTGTCGGTTGCGAACTTGAAAAAACAGATTCGGAGTTGGAAAACGGGAAATGCCCGTTTCATATAAATCAGAACATAGAAGAAATAGAAGAAGAAAATTATTTTTTCAGATATTCAAAATATACGGAACGTCTGTCGGAGTTATACGAAAAAAATCCTGAATTTGTCGTACCGGCGCATAGACTGAAAGAAATAAAAACATTTGTATTGAGTGGGCTTAAAGATTTCAGTATTTCTCGTTTAAAATCAAAAATGCCATGGGGAATTCCTGTTCCGGAAGATGAAGATCACGTTATGTATGTCTGGTTTGATGCTCTCGTAAATTATATTTCAACATTAGGATGGGGAACCGACGATGGCAAAAAATTTTCAGACTTCTGGGGCACTAAAGATACGCCCAACGCAATTCAATTTGCCGGCAAGGACAATTTGAGACAGCAATCGGCGATGTGGCAGGCAATGCTTATGTCGGCCGATTTGCCGTTATCAAAGCAGATTTTTATACACGGATATATAAACGGCAAAGGCGGACAAAAAATGTCAAAAAGTCTCGGTAATGTTGTCGATCCCGTTTTAATCGCGCAAAAATTTGGAACTGACGCCCTAAGATATTTTCTGCTTCGCGAAATAAGGCCGTTCGAGGACGGAGAATTTTCGTTGGAAAGGTTTACGGAGTCGTATAATGCAGGGCTATCCAAGGGATTGGGAAATATGGTAAGCAGGGTTTTGAAAATGGCGAGGAACGCGGGAGTCGAATTTATTTCAGAAGGGAAAGATATTCAAAATATAGGCAGGATAAAAGAATATGAATCGGCAATTTTAAACTTTGAATTCCAAGTCGCAATGGATATGATTTGGGAAAAAATACAAATTGCGGACAGATTTATAGAGGAAAAAGAGCCGTTTAAGCTTATCAAAACAGACGAAGTTTCTGCAAAAAAAGACATATCTGAACTCCTTGAGTCTGTGTGGGAAATTGCGGAGTTACTGCGACCATTTATGCCCGAAACAAGTAAAAAGATATTAAGTCTTTTGTTTTCCAAAGAACAAGAAATAGCGCCATTATTTCCGAGAATTGAAACATTGCCCGCAGAAAAATAATGTCGGAATATAAAATAAAATATTTTGATTCTCATACGCATCCGAATTTTAAAGCGTATGAAGAAGATTTAGATATTGTTATGGAAAGAACGCTTATAAATGGCGTTGGTTTTGTAGTTGCGGGCTCCAAAGCGACGACATCGGAAAGCGCCGTCAGACTTGCGGAAAAATATGCCGATTTGCCGATCTTCGCCGCAGTGGGTCTCCATCCGATTCATACGGCGCCATCGTTTCACGATGACGACGAAGATGGCGTCGCGGATAATTCAGGAGAGAAATTCGACGAAAGTTTTTATGGCAATCTACTAAAATCAAAAAAAGTCATTGCAATAGGTGAGTGCGGACTCGATTATTTTCATTTGCCGGATGACGAAAAGGATGCGGAACACAGAAAAAAAATACAGATGGAAGAATTTATGCATCAAATCGAGTTTGCGAAAAAAAATAAAAAACCGCTCGTTATTCATTGTAGGGATGCATATAAAGATCTCGCCGAAATTCTTTCAAAATTTCCTCCGTCTTCGGATAACTCGCATTACATAATTCACTGCTTTTGCGGAACAGTTTCCGAAGCCGATATGTTTATGGAGATGAATTGTTTTTTCACTTTTGGCGGGGCGATAACATACGCTCCAAAAAAAGGCGGAGCGGATTATGCGGAGACGATAAAGCACGTTCCGTTTAACCGAATTTTAAGCGAAACCGACGCTCCGTATCTTGCTCCAATTCCGTATAGAGGAAAGAGGAATGAACCTGTTTTTATGTCTGAAACGGTTAAAAAAATGGCGGAAATAAGGGGTGTGAGTTTGGAAGAAATGCGAGTGCAGATATTAAAAAATTCCGAAGAGGCGTTTCATATCAATCTCTCATAATTTGAGAAAAAGAGAGGCTCGCTGTAGAATTGAATTCATACGCATCGAGTATGAAAAAATATGATTTTTCCGGCATAGAGAAAAAATGGAGTAGGGTCTGGAGCGAACGCAAGACATACGAACCGGAATTTAACGGTGAAAAAACGAAAAAATTTTATAATTTAATGATGTTCCCGTATCCTTCTGCGGAGGGTCTTCATGTCGGGAATATGTATGCATTTACGGGTACGGATATATTCGGAAGATACAAAAGAATGCACGGTTATGACGTATTTGAACCAATAGGGCTTGATGGATTCGGTATTCATTCGGAAAACTATGCGATGAAAATAGGGACGCATCCGGTAAAGCAGGCCGAAATTTCTGAAAAACGGTTTTATAAACAGTTGGAATCCATCGGTAACGGTTTCGCTTGGGACGAGCACGTAGAAACATACGATCCTGAATATTACAAATGGACGCAATGGATTTTTACAGAAATGTGGAAGAACGGGCTCGCGTACAGAAAAAAACAGGAAGTTAACTGGTGTCCGTCGTGCAAGACTGTTTTGTCCGATGAACAGGCGGAAGGGGGTAGATGCGAGAGGTGTTCGAGTGATGTTGAAAGAAAAGAACTTGAACAGTGGTTTTTCCGCATAACCAAATATGCCGACAGATTATTAAAGAATATTGAAACAATTGATTGGTCTGAAAAAGTAAAAATTGCGCAAAGAAACTGGATAGGAAAGTCCGATGGCGCGTTAGTAAAATTTAAGACTGCAAATTTAAAATCGAAAGTTGATGTCATCGAAGTGTTCACGACTCGCGTAGATACGTTGTTCAGTGGAACATTTGTAATTCTTGCGCCGGAACATATGGCGATTGAAATGTTGCGTGACGAAATTCAGAATTTTAATGATGTAGAATCGTATATTAAAGATGCAAAAAAGAAAACGAACGAAGAGAGAATGTCGGAGGGCTTGTCGGGAGAGTTTGGAAAAACCGGAGTCGAATTAAAGGGGATAAAAGTTATAAATCCCGCAAGTGGAGAGGAAATGCCGATATGGGTGGCCGATTTTGTTCTCGGAAGCTACGGCACGGGGGCGGTTTTTGCCGATGCGCACGATAAGCGTGATTTTGAATTCGCAAAAAAATATGGCATTCCGTTAAAAACATCCATCAAGCCGGATGAAAGCGATGATGAAAAAATAAGAAATTTAGAAGAATGTTTTGAAGGGGATGGTGTATTGTATAATTCTGGCGAATTTGACGGATTGAGTTCGAGCGAGGCAAGAACAAAAATTGCAAACTGGCTCGACTTGCGGGATTTAGGTAAATCCATTTCTACATTTCGTCTTCGTGATTGGCTTATTTCAAGGCAAAGATACTGGGGCCCGCCAATTCCTATGATTTATTGCGAAACTTGTAACAAGTCCGATAAAGGAGAACAGCCGGAAATGCCCGGATGGTATGCGGTTCCGGAAAAAGATTTGCCGGTCAAACTGCCGTTTGTAGAAGATTTCCGTCCGGAAGGAACTGGGAAATCTCCTTTAGCGGACAAAGAAGATTTTTATAAAACCAAATGTCCGTTATGCGGGAGTGATGCCGTGAGAGAAACCGACGTATCCGACACATTTCTCGATTCGTCGTGGTATTACATAGGTTATTTAATGAAATTTATCAATAAATCCGATATTCAAAATCCGGAATTTATTGAACTGATGAAAAAGTGGCTTCCGGTCGATATGTATATAGGCGGAGCGGAGCATGCCGTTTTGCATCTTTTGTATGTGCGATTTGTCGCTATGGCGTTAAAGGATGCCGGACACATTAATTTTGAAGAGCCGTTTCCAAAGTTTCGCGCGCACGGGCTCGTTATCAAAGATGGCGCGAAAATGTCGAAGTCGAAAGGAAATGTCATTAATCCGGACGAGTATATAAAAGAATTCGGAGCCGATGCGCTTAGAATGTATTTGATGTTTCTCGCTCCATTTGAATACGGCGGAGATTTCCGTGATCAGGGCATATTAGGCATTACCAGAATGCTTGATAGAGTTTGGAAAATAGGATCCGAAAAGGATTTTGTAGAGGGAGACGTTTCCGGCGAGCTCGAGACTTTAATGCATCAAACCATAAAGAAAGTCGGTGAAGATATTGAATCATTGCAATACAATACCGCGATTAGCGCATTGATGATATTTTTGAATGCGTTTGAAAAATCAGCCGTTCGTCCAGAACGTTATTTTAAAACATTGCTTTTATTGCTTGCGCCGTTTGCTCCGTTTATTACGGAAGAGCTTTGGCAAGGATTGCAAAACGATGGGGAAAATTTCATTTCAATTCACAGGGAAAAGTGGCCATCTTTTGCCGAAGAAAAAACAAAGAACGATAAATTTACGCTGATAATCCAAATTAATGGAAAAGTACGCGATCAGATTGATGTGTCGATTGATATAACCGAAAAAGATGCCGAAAAAATTGCGATTGAAAGCGAAAAGGCGTTGAAATATTTAGAAGGAAAGACAATAAAAAAAGTAATTTTTGTATCGGGCAAACTTATAAATATTGTGGTATAAAAGATATATATGAAGGCTTTAGTTATTCTTCTTATTTTAGGTTTGATAGTCGCGGGAATAATATATTCAGTCGCCACAAACATAAAAGGTTCGGTAAATCTTGACTGGCTGTCTTGGAAAATAGACAAGCCGGCCGTCAGTTCGAAAGAGAACGGTAGTGCAAAGGTGAGCGTATCCGGAGGGTCGGGTGCGTCGTCGTCCAAAGGAGGAGCGACGTCTACGGTTGAGGCAAAAAAGCCGGATCCGGTTCCGCCGGAAGGATTTAAATTGGCCGACCTTTCAACCGTCTATAAGAAAGTGAGCGTATCCGGTTTTACAAAGCCTTCTTATAAAAAATCTCGCGCAGGTTCGTTTAAAATCAGCGCATCTCTAAATACCGGAGAAGCGCCAATAAATGTAACCGGCTGGAGGCTTGTAGGGAATAAAGGCGGATCGGTTTATATTCCAAAAGCGATTAATAATTTTCTTCCGTCAAGCTATGGCGTAAATTCCGAAATCGCACTTTATTCGGGCAATTATGTGTCTGTTTATAGTGGCAAGAGCGCAATAGGGAAAAATTTCAGAATGAATAAATGTATCGGATATATAAACAATATATACGCCTTTACGCCTAAATTGCCTTCGAATTGCCCAAGTTTCAGGTCTTCGGAAACTCTTTTGTTTTCAGGAGCATGTCAGACATTCATTAATTCATTGAGCGGATGCGAGGAGCCGACGCCGGATGAGAAAAATAAATTTTTCAGTTCCGCAGACGCCTCGTGCAGAAAATTTCTTGACGAATTAAACTATGGCGGATGTTATGCAAAGCACCGATTAGACAAAGATTTTCTTTCGAATGAGTGGAAAGTATGGATAGATGACGAGATGCCGTTTGATACTGAACACGATCGTCTGGTTCTTTATGACGCAAACGGAAAGGTTGTAAATGTTTACGTATATTGATCTTACTTTCTTTCTCCGAGAGTAAGCGTCATTTTTCGTTCCTCCCCATCTCTAAGTAGCGTTATCTCAACGGATTGCCCGACCGAACATTTTTCGAGAAAATCCAAAATTCCTTTTTCGGGCGATATTTTGTTTCCATCCCATTCGAGTATTATGTCGTCCTCTATAATGCCGGCGACGTCAGCCGGACTTCCGGGAATCACGGCGCGCTCAACGGGATGATCGCGCATAACAAGTGCTCCGTATCCAACCGGCAAATCAAGTTTTTCGGCCAAATCTTTATAAATCGGAGTATAGTGAAGACCTAAAAGCGGACGGCGAATCTTTCCGTATTTTTTTAAATCGTTGAAACCGCGTACGGCGGCGCTTACAGGGATTGCGAGGCCTATATTTTCGGCATCGGATATGATGGCGGCATTAATGCCTATTACATTTCCAAATAAATCTGTGAGCGGTCCGCCTGAATTGCCGGGATTGATGGCGGCGTCAGTTTGTATAAGCCCGCGCATCTCTTTCCCCGGAGCATTCGGGCTCGGATATGCGATTATTGAGCGCGAAAGTCCGGAAATAATTCCCATAGATACGGTATTTTTAAAAATGCCGAGCGCGTTTCCAAATGCAAATACTGTTTGCCCGAGATTTAATTTAGATGAATCTCCGAGTTTTAGAAACGGAAGCTTTTTCTTTGATGTAATTTTAATAATTGCAACGTCATCAACCGGATCGCGAGCAAGGATTTCTCCGGTGTGCTCGGCATTATCATTGGTGATTATTGTATATTCCGCATCGGGTTCACTTACGACGTGTTTATTCGTGAGAATTATTCCGGTTTTATCTACGATGAATCCGGAACCGCCGTCAATTTGAACCATTCCGCGCGCGTCTATTTTATCTTTCGGTATTGATATGGTAGAAATGTCTTTCGTTTTTCTGCCCTTATATATGCCGGACTCCGCCATTTCTTTTTTTAAATTTTCAAGACTCTTTTTTATGACGATAGTGACAACTGCGGGCATGACTGATTTTATCGTATCTATTGTTTGCGATTTTTCTTTTCTCATATTCTTATTGTAGCAGATTTATTCGGAGTCTTCCGTGCCGTGTAGCAGTTTCTCAATTTGTTCGACAAACTGCTCGGCCAAAGAATCGCATCTTGTTTCGCGTATATAGTTCAATTTGTTATTATATGCCGAGACAATTAAATTGTATTGAAACACTTTTGCCGGATCGCTCTTTTTTATAATATAGTCAGCCTCAATCGGGTACTTATTTTTAAAATATTCCTCGTATGTGGGAAGCAAAAGTAATTTTTCAGGATAATTACGTACGCTAACCCCGATTGTGCTCCATGGTGTTATTGCGTCGGCATATAAGCCGTTGTGATACCCGAATACGTCGTCTATGTGTTCGTAGTTTAATTGTTCGTCGTGTTTTTGAGGCGCTTCACGGTTTTGATTCATATGAGATTAATTATACAAGACAGAACGATAATTGACCCGCACTGTAATTTACGGACTTTGTCACGCTATAATATTTTGTCCTTCGACTCCGTTCATCCTTCGATTTACTCAGGACTCACTTCGCTCAGGACACTTCTCCTCGCTCGATAATAATGTGCTGAAAGCACTTAAACGAGCAAAGCGAACCGAAATGTCGCCTTCGCAATCCTACTGGCGGACTTTGTCACGCCGTAGGTTCGCTTCGGCGAACCGAAGGCGGAAGGGGTGGGAGTTAAACAAAATTTCACAAAGTGAAATTTTCTGACACCTTGCGGTTTCAGTGCTTCCACCACGGGAAAACTACCGTTTTCCCGACCCCTTTCCCGTTCAAATCCCACGCACATCACAATATACAAATTATGTATGTCACAAGGACATGTATAATTTGTATATCTTTGCGGAAGGGGTGGGATTTGAACCCACGGTGCCGTTTCCAGCACACTACATTTCGAGTGTAGCGCCTTCGACCACTCAGCCACCCTTCCTTCACACAATAAACGCTAACAATTTCTCGGAAATTATTCAATTTTCCGATAGTCCCCTCGGGAGGAATCGAACCTCCATCGACGCGTTAGGAGTGCATCGTTCTATCCATTGAACTACGAGGGGAGTTTTGCCATCGTAGTTCCTTATCCACTCCGACGCCCGCTTTGCGGAGTCGGAGAGCCGATTAGCAAACGTCGGCTTTGAACTACGATATATAGTAGTTGCGCTTGTCCTCGTAGCTTATTTATCAAACTCCGACGCCCGATTTGCAAACGTCGGCTTTGAACTACGAGGGGGAAGCGTTTTTATCATCGCAAAAAGAAGGGCGGGACGCAAATCGGAGAATCCTTGCGAAAAGGGCATATTCTTTGTATTCTGAATCCGTGGAAAAAATTCCGTCCCCGTTTCAGCACTTGTCTGGAAAAGAAGAAAAAAGGCTTCAAGATGTGCTTCAAGACATCAAGAATAATGGCGATGTTTCTATACGAGAAACTGAAAGCACACTGGAAATTACACGGAGAGATGGCGAGAAAGAAAGAACTTATGGATTCACTAAAATCGGCGATAGCGTTCCGTTAGCAAATGGAACAAAATGCAGATTTTCTGAAATGGTTGAGGCACGCAACAGATTCCCGAACGACAATATAATAACCGCTATTTCAAAATTAAGAGAAGAACAAAAAAGGGCGATTAGCTCAGCTGGTTAGAGCGTTACATTGACATTGTAAAGGTCAGAGGTTCGAGTCCTCTATCGCCCACTAAAATTAAGGCTAATGGTTTAATGTATCAGATATATAGATGCTCAAAAATGGAGTGTAATTAATCTCGTTTTCAATAATTGATACAAAAATATGTATTCAACACGCAATTTGATTTCCGATATTTGGCCTTTTATTAAGGCCTATAAAAAGGGTTTCTGGTTTGCGACATTTTGCCGTATAATCGCGGACTTATCTTGGCTCTATCCGCCGTACGCGCTCGCTGTCATTGTCGATTTTTTTAGCGACTATACATATGGCGAGACTCTTGCGCCATTATATATCGCTTTTTCACTGACAATAGTTTCCGCAATAGTTAGATATTTCGGAGTTTATATTGCAAAATCAATGATTTACAAAATGTCCAATAGAGTTGATTTAGATGTGCAATTTAAATCAATCCAGCATTTGATGCTTCTCGATATGTCTTGGCACGAAAAAGAGAGTGCCGGAAGCAAGTTTAAGCGCATTGAGCGAGGATCTGCGAGTGTTGGGCAAATTCTTAAATTTTGGATAAACAACATTATCGAAATCGTAATTAATCTCATTGGGATTATTTTTATTTTTCTAAAATTCGATTTAGGTATGGGTATCGCGGTTTCATTTTTCCTGATGACATTTTATTTACTCGCGCGCTTTTATAGAAAGCGGGCAGTCGTGGCTTCCGACATAGTAAATTCGAAAGAGGAACACAGAAGCGGTATGCTTTTTGAATCAATAGACAATATAAGAAGCGTCAAAGTAATGTCTATGGCGGAAAAAATTTTAAGCAATCTTTCGGCGAACGCCTCGGATATTTTTGAGGCAATAAAAAAGAAAATTTATTGGTTTCAATTTGGCAGCTCCATAAGAAATTTTTATGCGTATATTTTTCGCATAGGCGCGATGATTTTTATCACATACGGCATACTCGAGGGGAAGTACGAAATAGGTTTTCTCATTCTATTCATCACTTATTTTTCGAGAATTTGGGAATCAATAGGCGAACTCACGGATGTTTCAGAGGATTTCGCAATTGCGAAAAATGCCATTTGCAGACTGCAGGCAATACTCGATGTTCCGATAGTTATTGATGATGAAGATGGCAAAACAAAATTTCCTAAGGACTGGAAAACGATATCAATAAAAAACGTATCTTTTGCATATCAAGGCAGACCGGTTTTAGACAATGTATCGTTCGAAATTAAACGGGGAGAAAAAGTCGGTATTGTGGGTTTGTCCGGCGCGGGGAAGTCTACATTATTTAAATTGCTCCTGAAGGAACACGAGTCGTATAGCGGAGAAATTGTTTTTGATGATGTTCCGTTAAAGGACATAAGTAAAAAAGATTATTTCAATTATCTCGCGGTTGTTCTTCAGGATACCGAGCTTTTCAACGCGTCTCTTCGCGACAATATAGTAATTACCAATCAAAAAGAAGAAGAAAACAAAGAGCTTATCGAAAACGCCATTGAAACAGCCCACATTGACGACTTTATTATGAAACTGCCAGAGGGCATTGATTCAATGATTGGGGAAAAAGGAATAAAGCTGTCCGGCGGGGAAAAACAAAGAGTGGGAATAGCGAGAGCTATATTCAAAAATCCGCAGATACTTTTGCTTGACGAGGCGACATCTCAACTCGACATTGAATCCGAAGGGAAAATTCAAGACTCATTACATCACTTTTTCAAAAATGTAACGGCGGTCATAGTCGCTCACAGGCTTACTACGATAAAAGAAATGGATAAGATTATCGTTATCGAAAACGGGAAGATTATAGAATCCGGCAGTTTTGCCGAATTGAGTAAATTGAAAGGAAGATTTTTTGAATTATGGGGTCAGCAAAAACTTTAGAATAACGGCGTATGTCTAACGCTACAAAAAAATTTCAGCGAACTACGGAGGATTTTGTGTGCGGAAAATGTGAGGCAAAAGTTGTGGGAAACGGATATACAAATCACTGCCCGAATTGTCTTTGGAGCAAGCACGTGGATATAAATCCGGGGGACAGAAATGCGTCGTGCGAAGGAATGATGAGGCCTGTAGAAGTTTTCCGGAAAAACGGAATATGGACGGTAACGCATCAATGCGAAATATGCGGATTTAAGCGCAACAATTCTATTGATGAAAGCGATAATTTTGACGAAGTGATTAAAATATCCAGCAAGAAAGAATCTTGAAACTCGGCCATTTTTCACGTACGCTTGATAAAAGTAGAGGGCCCATAGCTCACTTGGTAGAGCGTTTGCATGGCATGCAAAAGGTAAGGGGTTCGATCCCCCTTGGGTCCACCGAGTCAAACTCGGTTTGTTAGAAACGAGTTTGCGAGGTAGGCGAGTCTGACTCGCCACAATGTATGATAAATAAAATGGCGTTTGACACCATAATATGGAGATGAAGTTTTTCTATATTTATATTTTATTCAGCAAGAAAGACCGAAAATTATATATAGGATATACGGAGAACTTGAAAGTGCGTTTGAATGAACATGTTGGCGGAAGAGTAAAATCGACCGCGAATAGGCGACCAGTCTCACTGATTCATTATGAGGCGTTTACAAATATAAGAGATGCAAAATCAAGGGAGAGATTTCTCAAAAGCGGATTTGGGCGCTCTCAAATGAAAAAAGCACTACAAAATAAATTACAAGAATTAGGATATAAATATCTCCGCTAACGCGACTTTACAAAGTTTTTTATAATTGCGAGTTTTAATAGCCGTAATTTGAGTCTGTCACAGGCGCCAATTGTTAATCCTTGATGCATATTTATGTTAAAATAAGATTATGAAGATGGCGGTATTAATGGTCGTTCTTATAATATTTGTGGCTTTTGGTCATTTATTCCAATTTAAGGACTTAAATATCATTGACTGGAACACCATTTCCGCAGTTGTTCTTTTGATCACGGCCTATTTTATTTATAAGCAGGCGAAGGCGGCAAATGACTTGAATAGAGCCCAAACACTACCATTTATCGAAACATTCTTTGTTCGTAGAGGCAATGGAAATAGTTTAATATTTTACAATTTATCCTTTATGCCAGGTAAAGTAGCATTTAAGTTATTCTATAAAAATATTTATATATGCGAAGACAGCTATAGAATACCGCCAGAGGGGTCAATGGTAACCGCAAACACATTTTTAAACAATTGCAAAATGCAAGACGGAGACACGGTTGAATTAAAAATATGCGTTGAGCCGGATTTGGATAACATTTCAAATATTAAAAGGGATTATACAAAAAACTACAATTTTAAAGACGGCGATTGGAATGAGGATTCTATTGGTTATCCAGATGTCAGGCTGTTCAGGTCGATGAAGGATATAATTGAGAACGCCATACAAGACATAAAACAAATAATAAAGGGAAAATAATATTCTTATGAAAAAATCAGAAATCTTTTTTAGAAGTTTTTTAAATGCCGTAGGGGTTGTAGCATATATTTCGCTCGTCGCTTTTCTGCTTTCGAGCGGTGAAAAGGTTTTTCAAAATGCTCCGAATTTTATAGCCCCGCTTTTTATGCTTATCTTGTTTGTTGTTTCCGCGACAATTACGGGCTTTTTCGTTCTTTGGAGGCCGATCCAGCTTTTTAATGACGGAATGAAGAAGGAAGCTTTTTCCGCGCTCTTTTTCACACTCGCGTGGCTCGTCATTGCCCTTGCAATCATAGTGCTTACGCTGGTTTTGAAATAGCACTCAATACAGTTTTTAGTTATTGGTTGTTAGTTTTTAGAAAATTCGAGGGAGAGATGCGAAGTCCCCCGCTTCGCGGAAGAGCGTAAACAAATAATCTCCCGAATCGGGAGATATAAAAATAGGCGAAGCGTGACGAGGGTCACGCTTCTTAATTTATTGCTTTGCGCCCTTGCTCCAGTCGGAGGATCGGGGGGCTTTCTCGGTGGGGGCGGGGGCAGCGGGCTTAAACAAATCGGGACTTAGTGCAACGGATTTAAACACATCCGTCACGTGTTCCCGGGTTTTTTTGCCCTCACTTCGCACAACTCGCCGAGTCGAGTCGTGCTCGGTCCGTACAAGATTTTCGACCCCGTCGATTCTCTTGTTGACATTATTAAACCCCTCGCGCGTCAGGTCTGACAACGCGCGAATGTCCTCGTTTGCGGGGGCGGATTGCTGTTGCGGGGCAGCCTGCAGATATACAATCTGCGGCGGCTGATACTGCTGCACCACCTGTGGCTGCACTTGTTGCTGGGGCGGGGGTGGCGGGGGGTCTTGCCGATAGTCGCAATCTACTGGTGCGGGTCGGCGACGGGGGCGTGGGGCATCGGGATGATGCTTCCCCTCATTCCCACTCACCTCCAATTTTACATGGATGGTGTCCGCCACGGAAATTTTTGCGGAGGCGGGGGCGACAGGCGTCGATTGTTTTTTCGAGACGACGTCGAATGAATTAAAAAACAAAAAAATAGCTACTATTACACATAAGATCCAAAGCGGTAGGTTGCTCTGGTTTGTGTGATGAGTTGCGGTGGTCCGGTGGGTAACCTGCTGCGCGGGCGTCGCCTGTTGAGCAGCCTGCGGCGGTGTTGCTTGCTGTTGGTTAGGCATGATTATGCCTCCTTTCTATTATTAAATTATTATATCGATTCTAACCCCATTGTATCACAAAACGGGCATTTTGTCCAGAGCCGTAGGCAATGTTAGTTTTTAGTAGTTAGTTGTTAGTTTTTAGAAAATGGGGCAGAAAAATACAACAAAACAGGCAAAAGTGAAAAACCTAATGCGACAAAATATAAATGAGGAAAATAATTGATATAACAAAAAGAAGCAATTCAACGATAAATTCACGGCTGAATTTTAAATAGTCGGAGAGCCAATTGGGGTTTCCGAATTGGGATGCAATTTGTTTTTGTTCCTCTTTCGTCCACGATACCAAAAATTGACGCGACGGTTTTCCGTTTTTATCGGAAAAGAATTTATAATATTTTTTTGAAAACGGGTACAAAAAGCGAACTCCCCAGCCTATTCCGACCGAGTCGTGGAGGAAGTGAAACAAACTGCAGAGAGCGAAAAGAAAAGCGAGGTTAATATTTATAAAAGCGAGAATTATAAATCCGATAGGAATAAAGAGAAGCGGATAGTGAAAAATGTTTCTGTGCTCGTGGCTCATTTCATCGGGCTTTCGCTTTGTAATGTAGAGGAGAAAATCTACATCCGGAAGAAGCGAGAATATTATTCCAAAAAGAATTGTTGAAAAACCAAGCGATAGATGTGTCGTCTGTGTTACAAATATTGCAGACAAAATACCAAAAGCGATATCGAGAGGCATGCTTTGATTATAAATAGAGTTAAAAAAGATGAAAGATGGTTCGACAGGCTACTTCGATGAACTCAGTACATGTCAGCACGGGTCACCACATGTAAAAGACAAAAGTGAAAAGTATGAATGCTGGTATTTTTCTTTCTACTTTAAACTTTTAACTTTATACTTTCTTCTCTAACAACTAAAAACTAACCCAATTACTCTTTTGAATTAGAACGACAGTGATGGATAATGAGTTAAAAACGTG
>CAYUXY010000002.1:0-107170 GCA_964449245.1 uncultured Candidatus Saccharibacteria bacterium
AGAAACCGGATGTTTCCGTTATATTCACATCAAAGGCAAACTCCGAAAAAAAGAAAAAACTCTGGGGAAGAAAAGAAAAAAATAACGCCGAGAAAAGCGTCTTTGATAACTTTGATGATGTTAGTATGGACGACGGGAACGAAACGCAAAAACAAAAACGCGGCAAAAAAGCGATTTTTATCTTTGGGTCTGCTGTAATAGTGCTAATCATAGCCACCTGGGGAATTTTATCTCTTTTGCCAAAAGCAGAAATCAGTATTGTTTTGAAGAAAGCCACCGTTGAATTTGACGAGAAACTCGAGGTTTCAATAAACGCAACGGTACCAAACGCAAATTCGGAAAGTAAAACAATTATTCCCGGAGAAATATTCACCGCAAAGAAAAACGTATTTTTACCGATAGAGTCTGATAAAACGGAACAAGTTGAAGAAAAGGCAAAGGGAACGCTTACCGTCTACAATTTTTTCAGCGCATCGCCACAAACGCTCGTAAAAACAACGAGATTTGAATCTCCGGACGGAACAATATTTCGTCTTGATAAAGAAGTAACGATACCCGGAGCTAAAAGTGAAAACGGAATTCTAACTCCATCGGAGATAGAAGTGTCCGTTACTGCAGACAAATCCGGAGAAGCATCGAATTTGTCGCCTACAAAAAATTGGACGATACCGGGATTTAAAGGCACATCAAGATATACAAAATTCTCCGCCGAAAATAAATCGGCTATGACCGGAGGTTTTATAGGCAACGCGCCTGTCGCATCGGACGAACAAAAGGCAAAATCGAGCAAAGAGGCGGAGGATACGCTTTCGGCTCTTTTAAAAAGCGAAATGCTCGTTATGATGTCGGAAGAATTTAAACTAATAGACGGCTCCGATTCATTTCGCATCACAAAACAAGAAACACAGACCTTAAAAGACGAATCTAATTCATTCGGAATATTCACGGAAGGGGAAATGAAAAGAATTGTTTTTAAAGAAGAAATGCTAAAGGAAACGCTATTTAAAAAATATCATTCGTCTTATGGGGAAGAGGGGATAACGGCATTTTCTTTTGAAATAAATTACGGAGAGCCGGCGGTTAATCTTTCTTCCGGAACGATGACGGTTCCGATAAAAGGAAAAATAGTATACGCGCATAAAACCGACTCAGACGCATTGAAACTCGAGTTAAAAGGCAAGAACGAAAGCGAATTCAGAAGAATAATATTCGCGCTCCCCGGCGTGGAAAACGCGACAATCGTTCTTAGTCCGTTTTGGGTAAGCTCAATACCAAAAAACACGAACAAAATAATTATCTCGATTGAATAAATGAAAATTTGCGGGCTAATTATTTACGGAATATAATCAAAATTATGAAATTTATGGAAAAACGCAAAATAAAATTCAGCGCTTTAATAATAGCCGTAATATTTATAAGCGGTATTTCGTTTTATGTTGGCAATCAGCACGGACAGGCGGAAAAAATAGAAAACATACCTGTAGCAAACGCGCAGGGAGAAACTATTTTAAACGCCGATTTTTCACTTTTTTGGGATGCGGTAAAAATCATAAAAAATAAATATTTCGATGCGGGAAACATTACAGACGAACAAATCCTGCATGGCGCGATAAACGGCGCTTTTGAATCGCTCGGTGATCCATATTCAAGCTTTTTTGAACCGAGCGATGCAAAGAAATTTCACGAAGACTTAAACGGCGTATTCGGCGGAATCGGAGCGGAGATAGGGGAAAAAGACAACGTGATAGTTATCGTGGCCCCGCTTAAAGGCAATCCGGCGGAAGCTATCGGGTTAAAAGCCGGAGATAAAATATTAGAAATTAACGGCACATCAACTATAGGTATGACAGTTGAGAATGCCGTAAAAACAATTCGCGGAGAACCGGATACAAAAGTATCTCTATTGGTAATCAGAGAAGGATGGGGAGAAGCGAAAGAATTCGTGATTACCCGCCAAATTGTAAAAGTTCCTACACTTGAATGGGAAACAAAGAAAGGCAATGTCGCCTACATTAAACTGCACAACTTTAACGCAAATGTATCCGATTTGATGTATCAAACCGTATTTTCGATATTATTGAACAGACCTAACGGAATAATACTCGACCTTAGAAACAATCCGGGAGGTTTCCTCGACGTCGCAATAGATACTGCCGGATGGTTCGTCGACAGAGGCGCAGTCATAGTAAGAGAGAAATTTAACGGGGGAAACGAGGATGTATTTTTCTCGAATGGCAATGCGTCGTTATCCGGAATTCCTCTTGTTGTGCTCGTAAATGGCGGTTCGGCATCAGCATCCGAGATTCTTGCCGGAACATTAAGAGACATTCGTAACGTAAAACTGGTGGGAGAAAAGACTTTCGGCAAAGGAACCGTTCAAGAGGTGCGGGACTTGCGAGACGGGTCATCTATAAAAATATCCATAGCCGAGTGGCTTACGCCGAACGGAACGTCTATAAACGAATCTGGGCTTGAGCCTGATTTTGTTGTCCAACAGACAGAAGAGGATATTAAAAACGGAACGGATCCGCAACTTGAAAAAGCTCTCGATATTTTGGAAGAAGAAACAGGATTAAGCTTTTAAATGAAAGTCATTTTTCTTGAAAACGTAAAAGGGCAGGGAAAGAAAAACGAAGTAAAAGAAGTGCCGGACGGATACGCTTGGAATTTTTTGATTGCGCGTAAACTTGCGAGACAGGCAACCGATTCGGAATTAAACAAATTAAAAAGTTCGCTTTCGAATGAATCGGAAAGGAAAAATACCCTGCTTAAAAAAGCGGAAGAAATAAAAAATGCTATCGCAAAAACACGCCTTTCTTTCAAATTAAAATCCGGTAAAAAAGGAGAAATATTCGGATCTGTTCAGACGAAAGACATAGAGAAAAAAATACACGAATTAGGATTCGGCAATGTAACGGTGGAAATTGAAAAACCATTGAAAGAGCTCGGCGAACACGAAATAAATATCGACTGCGGAGAGGGAACAATCGCAAAAATAAATATAACAATAGAAAAAGAATAACCCCGCCTATTTATAAACAGGCGAGGTTATTATCGTGTCCGAATTTTTAGTTATGCCTTCGCGACGGTTTTTACAGAAACAACTTTTGCTACACGCGGAGTGCCGTCAAATCTCGTCTTTTTCTTATTCGAAAATTTTACGATTCCTTCAGCAACCGAGTAGAGCGTATCATCGGAACCTTTTTTTACATTTAAACCCGGTAAATATTTTGTGCCTCTCTGACGAATTATAACCTCGCCGGTGCGAACAGCCTGCCCGTCTGAACGCTTGACTCCAAGTCGTTTAGACTCGGATTCACGTCCGAGTTTGGTAGACCCTTTTGCTTTTGTATGCGCCATATATTTTTATATAAATCCAACCAAATTGTATGTATAATGCTATTGTAAAACCCGAAAAATGTCAATTTTCGAAAGAATAAAAGACGGTGAAAATAAAGCTGTTTTTTGGATTGGAGCGATAATCATACTCCTCGCATTCTTTTTCGCCGGATATTTGTTTGGCAAAAACGGCACTCCGACTCCTATCATTATAGAGAAGTGCGGAGAGACGGGGATTGCGGAATAATCCTATTTGATATATAACAATTACTGAACTTTTAAACGAGAGGTGTTTATGTTTGGAAAAAAACAGAAGAAAAAGAGTCCTGTTGATAAGGAATTTGAATTTTCAATGTATCTGATAAAAAATCAGAAAACCGGAAATCAGGAAGATCCGGTTCTAAGATCCTACAACTATTATTTTACATCGAACGCTGGGACGACTCACGAGCACGATTAGGCCTTGCCCGGATTGTATAGCAATCCGGGCAAAATTTTTTTAAAGATTGACTACAATTTACAGAAGTTGTATATCTGAAAACAGAAAATTCATTGGTGTGTCTAACAGCATAAAATCCTCATGAGCTTAACATTTATCTGGAAAAGGCATCGCATGTGTATGCCTTCGCAAAACAGAGGAATGGGATAAGCTTTTTGCTCAGGGTTCGGAACAGTCAAACTTTACGTTTGACAGGATTCGCCATCCGAGCTGACTCTTTCTTTTCTGAACTAATTTGCGAGTTCAGTATTTAGGAAAGATAAGCGAATTTCCAGGACACACCTTTTTATCTCATCTGCCTGAGCTTTTATATTTACAAGCTCAGGCAGAATTTTTTACAAATACCCGATTTCTTTAAGCGTATCGTAATACTCCCACTCCCAAAGACGCTTTGCGCCCAAGAACGCATGGTAATCCTCGTGCCACTCGGGAAACTCTTTTAACTCAATTATTCCTTCCGCCTTACCCCATTTATGTTCGCAGATTCTCGTATATGGATTCCAATTTTTAGTCATTACTTTTGCGCGCCCGCCTTTCGTGCGAAGAAATGATCCGCAAAGCTCGCATTTCTGAACCTGATCTATTCTAAGTATCCAACGCGTTTCGAGATCGGGGATTTTATCCCGCATAGCCGCCATATATGCAGAGGTCTGCAAATTGTAATCCCTGTATATTTCCTGCGAAGTTTTAATATCGAGTATCCCTACCTTGCCGTCTATTTTAGCAATAGCATCCAGCGTGCCGGCGTATCGCTCATCGTGATTTATGAGCCGTGATTCTATAAATTGCGGGTCAAAATCTATCCCTCGTTCTTTTTTAAATTCTAAAAAAGCCTCGATTGATGGCTTTATATTTTCAGGAATATTGGCGTCTTTATTTAAGAGAAGCGCCTCAACCGTTTCGTGAACGAGCGTGCCTTCTTTTGCGGACTGTTCTTTTATTTTTTCTCCGGCCTCGAAGTTTTCCATCTTCGCATAAAACTTATAAAGCGCGGGTTTTGACTTTATTTCAACTATTTTTGTCACGCGCGGATACCATAAGCCGTCAATATCGTATCCGGATGATCCTATAAATTCCAGCGTGTTTTTATTCATATTCTGTTATTTGAAAAAGAGCGGTGTATAGCCGTTTATATCTCCCGCGCCCATCATAATTAAAACGGAGTCGGAGTAGGGAAGAGTGCCCCCCGAAACTATCTCGGAAACCCACATCGGAACATCCTCGCAATATTCAAGATAAAAAACTTCTTTGATTTTTTTCCTCCTCATAATACCTTCCGCAAGCGCGCGGGAATTATATTTTCCTTCGCGCTCATCTCTGCCGGCAACCTTATATATCGGGAGAAGAATGAGAGCGTTTGCTAAGTCAAAAGATTTTATAAAATCCGAAAATAAAAGCTTAAGCCGTTTTCCCTGATGAGGTTGAAAGACGCAGATGATGTTTTTATTTTTGAAAAACTTTTTTGCGCCGGACAACGTTGCCATAATTTCCGAAGGATGATGCCCGTAATCGTCAAAAACCGTAACGGAAGAACCATCTACTTTGAATTCGCCCTTATATTCCATCCGTCTCCAAACGCCATGATAATTTTTAAAAGCGTCTAAAATATCTTTTTCTTTAACTCCAGCATACTTTGCGAGTAAAAACGCCGCATACGCGTTAGATACCATATGCTCACCGGAAATATGAGAAATGGCTTTTCTTACCTTTGAAGCATCCTTATCAAGTAGGGAATACCAAACAACGGAAAAGCCCGTTTTTTTTGCGATTATGGTTATCTGCTTTTTCAAGCCGAAAAGATTTTTGTCATCGCGGTTTAATATTGCGATTCCATGAGCGCGAATATTTTCTAAAAATTTTAAAAACGCTTTTTTTACATTATCGAAATTCCGATACCAATCGAGATGCTCTCTATCTATGTTCGTTATAATTGCTCCAAAGGGGGAGTGTTCCAAAAAAGAACTGTGAAAGTCATCGGCCTCTATAACCAGCATATCGCTTTTGCCTTCTCTGAAATTCGAATCGCCAAATTCTTTAAGTTTCGTACCAACAATCACGGTCGGATCTTTTTTCCCGCGAGTAAGCGCGAGAGACAACAGAGAGGTAGTAGTGCTTTTTCCGTGCGCTCCCGTCACGGCATAGGTTTTATACTTTCTCGTTACTATTCCAAGCGCTTTCGAATATGGCATTATAGGCACATTTCTTCGTTTTGCCTCTTTTATTTCCTCATTTTCCGGCGTTATAGCCCAATTAAAGACAAAGAGGCCTATGTTTGCCGGTATATTTGCCCTTTTTTGGCCTATTTTGACCCGTACGCCGTCTTTTTTGAGGTCGTCTATAAGATTGCTCGGAACCTTATCAGAGCCAAAAACAGCCCAATTTTGGGAGATAAACCACTTAGCGAGGGAACTCATTCCAATACCGCCAATTCCTATAAAATAAACCCTTTTCGGATTAATTTCTGAAAAGAGTTCTGCATAATATTTTTCCATCTGTACTTATTATAAGCATAAATAAAATAAAAAAAACTCTATCGATTAGAGTCGGCTATTTTGAATTACTGTCTCAAGGGGAGAGGCCTTTTTGATGCTTGTTTCTACATTCATAACTGTCGCACAATATACCTTTTGCGACATTACTATGTATATGTTTGTAAAAGGTGCTCTTGTATTTTACGACGAATCTTTTGTCTCGTCGTAAAATACAAATTTGCGACATCATTATATATTTAATATTAGAGGGGCCTTTCGTCAGGCCCCTCATAAATTATTTATAATAACCTCCCCAATAATGGATCGCCAGAAATTGTAGAATTTCCGGCGGTGTCATGTTCTCAAATAATTTATGATATAGAACATGACACCGGTGATTAATAATGACAACCCGATATCCACTACTTATTATTCCTCCTCCCCAAAAATATTTTATCAAGAAACGCCGAGCTTCTCTGGGAGATCTTTTCCCAAAGAGCTTTCTGTATATATACCAAGAAACTTTTGGTATATATACGGCATCTCCGTCAATTCCAATAGGAATTTTAAGACGTGATTTCGGTATCACATGGTGCCGACTACAACACCAATATAATCGTTTCCTTTTTCTTTTCTGGTGCTTATTTTGCACAAGGCACCTCCATTCGGTTAAAAGTTAATTAGTAAATCTGTCTTTCATTAAACCACCGGCGAATAAAAAAACAACTCCCCTATAGATCTGGGAGTTTTTTAGACAAATAATCAACTTTTAGCCAATTTCGCCTACGAGACCCTTGAAGATATCCGTCGCGGCTTCGAGTATCCAAACAATCAACCCCGCAAGCGCGTGCGCAAGTTTTGAAAGATTTATTCCAAGCGTGTAGTTCATCCACTCGTCAAGCTTATTAAATAAATCACTAATTCCGGAAATAGAAATTTTTTCTTTTAGGATTGTGCTACCGGCCACTTCGTTGATTTTATCGTCAATCAACGAATCCTTAACATCTATTTTTCTAAACACATCGATAAAATTGCTCACGGGTTCCGGCACGGATATGTTGATTTCTGCGGCCCGAACCGGCAGAAATGCGGTAAATAGTAGAACGAACAAAAGCAATAAACTTAATCGCTTCATATATTTATATTACTACTTTTAAGAAGATTTATGTAACGAGCGCAATTCCTCGCGAACCACTTCCCTATCATCCCATATAATTTTACCGGAAGCCGTCATCATTGACTGTTCCGAACCTTTTCCAGTGACAAGAACGACATCTCCGCTTTTCGCCAAAGATAATGCGCGACGAATCCCCTCGCGTCTATCACTTTCAAGAAAAAGATTTTCTCCAATCTTTTTCCCTCCGTCTTCACACCCCTTTGCAATCTCCTCGATAATTTTTCGCGGGTCGTCGTAATACGGATCTTCATTTGCGACTACCACAAAGTCGGCATACTCGGACGCGATTTTTCCCATAACCGGACGCTTGTCTTTATCTCGTCCGCCACCCTGACCGCCGGTTACAACAATTATCTTTTGCGAAGATTCTTTTTTCATCAAATGCACTGCCTGAAGCGCGGCCCTAAGACTCACAGCATCATGCGCATAGTCGACGAATACGGAAAAATTTTGCCCTTCATTTATTTCTTCCATCCGTCCCGGAACAAGCGTTGCGAGACGCAAACCCTCAACTATGATTTCTTGCGGAATTTGCAGTGCAGATGCTATTGCGATGACAGCAAGAGCGTTTTCAACGTTAAACAATCCCCTTACTCCAAGATCGTATTTAAGCGAGCCTACCGAAAAATGCGCCCGCCCTTCCGCATCAACAGAAATATTTTCCGCCACAATATCAGCCGGACTGTTTACGCCATATGTAATCTTTATATCAGCGGGATTATTTAAAAATAAATCTTTTTCATTTATTGACGCATTCACGGCAATAATTTTAGGCACAAGCTTACCGTTAAAAATTTTCTTCGGCTGTCCTGACAATTCCTTAAAAACTTTCAAATGCATTTCTTTACATCTTTCAAAACTCCAGTTATGCGTCTCGAGTTTTTCTTCGTAAAGAGTCGTCATCACTATTGCGTCATACGCTATTCCTATGTGGCGAAACTGTTCGACACCTTCCGACGGAGTCTCTACTATTGCGAATTTACATCCGGCACACTTCATTTCCGCAAGCATCTTTTGCATCATAAATCTTCCGGGCATAGTCATATGAAAAGGATTTAACCTCATTTCTTTGCCTATCCGTATAACTGCCGTTCCGGTTACTCCGGTCTTATATCCTGCGGTCTCGAGACATGACCACAAAAGATTCGATACGGTAGTTTTTCCGCGTGTGCCAAGAACTCCGATTATAACCATACTTTTTGAAGGATATCCGTATATAAAAACTCCTGTCCAAGCGAGGACAAAATGATACAAACGAATCAAAAATTTCGGAATTATTTTTTTTATCAATCTTTTCATAATATTTTTTTCGCGATTGAATATAACCAATACATAGACCGATTAATCGGCAAGTCCCACGTTCCGGCATATTTTACCGACCTTCCTCCAAAACTCTTTTTAAATGCCGTAACTCCTGACCATTTTTTATTTGTCGTACTCATTCCCCAAAAATCGAAAACAGCGCATCCTATTTCTTTAGATTTAAGTATAATATGCCACAAAAGCAAAGTCGGCGCATTATATTTTTCGAATCCCCTCTCTGACGCGGCAAATAGATATGTGGCGCGGTTACCGTTAACAATTAGTATAGCTGACGCTATGGGCCGACCATCTGCGTATGCAAAAAAAATTCGCGAAGATGCGTCTCCGGAAAGCGAAAATATTTCGCGATAATATTTGTCGGAATACGCCGACAACGAGTGTCGCGCGTTCGTCTTTGTAAACATATTCCAAAACATCTGGAACGCTTCTTTTTTGTCTGACGCCTCAGACACTTTGACCCCGCGTTTTTCTGCGGAACGTATCGAGTAACGCGTGTTGTGCTCCATTTCTTTTAACATTTCATCCTCGCTTTTTGTAATATCAAGCAAAAAAGTTTCTTCCGGCTGAACGGATCGGACTTTTTTAAAACCTGATTCGGAGAGAATTTGCGAAATCTTTTTGTCGTTTTCTAAAAAAGGTTCTACGCGCAGAAAAAATGGCTTGAAAGGTAGACAAGCTTTTTTTGATGCAAGAATAAATTCATTTAAAGCGGAAACGGAATATTCCCCGCTCGGTCCGTGCGGAAAATAACAATATCGCTGTCCGAGCCCTATTTCAGGAAGTACGGCGAACCCCGAAAGATTTTCTACCGACACATCGATAGTTTTTCTGCCTATGGAATTTTGAAATTGTTTCCACGAATTCGATTGTAAAAATGATTTTGTATTTGAAACATCCATATAAGAATGGCTGAATTTATTTTGACGGAACATCAAGATATTGAAACGGATCAAGGTCTCCTCCGACAGGCATAGGACCGCAAGAACGCGATGATTGAGTGCCTTCAGGGTATCCGGCTTTTGCGGGAGTAAGCGTTTGCGACGCAAAAACGGTGAAGTGAAGATGCGGACCCGTAGCCCAGCCTGTGCGACCCATATATCCTATCACTTCTCCCCTCTTTACCTGTTGACCGACCGAAACAATATATCGCGACATATGTCCGTAAAGCGTTGTAAGCCCGTTCGTATGTTTTACGACTACGAATTTCCCGTAAGCGCCTCCTTTGCAATATAAATCCTGATTGCCGGAATTGATTACAATACCATCTTCCGCTGAAACGATTTCCGCTCCAAGAAATCTGCCAACGTCTATACCGTTGTGCCACCCGCTCTTATAATTTTTTTTGGCGAAGGCGGTGTTCCCGTAAGCCTGCGTCAATTTACCTTCCGGAACGGGCCACAATAAGACTCCGGAACGCGGTAACGGCAAAAGATTGGGATTAATGGTTTTCCTTAACTCATTTTCAATCGCGTCTATTTCTTCGGAAACGGCGTCTTGCAGTTCTTTTAATTCATTGAGCTGAGCCTCATATATTTTTTCCTGATTTTTTGTCTCCGCAAGAATAGCCTGCTTTTCTTTTTTCTGATCCTCTATAATGTCCTGCCTGTATTTTAAATTAATGCTCTCTATCTTTTTGCTTTCTTTCTTATTGCTTTCTTCGTTTATTTTATCGACAAGTTCTTCCTGAAGCGCCACAAGCTCTCTTATGTTTACAAACAGACTGTTATTCAAGTTAGACAATGTCTGCACTTCACCTACGGCATCGGAAAGGCTCTGATTTTTTAAAAAAATCGTGAGTAAATTTTCCTTTCCTTTCTGCTGTAATTCCGTAAACAGCCTGCTCACTGTTTTTTTCTTGTTATCAACCTTATTTTCCGCATATACGATGTCGTTCTTTAAAGATTCGATTTCCAATTCGAGCTTTTCAACTGTTATTTCATTCGACTGAACGATAACGTCGAGTTGATCAATCGTCTTATCAAAATAATTTATTTCTCCTGCAAGTTTGTTGTTAGAAGCCGATATTTCTCCAAGCACACCCTCAATCTCTTTGCGCTGATTTTCAAGCTGTTGCAAAACCGCAGCTTTTTCATCAATCATTTTACGCAAGTCGGAAGAAAAATCTCCTTCCGCGAAAGTAGGCATATTAAAAAACAACAATCCCGCGATAACGAGCATAAAAACAATAAAACCGCGTTTATTATAATTAAAAAGTTTCATATAAATTACGACGCAAGAATTTGTATCGCGTAATATATTCTGCGAAGAGTTTCATCTTTGCCGAGTATAGAAGCAAGTTCAAACGGACCGGGAGAGTTCTTTTGACCGGAAAGCGCTACCCGTAAAGGCCAGAGCAATTCTCCCCTGCCACGCATTTCTGCGACAAGCATCATTTTTGACTCTATTATATTTGCCTCAAAATCTTTTTCGGCTATTTCGCCCAAAACGCGCAAACATTCGTTTAAATTATTTTCAGCTTCTTTTCTGTCCATCGTTTTCCACAAAAGCGACTGCGGATCATATTCCGGAAGTTTAAATATGAAACCAACGGCATCCGTAAAATCAGAAAGTTTTTTCATTCTTTCTTTTTCGACTCCGATAACCTTAACCAGCAATTCCCTGTTTTCTATCCATTCTTCCGGTATAAACGGCGGGAGTTCGTCTGCAAGCATTTCGGGACTCATCGCCTTTATATAATAACCGTTCAACCAATCAAGCTTCTCGGGATTAAAAATGCCCCCTGCTTTTTGTACTCTCTCAAAAGAAAATTCCTTGACCATTTCTTCGATGGAAAATACTTCCCTATCCTCTTTAGGATGCCACCCCATGAGTCCGAGAAAATTTATAATTGCACCGGATACATAGCCTTCGGCACGATAATCTAAAATTGATTTTGCCATATCGCGCTTCGAAAGTTTCTTTTTATTAGATCCTAAGATTAGCGGCAAATGTGCATATTTCATTGACGGAAAACCAAGCGCCTCCTGTATGGCTATCTGGCAGGGGGTATTTGAAATATGATCCTCTCCGCGTACAACGTGGCTTATATTCATTTCGAAATCGTCGACGACATTTGCAAAATTGAACAGCGGTTCTTTGAGGCTTTTTGCTATAATGGGGTCGCCGATAAGCCCGAGATCGAATGTTAACTTGCCACGCACCAGATCGGTAAATGAGATTTCCTTCTCCGGAATCTTGAGACGAATGACGGCCTTCTCTTTTCCGGCACGGATTAACGCCTCCTCGTGAGGAATGGAGCGACACTTCCCGCCATATTTTGGAGGAAGCCCTTGTATCAACTTTGCTTCCTGTTCTTTCTGATTTTCTTCCTGCGAGCAAAAACAATAATAAGCAAGGTTTTTATTAAGAAGCTCCGAAAGATAATGTTCATATCTTTCTTGTCTGTCGCTTTGTCGACAAAACTCATCCCAGTTTAACCCAAGCCATTTCATAGTCTCTATTATATT
Source organism: uncultured Candidatus Saccharibacteria bacterium (assembly GCA_964449245.1). Lineage (GTDB taxonomy): Bacteria > Patescibacteriota > Minisyncoccia > UBA6257 > GWB1-50-10 > GWA2-45-9. The sequence continues at coordinate 12,277 of CAYUXY010000002.1, forward strand.
TTCCTCATATTCTTTCTTTGAACGTTCTTTATCCGTATCTTCCATGCGCAATACAAAATCGCCTTCGTTTGCGCGCGCGAAAATCCACGAGAACAGAGCCGTCCTTGCGCCACCTAAATTCAGCGTGCCGGTCGGAGACGGCGCGAAACGAGTACGAATTTTTTTCTTTTCTTCCGGCATATTAAATTTATTTCGAAGCTATATTGACTATCTCTTCCGCTATCGCTTTTGCGGCGTCTATTCTCGAAAAACTCCTTGCGGCTCTCGACATGTTTTCATATAATTCGGCATTACCAAAAATTTCTTTGATTTTCAATTCGACAACATGATAAGTAAAATTATTTCTTTCAAAAACTATAGCCGCGCCGGTTTTCGAATATCCATATGCATTCGCTTTCTGATGTCCGTTTGCCGATGTTTCGAGCGGTATAAGTATTGAAGGTTTTCCAAACGCCGCGATTTCTGCTATTGCCGAACCGGCGCGCGAAATAATAACGTCAGCGGCGGAAAGGGCGTCTTTCATCATATCTACAGACATATATCCGGCGGAACGATACCTAGATTCGGCTGTCGGGCCGATGTCTTTTAAAATTACATTCGCCGTGTTTTTTACGGCATCAAAATTTGCCGGACCGGTCTGATGGAATACTTGTGTAAATGAAATGAGCGACTGGAGATTTTTTAATACAAAATCATTTAACTGTTCCGCGCCCTGCGAACCTCCAAGAACGAGAACGAGCGGAGCGTTTGGATCAAATCCGAGCTTTCCTTTGCCTTCTACGCGCGTGAGCATTCTTTCCAATATTTCTTTACGAAGTGGCGTCCCCGTGAGCGCTGTTTTCTTTTTAGGGAAATAGGCTATGGCGTCGGGAAACGAAACGGCTATTCTCTTCGCGGATTTTGCCGCTATCCGATTAGTCAATCCGGGAACTGCGTCCGATTCATGTATTATGACGGGGATAAAATAAAACTTCGCCGCCCATACAACCGCGAGAGAGCCCGGACCGCCTTTTGAAAAAACAACGTCCGGCATAATTATATAAAGACGAATGATTGCCTGAATGAGACTAAGTAAAAATTTCGGAATGTCTATGATGTTCTGAAGAGAAAAATATCTCCTGATTTTGCTCGACAGGACGCGATATACTTTTATATTGCGGTCTATAAATTCCTGATTGAGTTTGCTTCGAGGGCCGACATAAGAAAGTTGGACGGAAATATTATCCATTTCCGCAAATTCTTCCGCTACTGCAATAAGCGGATAAATATGTCCTCCACTGCCTCCGCCTGTTAGTAAGACTCGTAACATAAATGAGAATTGTTGCGCTTATTTACGCGCAATAAAACAGCGTTTTATCTCCTGTTCCTTGAAATATTAACAAGAATACCGCACATCGTCAAAAAGACGGCGAGAGCCGTTCCTCCGTAACTTATGAACGGCAAAGGAACTCCGGTAAGCGGGATCAGGCCTGAAATTGCGGCAATATTTACAAATGCCTGAAAACCTATAAGCACTACTATCCCCGTTCCCAAAGATCGAGAAAAACCGTCTTTTGAATTTTTTGCTATAGAAAGACCGCGCCAGATAAACAAACCAAAAAGCAAAATTACAAATATCGCTCCGACAAATCCAAACTCTTCCGCTATGACCGCGAATATCGAGTCTCCTATCGGCTCTGGAAGATATTTTAATTTTGTTGTCGAGTTTCCAAACCCTACCCCGAATACTCCTCCGGACCCGATTGCGATAAGCGATTGATTAATATGATAAGTTGTGCCGAGCGGATCGGATTCGGGATTCAAATATCCGGAAAATCTTGCCAACCTGTACGGCGTTGAATAAACGAGCCCCGCTATCGCGACGGCTCCGAGAACAAAAGTTAAAACTATATAACGAATTTTCGCTCCAGCCGCGAAATACGTTGCAAGCGCGGCAACGGCAAGTATGACTGCGATAGTGGTAGCCGGCTGTAAAAAAAGTAATCCAACGGATATTCCAAGCAGAATAAGGAAAGGAATATACCCTTTTGAAAAACTTCCTATCCTCTCTTTATTTTTCCCCGCCCACGCGGAAATGAATATAAGGAAAGCGAGTTTCAAAAATTCTCCGGGCTGAAAACTATAGCCTCCGAGATTCAGCCATCTTTCGGCGCCTTTTGCTTCTATTCCAAGCGAAGGAAGAAACACGGCAATCAAAAGCAATATGCTTAAAATAAATAACGGAAAAGATATCCGTTCGAAAAAAGTTAATGATATTAAGGAGGCTATAACGAAACCAATCAAACCGACAGCGAGACCGTTTGAAAGTTGATGGAAAAGATAATAATAACTGTCGCCAAACTTTTCCCTCGCAAGGTCCGACGATGCGCTCGTAAGCATAACAAGACCGAAAACGACAAGCGCAACGACTATTGCTATAAAAAAATAATCAGGGGCGAAACCGCGTATTTTCCTCCTCATATGCTGGAATTATCTTTTCGTTTTAGGATATGTCCGGAACGCGTGAGAGTAAGTTCGCCGTCTTTCATGGCCTGCTCGCCGTTTACAAAAACATGAACGGGCGAAAAATCTTTTAACACGACTACGTCGGCATAATATCCTTCGCGAATAGATCCCCTTTTCCCGAGCATAAATTTCTTTGCCGGAATTGATGTCATTTTCATAATGAATTTTTCAAACGGAAGATCTTCTTCGTCCGACATATCATCGAGGAATCTCGAAAAAAGAGTTTTCTCCGTATCTGCGACAAATTCATCAAACCCCGCTCCTGCGGTATGTGACGCTATTATCGCTCGCGATGATTTAACAAACTTTTTAAGCACATCTTTGTCCGCCACTTCTACGAGGCAAACTGCCGTAAGCTCCGTTATTCGCATAAGCTTTGCGAGCGCCCTCGGAGGGTCAACGTGCAACGACGAAGCGAAATCAACGAGCTTCCTTCCGGCCAAAAATCCGACGGACGGTGGAACACGCGCTATGGTTATTCGATCAAATGGAAGTTTCTTTAAATAATCGGCTATGCGGTCCGGCATATCGCCTTCGCATATTTCCGCGCAGATTTTCTCCCGCGCGCCTTTTTGCATCCATTCCGGCAAAAATGAGCGAACAGGCAAAACCTTTCTGCCGAAAGGAGCTACGTCAAAATGCAAATCCGAATCGTCTTTCAAGGCTTCTATTGTTTGGAATACCTCGTTATATTCTGCGGAAAAATCCTGATCAGGATTCAAATGGCTTACTTCCATTTTCACTCCCGTTTCTTGCATAACAGACAGAGCCTCTTGAAGCGCGGAGACTATTTCTCCGCCCATATTTCTAAGATGCGTCGCGTAAACTCCTCCGTATTTTTTAACTACGCGGATGTATTCAAGAAGTTCTCTTTTCGGAATATTTTTTTCATCAATGTGTTCGAGTCCGCTCGAAAGACCGAGCGCTCCGGCGTCCATCGAAGATTCGAGGATATTTTTTATCAGTCTTTCTTCCGAATCGGTCGCGTCTCTCGTAACTCCGCGAAGAATGAAATTTCTTATCGTTCCCAAGCCTATCAATGTTCCAAAGTTCACTCCGAATCCTTTTTTAAAAACCGACGCGAAAAAATCGCTCGCGGTAGTCCAGTTCGCGTTAAAATGAGCTTCGTTCACTTCCCAATCGGAAAGAGCCTGAAATGATGATTCATTAAAAGGAACGACTGACTTTCCGCAATTGCCTCCTATAATTGTCGTAATTCCCTCTTCAATAAATCGTTGCTGAAAAGGGTCTGCAAAAATACTTAGATTATGATCCGAATGCGCGTGGACATCGATAAGTCCGGGCAAGACGATAGACCCGTTCGCGTCTATAACATTATCCGCTCTCGTATGTTTGCCGGTTTTCCTGACTCTGACAATTCTTTTTCTTTCTATTAAAACATCGCGCTTCTCGGGAGGACCGCCTAATCCGTCATATACAAGTCCGTTTTTGATAAGAGTAGGCATAAGTCTTTACGCGAATTATTGTTCCGGATATTTTTCGACGGCTTCTTCTTTATATTCAAGCGCTATGCCAACAATGGAAAAAAGTTCTTCGGTTTCTTTTGCGGAATGATATTTCTTTTCGCAAACAACACGCTCTATTCCGGCATTTACAATCATCTTCGCGCACGTCGCGCACGGAGTCATAGTGCAATAAAGAGTTCCTCCCGTTATAGAAACGCCGACTCGCGCGGCTTGAATTATCGCGTTCTGCTCCGAATGAGCCGTCCGCACGCAATGACGGCTCTCCGTGCCGTCCTCGTGCATCACGGTGCTCATCATATGCCCTACTTCATCGCAATCAGGCACGCCTCGCGGAGCGCCGGAATACCCCGTAACAAGAATGTGATTATCGCGCGTTATGACGCACCCGACTCTTCCTCTGTCGCACGTTGATCTTTTCCCAACCGCGTGCATAATTTCCAAAAAGTAATCGTCCCATGATAGACGGACATATTTTTCTTCAGCCATATGCTTTCATTATATACGATTCCCGTACGGAAGAATAATGATAGGGCTGTGGAATTGCTCCTATTTTTTATAAAAAAAGAGTTTGTCTAATGATGTGCCAAGCGCTTCGGAAACATCGTGCGCGAGCTTAAGTGAAGGATTGTATTTTCCCTGCTCAAGAAATACTATCGTTTCTCTCCGCACTCCGGCCTTCCTCGCGAGCTCTTCCTGCGTCATATTGAGAGCGATTCTCATTTCCTTGATTTTATTTTCCATATTTATTTGCAGAGTTCGTTCGGGGCGGGAAACGACGGATGCCCGTGCATAACCCAATTTCCATCGTTACAAATCCACCCGTCTTCGCCTGACAAAAATCTTAATCCGCCGATTATAAAAATCGCCACGACTGCGACTAAAAGCGCAATATATAATTTCTTTTTATTTGAAAAAGATATTTTGTTATAAAATCGGAAAATCAAGGAATAAATAATCATGAGAAAACAAACGGAATACGCGAGAGTCATGGCTATTGCCTCATAAAAAGGATTGGTTTCTTCAAAAGCGAGGAAGAAAAACATTGCGAAAACCGCGACAAAAGAAAATATGGTCATCGCGTACCGCGCGGAATTTCCGGCAACCGTATAATCTCTCTCATCGGCAATGACGCCATCTACCTTCTTCTTCAGTATAGAAAGAAGTCCAACGGCAATTGCTGTAGCAACAACCGGATAAAGAAAGTTTTTGTATATTATCGACTGGCTTATACTCGCGGCAAGCACGATCACCAACACAATCCGTATCGCATTATATTTTTTGAGCGATATACCCTTTTTGTTAGAAATGTTTAACATACCAAAATGTTATATGTTTCTAACATATATGTCAAATGATGGAGTTATGCACATAAATTAACTATTTACACAGGAAAGAACTACAATAAAACAATAATTCAGCAGAAAATAAAAGAGAAGTAAAAAGTTGAGAATGGGCTTATTTTGGTTTAATCTGAATAGCGTTCGCGAGAGGAGGGGTCGCATAGTGGTCTAATGACGCACGTCCTCTGAAAGACTGCTATATTAAAATAGAAATCGAGGGTTTTCCCAATTTGTATGAAAATTTTTATTTTCATCTACAAATTGCAATCCCGCCTAAAGCGGAAGGGTGCAGGAGTGGTTTAACTGGCAATCCTGGAAAGATTGTGTACCTTTACCGGTACCGCGAGTTCGAATCTCGCCCCTTCCGCTTTGAGCGGGACGAATACTCTATAAGGATACGGCTTTGGATTCCATTCTATATCAATATCCAAATTTGGATTTAGTAAAATAAATATATGGATACAATGTTTTTTAGAACTGAGAAAGAGCGGAAAGTAACCCTCACGCCAATAGAACTAAAACATGTGCTAAGCATTGATCCGCAGTTCAAATCTGTTGCTAATGCGGTATATTTTGATAACTACGATTTACCGTGTCCGGTGCGTGTGAGCGTGGTCACTAAAGATAATAAAGCAGTTACAATAGTTCTTAGAAAAAATCGACACGGCGATATAGAAAATGAGGTAAAGATATTCCATGCACTCAAAGAGTTCGGCCTTCCTGTTCCGGAAGTTTTAGTCGAACCTTTCAAAAATGAGGAAGGCAAATACATTGCCATTTTCTCTCTTTTGCCGGGAGAAAATCTACAAAAGCTTAGTATGCAATCTGATGAAGGATTAGCGGAGGCAAAAGAATTGCTTGTGCAAGCTGTGATTACACTAATAAGCGCAACAAATTTTATTAAAAAACACGATATATCTAAAATTATCCCGAGCATCTCGTTAAGAAAAGAATTAGAAGATGTAAATATCGAAAAAAACCCGTGGTTTAATGAAAAAATTTTTAAAAATGCGGTTCAAAAAATCAAGAACATTATTGAAAATATTACAACACCATTAGTACTTTCAAACGGAGATTATCAGCCAGGCAATTTTTTAGCACAAGATGGAAAAATCACCGGCTTTCTCGATTTTGAATCGCTATCATTTCAAGATCCGATAATGGGCTTTGTAAAATACCCCATCTATGATTTACTTCCCCTATCTCGAACAGATTTAGTTAAAATATTCCTAAACAAGAAAGGATTTTCGGAAGAAGATTTCAATAGCCGTCTGGCCTTAGGTTGTTTGAAAATAATGAAAAAAGAAATCCCTGTTTCGGGGGGCAATAAAGAAACTCAGCAATATAGAAATAGAGTTTTGAGCCTTTTGAACAAAAGTTTGAGTTCTATATAAGACCATCCAACACCCCATATCTTGATTATGAACTGAAATACACCGCAACAAAGTGTAGTATTTTCTTCCCTACAACCCTCTCACAAATTTTTGGAGCTGTTCCCCTATCGCGCGTTGCCAGAAAACATCCTGTTCCTCCTGATTCATTTCGGAAATATATTTTCCCGTAGATTCATCTATCTGAAGCGATTCCAACGGATAGCCTGATATGATTTTTTCGCTCGGCATTTCCGTAAATGTACGCGGAGAGATTAGAGTAGTTTCATTGAATTTCCCATCCGGAGAAGCTATGCAAACGGCGAATCTCCACTCTCCCGAAACTCTGCCACCCAACGAATGAATCAAATCGGAATAATATTCGAGAACTTCTTCATCCGTGGGCCTATCAGTCCGAGACCCAATTCTCCGCACATGCGTCGCTGGTTGCCTATCATCCGGCAGTCCATCGAGATAAAGCGCGTTGTCCATAGAAAAGACCATCGAATTAAGGGCTTCTGCATACGCGATCGCCTTTTTTCTCGCATTTTCTTCCGGAGTTTTTCCATCCTCATCCACTTCAGGCAAAAGAGATTTATCAGCAACTCCTACGACTTCTATTCCCATAGGAGACAACGCTCCCCTAATCTGCTTTATTTTAGCCTCGTTTGTAGTTCCAAAGATAAGTTTTTTTATCATAAATCCATAATAACACGGTGAGTTTTTGAAAAATATATTTTAGTATGCAATTGTGAAATTATTCTGCTTTTTACATAAAAATCTAGCAAAAACCGTACCTTTATATAATAAGAGTTTGTGATATATTGAAATATAACCAAGTATTTAGTGGATTAAAATAATCATTTTATTAAATTTATGTCAGAACAATTTTTATCAGACGAGGAAATCAATTCCGTAAAATCAGGCAAAGAAATGATTGATTTTATGAAAAAAGGCGGGTTTGCTGAACGCGGTCTCGCTTCCCATTTAGAAATGTTTGACATGACCGAATCTGAGCTCAAAGGTAAAAAAGTATTGGATGTTGGCGCTTCCCTAAGGTTTCAGAGAGAGGCCAGAGAGAAAAACATTGACGTTATAAGTATAGATATAAGTCCTCGCGAGGGATTAAAAGATTATGACAATCTGATCTATGGCAGTGCTCAATTTTTACCATTTAAGGATGGAGCATTTGATATGGTAGTAGCCTCAAACTCCGTTCCTCCTCATTTGGAAAGAGAAGATAATATCGGGGCTCTTTTATCTATTTATTCAATGCTAAGAGTTGCGAATGAAAATGGACAAGTAAGAATTTTTCCATTTACCCCCAAAGAAATTTTTGAAAAAGAAGGGAAAATAATTTACTCTGACCCTCAAGACAAATTATCCTCGCATCAAAATCGACAATTTACCGGATTTAATCTTAAAAAATTACTGGAAGATGCAGGGATTGAATATGACATTAAAGACGCGGGGTACATTAAAGGTAAGGAAATAGAAAAAAAGCCTTGGGTAAATCCCGGCTGGGAGAAAACAGGAAATCAGTTTATTGTCATGCACAAAAATGAAAAATCTAATTTACGACCCATTTTAGACGAAATTAAAAAATTAATTGATAAGGGATAGTTTTTACCAAAAATAATGTTGCCACACAAAAAAACCATACTCGTTACCGGTTGCGCCGGATTCATCGGGAGTAATTTCGTAAAAACGGTTCAAAAAGAAATGCCGGAAATAAAAATAGTCGGCATAGACAATTTCTCTACCGGAAAAAGAATCTCCGTATCTAAAGACATTACATTCTACGAAGGCTCAATTCTTGATGACGCGCTTCTCGATAAGATTTTCAGAAAACATTCGCCGGAATTTGTTTTTCATTTTGCCGCACTGCCCAGAGTTTCATATTCCGTGATTCATCCGGCAGAGACGACCGAAACGAACGTTTTGGGAACGGTAAAGCTTCTTGAAAAATCGAGAGATTACAAAGTAAAAAGATTTATATTTTCTTCATCATCATCCATATACGGAGACGCTAAAAAACTTCCGGCATCGGAGTCCGAATGTTTTCCAGACCCACAATCGCCGTATGCGGCTCAAAAATATGCCTGCGAACCTTTCTGTAAGCTCTTCAGCAAACTTTATGGCCTTGATACAGTATGTCTCCGATATTTCAACGTTTATGGACCCGGTCAATATGGCGACGCTCCATATTGCACGGCTATAGCCGCTTGGCTTGAAAAAATGTATTTTTCAAAAACAGAAAAACCGTTTCTTGAGGGAGACGGCAAACAAACAAGGGATTTCTGTTTTGTCGGCAATGTAGTCTCTGCAAACATTCTCTCGATGAAATCGAACAAGAAATTAAACGGCGAGGTATTTAATATTGGCGACGGGAAACGGGTAAATATGATTGCTATAAAAAAACTGATAGAAAAATATTCCGGAAGAAAACTTCTTTTAGAAAAACGTCCCGCGAGAAGGGGCGACGTGAGAAACACACACGCAAATATAGACAAAGCAAAAAGAGTGCTCGGATATAAACCAATTACAAACCTCGAAGAAGGCGTAAGACTAACCATAGAATGGTTTGAAAAAAGAAAGATATAACAATCCCGCCCCTCTATAGAGGGGCGGGTTAATTTTACATATACCAAATAAATTACTTTCCGGCCCTCATCATTTCTTCACCGCGCAATTGGATAGACGAAGCGGAAACGCTTCCGTCAGCGTTCGTTTGACCGGTTACAAAAACCTGCTCCCCTTCTTTCAAATCTTCCGCGTTACCGCTTTCGGTTTTCATAACTTGTGTCGAACTTGAAAAGAAAACGAGCTTCGAGCCTCCGCTTTGTAAGCCAACAGTCATACTCGTCGCGTCAATTTTCGTAATTTCGCCAGAGACAATATTCATATTCTGACCGATACCGGACTGCTTTCCTCCGGCACGATTTCCGATAGCTCCACTACGGAAATTCTCCGAACCTAAACCCGGCTTCATCGAAGGAGACGCCGTCCATTTTCCTACAAAAAATCCGGCAAAGAAAACTACGCACGCCACGATAACGGCTCCGGCGATTATATTTGTTTTTTTATTTTTCATATATTTATTCTTTATTCTCCGCTCGACCACGCGGGTTTTTATTCATATCTTAATGCCTCTATTGGATTCATCGCAGACGCTCTCCGCGCGGGATAATATCCAAAAACTATCCCGATCAGAGCCGAAACACCGAACGCGAGAAAAACTGACGCAATCGAAACTTTCGTTGTGATCACTCCAAAATAATCGACTCCGAATGATATGAGCCATCCTAAGATTACTCCTATAACACCGCCTAAAAACGTAAGCATCACGGCCTCAGCGAGAAATTGGAAACTTATGTCACGTTTCTTTGCTCCAATGGCTTTTCTCAAACCAATCTCACGAGTCCTCTCGGTTACTGTTGTAAGCATCATATTCATAATTCCTATGCCTCCGACAAGAAGGGATATGCCGGCAATTGCGCCAAGAAGTACGGTGAATGTCTCGGCAACGCTTGACGCGGTTTCTATAATGTCAGACTGGTTCATTACCGAAAAATCGGCTAATTCAGGGTTCGGAATATTATGGCGCGAAAGCAAAAGTTGCGTTATGTCTTCCTGTACAGTCGTCATTATTTTTTGATCTTCGGCTTTCACGCTGATCGTCGTAAGAGAATCGTTTCCAAGAAGAAATTTCTGCGCGGTAGGTAAAGGAATAAAAATCATATTATCCTGACTTCCAAAACCGGTTCCACCCTTCGAAACCATTGTGCCTATAACAGTAAATCCTATTCTGTTTATTTTTATCGTTTGTCCTATCGCATCTTCCGGAACAGCTTCGTCGCCGAAAAGCTCCGTAAGCACGGACGATCCCAAAATAGCCACCTTCGAAAGACTCTTTATGTTCTGTTCTGAAACAAAAGATCCGGACTCTACGGATACATTCCGAACTGTCGTATATTCAGGAGTAACACCAGCAACTGAAGTATTCGTATTGTTTGCTTTTATAACAATCTGATATCTTCCCGATGCTTCCGGAGCAATCATGGAAATTCCGCTTATGCCCGATTCTATCGCCTCCGCGTCTTCCGCGGTTAATGTGTTTGCCGAACCCATTCCACCGCTTACGTGAATTCCCACTCCTCTCTGTACGCCCGGCTGAACAAGAATAAGATTCGATCCTATAGACTCTATACTCGCCTGAATAGATCCCTGCGCGCCCTGTCCTATCGCAACCATGGCGATAACGGAACTTATTCCTATTACTATGCCAAGCATCGTAAGTCCGGAACGGGCCTTATTAGACGAAAGTGCGAAATATGTTTCCTCAAGAATGTCTGACGTTTTCATATTTATATTGTTTATAAACGCTTCCGTTTGTTTTTTTCATCGCTTACAATCGACCCGTCTTTTATAAAAATAATTCTGTCGGCATATTCCGCAACATCTGTTTCGTGAGTGATTAAAACTATTGTGCGTTCATATTCGCTGTTTAATTTTTGAAATGTGGAAAGCACTATTTCTCCCGTTTTCGAATCGAGATTTCCCGTCGGCTCATCAGCAAGTATAAGAGATGGATTATTCACAAGCGCGCGCGCTATCGCGACTCTCTGCATCTGTCCTCCGGAAAGCTGATTTGAAAGATGTAAAAAGTTTTCTCTTTCAAGTCCTGCGGACAGGAGCGCCTGTTCGGCTATGTTTTTTCTCTTCTCTCTGTCAATTTCCGCATATATAAGAGGCAGAGAAACATTTCTTAAAACTGTCGTGCGTGGCAAGAGATTAAACGCCTGAAAAACAAATCCGATTTTTTCTTTCCTTATGTCGGCAAGCTCATCATCCGAAAAAGACGCTATATTTTTACCGTCAAAGAGATATTCCCCTTCCGTTGGCGTATCAAGAGCTCCTATTATATGCATAAGAGTTGATTTGCCGGAACCGGACGGCCCCATAATAGCGACGAATTCCCCGTCGCGAATGGTAAAACTGATTCCTTTCAGCGCATTGAACGCTACATCACCGGTGCGATATGTTTTTGTAACTGATTTTATTTCAAGCATATATATTTTAACTATCTCGGCATTCTCATAGTATTGCCTCCGCTTCCCATACTAAAAAGGGTCGAGTTCTGCGTTGCGGATGTCTTTGTCGTACTATTTCCGGAAGAAGTAGATGTTCTTGTGACAACTTCATCTCCTTCATTTAATCCGGAAATAATTTCCGTAGTGGTGTCATTTGAAATCCCGACTTCAACTGTTTTTTCTTCCAATGCTCCGGTTTCAGAATTCAAAACTTCGACATAATATACATCGCCACGACTTTTTATCGCCGAGTTTGAAACTACCATAACGTCGTGCTTCGCGTCAGTTATAATCGAAACCGAAACGCTCATTCCGGGCTTAATTCTTTCGTCGTCTATGTCAAATGAAACCTTTGCGGAATATGTAACAACGCCCTGCGAAACTGCTCCGATTATATCGATTTCGCTTACTTCTCCCACAACAGATACATCTTCAACCGCGTCAAATGTTATTACGGCTTTCTGACCGGATACAACTTTTGCCGCATCAACTTCATTCAGCGTTATTTCAGCTATTTTTTGCTTCGTTATAAGCGTTAAAAGAGTAGAACCACTCGAGACCGAATCCCCGACTTTTGCATCGACTGACGCAATAACTCCGGCAAAAGGCGCGTAAGACACGTAATCCGAGAGATCATTTTTTAGTTCTTCAACTGTTGCCTCTTTCTTTTTTATTGAATTTTTAGTTATCTGCAGATCAACAGGATTTACTCCGGTGGGATTGTTTATCAAAAATATTTCTATGTCCCGCTCAAGATCTAAAACGGTATCATGTGCGTTTTCTAAACTTCGTTTTGCCGAAAGAAGAGAGCTAACTACTCCGTTTATCGAGCTCAAGTATGAGCCGAGTTGAGATTGCGCAGTAGTAATATATGTATCCAAATTTTTGTTTTCTCTTCCAGCAAAATCTATAACCGTATCAATCAAATTTTTCTCACTTTTTATAGCCTGCGCAACCTGCACAGCCGTTAAGTATGTCGAGTCAAGAAAGCTCCCTACTTCTTCGTTTGTGGCATTTCTGTTTAGCGTTTTAAATTTTGCAAATCCAACATCGTACTCTTCACTCGCCAACACATAATCCTCTTCCGCTATTTTTGCAAAAGCTGAAATTGTGTCTCTCGCTGACTCTGCGTCGGGAATACCTTTATAAACGCTCACGTTCCATTGTCCTGAGCTTCTGCCTAAATCGTCACCATATAAAATATCCTCCGCTCCGGTAACAATATCCGGCAAATCAAGAAATGCGTCAGAAACCGAATTAAATGCATCGTTATATTCTGTAGCAAGATCTTCTTTTGATGAAGCGAGAGACTCAAGCTGACGGGCATAATCAATCGGAGCTTCGGCAACACTCTTATCGAATTGCAACTTCGATTCTTCGAGATCGAGCTCTGCTTCCGCAACGTCCTTTTTCGCTTCTGTACTATCCAAGCTTACAAGAGCCTGCCCCTTTTTGACCTCATCGCCGTTCTTCACTCCAATCCAAACAACATCGGAAGAAACTTTTGGCTTTATTTCAACCTCGTTGGAAGATGACACCTGACCGCTACCAGAAATAGAAACTACCACGGAGCCTTTTCCAGACATTTCTGTTATGTATTCCGCCTTTTCATTATTCTTTGACAGGCCTCGTATAGCCAAGACAATCAACACAACGGCAACGGCTATTATGGCTATGCTGACTTTTTTATGTCCGCGATAAAATAAGGCGAGCTTTTTCGCTTTTAAAAAAATTTTTGCTTTCATTGTTAATTATTCTGATTGTCTGAACGACTATTTACAGGAGACTCCGGCATAACCCTGATAAGACGCGCGTGAATTTGCGCATCACTGTTTGGTGCGCCAACGACAACTACAAAATCATTTACAACCAGCTCTTCGGCAGAAATTTTATCTCTAAATCTGCGTATTTCGGTATTGTCATCAACAAATACGACCTTCTCTATTTTGTCCGGCCCTTCCATCATAAAGGTTGGCAAATTTAAATTTAATATTTTCCCAACGGCGCCATGCGCATCCGGCATACCGCTTTGTCTCATACCAATATCCGGAAATCTCTGCACTCCACCGAAATTTTTATAGTAATTTTCTCCAAAGTGAAAAGAGAACGACGCTTTTTTGTACCCGATAGAGACTCCGGTCTGAAATATTAATAACACGACGAGAACCCCGCCAATCCCATACAACACTCCGGAAAAAATCTTTGATTTAAAAAAGTCTTTCATAATAAATTATGCGTAATGCGCGACTGTTTTTTTGCCCGACTGAGCAAATTGTTTTATTGAAAATATGAAAAGAAACACCGGCACAAAAAGCAAGAAGATTCCGGCTATTGGCAACGATTCAAGTAAAAGCGCTGAAAAATCACTCCAATACTTTACCAGCACGGTTGCATCCGAAAATATAAGCGAAAAATAAGAACCGAAACCTGAATTAGAAAACTCGGATATCATAAAATTAACGGCCGGAACAATGCCGGCTGACGCGGAAACGAAAGCAATTACTCCATAGATAAAATGAGCCTTACTCTTTTTGTTTCTTTCATAGGCTATTTTTTCCATAACATTCATCACAATTCTGTCTGAACGACTCGAGGAATCGTCTTTTAATATAGAAAAAAGCCTTGAATAAGAGTCTTTGTTCATATGCCCTTACTTATTAATACGCGCAACGTAGTCGTTTTGTTGCATTAAAAAACGCCTGATTTTAACTAATGCGCGTGAATGCCTGCTTCGTACTGTATTTTCCGGCATCTTTACAATTCGCGCTATATCCGAAAACGAAAGGTCTTCCATATATCTTAATGTAATAATTGCCCTATCTTCCGGAGATATATTTAAAAGGGCATCCGAAACTATACCCTTAAGATCTTCTTTTTCAAAAATGCTTTCGGGAAGTTCTTCTTCGGGAATTGATAAAATATTATCCATTATCTCATCATCTTCTATGCCATCGGGTAACTCATCCGAAAAAACCGTTTCCCGTATTTTCTTTTTTCGCAAAATATCTATAGCGGTATTTTTCAAAATCGCGAAAAACCAAGGTTTAAATTTACGTGATGTTTTAAATTTGTGAATATTTTTCCACGCTTTCAAAAATGAATCCTGAACTATATCTTCTGAAAACATTTTTTCGCCCGTAAAATAGACTACGAAGTTGTGCGCGTGCGTTGCATAGCGTGAAACTAATTCTGAAAATGCCGAATCATCCCCGCTTTTAGCTTTTTTCGCAAGCTCTTCGTCAGTGTGCATAGAAACATTCTAACGCATACGGCATTCAAAAACCTAATTCTCTTATCTGCCCATTTCGCGCAATGCACGAATTCTTTCCTCGACAGGAGGATGAGTCATAAATAATTTCTGCATAAATGAATGCTTCTTTTCCCCCGAAAAAGGATCGGAAAGCCAAAGATGCGCGGTGGCACTATTTGCAACTCTTAACGGAATATTGCTATTTGAAATCTTCTCTAACGCACTCGCAAGACCGTCTGGATATCTCGTAAGAAGCGCGCCGGATGCATCCGCAAGAAATTCTCTCTTCCTCGATATTGCGAGCTGTATAAGAGTTGCAACTACAGGCGCAAGGATAGAGAGCACAACGCCTATAAGCATCATTACCGCCTGCCCCTGATTTTCATCCCTGTCTCTGCCACGAAAAAGAGTGCTTCGCATAAACATATCCGAGATTAAAGATATAAATCCGACAAGTATTACGACAACGGTTGAAACAAGCGTGTCTTTATTACCTATATGCGAAAGCTCATGAGCTATGACTCCCTCAAGCTCCGCGCGATCAAGCCTTTGAAGCAGACCTTCCGTAACAGCAACAACGCCATGCTCCGGATTTCTTCCTGTAGCGAAAGCATTAGGGGCCGGCTCGTTTATAATAAAAACCTTTGGCATTGGAAGCCCTGCTGTTATAGATAAATTTTCAACGATATTCCAGAGAGCCGGATTATCTTTTTTCTCGATCTTCTTGGCATGAGCCATACTTAAAACCACAGCATCAGAATACCAATATCCGACAATACTCATAACCGAAGAAAAAATTACCGCGAAAAACAAAATCTCCGGCATTCTATATGCGTAAGAGAAAAACCAACCTATTCCTAAAATCACAACAAGAAATATCGCGAAAAGAAAATATGTCTTCCTGACATTTGCGCTTTTGTGAGTATAAACTGTTGCCATTCTTAAAACTTAACTTCAACAGGATCTTTTTGAGTGCCATCCTCAATCTCAAAAAATTCCCTTTTTGTAAATTTGAACATTCCTGCAATTACATTATACGGGAACATTTCTATTTTGGTGTTCAAATCGCGAACATTTCCGTTATAGAATCTGCGTGATGCCTGTATTTTATTTTCCGTATCCGAAAGCTCTTCCTGAAGCTTTGTGAAACTCTCAACTGCGCGAAGCTCCGGATAATTTTCTGCAATCGCAAACAAGCTCTTCAATGTACCGGAGAGCACATTTTCGGCTTTCCCCTTTTCTTCAACCGTTTGAGCGCCGAGCGCCGACGCGCGCGCTTTAGTAACATTTTCAAAAGCTTCAGTTTCGTGCGTCGCATATCCCTTAACTGTCGCGACTAAATTCGGAATAAGGTCATATCTGCGCTTCAGCTGAACGTCAATGTCCGCCCAAGCCTCTTTCGTGCGATTTACGAGACGCACAAAGCCGTTGTAGACAGAGATAAGCCAAACAACCAATACGGCGACAACCACTAAAACAATAAATAATGGATTCATATATAATAGTAATTATTCGACAATGTTATTTTACACCAATACGCGTAAATACTAAATAGAGTCGATAAAACGGCTCTATTTTGCTCCTAATCTTTAGTCTGCAATCCTTCTATAATTTCTTTTTCGCGAGCAGTTATTTTTTCTTCTGTTCCGCGTCTTGCGATTTTATAATCATTCATATCAACCCGCGCATATTTCAAAATCATCGGGAGTTTGTCTTTCAAAAGCCTGAATTTTTCCTGTTCAATAAAGCGATAATCCGGATGTCCCTGCGAAATAGTGCGCAATTCCGTTTCCCAGAAAAACTGACGAATATTTTGCCATTCATAAAATCTGATGCGATATGCGAGAGGAACGACGTATTGCGCTAAATCCGCAGAATATTGCTCAATCTTTTCAAACAATACTTTCGCTTTTCCCATAGCCTCTTCAAATTTATCAGAAAGACCGGAATCGCGAAGCTCTTCGGGAATGTCATATCCGAGATGAGTCGAAAACCGTTGGCGTTCCTGCGTCATCATCCTATGCCGATGCAAATCCCTATACGCGCCTATGTTCATTTCTATTTCAAAACGAACGTATGAATTTTCAAATGCTCTTCCCATTTTTTGCCATCGTTCCTTTCGATTGCCGACGTACGCGGAAAGTATCCGTTCTTTTTCTTCATCACTCATATTTTTTACCTTCTGCATAATTGCATTCCAGCTAAGATGCGTCTCCGGGAAAACTATTCCTGCGATAATTTTATCAAGCGCGGAAACATCGAATTCGATCAGATTAACAACCGGCTTTCCGGATGATTCCGAAACCGCATCAGAAAATATTTCCGATACGGTTTTATGCGTACGTTCGCTCTGTTCGCCCAATTCCTGCTGATAAAATTTAGATTGCTCCCCTTCGGAACGCAGAAGAAGAGAAGGTATTTCCGAATTTAATTCTTCACGTAAAGTATCGGCAATCCACCTAATCTCGCCTAAATTATGCGAAGCAGATCGGTTTATGAGATATTCAAACGCTTGCGCATTTCCACGAAAAGCCACCTGACCTAAGGTAGCCATAGGCAAGAGTCCCCTAAGCGTATCGAAAGCTTTTTTTTCAAGGATGGATTCCTTATCGTCAAAATTTTGTTTTAACCACTCAATAAATGGCGGAAGCAATTCTACATACGTGTCAAATAAAAGATCGAGAGTTTGTTTATATTCTTCCAATAAACCAATCGACTCAAGTTCATCTATCGGAGTACAATATGAATATTTTCCATTTGTCTTATTTCCAAAATTCACATAACGGGTAGATTGCTCAATAGGCTCAAGTCCGATTCTTCTGTCTTCAACAAATTTTATAGCCACCTGCGATATTCCGCGCATTATAATATGAGTTCCGGTCATCTGCGCTATTGAGTCGTCTCCGTATTGAGACAGCCACTTTGCATAAAATGCCTGCGCTCGCTTATTGTTCACAACATTTTTAAATCCGCCCTTACGCAAAAAATTAATAGTTTCTTCAAGTTCCAACGCAAGATTTTTGTCTTCGCCATCCAATATCGGATAAATATATTCTTTTAATAAAACTCTAAATAATGAACCTGACGCTCTGCTTGCGCGCGAACATAATGCGCCCGTGAGTTCCGGCGGGAGATTGCGCAGAACAGATATTAGTCCTTTTGGGTTCGACGCAAACGGTTCAAGATAATATAAATCTTTTTCCGTCCACTGTTCATCACAAAAATCCGGCTTATATTTTTTAATATTATTCATCCGCATAATTTTATTATAAAAATTGCTTTATTGAAACGCATAAAAATGCGCAAAAATCGCCCTTTAAAATGGGCGATTTTTGTTTATACACAAGCCAATAACAAATTTCTAATATCCCATACCTCCCATATCCGGCGCTCCGTGCATATGGTCGTCTTTCTTTTCCGGAACATCAACAATTGCAGCCCCTATCGTAAGATAGTTTGCCGCAACGGAAATCGCATTTCTAAGAGCGGTCTTTGTAACTTTGAGCGGATCTATAATCCCCGCTTCTTTCAAATCGCCAAGTTTGTTTGTCGAGGCATTAAATCCAAGCCACGGATTATTTCCGTCTTTCTTCTTAGAAGAAAGTTCTTCAATAATAACCTTTGGCGACTCACCGCTGTTTTCAATAATTGCAACAATCGGAGCTTTCAATGCAGAAAGTAAAATCGATAAAACGGCTTTTTTAACATCATCGCTTTCGCTCTCTTCTTTATGCATAAGATACGCGTTAAAAAGCGCGATACCTCCTCCCGGAACTATACCTTCATCCATTGCCGCGCGCGTTGCGGCAACCGCATCGTCAACACGTTGTTTCAATTCTTTTTGCGCAGACTCCGTAGCAGCGCCAACTTTTATCACGGCAACTCCGCCGGAA
This sequence comes from uncultured Candidatus Saccharibacteria bacterium, assembly GCA_964449245.1. GTDB lineage: Bacteria > Patescibacteriota > Minisyncoccia > UBA6257 > GWB1-50-10 > GWA2-45-9. The sequence continues at coordinate 31,215 of CAYUXY010000002.1, forward strand.
AGTTTTCCGAGACGCTCCTGCAATTTTTCTTTATCAAAATCAGAATCAGTATTTTTAATCTGCTCTTTCAACTGTCCGACTCTTTTATCTATGTCGTTTTTATCACCCTTGCCTCCTACGATAGTTGTAGTTTCTTTTGTGGAAACAACCTTTTGCGCATGTCCCAAATCCTGCAATTCAACACCGTCAAGTTTTTTACCAAGATCTTCGGCGATAAGCGTTGCCCCCGTAACTATCGCTATGTCCTGCAACATATCTTTTTTTCTATCTCCAAAACCCGGCGCTTTTACGGCCAATACGTTAAACACCCCACGCAATTTATTTACAACGAGCGTTGCGAGAGCTTCGCCTTCAATTTCTTCGGCAACTATAAATAACTCCTTTTTACCGCTCTGAACTATCTTTTCGAGTAAAGGAAGAAGCTCGTTTATTGACGAGATTTTCCTGTCGGTTACGAGTACAAACGGATCTTCGAGCTCCGCGCTCATTTTTTCCTGATTTGTAATCATATATTGCGAAACGTATCCGCGATCAAATTGCATTCCCTCAACCATCTCGTATGAGTTGCTAAGGGTATTGGAATCTTCAACCGTGACAACTCCGTCTTTTCCTATTTTATGCATTACCTCCGCAATGAGTTTACCGATACCGGAATCTTTTGCCGAAAGCGTAGCCACTTCCTCGATTTTTTTATTATCGTTAATTTCTTCTTTCTGTTTCTCGAGATTTTTTACAATTTCCTCGCTTTTTGCCCTTAATTCTTCCGCCAGACTTATAACATTGAATCCCCTTTCTTTTATCGCCTTTTCTCCTTCTTCCATAAGAGCATGGGCAAGAACAACGGAAGTTGTAGTTCCGTCTCCGACGTTGTCATTCGTCTTGTCGGCAGCCTGCTTGATAAATTCCGCTCCAAGATTTTCATATTTCCCCTCAAGTTCAATCTCTTTCGCAACAGTTACGCCATCAAATGTAACTTGCGGAGATCCGTATCCTTTATCTATAACAACAGCTCGTCCTCTCGGACCAAGCGTCATTTTAACGGCTTCCGCGAGAGTATCTATGCCTTTTTTAAGCGCGATGCGCGCATCTTCGTTAAACTTTATTTGCTTTGCCATATTTTTATGTGTTTACGATAAAATACCAAGAATGTCTTCCTCCGAAATGATAAAATATTTCTTACCGCCATCTTCCAGCTTTTTATCATCCGACCACGGTTTCGAAAAAAGCACCTTGTCTCCGACCTTGACCGTCATTGGAAGCGCAGACCCCGAATCAGACATTTTACCGGAGCCTGTTGCGACCACAATACCTTTCATGCGCTCTTTTTTTTCTACATTATCCGGAAGCACAATACCGGATTTTGTCGTTTTTTGATCTTCCTCCTCCGTATATTCTATGAGGACATTATTCGACAATGGTTTTAAATTCATATATTTTTTATTTTTAGCAATCGCGACCTTTTGTTGCTAATTCACATTCTATTGTAGGAGAAAGCGGAAGCGTGTCAACCCCGAACAAAAAATGAGAGTTTTTGTTTTACACATAAAGATTATTGACCTAAAATTTCAGTATATATACGTTTTTATGATAAATTGGCTCACAAAATATCCTAAAGATTCTTTAGTGCAAAAAGCGTATTCATTTGCAGATAAAGCGCACTCCGGTTCAAAAAGAGACAGCGGGGATCCATACATTACGCATTGCATAGCCGTTGCAAAAACAGTGCACGATTGGCGCTTAGATGAATCATCTGTAGCGGGAGCTTTGCTTCATGATGTCGTTGAAGATACGGACACAACTCTAAACACATTGGAAAAAGAATTCGGGGAAGAAGTGGTGGAAATTGTCGACGGACTCACAAAACTAAAACGGATGAAATACGGCGCGAATCCGGACGCGGAAAACTTACGCAAACTCATTCTCTCATTCAGCAAAGATTTGCGTGTTATTCTAATCAAACTCGCCGATCGCCTGCATAATATGGGAACGCTCTGGGCAAAACCTCCGGAGAAAAGAAAAGAAATAGCGTGGGAGACTGTCGAAATATATGCGCCTATCGCATACAGACTCGGTATACAAAAGTTAAGTGGAGAGCTTGAAGATCTTGCGTTTCCTCATCTTTATCCGGAAGAATACGAGTGGCTACTCAAAAATGTAAAAGAAAAATACGAAGAACGGGCAGCATACGCCGAAAAAATTAAACCGGCAATTAAAAAAATGCTCGCCGAAGGAAAGCTTTACCCAATTTCAATCGATTCAAGAGCAAAGAGATATTACAGCCTCTACAAAAAACTGATGCGCTACGATATGGATTTCAACAAAATTTATGATCTTGTAGCGCTCCGCATAATAGTAAACTCGGTTGAGGAATGTTATACAACGCTTGGAATAATCCATAAATACTGGACGCCTATGCAAGGAAGGTTTAAGGACTATATTTCGTTGCCAAAATCAAACGGCTACAGGAGTCTTCACACTACCGTTATTACAAAAGACGGCAAGATTATGGAAATCCAAATACGAACAAAAGAAATGCACGAAGAAAATGAATTCGGCATCGCGGCGCACTGGGCATACGAACAAGTGAAAAAGAATGTCAAAAACGATATAAAAAACTGGAGTGGCGTAAAAAATAAAAAAGAGCTTTTGTGGGTAGAACAGCTCAAAAACTGGCAACGCAGTTTTAAAAATCAGGAGGATTTTTTAAGTTCGCTCAAAATCGATTTTTTCAAAGAAAGAATTTTCGTAGTTACACCGCAAAACGATGTTATTGACTTGCCTTCCGGCAGTACTCCGGTCGACTTTGCATATTATATTCACAGCGAAATAGGAAACCAGTGCATAGGAGCAAGAGTGAACGGGAAAATCGTACCCATCGATTACGAACTGCACTCCGGCGATATGGTAGAAATACTTACACAAAAAGGCAAAAAACCGTCGGAAGACTGGCTGACATTTATCAAAAGTCCGATGGCAAAAAAATATGTGAAAAGCTTCGTAAGAAGCAAAGATAAAAAATTAAAGAAAACAATTGTTCCAAAAGGAGTGGAATTCAAGGTCATAGGCTTAAGTCAGGCCGGATATTTAAAAAGTGTTACTGGAATTTTTGGAGACGCGAAGATTGCGATAGCATATATGAACAGCCAGTCAGATACGCAATCCGCATTTTTGAATATTGTCATAAGATGCGGAAATATTCCGCAAGAAAGGATAGAAAAACTTCTTGTAAAAATAAAATCAATTCAAAATACAAAAGAAACGAGCGCAAAATACATTACATAACATCATCGCTTATTATTCTATCTATTAAAGATTGCATTTCAGCTTGTGAATAAAATGGAATAATAATTTTCCCCTTCTCCCCGCTTTTTTTGATTTTAACCGGAGACTGAAGACGCTCTTCCAGTTTTTTCTCCCAAAATCTTTGTATGGAATTATCTTCCGAATGAGACGGCGCCGAATCTCTAAGCTCTCTAACGCTTAGTTTTTGAGAAGTTAACCTATTAAAAGCATCCCTCTGCGCGGCCGGATCTTGTATGGAAAGCAAAACGCGAGCCTGAGATTCATTTATTTTGTTCTCGGAAAGAGCGCGCTGGATATCCGAAGGAAGGTTCAAAAGCCTCATTGTATTCGACACTGTTTCTCTGCTCTTCCCAACGCGAGACGCAACTTCTCTTTGCGTAAGCCCGAATTCGTCTTGAAGACGAGAGTAAGCTTTTGCGGATTCAATGGCGTTTAGATCGCTCCTTTGTAAATTTTCTATGAGTGCAAGCTCAAGTTTAATTTTTGAAGAATCAGCCTTTCGTACGATTGCGGGGATTCTTTCCAATCCGGCCATTTTAGACGCTTTCAAACGTCTTTCGCCGGCGATTAACTGGTATTCCACGTCAGCACCATGTTCCGTAGCTCTTACAGTCTTTGAAACAACTATCGGTTGGATTACTCCGAACTCCTGAATTGATTGCGCAAGTTCGCGCAGTTCTTCTTCATCAAAATCTTTTCTCGGTTGATACGGGTTTGGCTGTATTTTTTCTATTTCTATTAAAAATATGGCGTCGTCTTTCCGAGTCTGACTCGTTACTTTAAAATCATTCTCGTTGTCGTATGAATGCGTCTCTGCCTGATTAGACGCGCTGTTCACGTGCGCACTTTCATATTTTTTTTCATCGGAAACAAAATCAGATGCGTTATTTGCATCGTTCCCCTGCGGAGGTATTAAAGATTGTAATCCGCGTCCAAGTGCCATATTAAAAATATTTTACACCATATAAAAAAACTAAAACAGAGGCTTGCACCTCTATCGCATACACTCCGTTGAATTCGTTACAAATCCTAGGTTTTTATATTTTGTGTGAGTTACTATAAAGAACGCCTAAGGATGACGAAACGAAATGTACAAGATATTGATACGTTCCCCTGCTTTAGTTATACGTGTACACGAGTCCGTTGCTGTGAATATGAATAAGGCTACGAACCTCACATCGGCCGAATGTTCAATCCATAACCATATCCGACACGCACAACAAGAACCATTACAATGATACAAAAGGGTAAAACGATGTCAATCAAACCTCAAAAACGGCTAAAACGTGAAAACTCCGGGTTTTACAGATTCATTTTCAGAATATTCTCCACTATCCAAATGATCGTGAATCATAAGCACCAATGGAGGCGCATCAATATCGTCTTCTTTTTGCTCAAGCAATTCTCCGATATTGTAGTCAATCTCTTTTATGTCCGCTTCGTATGGATTTTTGATAAATTTATTCGCATCAGGCAAAAGCTCTTCCGGATAGACAGTCTTATGAAATGCGGAGATTTCCGTTTCCCTCGGTTCTTTCATTCCTATCAGTTCCCGCGCGAATGATTCGTATGCAATAGCGCCCGGGCTTTGTGGCGCATAAAGCATAATAGGTTTCTGAAAACTGGGAGCTTCGGCAAGCGAAACCGATCGAGGTATTTCTACATCATAAACGTGGTACGGAAATTTCCTGCGAATCTCACGGGCAATCTCCCTCGAGAGCTTCTCTCTCTTGTCGTACATCGTAAGCAAAGCGCCTCCCACTCTTACGGGATGTCGTAAATTTTTTTGTATAAGATCAATTGTTTCAAGAACTTGGGCTATTCCTTCCAAACTATAATATTCGCACTGCACGGGAATAATCACCTCGTCAGCCGCAAGAAGACCGTTAATAGTGAGGAGATTAAGACTCGGGCCCATATCAATAAAAATATATTCGTATCTGTCTCTTATTTTATCTACAAATTTTTTAAGTAAATACTCTCGGTCAGAAATAGATACGAGTTCAATAAGCGCTCCGGCGAGATCGGACGAAGCGGGCGCAATATCAAGTCCGGCAAGATATGTACTGCGAATAACTTGGGACGGATCTTTACCGGCGAGAAGCGCGTGATAAATAGTCTCGTCTTCTCCGTGCTTTACGCCTAAACCCACTGTAGCATTAAACTGCGAATCAAAATCGATAAGAAGAGTTTTTATTCCGAGCATAGCGAGATACCCGCTTACGTTCATTGCGGTCGTAGTTTTTCCAACTCCTCCCTTCTGATTAAAGATTGCGATAACGCGTGCCATTTGTATTTACTATATTATCTTTTTATGGCACTATCAATAATAATTTAAGTGTGCAATGCCGAGGTGGCGGAATTGGTAGACGCGTTGGACTCAAAATCCAATGATCTTCATCGGTCGTGCGGGTTCAAGTCCCGCCCTCGGCACCATCCTTCGCTAAAGCTACGGAGTGGCACAGCCATCCTTTTATATAATTACAAAATAGCGTGGCAAATATATAAATGCGAAAGACCCTTTTGAAAAAAAGGGCCTTTTATTATTTTGGAGCATTTTATGCTCCTCGTGCCGAATGAAGGATTCGAACCCTCGACCTTCCCATGGGTGAACATAGGACGCTCTCCCAGCTGAGCTAATTCGGCAATTAAGTGGGTCTGCATCACAACGAGAGGTGTTCTTTAGGGGTGTCAGAACGCCTCGTTTTTTCAGCAAACCCACCATGGAAACATCTGGAAAAGAATATACCCCATTCACGTCTTTGTGTCAAATTTTTTGAGAGGACATTCCGAGTGATTATGCTTCTTTGCCGGACAATATCTTCTCCCGTATTCGATAAAATAATCAGTTAATTTAAGCCACTCTTTTTTCGGGAAAAGCGCCATAAGGTCTTTTTCTATGACTTTCGGATCACGGCTTTTTGTAAACCCCAAACGGTTTGCGAGTCTAATTACATGAGTATCTACTGCAATCCCTTCTGTAATACCATAGGCCTTCTCTAAAACAACATTCGCGGTTTTTCTGCCTACGCCGGAAAGCGTAAGTATCTCTTTCATTGTTTTTGGAATCTTTCCTCCAAATTTTTCATCGATAATTTTAGCGGAGGCGATAATATTTTTCGCTTTTGTACGATAAAAGCCAACCGGACGAATTAGGCGTTCGAGCGTTTTGTTATTTATATTTTTGAAATCGGAAACGGTTTTATATTTTTTAAAAAGCTCCGCGGTAACTTTGTTTACTTGCACATCCGTACATTGCGCGGAAAGAAGAACCGCGACAAAAAGTTGCCAATTGTTTGCATACTTTAACGTCGTATGCGCTCGAGGAACAGCGCGTTTTAATAACCTAAGTATTTCATTCGCGCGTTTTTGTTTTGTCATATTTTATTCGTCCCTAAGCGCTTCTATCGGACTTTTTCTCGCGGCATTTCTCGCCGGAAAAATCCCGAATACTATTCCGGTTCCACAGGACACTATAATTCCAAGACACGCCCCCAATATTGAAAACACAAAAGGAAAATGCATACCGGTAGCATACGAGGCCGCTAAAACTCCGATGAAAGTAATCGCCGATCCGCAAACAACTCCTATAACTCCCCCGAGAAACGACAAAAATGCGGCCTCGAGCAAAAACTGCGTTAATATGTCTTTATTCGTCGCTCCGAGAGCTTTCCTTAAGCCTATTTCTTTTGTCCTTTCCGTGACCGAAACAAGCATTATGTTCATAACCCCTATTCCTCCGACAAGCAATGAAATAGCCGCGACAAAAGCCAGAAACACGGTAATGGCGTTTAATATGCTTTTTACGCTTTCCATAATATCTTCCTGCGTGCTGATAATAAAATCGTCGTCTTCCGGATCGTCTATGTCGTGATTTTCGCGGAGTGTAATTTCTATATCTTTAATCATTTCCGGAACAGCGTCTGCCGTACGCGCCTCTACGGCTATCTCGTGAAAGTGCCTTATTCCCAAAAGATACTGTTGCATCGATGAATATGGAATTAAAATCACATCGTCAATTCCGAACATTGAAGATCCAAGCGTAGACAATACACCTATAACCTTAAACTTTTTGTCTTTTATTTTTATTTTTTCGCCGACAGGATTTATATATTTCGAACCAAACAAATCATCGACGACATTCTTGCCTATTACGGCCACAGCGGCCTTGCTATCCACATCCGCATCAGTAAAAATCCGCCCTGACGATACGGAAATATTATATATATCAAATCCCGCAGAACCGCTTCCTATAATCGAAACCGTTTTAGTCTCCGAATCATATGACACATTCATTGAACCGTTAACCGCCGGATTAACGGTTATGGCATCAGGAACGTTTGCTTTGTTTCTTAAACTTTCGACATCTTTTTCCGTAAGAGATTTTAAAAGGATAGCCGCGCTCTGACCGCTAAAACTGAAAAGACCGTCGGAAGGCTTACCCGGATTTATAAAAACATTTTCAGAACCGAAGGATTGTATTTCTTTTACAATCATACGCGTCGCACTGTCCCCTATAGACATTACGATCATAATAGAGCCGATACCTATAACTATGCCGAGAACAGTCAATAAAGATCTGCCTTTGTGCGTAATAAGAGCCCTAAGCGATGTATGAATTATATCTTTTATGTGCATAGATTATTTATTCATGATGCAGTGATTCAACCGGACTCTTTCTCGACGCCTTTCTCGCAGGAAAAATTCCGAACACCAAGCCTATCGATATTGAAACCACAGTGCCAAACACTATTCCCTGCATCGAAATTGCGAACGGAAAATCAAGTCCGGCAATCGCGCTCGCCAGATAAGACACTATAAGCGTGAGCAGTATTCCTAATACAATTCCGATTATTCCTCCGGACACCGTTAATATAAGAGACTCCAAAAGAAATTGCGTTAATATATCTAAATTCGTCGCTCCGAGAGCTTTCCTTAAGCCTATTTCTTTTGTCCTTTCCGTGACCGAAACAAGCATTATGTTCATAATGCCGACTCCGCCCACGACAAGAGAAACTGCCGCAACGGAAGCGAGTAAAACGGTTAAAATATCGGTAATCGTCTTTATTTTATTCGCCAAATCGTCCTGCGTTTGTATATAAAAATCATCTTTCTCCGGATCGTCTATGTTGTGGTTTTCCCTAAGCAGTCGCTTTATGTCTTTGGTAGTTTCCTGAACCGAATCTACCGATTCCGCCTCGACAACAATTCTGTTAAAATATCTTGTTCCGAGAATATTCTCCTGTACTGACGTATACGGAGCAAAAACGGCCTTATTGAAATCAATGAATGATCCCTGCCCCTTTGGAGATACTAAACCGACTACCTTGAACTTCTGATCTTTTATTTTTATTTTTTCACCAATCGGATTAACCGATCCGAAAATTTCTTCACTTACGTCGTCTCCTATCACGGCCACCTTTGATTTTTCGTCAACGTCCGACTCGGTAAAAAATTGCCCTGACGCAATCTCAAGATCAAAATTGTCTTTTATGGATTCCGTACTTCCTATGAGCATCGCATCATATGTTTCGGAATCAAAAGATGTAGTTACATATCCAAAAGTATATGGAATGACATTTACGGCCTTAGGCAAATTGGATTTTTTATTTAAATCATCAAGATCTTTTTGTTTCAGAGAATCGTTAAGAAGCGTACCGGCGCTGTCAGCCGGACCTTCGGGTTCCTTACCCGGTAAAATAAAAATGTTTGAGGGCCCAAAACTCTGTATCTCGCCTATTACAAGATTTTCGGCACTACGACCTATAGACATTATTGTCATAATCGAAGTAATACCTATTACAATCCCGAGCATTGTAAGCGCGGAACGGCTTTTATGAACCGATACGCCCTGAATCGCAGTTCGTATTGAATCGGTAATTTTCATACGCTATATGTTATTTTTTGAAGCCCTCTCTCGCGACAATCCTTCTGTTTACAACAACCTCATCTCTGTCTATTTTTCCGTCAACAATATGAATAGTTCTACTGCCGGCTTCCGCAACGTATGATTCATGGGTTACAACAACTATAGTATGTCCCTTCTCATGTAGCTCCTGAAGAAACCCTAAAATTACACCACCGGATTTTGAATCCAGATTTCCCGTTGGTTCGTCCGCAAAAATTATTTTCGGATCGTTGACAAGCGCGCGGGCAATCGCAACTCTTTGTTTCTGTCCACCGGAAAGATGCGACGCGGGATAATCAAGCCTGTCGGACAGTCCGACAAGATCAATAACCTCCTTTGCCTTCTTCTCGCGTCCATCGATTTTTCCTCTGCGATACATAAGAGGTAGCGCAACATTTTCAAGAACAGAAAGTCGTGGTAGGAGATTAAATGACTGAAATACAAAACCTATTCTATTGTTTCTTATAAATGCGAGCTCATTGTCGGAATACTTTTGTATTTCTTTTCCCTCAAATAAATATCTTCCTCCGGACGGACGGTCAAGACAACCGAGAATCTGCATTAAGGTAGATTTGCCGGAACCGGAGGGCCCGACTATAGTTACAAATTCGCCTTCGGTAATAGATATATCTACATCATACAGAGCGCGGGTTTCAACTCCATCGTCCTGATAGATTTTTTCAAGTTTTTCTGTTTGTATAAGCATTATTTCCGGAAAATATTATCGTACGATTATCGAATCTTTTTCCGACAAACCTCCCGTTATTTCTGTCTTGCCGTCCGAACCCTTAAGACCAACGGTAATTTCAACTCTCTCCGAATCGCCGTTTATTGCCTTCCACACGAAATATTTTCCATCTTCTGTTTCTATGTTTCGAGTAGGAACGGATAGAACTCCGAGCCGTTTATTCGTCAAAATATCAACATCGGCAGTCAATCCGGAAATAATTCTCGCGTCATCTTCTGTAAAACGTATTTTGGTTTTGTATGTGGCTACACCCTCGAGGACCGTCTCCGATAAATCTATTCCTGATACGACAGCATCGAACACAACGCCTCTGCCGTACGCATCAAGCGTTACTTTAGCCGTATCTCCAACTTTTACTTTTGCAATATCTGATTCCGTAATATATGCCTCTATATCAAAATTACCGGCACCGATTATAGATAAGACCGGAGAATTCGCTGAAATTATATTCCCCTCTTCTTCTATTATCTTCGTCACAACTCCGGAAAAAGGAGCCGTAAGAATTGTTTTCCCATATTGCGCGCGATAATACGCGAGACTTGCTTGCATTTGCTCAACTTTTGCCTCTTCATCGGCCATCTGTTCGGCCGTAGATCCTGCGCGAATAAGAGCCAGTTCGCTCTCTATTTTTTGCACTGTAATTTTCTGCGAAGAAATCGCCTGTTCCTGTGAACTAATCGATGCATACGAAGAATTTACATTGGTTCTCGCAGTGTAAACATTTGCCTTATATCCGCTGATCGTGGTTGCAGTAATGCCTTCAGCTACATCAAGAGCATCGAGCGTGCGAGTGAGATAATCTCGAATGTATGAAAGTTTTTGTTTTCCGGATAAAATGGCTGTCGTAAATTCATCAATTGTAGCATTGTCATCTAACTGCTGAAGTTCGACTCTCCACTCATCCAAATAATGGCCGGCGTAATATCGCATCGATTCAACATCGATTTTCGCCTGCATATTAAGAACCGTAAATGTGAATTTGGGATTTGATGTGTCGTCATCGGAAAAAAGATCGTCCGTCTTCGTACGAACGGCATCATCGGCTTTTGCATAGGCATCGTTTAATAAATCTTTTGTTGCGCGGAAATAGTTGTTTAAGTCTTGTTTTGCCTTATCAAGCTCGGCTTGTTTCACGGAAACTTCTTCAGGCCTTGCGCCATTTTTTAATTCCATAAGATTAGCCTCCGCAGATTTAAGAGTTGCGGCAGCTTTTTCCACTTCAGCCCAAAGATCGGCTCCTTCCAAACGCACGAGAATTGCCCCACGATCTACTTTTTCTCCGACAACCGGATAAATACGGCTTATTCTTCCGGACTTTTCAAATGCAAGATCTATACTTCTTGTCGGAACAACTTTTCCGGTTACACTAACTTCTTCAACAACATCTCCAAGCTCGACAGCAACAACTTCTGATTGTTTTTCTTTTCCGCCGGAAACAAGGGAAATAATTATTATAACGACGGCAACCAATACGACTCCTATTATTAAAGTTTTCTTTTTATTTTTTATTTTCAATTTCATATATATTATTTGCTCTTCGTATTTTTTTGTTTTTTATATTCGACAATTTCTTCTTTTATCTTATCCCGCGTTTTTATTATGGCATTTCTTACATCCGAATCGTTTGTTTCAGCTCTAAGCATTTTATTAGGAACTTGAAGAGTCGCTTCGGCATAAAATATTTCGCCATGCCGATGACGGCTCGTCGATCGTGAAATTTCGATAAAAAGATTTAATTCTCCTTCGGTTTCAAGCGAAGTGGAAAATTTTTTCAATGCTCCGAATTTATCGTCTATAAATTTATTAATAGACTGTGTTAAGTCAAGATTTGTAGACTGGACGTTTATATTCATGCAAAAAATTATATCAGGAATTCGCGTTTTTCAAAATTTTTCTTATTTCGGCCACAAAAGCATCTTCGGACATTTCTAATTGTGTCCTTTTTGCCACGTCTTTTATTTGAACGGTTCTCTTATTAAATTCATCAATCCCTGCTAGCACAATGACAGAAAAACCCTTATTTAATGCGTATGCGAGCTGTCCTTTTATCGTTTTCTCATTTCCAAGATACAGTTCCGTCGAAATGCCGGACTTTCTCAAACCGGTAGCTATTTTCTGAACATACTGAACTGCGTTTTCGTCAAAATTCAAAACGATTACATCACCAAAAGGGTTCAACGCCGGAGAAAGATTGAGCGTCGAAAGCGCGGAAAACAGTCTGTCAAATCCTATCGAGAGACCGACTGATGGGATAGAAACATTACCAAAACGTTCGACAAGAGAATCATATCTTCCACCGGAACATACACTGCCTATTTCAGGCATATTCAAAAGCGCGGTCTCAAAAACAATTCCGGTATAATATCCGAGACCGCGGGCAATTCGCAAATCAACCGCATACGCCTTATCCGGAACTCCGGCGGATTTAATAAATGAGATTGCGGACCTAAGATCGGCAACACCGCTTACATCCGCTCCGCACGAAAGAATGTTTTTTTCCGCAAAAGAAAGAGTATCCTCATTTGAAATCCCGGAAAAACAAACGAATTCTAAAATCTTTTCTGCCGTAGATTTTGAAATACCCTGAATCGCGGAAAGTTCATTTTTAACTTCTTTTATTCCGCGCTTATCAAGTTTATCTATTATTCTTAAAACTGATTCGAGTTTTTTTTCTGAAAAGCCCGCGATAAACGGAAGCGCGTTCAATATTTTTCTACTGTTGATTTTAATCGTAAAATCGCCGATTGATAATGCTGAAAGCGTTTCGTATGCGAGTGTTATGATTTCAGCATCCGAGCACGGGGATGACGCGCCGACGATATCTGCATCACACTGGAGCAACTCCCTAAATCTCCCGAGTTGAGATTTCTCCGCACGCCATACTTTGCCAATCTGAAATCTTTTAAAAGGTTTTTTAATTGTTGTATATTGCGCAATAACTCGCGCAAGAGGAACGGTAAGGTCAAATCTTAGAGCAAGAACATCGTCTCCCTTTAACACGCTCGTTTTAAAAATCTGTTTTTTGAAATCCGGATCTCCTCCGATTAATATATTCATTTCTTCTATGCCGGGGGTTTCAAGCTCTCCAAAACCGAATAATTCAAAAACGCCACGTATGATATTGATCATACGCGCTCTCTTTGCCATATCTTCAGGCAAATAATCCCTAAATCCTGATGCGAGCTCAGGTTTTATTTTTTTCATCCGCATATTTCAATTTTAAACTTTATGTGGCAAATCTTCAATTAAAAGCCCGCCCCTCTTAAAGAGGGGCGGGACTAGGCAAAAGCTGATTTATTCTCTGGATGGACGGTCAGTCATCGGCCGAGCTTCGTTTACAACGAGAGTTCTGCCTCCGAATTCCTTTCCATTCCACATTTCAATAGCCTTTTCCATTCCTGCGTCGTCGGCCATTTCAACGAATCCAAAACCGCGAGATCTACCGGTAAATTTGTCCATCATTATTGTGACAGAAACAACTTCACCAGCCTGAGAAAACGCTTGTTTTAAATCGTCATCCGTACTCTTATACGGAATGCCTCCGACATAAAGTCTCTTTCCCATTAAAAGTGTGTATTTGTGCGTAGGGCGACCTCTCCTCCTGCATTGTTTCCTCCCATACGATGGAAAGCCACCTACGCGAAACAGAAACAAATTTATGCTGAGAACCTACTTTATTATTATCCCACAATTCAAAAAAAATGCAACTATGAAAGACGGCCGAACACAACCGGATTTATCTTAAAAACACATTTACCCTACTGCCAGGCAAAACCTCAATTAATCCGTTTGTCGCATATATATTATCGTGTTCACCATTCTTGCCGACAATCTTAATATCCCCTTTAGACAAGAGTGCGAGATACGGGCGGTGATTGTTTAAAATCGTTATTTCGCCAACAGACGTTTTTAAATTTACCGATTCGGCATCTTTAAAAAAAGTCGGTTTGCTTAATGTATAAACATTTACAACCATAATAAATTTATCCGGTTACCTCGCTTATATCTCCCTTCATATAGAAAGCTGACTCAGGCTTATCATCGTGTCTGCCTTCCAAAATTTCTTTGAAACCTTGTATGGTTTTCTCTCTTGGAACATATTTTCCGGCAATTCCGCTGAAAACTTCGGCAACGTGCATAGGCTGGGAAAGAAATCTCTGTATCTTGCGAGCTCTATCAACGATAAGTTTGTCTCCTTCGGAAAGTTCTTCGCGCCCAAGAATGGCAATAATGTCTTGCAATTCCTTGTATCTCTGAAGAACTTTTTGAACTTCTCTCGCTATTTCGTAATGTTCCTTGCCGACTATTTTAGCCGTAAGCGCGGTTGACGTAGATGCCAGCGGATCGACAGCAGGATATATACCGATTTCCGTAAGCGGCCTCGATAAAACGATTGTTGAATCAAGATGCGAAAATGTAGTAGCAGGAGCAGGATCGGTAATATCGTCAGCCGGTACATAAATTGCCTGAACTGAAGTTATGGATCCTTTTGTCGTTGAAGTAATTCTTTCCTGCAATTCTCCCATCTCGGTTGCGAGCGTAGGCTGATACCCTACCGCCGACGGCATTCTTCCAAGCAATGCCGACACCTCAGACCCAGCCTGCGAAAAACGGAAAATGTTATCTATGAAAAACAATACGTCTTTGGACTCTTCATCGCGGAAATATTCCGCCATTGTGAGAGCGGATAGGGCCACGCGAAAACGGGCCCCCGGGACTTCGTTCATTTGTCCGTATACAAGAGCGGTTTTTTTCAAGACTCCGGAATTTTTCATGTCATAGTATAAATCATTTCCCTCTCTCGAACGTTCACCAACTCCAGCAAAAACGGAAACTCCTCCGGATTCTTCGGCTACGTTTCTGATAAGCTCCATCAAAAGCACCGTCTTACCTACTCCGGCGCCTCCAAACAATCCAACCTTTCCTCCTTTGATAAACGGCGCTATTAGGTCTATAACTTTTATTCCCGTTTCAAAAACTTCAACGTCTTTTGACTGCTCGACAAATTTCGGAGCAGATCTGTGAATCGGCAAATGTTTTTTAAACGTCCTTTTTATTCCATCGAGTGGATTACCGAGAACGTCGAAAATTCCGCCAAGAACCTCCTGACCAACCGGAACGCTTATTGATGTACCGGTATCCTCTACCTCGTCTCCGCGCTTAAATCCGTCCGTCATAGCGAGAGACACAGCCCTAACGCGACCAGGCTCAAGATGTTTTGCCACCTCAACCGTTATCGTTCCGGGCTCTCCGTGTATGATAAGCGCGTTATAAATTGCCGGAAGATCGGCATTTCTGTCGAATTCAATATCGACTATTGGACCCAAAATTTGTGATACTCTGCCTTTTTTATTGTTTTGCATATTTTTTAATTATTTGATTGTAGTGCCTCGACTCCACCGACTATTTCGCTTATTTCTTGCGTAATTTTTGACTGCCTTAATTTATTAAATTCGAGCCGAAGACCGTCTCTCAATTCGACTGCATTTTCAGAAGCATTTTTCATTGCAACCATTCTCGCTGAATGTTCTGACGCATTTGCCTCAAGAATAAGATCGTAAACCAACGTCTCGAGCATCGATGGGGCGATGATGTCCAGTACAGACGCCGGATCCGGCTCGATTAAATAATCAAAATTGTCATTGTGCCCATGCTCGGGATCAAGCGCCGTCACCATATCAGAAAACCCGGAATATTTACCTACCTCCGGAGCTATTTCTTTTACAGTGTTCCAAATTATATCTTCTTTAATCGGAAGTATTTGTCTTAACAACACCTCCTGACGCAATGTAGTTCTAAAATGCGTCGAAACTACGACAACTTTATCCCATTTGCCTGATAAAAATCCGTTTATGAGAACATCGGACAAAGGAGACGCTTCTTCGACACTTATATGATCTCCAAAATTTTTGAAAGAGGACACTATCGGAAGTTTTTTCCTTTTTATAAACTCTTCCGCTTTTTTACCTACGGCGACGAAAGAAAAAGATTCTTCTGATCCCTTTATTTCGTCGGCGATCCTCTTTTCAAATGCACGCACTACATTTGCGTTAAACGAACCGGCGAGACCTTTATCGGAGGCAATAACTACGACAACCGTATTTTTGATATCCCTATCGCGCATCAGTTCGGGTAAATATTTTGTCTTCTCGCGAATATACGAGAGCACGCGTAGCAACTCCAGAGCATAGGGCCTCGAAAGCAACGCAATTTCTTGGCTCTTTCTCATCTTAGTTGCGGAAACCATTTCCATCGCTCTCGTAATCTGGCTCGTATTTGTAACGGCCCGCATTCTTCTTTTTATTTCCTGAATTGACGCCATAAATATTTTATTCTTTTATCGTTTCTAAAAATCTTTCGATTGCGCTTTGCGCAAGCTTCTCGGTTTCTTCTGAAAAATCTCCAGAAGTGCGTATAGTCTCGAGTATGTTTGAATGAAGCTTTGAAAAATAAGTTACCAACTTTTCTTCGGTGTCTTTTAGACGTTCTATGGCTATCTTGTCAAAATAACCGCGTAGAGCAGCATAAAAAACTATTGCCTGTTCTTCGAAAGGCATCGGAGCGCCATCTTGCTGTTTTAATATTTCGGTTATCATTTGTCCGCGAGAAATTTTACTTCTCGTGGATTCATCAAGATCGGAAGAAAATTGGACAAACGCCTGCAATTCTCTGAATTGCGCGAGCTCTAATCTTAGTTTTCCCGCAATTTTTTTGATTGCTTTTGTCTGCGCGGCGGAACCGACTCTTGAAACCGAGAGTCCTGCGTTGATTGCCGGACGAATACCCTGATAGAAAAAATCGGATTCCAAATATACCTGCCCATCGGTGATTGAAATGACGTTTGTTGGTATGTATGCGGACACATCACCGAGCTGTGTTTCAATAATCGGAAGAGCGGTTAAAGACCCGCCTCCTTTCTCTTCGCTCAACTTTGCAGACCGCTCCAAAAGACGTGAGTGCAGATAGAAAACATCGCCAGGAAACGCTTCGCGTCCCGGCGGACGGCGGAGCAAGAGAGATATTTGACGATACGCGGAAGCGTGTTTTGTAAGATCGTCGTATACAATAAGGGCATCCATTCCTTTTTCCATGAAATATTCTCCCATAGCGCATCCGCTGTACGGAGCAAAAAACCAAAGCGATGCCGGATCAGACGACGCGGCCGATACAACTATTGTGTATTTCATCGCTCCCTCCGCCTCAAGCATACGCACAGCCTTAGCGATGTTTGCCTGCTTTTGACCTATCGCGACATAAATACATATAGGAGTTCTCCGTGTCGAATCTTTCTGTTGATTGATGATGGTATCAAGCGCAATAGCGGTTTTACCGGTTTGCCTGTCTCCAATAATAAGCTCTCTCTGTCCGCGTCCTATCGGGATCATAGAATCAATGGCCTTGATTCCCGTATGAAGCGGAGTATTTACGGACTCTCTGGACAAAATTCCCTGAGCGCGTTTTTCAACAAAACCAAATGACGGAGTTTGCCCATCTTTGAAAATCGGCCCCTTGCCATCTATTGGCTCCCCTAACGGATTAACCACGCGTCCTATCAATGCCTCGCCAACGGGCACAGAAAGAACTTTACCGAGTCCGGTAACAACGTTGCCCGGCTTAATTTTCGCAAAATCACCGAGAACAATTGCGCCTATTGCATACTCTTCGAGGTTCGATGCGACAGCAAAAACCGGATCGGAGTCTGTTTCTATTTTCAACATTTCTTGGCTGACAACTCCGGACAAACCGGTTATTTTTACAACTCCATCAGCGACCTCAATAACCTCGCCGGCTTCTTTATGAACCGGGGTTTCATTTTCAAAATTGGCAATCTGTTTTTTGAGTTTTTCTATTATTTCGTAAGACATTTAACTGGTTTTATTTATTTTCTGTTTTTACTAACGCATCTATTTTTCTCTTTATAGTTGCATCTATTATGGTTTCATCATCAATCACGATTCGCACTCCGGCTATTATATCCGGAACTATTACATATTTTATATCCGATTTTTTTCCAAACGCTTTTTCTATTTTAGACACGGATTCGCGAGACAATTTTCTTGCCGAATATACGACAACTCTTTTGCGTTCGTTACGAATAGACAATTCGTCTTCCAAATATTCGGTTATTTTTTCGGTTTCTCCTTTATTTCCTAATTGTACGCACATTTTTGCAAATCCTTTTATGATCGCATCCTGCTTTTTAGGATGCGCGTCTAACAGCGCAAATAGTGCTTTTGAATACAATCGAGGAGAATACTTCATATTTTTATTTTCATTGCTTCGCGAACAGCCTGTTCAACAAGAGCATTATCTATGTCATCCGGAGATTTTTCTGCAATCAAACGTATTGCATTAGACACAAGAGACGCAGCCTCCTTGTTCAATTCGGCTCTTGTATCATTAGCTATCTGTTCAACTTTTTTCTCCGCTCCTTTCAAAATTTCCGCTTCTTTTAATTTAGCGCGGTTAATATATTCTGACTCTTTAGCTTCGGCGACCTTCTCCGCGGCCTCTATTACAACCAGTGATTTTTTATCTGCCTCAGACATTTTCTGAGCAAGAATCAAATCAGCGTTTTTTAATCTTTCTGATGCTGAATCAGAATCACGAATTCCCTGCTCTATCTTTTCGCGACGTTTATTCAAAACGTTGACAATGGGTTTATATAGAGTAACGCGCAAAACAATCAGAATAACCAAAAAATTCACTGCCTGAGCGAGTAAAAGTTGCCATTCAATTCCTAATTTTTCGATCAATTCTTGCATTGGTTAATTAACTGTAAAACTTATGATTATTGATTAAACAAACTTCAAAATAAGGGAGACTACGAGGGCGTAAATAGCGAGAGCTTCCGTAAATGCGACCGCAAGAATCATAGCGGTTTGAATTTTAGGGGCAGCCTCAGGATTTCTGCTCATAGCATCCGTTGCTTTCGAACCAATCCAACCTATAGAAAAGGCCGGAACAAGCGTTCCCATTCCCATAACTATGGCGATTGTGACTAATTTCATTATTTCTGGATCCATACTTTTATATTTTTATTTTTTTATTTTCGACCTTTTTTCTAATGTTCGGTTTCTGCTGTAGAAATTGAAATAAATACAAGCGTAAGCGTTGCAAACACGAATGCCTGTATAAATCCTACAAAAATTTCCATAAAAAGAAACGGCAACGGTATAAAATACGGCGCAAGCACACCTATTATAATCAAAAGAACTTCTCCGGCAAAAATATTTCCGAAAAGCCTGAACGAAAACGATATAATTTTTGCAAATTCAGAAATAAATTCCAATAAGCCGACGAACGTGTATATTGGATTTTTTAATGTAAAAAATCTCCTGCTGTATCTTATAAACCCCGCGGCGAGAATACCAAATAAATTTACACCGATAACGGCAATTATTGCAATTGCAATTGTAAAGTTCAGATCTGCCGAGGGAGCGCGAAAAAGAGGCACAAACATATTGTGTCCATTGTGCATCTCCCAGATGCCGATTGAGCCTACACCGGGCATAAGTCCGAGCCAGTTGGAGAGTACGACGACTAAAAATATTGTTGCTATAAGCGGTAAATACTGTTCAGTCTTTTTTCTCTCTCCTAAAACAGAGTCCATAAGGCCCATAAGACCCTCGATCGCAATTTCAACAAAATTCTGAAATCCTCCGGGAACCAAGGCCATTTTTCTCTTAACCGCCAAACCGGCAATGATAGCTATACAAAAAACAAAAAGGCTGACAATAAGCGAATTGGTAACAGTAAAAGACCCTATATGAAACAATGCCTCCGCTTTGAGTGATATGTCCGACATATATGAATTTATGCAAACTTCTTAGTCGAAACGCACACCGCAAAAAATAGGAGCCGAAATAAAGTGGTCCCGACTACCAAATGATAATAGAAATGGCATAAAAATCAAGCCATATATAAATTATGTGAATAATGCCCGATTTTATGCGCTAACTATTGCCTCAATCTCTGCAAAAACTTTGTTTTCCCCGTTCTTTGAAAGATTCAAGCCCCTAAGAACATCTCGATTTTCAAAAATGTCACGGCACAAAACAATTCCTCTGTCGAGCAAAAACTGTTTTTGACCTCCGTTTAGAGTAGTAATACACGTAACCGGATGCATCCTGAATCGCTCAACGAGTGCCTGTAAATTATTTTCATCTGGATAGCTCCACCCGACAATGTTCATTCCCGCGCATTTTCCATATTGAATCGCGTCATCCGTCAATTTTGTGTTTGTGACTAACCAAACACCGTTAAATGCCATCTCACTATTTTTTTCCTTTGCGGATCGGATATCTTCAAATCTTGCGTGTACATAAAGAGCGGTTTTTACATCCGATTTTATGCCGAATTGATTATGAAATTTACATTCTATCATCTCTTTTTTGCCATTTTTTTCTGCAACCACATCTACTTCATGGTTTACACAGGCACCAGACACTTGCACGGACACAGCCGTTTTGTATCCCATTGCCTCAAAAATCCGCGCGACAAAATACTCAAATGGATGCCCGGTCGGACCCATTTCCATAATTGCCTTTCGCAGATGATATTTTGACGCGATGATCCGAGACTCTCTCGTTAAAATTTTGAATGCGGCCCGATAAATCTTTTCCGTTGAATTAAGCTTCCCGCGCTCGACATCTTTTCTGATTCGCAGAACCACCTTATCGATCAAATCCGTGGCCGCTCCGGAACGGGAGAGCGAACGTCTAAGTTTTTCGTCTGAAAAAATCTCCTGAATCCCAGAATGTTTTGTAATTAAAACTTGCTTCATATTAATTATTATACCTCACCGACAGCTTATTGCGCCAAATAAATCTATGAGGTATGGTAAAATCGCATTTAAAAACAATATGAAAGATAAAACAAACAAAAAAGTAAAGGACTCCGTTGTTCAAATAGACGGTGAAATTTCAGCCGAAGATCTCGAAAAACATCGAAAAAAGATATTTGACAGACTGAAGAAAGACATTGAAACTCCGGGATTCAGAAAAGGTAATACGCCGGATAATATTGCCAAAAACTATATCGATGAAAAAAGACTTCTTGAAGATGCGGCTTATTCAGCGCTGGAAGAGCACTATCCAATACTTTTAGAGGAATACGACATAGACCCAATCACACCACCTCACGTAGATATCAAAAAACTTTCTTTTGGAAACCCGATCTCCTTTTCTTTGTCTGTCGGAATTAAGCCGGAATTCGTTTTACCTGATTACAAAAAAATAGCGGGCAAGACCTCAGTTAAAATTGGAACGGTATCAGATGAAGAAATCGAGACTGTTATCAAGCAAATATTAGAGATGAAAAAAACCGGAGAAAATACGGATGAATTGACTGATGAATATGTAAAAAAACTCGGCAATTTTGAAACTGTCGATGAATTCAGAAAAAAAATAGGAGAAAACCTTAAAGAAGAGAAAAAAATGGAATCTGTAAGAGAAAAACGAGAGAAAATAGCCGAGTTACTTGTAAAGGAAACGAAAATGACGCTACCGGCAATGCTTACGGAAGATGAACTCGCAAGAACAATGCACCATTGGGAAGAGCGCTTAGAAGAAGCCGGACTTTCAAAAAAGGATTATCTTGAAAAAATCAAAAAAGATGAAAAAGATTTCTTAGAAGAACAAAAAATAAACATCGAGAAACAATACAAAACAAAGTTTATATTGGAAAAAATAGCCGAAAAAGAGAATATTGCTCCGACAAAAGAAGAAATTGAAAAAGAATTATCGGGTATGCTGTCATATCACAACAATCTCGACCCGGAAAGCGCCGGCAAATATGTTTTTGAATCTCTGAGAAACGAAAAAGTCATTGAATTTCTTGAACGGGCCGGCGATGATCAAAAATCAGAAAAGTAATCCACAAGAAAATCTTGCCGTTCCTAATAGAAGTGATATTATAAATGAAGAATCCCACAGGAAAATCCCGCCACTCTGTAGAGTGGCGGGATTTTTATAATCCTAAAATTATTTCAGTGATTCAATACCTGGCAATTTTTTAGCGCTTAAAAATTTGAGCATTGCTCCGCCTCCTGTTGAAACGAAAATGTTTTTCCCTAATTTAATTGGCTTAATTAAATTCATCGACTCAACCGTCTCTCCCCCGCCAACAATTATGTTGGCGGTTTTATTGTCCGCTATTGCCTTCCAAATCATTTTAGTTCCATAAGAAAATTCTTCTCTTTGAAATAAACCTACCGGGCCACTCCATATAACGGTTTTCGCGTGTTTGACGTATGAACAATATTTCAATACCGTATTCAATCCTATATCAAGAATCCGATCATTCTCGGTTTTTAGATCTTCCGGTAAAATTATTTTTGATAAATCAGAATATTTTTTTGAAAAAGCGAGCATTTTTTCTTCGTAAAGAGACTGCCCTATCGGAAATCCTTTAGCCGCAAAAAATGTATTTGCCACGCCCCCGCCAAATAAAAATTTATCCGCCTTATTCCATAAGTTTTGAATACATCCGATTTTATCAGAAACTTTTGCTCCGCCTATAATAACAACGAAAGGATGATCCTCTGAACTGACTGCCAAGTTAAGGCGCGATATTTCGTTCTGGAGTGACAACCCACAAAAAGACGGGATGTATTTGGTAATAGCAACCACCGATGCGTGCTTCCGGTGACAGACAGCAAACGCGTCGTTTATATAATAGTCTCCGAATGAGGCGAGTGTTTTGGCAAACTGCGCTGAATTATTTTCTTCTCCATTAAAAAATCTAAGGTTCTCGAAAAGAAAAATCCGCTCCGGACCATTTTTAATGAAAGAATAGTGATCCCGTCCAAAAAAGAAGCTGTGTGGTAAAAATTTAACATCGCGATTTATCTTTTTTGATAAAATACCGGCTAACGGACGCAATGTTTCTTTTTTTGCAAGCTCGGTAAGATGCCCCTCATTATCCATGGGCTCCGGTCTGCCACGATGGCTTAAAAGTACGACAATACCTTTGTTTTTCAATATAAAATCCATCGTTGGCAGAATTGAATCGATGCGATACGAATTATGGTCAGAAAAACTGATATTTAAATCAACGCGTACGATAAAAACTTTATCTTTTATTTTATTTTTTGGTATATCAAGAAGATATTGCATAAAATTATCATTTTAAAATTGAAGCGGCAAAATCAGGATCAATCACATTCACTTCCATTCCCGTACTATATTCAAAACCACCCGGAAGATTCCAATGCGGACGGATTTCTATATGCCAATGTAAATATTTACAGTCCGCTTCGTCGATAGGGGCCGTATGAATAAAGAAGTTATAATCCGGATCATTTAGCCGTTTTCTTACCTTATAAAGAATTATCTGAAGAGCCTGCGCAATTTCACACAAATTTTCGGAAGATGAATCACATATCGCCGATGCGTGTTGTTTTGAAAAAATTTTAATTTCAAATTCATATCTCGAAAAAAACGGAGTAATTGCAATAACAGCATCGTTTTCATAAATAACACGCTTTCCTAATTTCATTTCCTCATTAAGCATCTCGCAATACACGCATTTTTTATGACGACGGAAATATCTCTCTGCTCCATCAACATTTCTTCGTATGTCGGGCGGAACAACCGGTATTGCAAGAATCTGATAATGTGGATGAAACACACTCGCTCCGGACATTGCGCCCCAGTTATGAAATATCGATACATATTTTATTTCCGGAGATTTTTGAAACATCTGAATTCGATTTTTAAACATCTGCAAAATCTGCGTGGCTATTTCAATGTCAGACGTTTCAAAATTTTTATTGTGATTTCTGGTTATTAAAAGCTCATGTTTGCCTATTCCGGGCAAATGTTCAAAAAATGCATCTTTATCCAAAAAACGTATTATTCCGCCCTCTCTTACGGCTGGATATTTATTTTCAAGAATTACAATCTGCCAATTTTTCTTATCCGCTTCAACGGGATATTGCATCACTAAATCATTATCTACGCTTTTAAAAGGATCTTCGAAAATGCATTTCGACTTAGGGGCAATCTTACGTAAATTTCTTTTTTTTGTGAGATCGCTGAATCTTTTTTCAGAGCGACTGGGAACTATTAGAACCCACTCTCCTGAAACAATATCTCTGCGAAATTCTGAATGCATATTTTTCAAAGATTTGCGCATAAATATTATTCCGGTAAATTATATTCCTTTTTCATTATCCACCAGCGAATCTTCAAAACCTCATAGAATGTAAAAAAATAATCGCCGAAAAGCACTCTGGAATCAAAATCATTCGCCCACGATACGGGAATTTCTTTTATACGGTATCCTAACTTTTGCGCCAACATTAAAGCCTCTATATCGATTCCCCATCTGTTTATTCGTCCGCGGGAAAAAATTTTTTCGGCCGATTCTTCCGAAAAACATTTGAATCCGCACTGAGTATCTTTGATACCGGGAACAGCGAGTAATTGTATAAAAGGATTACTCATCTTTCCAAGACATTTTTTTAAAAAATGTTGCGGGGGCGTGAGTTTTGCTCCTTTTATTGCCCTCGAGCCGATAACGATATCATATCCATCTTTTAAAAATGAAATCATTTTTTCAACTTGCTCAACCGTAGTTGAATTATCTGAATCCATAAACAAACGATAATTTCCCTTTGCAGCAAGCATGCCTTCACGCACAACATAGCCCTTGCCCCTATTTTCTTTATTATCAATGAAACGAAGGTTTTTTATGATAGATTGAAAATTTTTAACAATATTTGCCGTGTTATCATGCGATCCGTCATTAACCACAAGAATTTCCGAAGAATATTCCGCCCGCGACAATTTACTGTCTATATCAATAAGCGTCGGGGGCAACCTTTCGGCTTCGTTATAAACTGGTATGACTACTGATAAAAATGGTTTCATATTGTTGATATAAATATATGAGTGTTCGTGTCATTTAATTGCCGTCGGTATTATTTGCATAATTTGGGTCATTACTATTGCTCTTCTTAAATACTACATTTTTGTAAGTCAAAAAATTCCAAAGGAAAGAAACGGCGACTGCAATAAGTGCACCTATATTCGCCCAGAGCTTTTCGTTGATTCCGTTCGGAGCGCTTATACCATTTACAATAGAAGCGGCAACCGAAATATTTATTAATGTGCCAACCAATGTAAATCCGGCAAAGCGAACATATTCTCCCGCAGAAACTGGGGCCTTACTTTGAAATGTCCAGAGCTTGTTCCATAAATAGCTATTTGTTGTGCCCGCCAAGAACGAAACGGCCTTAAATAACACGAAACCGACGCCGGACGATATGCCAACAATGAAAATCAACAAATTTAGCACTCCGAGATCAAGCAAGGTATTCAAAGTACCGACTGCTGCAAATTTTCCAAATTTTTCAAAAACGGGAATCCATCTGGAAAGAAGTTTTAAAATAAACAAAGCAAATATTGCAAAAACAGAAAGCCCGATAACAAGGACTACAGCAAACAGCCACCCGAATTCAATTCCTATATTTTTCAGAGGAATGAGAGCAAGCACACCGACAAATATCCCGATTATCCAAACCAAAAAATAATCTTTTTTTGTATTCATTGATATTTAATAAAACGATTAAAGACCCTTTATGCGAGCATAAATTTCCTGTTCAACCACTTCTCTCGGACGCCCATAAACATTCCGCGATAATTCTCGGAGTGCGGATATATCTGACATAGCACCACCCCTTTTGGGCAAAGGAACAGTCATATTAAACGGAGACGAAACTTGATTATTCATCAAAAGCTTTGCGTGAGCATTTAAATTATCGATATTAATTAAATTGCTTTTTTGAAAAACGGGATCAAATTGCTTTTCGAGATATTCCGCATCGTCTGCCCCAATTCTAAACACCACCATAGATCCGACGTTTCCAAACACCGCATCTCTGATTTTATCCGGAAGCTGAGATATAAATTGATGCGCTATTATAAGACAAAGGCGGTATTTTCTCGCTTCGGATAAAATTGTTGCTATACCCGGAGTTGTGAAATTTTGAAACTCGTCCGCATACAAATAAAAATCTCTTCTTTTCTCAATTGGAACATCCGCGCGTGAAAATGCGGCCATAGTAAGTTTTTCTATTAAAATCATTCCCAACAATCCTGCGTTCAATTCGCCTATTTTACCTTTTGAAAGATTGACCAAAAGTATCTTTCCGGAATCTATTATTTCACGGAATTTCAACGTACTTTTCGATTGGGCTATTATCGGACGCACATAATCATTGGCAATGAAAGTGTTAAATTTACTGGTTATGTATGGGACAAGATTTGCGAGAGACGCCTCACCTCCTGCTTTTTCCGCTTCTTTTTCCCAAAAATCTTTTGCTATTACATTACGGCAAGAACTTAGTAATCGCTTTCTAAAATCTGCGTCCGACAAAACCCTTGGAATTTCAAGTATTGTAAATCCATTAGACGGATCATCCATGAGAAGCAAAAGCGCGTTCCTTGTATATTGTTCAAACATCGGACCGCCGGTGGTTTTTAAATCATACAATGTGTCAAAAATACCCAAAAGTTCATTGATAATAAAAGTTTTTTGTTCCGGAAAATTAGGATCATACTCCAAAACATTAAGTCCAAACGGACGGTTGATATCGGACGGATCAAAAACTATAACATCACGACTGCGATTTTTAGGTACGCGAGCAAGAACGTCTTCAAACAAATCTCCGTTCGGATCAATCACGCAAAGCCCCTCGCCATTCTCCATATCCTGAACGGAAAGATTATCCAAAAATACGGATTTACCGGTGCCAGTCTGACCAATTACATATATATGCCTTCTTCTATCCTCACGCGTCATTCTTATATCCTTCATCGAACCACGAAATGTACTTTCTCCCAATTTCAATCCTGATTTCGGAAGAATTGCAGGAGGAGCAACTTCTTTATATCTTGATTCCTTTACCTTCGGAATATTTAGAAAAGGGGTTGGAAAGTGAAAAACGCTCGCGAGCTCTTCCGTATTCAACACATTGCTCGTATCATCGTCATACATTCTGAATGAAAATCTATGCACGAATTCCTTGACTGAACGCGGTTTCACGATTTTAAATTCATTAAATTCGTTGGAACCGAGCTGAGAAAATCCTGCGGCTATTCCATCAACAATCGAATCGGCCGTTTCTTGACTCGGAGCCGAAGATACAATGCGAATATTTACACGGAATAACGGCTTGGATATTTTTGATCGCAACGCCTCAATACCGCTATCATCTACTGTATTTTCTTTCTGATTTTCTTTATGATCCACACCATCTTTTTTTGTGCCCTTTGTCAAAGTATCGCTTATGTCTGCGAGAGAAAGTGTCGATTCGGAAATAGAATTCAGAGTTCCTCCTTTTTTCAGGGTATGTATAGCAGACAAAACTCGCTTTTTATCTTTTTTCTTCGCTGGAGAAATAATAAACTGCATAGCTCCCCCTTCTCCCATTTCATTAATTTTGGACAATCCCCCAAGTATCGGCGAAAATGTGTCGCTTTGCAGAGTCTTGTAAGTTCTGACCGGAAACATAAATTTATTTTTCTGCAATATGTTAGCGGCTGAAACCGCTCCGGCATAATTAAAAATATTGTAATCTTCAACCAAATCAACTCTTGCGTCGGCCCAGATAGATTGTATATGACGCGATAACGCTGGGATTTTTTTCTCTGGAGACGCTATATAAAAATGAATTTCTTCTCCTATATAAGGAACAGCAACTTCAAAAATAATCGGCTCCTTCAAACCGAGAAGACCGCTAAAAAATTGCTCGGAAAGATTTATTTCCGTTTCGAAGTTTTTCCCTTCAGAAGAATCTTTTGGAAAGCGTACAAGCAATAATTTTAGCTTAAGAAGCTCTTTTATTTTCCTTCTGTTTGCAAAGCGTGCGAAAATAATAGCTAAAACAGCTATCAGAAATGCCACTCCGAAAAAAAAGGCTACCGGCATCATATTATTTTAAAATTCCCCTCTTTTTGAGTTCGGGAATCATTTTATCAACCAAAGCGTCATGAAACGCATCTGCAATGAATGGCGGATGTTTTTGTGAAGCGTTTATAGCTTTTTCCAATCCTTCGCTAAGCGCTATATCGATAAGAGATTCGACTGTTTTTTTAATCTCGTCCTGACTTACATCTTCCGTCAAATAGGCGGGGAGGCGTGTCGACGATTGTGGAACCGGAGCCGACTGTTGCCCTGCGTTAATAACAGGAATTTTTTCGGCTAAAGAACGGATGGCGTTCTTTACAGCCTCTCTCTCCGCAATATTGCGACCATTTGCATTTTCAATGGAAGATTGAACATGATGTCCCACATCTTCAATCTCGCGTTCAAAATTTTGGCTGAAATCAACTGTTTTCATAATTTCTTCATTTGATTATAAATCAAAAAAAGAATAACTCCAAAACCTTTTTAAAATCCGTGGATTTTAAACGACCCTGTCGTAATATCGACGTTTGTAGAAGTCGAGAAAGTTGTTCCGGGACGCGTGTATACTCCATTGTCGCCACTTCCTCCAGACCAGTCGGTTTGTTGGAAAACATCGTTTTTCC
The DNA here is from genome assembly GCA_964449245.1 of uncultured Candidatus Saccharibacteria bacterium. Lineage (GTDB taxonomy): Bacteria > Patescibacteriota > Minisyncoccia > UBA6257 > GWB1-50-10 > GWA2-45-9. The sequence continues at coordinate 59,713 of CAYUXY010000002.1, forward strand.
ATCTCGTTACATAATCAGTAAGAGTGAGATCGGTTATTGATCCGCTTGCATTCCACTCAACAGAAGACGTGATTCTTTGCGTAGACGGGTCCTCTAAGGATCCATCCGCGCATGGCGTAACTCCGCTTATAGTGCTTGATGCATCATTTGTTCGACACACATCGTGCACGACAAAATATCCGGAAAATACCGAACTTTCATATATTTGCTTTATTTCGCTCCCTGAAAGAGCCCGACTATAAACCCGGAAGTCATCTACAAATCCGTTCATATACGACCATGCGAGACCTATCCGCATAGTTAAGTTATCCAATAAGTGTTCTGTCCACCAAGATCCGGAATTTGTGCCTGTGGTTATTTGTTCTACGCCGTTAATGTAGAGCCTTATGGAAACTCCGTCTTGCACCCAAGCAACGTGATACCATGTGTTTAAAAATTCACCCAAATTATCGAGGTCATATTGAATATTAACCTTTACCACATCATCATCTTCAATTACTAAATCCATAACATTATTAGCATTCACATAACTCCGGATATAATCCGTCGTGCTCCCCTCATATAAATGGAAAATGCCCTGCGTTATATTTTTCTGGCTGAATTTAACCCAATAAGAAAATGACCCTTCCGCGTATTTGAAATTTGTCTGAGCAAAATCTACGCGATTGGCTCCATCTAAAGATATACAATATCCGGATTTACATGTTGATGTGGCTCTTGATGATTCGGAAGTTAATACGCCATTTTTATTGCTACCCATCATGTCATACGCAATTGTTCCTGATTTTTCATCGAATCCCCACCTTCCAACCAATCCATCTGAAACATTGTTGCTTGTCAATCCTTCTTTGCCTTCAATTATTATAAATTCGGTGCCGGATGCATTTAAAAAATATACAGAATTATTGCCTTTTGTAAGTCCGTAAATATTTTCCCAATCCGCGCCAGCATAAGATCTCACCTTATCAAGAGACGCTTGAACCATACCGGAGGCAGACTGTAGATTGTCGTTTGTTGAGGTTGAACGAAGCATAAACGCCACACCCATAGCTGCGGTACCTATAAGCAACGCTCCTATTGTAAGTCCTATAAGAACTTCGATTAAGGACTGCCCAGCACGCGATCGCGTGCGGGAATTTTGAATTTTGAATTTTGAATTTTGAATCAATTGTAAAATTAAAGAATTCATATTTTATTCGAAATTCGTAAATCGACATTCAGAAATTCTATTTGAGGTCATTATATATATTAGTTATTTCTTCAGCTGTAAGCGCTCGGCGATAAATCCGCACTTCATCAAATACTCCTGCCGGAGAATATATCTCAGCCCAACTTTGTTTACCGACATATAACTCGCTTGCAGTATCCCAATCAGTTGTCGTACTTATATTAAGCGACCCATTTGATACGCCATTTAAATATCCATAAACTTTCGAATCTGCGCGATTTACGACAATAGCAGCCAAATACCAGTTATTGCTATTTATAGCGTTTGTAAAATTACCAGAAACATCAAAACTTCCTCCACCGTCTCCGGCTGAGAATTTCAAATATGCACCGGAAAATTCCCACCTCCAGCCATCATACGATCCACTATATTTATTAATCAGACTTTTTTCACCAGAAAGAGCCGTATAATCATTTACCTTAAACCATGCAACAACAGAAAAGTCTCCTGTTTGGAAATTAAGGCTTTCTCCGGAACCAAATTTTCCATACGTTCCGCTTCCGTTAAATAATGCGCAGGCTCCGGCTTTGCAATTCGGATATGAAACCCACGTAGGCACGCTCAAAAATGTACCAGTAGATCCCCTGCCGGACGCGTCATATATAGTTGAGCTTGCTCCCTCGTCAAAATGCCAATATCCAGCCAGTCCATCTTCAACCCTTACTGTAGTTTTTCCAAGAGTATTGATTACGACATCGCCCGCCAAAATTCCGTCACTTCCGGAATAAAGAGTAATGACTTTTTTTGCGTCCAATACTCCGGACAACGCGCTTAAAACCACATCGACGGTTTGTCCTAAATGCGGATTGCCAAAACGAACTCCGCGTCTTAGCGAATAAGTCTGATCAATAGTACCGGACGCGTAACTTTGGCCACTCCAAACTTTGAACGAATCCGTATCTCCGCTCGACAATCTCAATCCCCACGCCTTACCGTTTTCCTGAGTAATGGATCGTTTTTGCGTATCGCGGATAACCGCGACAAGTTCCCCTAATGTAAGCCGTAGATTTTGACTGCTCCTGTATTTTGAAAACATTACAAACCCGCCGGTAGACACTATCGCCGCAATCGCAACGACAACAAGAACCTCTATGAGAGTGAATGCCGATTTTTCACGCAATTCGTTTTTAAACGGATTGCGTTGGAAAAATCGAGCACCCCGCCCTCTAAGCGGTGATTCTTTTTTTGAGTGATCGCCAAGAACTTCCATAATATTTTAACTTTCGCTCTCTGCTTCTTGCTTTTATTTCATCATTATACGCCTCATAGTAAATCAAAACAAAATTTGGCAAATCATTCTTGTGCTCTTTCATTCTACGTAAAAGATTATTGGTATAACCAATGTATAAATCGGAGCGCTTGATATGTTTTAGAACATATACGAAATACATAGAGGGCGGGGTAAGGTTTTAAAAACAAATTTTATTCGACTTTGTCTCAAAAATTTGTATAAAGCCCTTAGAATTGTATCGTCAACTGATAAATCGGAACTACGATAGCAAGTGCGATAAGTCCGATAACAAGACCTATCCCCATAAGCAAAATGGGCTCTAAGAAAGAAACGAGAGTTTTTAGAGAACTGTCTATTTCGCTTGTATAAAAATCAGCGAGCGTTTCAAGAACTTCCTCAATGTGCCCCGCTCGTTCGGAGATAGAAACAAGATTAACAACCGTTTTCGGGAAAAAAGGCTCACGCTTAAATGCCTCTCCAACCGTAAGCCCTTTTGTTATTCCCTCTCTCGATATTCTAAGAAGAGCCTCTTTAAGCTCCATATGGCCAATTGAATCGGCCGTTATTTCCAACGCATCGGTAATCTGCATACCGGCTTTTATGAGGGACGCGAGAGTTGCGGCAAATCTTTGAAGGGCGATTTTTTTTACGACTTCGCGTATAAGCGGAAGATTGTTGAAAATACTTGATACAAATTTTTTGAAAACAAAAGACGTTCTGTGCAATACAAAAAATGCAACTCCTACCAAAAACAACAGGATTAGAATTATTCCTCCATAGTTTCCGAAGAAAAATCCAACTGCAAAAACAACCTTCGAAAACAGTGGCGGATCAAATCCGCTCTCTGAAAAAACTCCGGCAATCTTCGGTAAAGCAAAAATAACAAGAAAAATTAGAATGAGAACGGATGTCGAAAAAAGAATAATCGGATAAAAAAGCGCGCTACGTATCTGATCTCTCAACGCTTTTTCTTTTGAAAGAGTGCCGGCCAAATGATCAAATATTGATTCAAGATTACCGGACGCTTCTCCGGCTTTTATTGAATTTACATATACTTGGCTGAATATTTTTGGATGCCTTGCAAACGCCATATAAAATGGCGAACCTTTCTCAAGATTGTTTTTGACTTCTAAAAGAAATGACCTAACGGACGCTTTTGTAAAATCCTCAAGAAGAATGTTGATGGCCTGAAGAAGCCCCGTGCCGATTTTCAACATAAGAGCAAGATATTTTGAAATAAAAACCTGATCGGTTAAATTAATATCTCCGCCAAATAGACTCTGACTAAAAAGAGAGCCGGCTTTTCTTACTGGCTTTATGCTGACCGGACGTAAACCCTGAGCAGAAATGGAAGATAGAACTTCTTTGATGTTCTCTGCGTCCATCTCATTCTCGACAATTTTCCCGTCAGGTTGTGATGCTGTAAAGTGATATTTCATAACATTAATGCAAATATACTAATGTATGCTAATTATACGAATAAAAATTGTAACTGTCATTACTGATTTATAGTTATTTAATTTTGAATAAGTGAAAAGAGTGAGTATTTTCTTCTCTGTTTTGCCCTCTGCTCTTTTTACTTTCATCTTTCGTCTGTTGTTGTCCGTATTCTGTAAATTGTCAGTTCTGTTAATTTTATTTCCATCACTCGGTAATTAAATAATTTATTCGAAATTCGAAATTAGGTAAATCGAAATTTGCATTACTTTCTACTTTACAAACTTTATAGACTTTTAACTTTAGTTTTTGACTAACCTGCTCCATATCATATGTTGTTTGTCGTGTATTGTTAGTTGTTTGTTATATGTCATTCATTATTCCCTTATAACTCTCAAAACTTCTTCGAGGGTGGTAATTCCGAGTTCTACTTTTTTAAGTCCATCTTCGAGCATTGTAGTCATACCTTCTGCGCGAGCAATTTTACGCAAAGCATCGAGGCTGAATTCCGGACTCATTATCAATTTTCTGACACCTTCCGTTACATTCATCGCTTCAAAAATACCAACCCTGCCCAAAAATCCGGAATTATTGCACGCCGGACATCCTCGTCCCCTATATAATACTTTTGGAATTTTAACTATATCAGGGTTAACCGCCGAACTTTGAAATTCGAGCTGTATGGCCTTCATCGTTTCTTCATCCGGAGTATAAGATTCTATGCAATCGTTATGAATTCTCCTCGCGAGTCTTTGCGCGCACACAACATTTAAAACAGCCGCGACCAAAAATGGAGGCACGTTCATATCTATAAGACGCGGAACGGCGGTAGGAGCGTCATTTGTATGAACGCTCGAAAGCACAAGATGTCCGGTAAGCGCGGACTGCACGGCAATATTCGCCGTTTCCGCATCTCGAATTTCACCGACCATAATAATATTAGGGTCCTGACGTAATATTGAGCGAAGTCCGGTTGCAAACGTAATACCCGCAGCAGAATTTACCTGCGTCTGATTTACATAACGCATATCATATTCTATAGGATCCTCGATAGTAACTATATTAACCTCCGACCGATTCAAAATATTCATAATAGAATAAAGAGTCGTTGTTTTTCCTGAACCGGTAGGTCCGCAGACAAGAACCATTCCGTATGTTTTTTTGACACCATTTTCCACGAGCTTTATTGTTTCATCAAAAAGTCCGAGTTCATTTAATGAAATCGGTTTTTGAGCCGCATTTAAAAGACGCATCTCTACTTTTTCTCCATAAAAAGTCGGGATTACGGAAACACGGACATCCATAAGAGCATCGCCTATTTTATGGCGGAATCTGCCGTCTTGCGGATGAGTATGTTCGTCCACTCTAAGTCCGGAAAGTATTTTCATACGAGCAGTAATTGCGGGATGAATTTCTTTTGGCATTCTTATTATTTCTTCCAAAACACCGTCTATGCGAAATCTTACAAGTATGGCATCATCGAGCGCTTCAAAATGAATATCGGAAGCTCTGGAAGAAATAGCGTATTCAAGAAGGTTGTCGACAATGGCGACTATTGGAACATCTTCTGCCTCTTGGTTTAAATCCCCCTTTGATTTAGATCTCAGAGACTCTTGAATCCTGTCTTCTATAATTTTTTTAAAATCCTGCGTGAGTTGTTTGTGATATAACAAATATCCCCTATTTAAGTCTTCATCTGTGGCAAGATATGGCCTCACCTTTGATTTGAGTCTGAGCGAAAGAAAATCAATCGCCTCAAGGTCTGTCGGGTTATCCATCGCCACAGCATAAGATCCATCGTCTTCTTTTTTGAAAAGTATTATTTTTCTCTGTCTCGCGACCTCTTCCGGTATAAGATTCATTACAACTTCGTCTATCTTTTGAGTACCGAGATTAACCCTTTCAAAACCGAGAGTTTTTGCGAGCAAATTGAAGAAGAATTCTTTACTTATAAGTCCCTTTGAAACAAGAATGTCTACGACGTTCTGCCTTTTTCTGTCGGCTTCGTCTTTTACCGCGTCAAAAGTCGCCGTATCTATCACGCTCGCGGAAATGAGCATTTCTTTAATTTGTTGCGATGGAAGTGAAATCATAAAAATTGAAAGTTAAAAAATCAAAATGGAAAATGGCGTAATATTAATTTCGATTGAATGGAAGAAGTATAAAGTTAAAAGACGAAGAACGGTCTGAATTCTATGCTATCCTCTCCTCTTTTATCTTTCTACTTTTCACTTTTGTCTTTCTGCCTTCTTCTCCGACAACTAAAAACTAACAACTACCAACTTAATTAGTATACCAATAATTGCGAGCGGTAGCCAAAACAAATAAAGTGATGTTCGCTCCTTACCGGAACGACTATGAATCCTTTGGATGATTGAAAAGACAACTGCCAGCAAAAATACGCACGCAACATAATGAATCCATAAATAATTCCACGCGGGATACCCAAGCAAAAAAATCGCAAGCGCAGCGAAATACAATTCATCCGGTTCAAAAAAACATCCGCGGGCGCGTTTATTTAAATACGTTCCGCCAAAAAATACTGCGACAGCGACGAGCGCCGAAAAACAATAGAACAAAAGGAAGCGCATAAAGTGATAATAGAAAACATATCCTATTCCAAGATAAGGGGGAACAAGAAAACTCGCGGGCGGACCGGCAGATTTCCATGCAAAATATTGAGCAATTACTATCCAAAAATAGTATCCGATGATAAAAGATACGGAACAAAATAAAAATACCTTCCCAATAATCTCTTTAGAAAATTTCCGTTCTTTGTTTTCCTTATTCAATCCGAAAATCTGCATAAAAAATGCGAGCAAAATAAAAAGCGCTGAAATTAACGGGACAATGTTATGCATATAAGAATTATATAACACGGCGAATATAAAAAAACCGCGCCCCCTCAGAGGGGGGGGCGGGATAGAAATCACAAATGTTTTTTACAAATCAAGTCCGGGATCATTTCCTATCTCGTAATAAGTGTCATCGTTTCCCCCATCTCTATCATTCAATTCAACGCTAGTAGTCGTCGCGGTAGAATATTTCGTGCTTTCCATATTGGCATCAATTTCAAACGTATCATAAGTGGCATTTCCCTGAAATGCGTATGCATAAGTGGTATTGTTTATTGGATCTATCGGAAGCCTTGAGAGAGGCGATCCGGCTGAAATTGCGCCAAAATTTATCGGCACCCATCCGCTTCCAGTAACTCCTGTCGAAGTTGAAATGGCATCGCACGTAAATGAGGTCGGTGGCTCAGACAACGCGGCGGTACAATTTTCGGTAGACGGAATATCAGCTCCGGAAACATCAGCCAAATAAAGCGCTATCGCGCTATGCAATGCCGCGAGGTCAGAAATTCTCGTGGAATCACGCCCCTGTTTTACAAGCTCTGCTGGATTAAGTATAACGACAACAGCTGTTGCTAAAACAGCAAGAATAGCGATAACGACAAGTAGTTCTATAAGAGTAAAACCCTTCTTTTGTTTTTTAATTTTTACCATATAAATGAGATAAGACCTTTTGTTCTCAATATTAAAATAATACGCTTTTAACTATTATACAATACCATCTCATAGAAAAAAAGAGGTGTGCATAACTAAAATTGTCGCATAACACGTGTCCTATTCCGCCAGAAGAAAGTCTTTAACTTTTGAAACCAGATCCTCCATAGAAACGCGCGCTTTTACAAAATATCCAATAGCTCCAAGAGCCTGCCCTCTTTCGATATCAGTGTCTTGCCCGAGATTTGAAATAATAACAATTGGAGCCGGATGATACTGAGAATCAGATTGAATCTTTTCCATTAATTCAAATCCTGAGAGCTTCGGGAGAATAATATCAAGTAAAATAAGATCAGGCTTATTGGCCTTTAAATATTCAAGACCGTCGAGTCCATTTTTTTGATGCACAACGCCAAACCCCTCCTTTTCGAGTCTCTTTTTGAGAAGATCTCCCAAAAGAGGCTCATCCTCAATAAGTAAAATATTTATTTTTTTATTTATATCTTCCATCAATAGCCATCATACACCAAAAAATAAAAACCCGCACTTTTTATTATATGTGCGGGTTTTTATTAAAAGAAACTTTTTAGCTGCCCCAATTTCACCGGTGTTTAAAAAGATCCGGCAACTTTTTTTGGTACCGTGCTTGCGCACGGTATTACAAACCGCTGAAAGTTATCCGCCATTTGAAAATAGATTTCCAAATAAAAAGCGGATTGCTTTCGGCGATGTGTAATCGACTAAATTAATTAATCCACGAACAGCTTCCGCTACCCGTGCCTTGTTACGACTTCGTCCGTGTCACCGAGCTTAGGCTGAACCCCTGTTGGAGTTTTCACCCACTCCCGGCTCCCCTGACGTGACGGGCGGTGAGTACAGGACTCGAGAACGTATTCACCGCGGCGTGCTGATCCGCGATTACTAGCGATTCCAACTTCATGAGGGCGAGTTGCAGCCCTCAATCCGAACTGGGGCGGTTTTTGATGGGATTAGCTCCGTCTTACGACTTGGCAACCCATTGTTTCCGCCATTGTAGCATGTGTGTAGCCCAGGGCGTCAAAGGGCCATGCTGATTTGACGTCGTCCTCGCCTTCCTCCGTCTATAAGACGGCAGTATCCCGTGACACATATAACACGGGAGAAGGGTTGCGCTCGTTACCCCACTTAAGGGAACACCTCACGGCACGAGCTGACGACAACCATGCAGCACCTGTCCCGCCGTCCTTGCGGACAACAATCCTTTCGGACTGTCTTCGTCGGGATTTCAAGCCCTGGTGAGGTGTCTCGTTTACCATCGAATTAAACCACATGCCCCACCGCTTGTGCGAGTCCCCGTCTATTCCTTTGAGTTTTAAGCTTGCGCTCGTACTTCCCAGGCGGCAGATTTAACGCGTTAGCTACGCCACCCCGAGGGTCGATACTCGAGACAGCTAATCTGCATCGTTTAGGGCGTGGACTACAAGGGTATCTACAATTTTGTTACTGCATAACAAAATTGCAATTTCTAATTTTGAATTTCGAAACTAATCGAAATAAAAATCTAATAATTGCAAGCTCTGTTATGGGATGAAATATTTCTATTCATCTCTCTATGTCGCCATAGAGTTCGGCCTATATCTTCTCATCATAATGACGAGTCTGGCGTATAGTCTCTGAGGCTCCAAATTTACTATAGAAAATTATTCTTGAATCATTGTATAGACGATTCGAAGAATTTCTCAATTTTGATCTCATCGATTGCTTATCATTGCTTCTATACAAGATCATTGCTTGATCGATTGATCAATTTTCCTATCAACATAATAAAATTGTTGCCTGCTGATTGTCTGCACCGAAAAGATTTTCACTCAACAATGAGTACTCTCGGATTCTCAGATTTTCCAGCATATAGCCAGATTATCCCCCGGACGACTTTCCGGAGGGGACTAATGCTCAATGGTACCCTTCCACTCCGCGTATTCTTCAATACGCGAGACAATACATTTTTCAAGAAGCTCTCGGAAGTGAAAAAGATTGGTCTTTTGTAAAACAAAAGTTTTTCACTGAGAGTGCAAACCCGATTTTCCGCTGGAGAAAATCGAGGTTGGTTCTTGAAAATGAATTATCGAGCAAGTCTAATCCTTTTTGCTCCCCACGCTTTCGCGCCTCAGGGTCAGGAACGTCCCAGCAGAATGCCTTCGCCTTTGGTGTTCCGCACGATATCAACGGATTCCACCCCTACACCGTGCGTTCCATCTGCCTCTAACGCCCTCTAGTATGATAGTTTCCACGGCAGTTTCGGAGTTGAGCCCCGAGATTTAACCGCAGACTTATCATGCCCCCTACGCGCCCTTTACGCCCAATAAATCCGGATAACGCTTGTGGCCTTCGTATTACCGCGGCTGCTGGCACGAAGTTTGCAGCCACTTATTCCCGCCGTACTATCAGTCTTGCGACTTTCTCCGGCGGAAAAGTAGTTTACACACCTAAATGCTTCATCCTACACGCGGCGTCGCTCCATCAGGCTTTCGCCCATTGTGGAATATTCTCGACTGCTGCCTCCCGTAGGAGTAGGAACCGTATCTCAGTTTCCTCGCTGGGGAACAGGCTCTCACCTCCCCTACCGGTCGTAGTCTTGGTAGGCCATTACCCTACCAACTAACTGATCGGACCTAAGCCACTCCCAAAGCAACTTGCGTCTTTACCCATCTCCAGTTCACTGAAAACAATTTCCTAAATACAAAGTTTGTAATATTAACATTCTTTGTTCAAAAAAATGTACTCAGTGAACTGGGGATGGGACCATCGGGAATTAGTTCGCCTTTCGGCGAATTATGCCCGACTCTGGGGTATGTACTAAGGTGTTACTAGCTCGTTCGCCACTCCCAGCTCCAGTTCACTGAAAACAATTTCCTAAATACAAAGTTTGTAATATTAACATTCTTTGTTCAAAAAAATGTACTCAGTGAACTGGGGCTGGGCGTTCGACTTGCATGCCTTATCCACGCCGCCAGCGTTCATCCTGGACCAGGATCAAATCCTCAAAAAAACAAATTGGGACAACTAAAAAATTTCTTTATTTTTTCGCTGTTTTAACTATTAAATTGACAAAAAACTTTCCTTTTTCACAGCAGGTTAAAGTATAGAGAAGAGCAGGAACACTTGTCAAGAGGAAAATTGGATGCTATGCTTCTTCCATAAAAATATACGAAAACGCTGTTCGGTTGGGCGTTTTATATTAAAAAATATGAAAAAAAATCTTCATCCGGAATACCATACAGAAGCCAAAATAACGTGCGCTTGCGGTAACAAAATGACGATAGGCGCGACAAAAAAAGAAATAAAAGTTGAAATCTGCAGTAAATGCCATCCGTTTTACACAGGTTCGCAACAGCTTATCGATACCGCCGGACGCGTAGAACGTTTCAAAGCGCGCCAATCTAAAGCGAAACCGAAAGCGGTGAAAAAATCCGTTAAAAGAGTCAAGGCAGTATCAAAAAAATAAAGCGTCAGCCATCTGTTATATATTTAACTAAAAACTAACAACCAAAAAATAAAAACTGTATTTATGGAACTTAATGCACAAACGAGAGTTATTCTCGGAAAAAAATCAAAGAGGGTACGGGCGGAAGGATTTATTCCATCCGAACTTTTCGGACATGGAACGGAAAATCGCCATCTTTCTGTGCCGGCGAAAGAATTCAAAAAGGTATACGACAAAGCCGGAGAAAACACCGTCATTATGCTTACGATTGACGGCAAAGAAAAACAATCCGTGCTTATTTCCGAAACGCAATTTAACAGTCTTTCGAATATGTTTATGTCTGCCGCGTTTCGCGCAGTAAAGAAAGATGAAAAAATAACAGTTTCTGTTCCGGTAGAATATACGGGCACGGATATGGCAGTCAAAAACGGATTTATACTTATGAAATTAGTTCAAGAAATAGAAGTAGAAACTTTCCCGAACAGCATCCCCCATTCATTTATAGTTGATATAACTTCTCTCACGGAACCGGGCCAGTCAATCGAAATAAAAGACATAACCGTTCCAAAAGAAGTCCGGATTCTTATCGCCGAAGATACCGTTCTCGCGGCAGTTACGGAAAAAGAAGAAGAGGAAATTGCCCCTGTAGCTGAAGTTCCGTCCACCACCGCAACGGAATCGGAGAAAACCCCAGAGTCAGCTTCAACAGAAAACAAAGAAAAGAAATAATTCAGAAATAACGAATCCCGTTTAATTTCATCGCCACTATTTAAAAATAGTGGCGATGTTTTTTCAGAAAACACAAAGTATTGTATACTTGATTGATATGGATGCAGAAAAACGGCGCATAGTTTGTGATGTTATAAAAAATCCGAGATATAAACCGATTATTTCACGGAAGAAGGAATATGTACGTATTCCTTATAAATCTATTTTCAAAATTTCTGCCGTTTTAGCTGTGGTTTTCGTATTTTCATCGGGCTCCGTAAATGCCCCTTTGAATATTTTCGTGTCGGCCGAAGAAACCGAGGTTACGGCCCAGAATATGCAGGACGAACGCGCCGAACTCGAGCGACAGCTTGCTGAATACGAAGCGCAAATAGAAGAAACGCAAAAAACTATAGATGAATATAAAAAAGCCGGAAACACTTTAAAAAACGAAATATATACATTAAACGCAAAAATTCAAAAATTGAATTTACAAATACAAGCGGTAAACGTAAATTTGGAAAAACTAAATGACCAGATAACGGAAACTCAAAAACAGATAAACCGCACGGAAAACAAGATAGATACGCACAAAGATGCCCTCGGCGAAGCGATTCAAAGCGTCTATGAGGCCGACAATCAAAATTTGATGACAATTCTTTTTGCGAACGACAAGCTTTCTGATTTCTTTGGCACATTAAACGACATAGCGCTCGTACAAGACAATCTCCGCATATCGCTCGAAAATATAACAAAACTTAGACAAGATCTGCTTGAACAAAAAGAAGAGCTTTCGCTCGAAAAAGAAGATGTTGAAAATCTGCGTGCGATTCAGCAATCGCAAAAATACAGCGTGCAATCGACGCAAAACCAGAAAAATTCGTTGTTGAAAGAAACTCAAGGAAAAGAATCCGAATACAAAAAGATTTTGGAAAAAACGCAGGCAAGCGCCGCGGAAATAAGAACAAGAATCTTCGAACTCTTGGGAGGCGGAGAGCTGACTTTCGAAAAAGCCTATGATTTTGCAAAGCTTGCCGAAAGCGCAACTGGCGTGCGCGCCGCTCTTATTCTCGCAATTTTGCACAGAGAATCGTTGCTTGGTAAAAATGTCGGGAGGTGCTCGTATGAAACTGCTATGCACCCGACAAGAGACAAGCCGTATTTTCTTGATTTATTGAGCAGACTCGGAATAAATCCGTCATCCGAATCAGTAAAAGTATCTTGCGCGAATAGCCACGGTTCATACGGAGGCGCTATGGGCCCAGCGCAGTTTATTCCGTCAACGTGGAAAATATATGAAAATGCGATATCAAAAGTAACGGGCAGTAATCCTCCTAACCCATGGAATAACTCCGACGCATTTGCGGCAACGGGAGTATACATGCGAGACCTTCTGTCTTCGGCAAGCTGTAAGTCGTACGCTAACGACAATCAGAAACTTGTAGCTTATCAGACCCTCCTCGAGCGATGCGCCGCCGCAAAATATTATGCCGGAGGAAACTGGTACACATACCGCTTCTGGTACGGCGATCCGGTAGTCCAGAAAGCAAACGAGTTTGAGGAAGATATCGCACTCATAAAGTAAGGCATATAAAAACAGCAAGCTCTCGTGAACGTGTTTCGTTTACGAGAGCTATTTTTTTACAGACGACCGAAGCGGGGCGAAAATCCGCGTCCCTCGCCGGAAAACAGACGCCATTCCATAACTACTGGTATCGATTTCCCATTGCAAAGCTCCTCCAATCCACCTCAGCAATACGACAATTATATCTCCGTCTGTGTTAACGAAGAATACATTGTCTCTTTTTAAGAACTGCATTCTTTTTTTAATAAATGCAGCTATAACTGCGAAATTATCAAAGACTTTATCCTGCGAGAAAAAATCTCTGGCAATTTCACTCTTTTGAAGAATAAAGAAAATGAACCCCTCTTCTTCTTCAAAAAGCTCCAATTGCTTTCCCATCTTTCATTCACCTCCTTTCAAGGTTATCTGTTGGTTATTATACAATAAAAAACCGCGATGGTCAATCGCGGTTTTATTTCATTTCTCTCGCAGTCTTAATTATCTTATCCATATCCCCCTCTAAGGTCTTCTCCACCCCGTAGAATTTTTTGCCCATTCTGTGATCGGTTATCCTGTCTTCGGGGAAATTATACGTCCTTATCTTTTCCGAACGGTCTGCGGAGCCTATCTGCTCTTTTCGTATCTGGTCAACGGACCCGACAGCTTGCTCTCGAGTTATCTCAAAAAGTTTTGCTCGGAGTATTTCCATAGCCTTTTCCCTGTTTGCGTGCTGTGTCCTTTCCTCTCGCGAAGAAATGACTATTCCTGTGGGCTTATGGGTAATCCGCACGGCAGTTTCAACTTTATTTACATTTTGCCCTCCGGGACCGCCTGAACGGCAAAAAGTTATTTCCAAATCGCTTTCTTTTATATCAACCTCCTTTGCTTCCACGATAGGCAAAATGGCAACGGACGCCGTTGATGTGTGAATCCTTCCCTGACGTTCCGTAACAGGCACGCGCTGAACGCGGTGAACTCCTGATTCCTGTTTCATATCGTTATATACCCCCTCGCCTTTTATTTCTGCGACAAAGGTTTTATACCCCTGCGCGCCGGATTCGGACGCGTCAACTATACCAAATCCCCATCCGCGCTTTACGGCATATCTCTGATACATTCTCGCCAAATCTCCGGCAAAAATCGACGCCTCATCTCCACCCGCCCCGGCTCTGATTTCAACAATAATCTTTTTTATATTTTCAACATTCATAATATTTTATTCCATTTTTTTACACACCGGGGCGAGGCTCGCCGAATTGTTTGCTGTAAGCTGGAGGCGGCCCGCCCCGGCCCTGATTTCAACAATAATCTTTTTTATATTTTCAACATTCATAATATTTTATTCCATTTTTTTACACACCGGGGCGAGGCTCGCCGAATTGTTTGCTGTAAGCTGGAGGCGGCCCGCCCCGGCCCTGATTTCAACAATAATCTTTTTTATATTATTCGTATCCATATGATTTATAAATCAATAACACTGATGCTGACGTTCACAAGTACAAAAATTATTATCCAAAAATCCGCTAAAGACAAGTTTGTTTAAAAAGGCTGACTCTTTTTAAAATGAGCTCTTCCATATCGGAAACGACTGGGGAAAGCAATTTATAAGGAGCAACTTCTTGATTTGAATTTGTAAAAGATTTTTCTATGCTATTGCGCCACAAAACACGCAACTCTGTCGAAATATGTATTATTGAAACGCCGGCGGAAATTGCTTTTTTAAAATCATCATCCGAAATTCCGGAACCGCCGTGCAAAACCAACGGCACGCCTGCCGACGCACGGATTTTTGAGATTCTTTCTATGTCGAGTTTCGGATTCGGCGAGTTTTTAAGCATACCGTGTAAATTGCCTACCGCCGGAGCGAGCATATCAATCCCCGTCTTTTTTACAAATTCTCTCGCCTCTTCCGGAGTCGTAAAATGCGCTTCATGAACCGCCACTCCATCTGGAATCTCATCAAGCATCTTTGACGAAGTGCCTATATATCCGAGTTCGGCTTCTAAAATCGGTTTTTCCCCGAAAGGAGCGCGCTTTTTTAGAACGCGAACGGCTTCCTTTGTCATTCGAATATTTTCACTAAAAGATAGATTGGCTCCGTCAAAAATTATCGAATCAAATCCGGCCTTCGCCACGCGTTCTACTCCTTCAATCGAACGTGTATGATCGGCGTTTAAAAAAAGTTTTGCTCCGTTTTTGCGATAAATTTTGACGAGAGATGCTATTTCACTGACCCCAATAAAATCCCGCTCGCTTTCGGAAACGCCTACAATAATAGGAAAATTCAATTTCACTGATACATTCGCGATAGCCTTAATCTGTTCAAGCGTTGAAACATTAAAATGCCCTATGGCAATTTTTTGCCTCTCCGCATTTTTTATTGTTTTTAATAATGATTCCATATTTTTATTATATCAGCATCGCACCACTTTATTCGTATCATTCGAATGCATTAGTATATTAGCATCGCACTTATTCTATTCGTATCATTCGTATAAATTCGTATATTAGCATTGTGTCTATTCATTCGTATCATTCGCATAAATTCGTATATTAGTATTATACCTATCTTACATTTCAAAATATCCCTTTAATAAATAATCTTTCATATACCGTTCGAGTTCTTCTTCGCTAAAATATTCCATAAATATTTTGTTCCACAATGCCTCACCATGATGATAAAGATATTTTATAAGCTCCTTCTGTTTTACAAGAGACATTACGGTATCGACAAGATTAAAACTTACAAGCGCATCTTTCTCCTTATTGGAGCTGAAATACCCGCCAACCCAGTCGAGATCCGCCCAAAATTCAAGATCGTCTCCAAGACCATCTATGCTGTTTCCAAATGCAATCAGATCCTTCTCCGCTCTCATCCAATGAAGCGCCTCCGGATTCACGCGCGGTACAAAAAGTCGCGGGTCATTTTCGTCATCTTTGGCGAGATATCTTTGAACGACGAGCCATACGGATTTTTCCCCGTTTTGAGTATGCATTTCCGGAACATCTCCGCGGAGAAGCGACACGAAGTTTGAAGAAAAAGTCGCGGGAACTTTGGCAATTTCTCTGAATATGTCGGAATAAAACGGCACCTCGTGAATATAGTGAAATATCAAACTGATCATTCTCAAAAGCTCGCCGGAAATACCGAGCGAAACCGGAATAATAAAAATCACTCCCATTTCTTTTAAATGGCTGATATTGTGCCATTTTTTCTTTACAAATTTCTCCGCTACGCCATTCCATTTTGAAGGTATGGCAAGCGCACGCACTTCACGTTCTTCAAAGTCGTCCGGAGAAAGAGATTCATATTGCTTAAAAAAAACGCCGTTAAGCCACTCCGCGCTTTCAATAAAGCGAAGCGCGCTCATTATTTCAAACAAGTCTTCTCTGCATAACATTTCATCAACCGAATCATATCCAAGAAATTTCATAATTTCCTTCGGGGGTTCGTTGCGCAAAAATTCTCGGGCCTTCTCTTCTTTGATAAAAAATCCTTTTGGATTGCCGGCGACATCAAGCGCGCGTTTAAGCAAATGAGAACAATCTTCGCAGTCTCCGGATTTTGGAAAGTTCAGAGCTTCGGAGATTTTTTTATCGTCAGCGTCTATCTTTGAAATAAGCGCGTTATATATGCTATGGGCATCCGCAGAAAAAGAGAGTCCCAATGCGGACAGCCTGTCAGCCATTTTTGCATCGTTATTATCGGCGATATTTTTAAAAATTCCATTTTTACCGGAAATTAAAGAAAGCCTGCGTTCGGCTTTTTCCAAAAAAGATTTGTCCGTTCTTAAAATTTTCGCAAGCTTTTCAATATGATCCATACTTCAGAACGTCTATACTGATTCGATATCCGAATCAAGCTCCTGCCATCTCGGTTTTTCGATATCACGCGCAGTAAGCGCGCCTTCCGTAGCTCCGAAGTGCTCGATTACCGACGTAGCGTTTGCAGACCCGACGCGTAGCGCGTATCCGATATCGTTTTTCCTGATAAGTCCGGCAATAAATCCGGAAGCGAACGCGTCTCCGGCGCCCGTCCTGTCAACAACTTTCTTTTCCTGAAATATTCCTGCGCGATAAATATATTCTCCGTCAGAGGCGGATACTCCGTTTTTCCCATCGGTCATAACGGCAATGCCGTCTACAATATGGTCGAATTCTTTAAAAATTTTCTTTTCGTCTCGGCGCGGAATGCCGGTTAAGATCGACGCCTCATCGCGGTTTAATATGACAACGCCTACCATTCCGAAAAGCTGTTCGATGTCGGCTTTCTTCAATTTTAAATATGATGCGGATGGATTAATGGCAACACGCGTTCCTGATTTTTTAAACTTTGAAACGATTTCTTTCATCGCGCTTATTGGAATATCACCCGTTGAAATATACGCCCAATCGGCGCGCATCTTGGGAAATGTAATATTCTTTTCGCGTATATCGCTTCCTCCTGCGCGATATGTAAAAATAGCCCGTTCCCCGTCCGGAAAAACGAGCGTAACGGAATAACCCGTGCCAAGCTTTTTGTCTATTTCAATAAAGGCGCTGATGTTTTCGGATTTCAGGCTTGATAATATTTCCCTGCCGGCGACATCGTCCCCCAAGACACCCGCTATTCCGGTTTTAAAGCCCTGCCGAGCAAATGTAATAGCGGTATTGTGCGCCCCGCCTCCGCCTGCAAAAATAGGCCTTTCTATCGAGAGTTTTGAGCCTAACGCAAAACACCCCGCTTCTGGGGCGTCAATTCCTATCTTCTTTATAAGTCCGGAGTTCGTAACAGTCTTAAACGCCGGAGCCTGAATAAACACTTCCCTGACAATCGTCCCGATCGTAATAATATCGAACATATGCCTTATATTACCCCAAAAACCATAAAAATTAAAGCACCCGATTATAAACCGGGCGCCTGTTTTGTAAAATGTTTTGTCCTTTTATTATCTGAAACGCCATTTGCACTTAACGCCACCGCAACAGTGTTTCTTATGTTTACATTTACATCTTTTTACTGTAGGTGGTTTTTGATTCGCTTGTTCCACACCTACCACCGCTACGGTTATTCTAGCTTTCTTTTCCATACTATTCCTCTTTCTTATGTAAAAGGACAAAAGTGAATTGAGTTCACAATATAACACAATCGGGCGCTTTCTGCAAGCGCCTGTGGAAAACTTATATACCGCAATGAAATTATGCAAATAAACAAGAAAAAATCTCCGCAAATGGGAGATTTATTTCTTCTTGAAATATTGTTGTATCCTGTTAATCGTTATTTCTTCTTTTAACTTTTTACTTTTCTCTTTCGTCTTGTTATTTCTCTCATCCTGTCAAAAGTCTCTTTTTGTTAATCGTTAATCCTATTAATCGTCATTTGTTCTTTTATCTTTTAACTTCTTTCATTCGATTATTAATTCATTCAATCGAAATTCGAAATTAGATAAATCGAAATTTACCGTATTTTTTTCTACATACTATATACAATATTCTATATACTCATCTTTTCTTCTTCCAACGTATGTTCCAGCACTACATCATCATCGCCAAACAAAAATTTGCCTCTAAATTTCTTTCCCGCGAGAAAAAGCGACATCCAATATATATCGCTCGGCCACATATCGGAAAATGGAATTTCCGCAATATTAAACCATTTTGGCGCCATTTCGTCAGATTCAACCGGCTCGCCCTCAAATTTGTCCGAATAAAAGATGTGCATCTCGAGAGTTTCCCCTTCTCTATTTTTTGATTCGAATTCAAGCACTCCTCGTTTTTCATAAGATAAAATCTTTATTCCGGATTCTTCAAGCATCTCGCGGACACACGTTTCTTCAACTGTTTCGTTTTCCTCTACCTTTCCGCCAAATCCATTCCACCTGCCAGCGCCGAAACGGACCTTTTTCATCCCGAGTAAAATTTCATTACCCCGCCTGATTAGACACAATGTAAAAACTTTTTTCATATTAGTATTTCGTATTTTTGTCTTTCTTCTTTTCTCTTTTAACTTACGTATTTAGAAATTTGCATTTTTACTTTAAACTTTCATCTTTTCTCCCTACGGGAGATCTGCCGTAGGCAGACAACTTTATATTTCTCCCATTCAATCATTAATACATTCAATCGAAATTCGAAATTAAGTAATTAGAAATTATTTCTCCTGCATACTATATACAACATTCTATATACCATTTACTTTCTTTTGAATATACCTACGGCTATTCCTATCTCCTCCTGAATTCCCTTAACACAATCGTAGTTTTTAATCTCTTCTTCATTTACCCACGCGAAATCGGTAAATGCGCCCTCTTCAGGGCGAACTTCGCCGGATTTGTATTTCACAGCAAGTTTTATAAGAACTACAGGAATCCCGTCAGGACGCACAAACGCAACGCTATTTATATAAACAAACTCGTCTTTTATCTCCACTCCTGCCTCTTCCTTTATTTCTCGTTTCAAAAGTTCTTCGACGGCGTTTTCAAAATCAAAAACATCGCCATTCATTCTCGTTGGCTTCGATAAATCAAGGTCTTTCCACTCAAGCTTTCCGCCCGGAACACAATATTTCCCCGGATGCACTTTTTCCGTTTCGCTTCTTTTTAAAATCAAACTTCTCCCGTCGCTCTCACGATAAATAACCGCGTTTGCGACGAAATAAAAAAGTTTATTTTCTTTTGCGTTTTCAAGACTTATTTTCTCTACCGTCATAGTTTTAAAATTATTTATGGAATATAAAATAAATTTTTCTTATAGTTTTCAACCATCATTGCACTCGGAAAATACATAGGGCTTGGCAAATCGTCAACATCAAACCAACACCATTCGACTATCTCATCCGGTTCCATAATTTGTGGCTCTCCGGAGAATTTATCCGAAAAAAGTCCTACGGTCACAAAATGCGCGTGTTCATTTTTGCAATTATTCACGCAAAACACTTTTATTTCATCCAAATGAAGTCCTGTTTCTTCGAGCACTTCACGTTTAGCTCCGTCTTCGAAAGATTCGCCAAAATCCATCTTCCCGCCGGGCATTGTCCACGTTCCTTCTCCTCGCAACTCCGAGCTCGCCTTTTCGGCGTCAGAATGACGCCTTCCGAGCAATATT
Source organism: uncultured Candidatus Saccharibacteria bacterium (assembly GCA_964449245.1). Classification (GTDB taxonomy): domain Bacteria; phylum Patescibacteriota; class Minisyncoccia; order UBA6257; family GWB1-50-10; genus GWA2-45-9. The sequence goes on from CAYUXY010000002.1 coordinate 79,933, forward strand.
TTCCCGTCACGCATTACCATAACACCAAACCCAGCTTTTACTATTTTCTTTTGTATTTCATTATCCATAAGACTATTATTTTATATTTAAAAATAACCCGCCACTATATTTTATCTTTATATAATTCGAAAAACTTGGGCAATTGGGAATGTAACGGTGTTGGTAGCGTGTCAAAGGTGAACCATTTTACATCTTCAAATTTATGAGGCTCTCCATTTTTTACCTTCTCTCTGTTGATAAACACCTTAAAATCAAGCGCTATCCAGTGAGTCCTCTTGCCATCGTGCTCCCTATGAACATCCCTATATCCCAAAAATTCGTAATCTAAAACATCCGTGCAATATTCTTCTTTAATTTCTTTTTTTAATGTATTTTCGACGGTATCACCAAACTCAAGCGCGCCAGCTCCTATATCCCATGCATTATGCTCATCACGACAATTTGCGCTTCTTTTTGCCAACAACACATTTGCCTTTCCGTCATGACAAAGATATACAACAGTTACTCCGGTATAGTCTTCTCCTTTTTTCATATTAGTATTTCGTATTTTTGTCTTTTGTATATTGTTTTATTATTTTGTTAACAGTCGATTGTTGTTAATCGTCATCCTGTTAATAGTTATTTAACTTCCTTCATTTAATCATTAACTCATTCAATCGAAATTCGAAATTAGGTAAATCGAAATTTGCATTACTTTCTACTTTATAAACTTTTAACTTTCTTCTCCTATATATTCAAACCTCGGCATCTTTTTCCCGTCAATTTCAACGTCTTCCATAAACATATCAAGTGGCCTGACCCACATAGTATTTGCACCCTTACCCTTAATAGGATCCTCGTGAATATATACCGCCATCTTCTCCATAGTTTCGCTATGTAACGCGACACCAATCAATTCAACAATCATTCCTTTATAGTGCCTGTATTTTCCCAATTTGAGCATAATATTATTTTTTACATTTAATAGTGCCTCGCCTAAGTTTTATTATACTACTATGATATTGATTCAGAATTATTTCTGGCCATAAAATCTTTCGTGCAATTCCGGACATTCATTCTTAAAAATTTCCTCCATTGGATCTTTCTTTTTCACTTGCTTAAATTGAATGCCTCTTTTTGACCCGCCTTTCACTCTCAAAATAAAACTACTGACTAATTTAGAGCACTCGGTTGCTAAATTATTTAAATGCTTAAATGTTTCAATACTTAAATAACCGACATCTAACGCCGCATACAACTGCGCGCGAACTTCACCAGCCGACCCTTTTGCAATATATAAATAGTTGATAAATCCAGCCGTAGTTCCGCTTTCAAATCCCTCTGCGATATTACTCATCACCGAAACCGACGCTCTCTGAATTTGGTCTTTAAAACCCGCGTCATTACAATTTTTGAAAGCATTATAGACATCGCGGGTTAATTCTCTGGATTTTTGCCAACAAATAAGGTCTTCAAATTTTTCAATCGTTGCCATATTAGCTTAATCTTGTATTGATATCTCTATCTTTTGCAACACCTCTTGAATTCTTTGCCACTGCCACAATGGCATACCATTTTTCCATTCAAATAATTTTTCTAAATCATTGGGATTTAATGGCCTATTCATTGGTAATATATGCGGGAAATAATATTTTTCGTCAAGATTTTTAGAGTCATTATAAAACTGCGACCAAAATCTAATAAACTCGCACAAATTTAATTTATCCATATATTTACTTCTCCCATGACATTGTTTTACCCTTCGACAGGCTCAGGACAAACGTCGTCACGCACCATGACAACGCTTATATTTTACGGGCACCCCGTCGCTATTTTTCGCACCACACGGGCACGGATCGTTTCTGCCAACATGTTCGGTATTCATCGAAGATATCTGTTTTTTGGATTCATTTTTCGCACTGCCAGCTATTTTATCAAGACTTATATCAAAAAGCGGAAAAACGGTATTCCACACAAGCCCGTCAAAATTATTATTCAACGCTTTAAAAAGCCCGTGCGCTTCTCTCCTATATTCTACAAGTGGCTCATGCTGGCCGTATGCGCGAATATTCACCGAATCCCGCAAGCTTTCGAGATTTTCCAGATGTTCAACCCAAAGTGTATCTATTATCCTTACAAAATGTTTCGCTATAGTTTGTCCGCGCTCTTTTTCTATTGTCTCCGGAATTGTTTTTAATTTGTCTTCAATTTTAGCGAGCTCGGTCGCGCGTTTTTCTTCCGTTTCCGCATTTGCATCCTTGAGCGTCGAGGCAATATGACGCACATTTTCCGCAAACCGTTCGAGTGTTTCGCGCACAATTCCGAGAATTTCTCCTTTTTCTCCCGCGATAAGAATTTTCTCTCTCCTCGAATAAATTGCCGAGCGCTGTTTGTTTAACACATCGTCAAAATCAAGCAGATGTTTTCTGGCGTCAAAATTAGCGCCCTCAACTTTCTGTTGTGCCTGATTAACCGCCTTTGAAATCATTTTTGCCTCAATCGGCGTGTCTTCGGGAAGATTGAACGCGTCCATAAGCTTTTTCACGCGGTCTCCGCCGAATATCCTCACTAAATCGTCTTCGAGAGAAAGGAAAAATTGCGATGAACCCGGATCTCCCTGCCGACCGGAACGTCCGCGAAGCTGGTTATCAATTCTCCGCGCTTCGTGTCGCTCCGTGCCTATTACGTGTAATCCTCCCAAATTTTTAACCTTCTCCATTTCTTCGTCTGTTGGCGGATTCCCGCCAAGAATAATATCAACGCCTCGTCCAGCCATATTCGTCGCGACAGTTACGGCACCTATCCGACCGGCTTGCGCGATAATAGCGCCTTCGCGTTCGTTGTTCTTCGCATTCAAAACTTCGTGCGGAATTCCAGCCGTCGCAAGATATGCCGAAATTGTTTCATTATTTTCGATTGACGTCGTGCCGATAAGCACAGGCTGACCTTTTTCGTGCCTTTCTTTTACTTCTTCGGCAACCGCCTTGTATTTTGCATCTTTTGTTTTATAAATCCTGTCCGGCGATTCTTTTCTTATAAGTGGCCTGTTTGTAGGTATGGTAACAACATCCAATCCGTAAACTTTATGAAACTCTTCGGCGGACGTCTGCGCCGTTCCCGTCATACCTGCTATTTTTTTATACAATCTGAAATAATTTTGTATGGTTATCTGCGCGTAGGTCCTGTTTTCCTCTTTTACAAAAACTCCTTCTTTAGCCTCTATCGCCTGATGAAGCCCGCCGGAATATCGCCTTCCGTGAAGCATCCGACCGGTAAATTCATCGACGATAATTATCTCGCCGTCTTTCACAACATAATTCTTGTCTTTCTTAAAAAGCGTTTTGGCTTTCAAACTTTCGTTTAAGAAATGCACCAATCGAGAATTATCCGGATCAAAAATATTTTTTATTCCGAGAGCGCGCTCAACTTTTTCAGTGCCGGTATCAGTCAGATTTACGGTACGAAGCTTTTCGTCAACTTCATAATCTTCGCCGTCCGAAAGCTTCGTGACTATATTCGCAAACGTCTTGTAGTTATCGCTCGATGCTTCATCGGGCGCGGCTATAATAAGCGGGGTTCTCGCTTCGTCGATTAAAATACTGTCAACCTCGTCAATAATTGCGTATGCCGGAGTTCTCTGTACTCGATCGGAAAGATTTAAAACAAGATTGTCGCGCAGATAATCAAATCCGAATTCGTGATTTGTTCCATATGTTACATCGGCAAGATACGCTTCCCTTCTCGAAATAGGACGAAGAAATTTTTCTATGACGCGGAAACCTCCCGTTTCGTCTCTTTCTTTATCTACGGTTTCCTCCATTTCAAAAGACGGGTCATATGAATATGCCGTGTCGTGAACTATACATGAAACAGTAAGCCCAAGAGCATGATATATCTGCCCCATCCATACGGCATCTCTTCTCGCCAGATAGTCGTTAACAGTAACGACATGAACGCCTTCTCCGGAAAGAGCATTCAGATACGCGGAAAGCGTTGCGACGAGCGTTTTTCCCTCTCCGGTCTTCATTTCGGCAATCTTGCCTTCGTGAAGCACGGCGCCTCCTATTATTTGAACATCGTAATGTCTCTTACCTGATGTACGCTTTGACGCTTCGCGAACAAGCGCAAAAGCTTCCGGCATTATTTGGTCATTAAAACCATCATTACGAACCCTTTCTTTTAACGTGAGTGATTTTGCTTTTAATTCTTCATCCGACAGACGACTTAGCTCGTCTTCGTATGAATTAGTGAGAAAAACGAGCGTCTCGAGACGCTTTAATGGATTTCCACTGATAATTTTTGAAAATATTGAGAACATACGAAGTACAAAAACAAGCTCTCCGGCGACCGGAGTGGCCATGGCGGTGACCTCCAAATTTTTTTAAATGTTGAGCGAGTGCGCGTCCATAGCCACTCAGGGCGTCTGAAATACACGCACATTAAGGATACCATATAAAAAGAACCCCGCCAGCCCTTGCGGACTGGCGGGGATTGGAGGGATTCCTTGCATTTCTCCGCTTCGGTAAACCGCATTGGAGACAAGAAATCTACACCCAACTCAACGAAAGCACTATATCATAGAAAAATTCAAAAAGCAAGAGCAAAAACAGTTATTAGTTTTTAGTTGTTGGTTTTTAGTTATAATGTATTTTCTAAAAACTAATTACTTTTAACTTCCTTTCCCCGTCTTTTTACTTTCATCTTTTAACTTTCGACTATTCCTTCGGTCCTTCAATCACTTCCGGACTTATGCCCGCAACTTCTCCGCCTATACGCATCACATCTTTGTCTATTTTTCCAAATTCTTTATACGCGCTGTTATACATACTGACAGTCGTCCCGAGATGACCTCCGAGCTTTTTCATATACGATTCGTAGCTTAATAGATGTTTGCCAAGCTCCTCTACCCTCTGCCTGATTTCTTTTGCGGATTCCTCAATTTTCAATGCGCGTAGTCCCTGCAAAACCGTCTGCAAATACGCGAGAAAATTTGTAGGAGAAACAATGATGACTTTTTTCTCCTTAAACGCGTACTCAATCATATCACGCGTGTTTACTTTTACTGCTCCGACTTTATTCACAAGAAGATCATAATAAATCGCTTCGGAGGGAATAAACATAAAAGCGAAGTCCATTGTGTTTTCTTCGGGACGAACATACTTTGATGTTTCATCGATTCTATTTTTCAAATCAGCCTTAAACTGCCTCTCAATGACCTCTCTCGCAACGGGGTCGCGTTCATTCAAAATTCTCTCATAATTTTCGAGCGAGAACTTCGCGTCTATCGGAATAATTTTTTCTTTCACAAAAACGACTGCATCCACAATTTCTCCGTCTGCAAATTTATACTGCATTTCATACGAATTTGGAGGAAGTACGTTTTTAAGAGTTTCTTCAAGAAAATATTCGCCCAAAATGCCTCTTTGTTTTGGATTTTTCAGTATATCCTGCAAAGACTGGAGCTGATCCGCGAAACCGATAACCTGCTTATTAGTCTCGTCGAGCTTCGTAAGTTTTTCTGTAACATCGCGGACGATTTTTGCGCTCTCGCTAAACTGTCTCTCCATAGAACGCGTGGACTCGTAAATCCTCGAATCAATGGCTCGATTCATTTCGTTTAACTGCCCCTGCAAAATGGAAAGCGCCGAATCCCCTCCATCTTTTTTGCGCGATAAATGCAACACAAGAAAAATAAGGGCGCCAAAACCGACGAGAAAAATAATTGCGACGACAATGAGAAGTGTTGTGTTCATATAATTCAATTAATCGAAGCGACAAGAGCAATAGCTACAAAAATAAGTATCCCTATAAGTATGTTTACGGATAAGAAAAGATAAGCGAGACCACGTTCCCGTAAAAAGAGATAATTGCCTATTGCCGAATTTAAAATCGCGATACAAAAACCGGCAAGCCATATGCCAAAAAGCCCTGATGACTCGCCAAACATAGTAATACCTCGCATATTATCAAACTTTAAAACAATCGGCTCTGCGAGACGCGGAGCGAAAAAAAATGAGAAAATAAGCGATACGAGAAATATTCCGACAGAAACAATAAAGATTGTACGCAATGTTTTGTCGGGCCAAAAATGCAATTTAATATGATATTTACCCATATAATTTATTGTATCTCCGGAGACAAAAAAGCGCTATCGCAAGCCAAAAACAGATATGTGTCCACCTGAAATTTCAGCTTTTATCGTTCCATATTCATCCGTCCTGAATATTTCCGCTCCAGAGTCTAAAATACGACCGACCGCCTCCATAGACGGATGTCCATACGAATTTTTGCCAACCTCTATAAATGCGAGTTTTGGCTTTATTGCGCTTAAAAAATCATTACCGCTCGAATATTTCGAGCCGTGATGTGCAACCTTCAGAATATCTATCTCTGGCAAAAAAGATGCGATTGCGGATTCCGAAGCAAAGCCTACGTCTCCGGAAAAGAGCGCGCTTGCCCCGTCGCTCCTTAGAAGAGTAACCATACTATTGTCATTCATATTTTTTTGTACGCTATCGTATCTCGGCCACAAAATTTCTATTACTGAATCCCGATAATGGATTTTGTCGCCTCCGGAAACAACGATGCGCGTAATGCCTGCGCTATTTATTTCTTCTTCAAAAACTTCGAAAGATTCGCTGTCGCTTTTAAGTTTCGCGAGAGCAAGCGATCTTATAGGCATACTTTTTATAACATCCGCAAACCCGCCATAATGGTCTATTTCCGGATGTGTTAAAATCGCTAAATCTATTTTTTTATTTGTAAAAGGAAGTATGTTGCCAATTTCGTTCGCTGATCGGCCGTTAGCCGGCCCGGCGTCTATCAAAATATTTACTCCGCCCGCAAAAGTTATAAGCTCGCTGTCGCCTTGCCCTACGTCAAGAAAATAAAGAGCTGTTCCGTTTGTGTCTTCGGATAAAAATCCGGCAATTGCAAAAATATCAAACACGAGGCATATTGCCGTTATTGAGAAAAAAATATTCAGACGTTTTCTTTTTTCGTAATATTGTTCTCGCGATTCCATAAAAAATGATTAACGCTGTGTAATATAATAGCACGGCTGGAGTGGAAAAATTCAGGGACACGCCTCCGCTAATTTTACCAAAAAATTCTATGATTCCTATTTCGCATTGTAACAAGAATCCGAGCACTACTCCGGAGATAATCGAAAGAAAAGGCAGTGAAAGCTCCACAAAAACAGAGACAAACCCGAGAGCCATTGTAAACGGCGTAAGGGATAAAAGAACTATATTTGCCGGCAAGGACGCAAGAGAGACAAAGCCAAATTTGGAAAGCAAAATTGGCAAAACCGTTATTTGCGCGGAAACGGTAGTTAACAGATTTTCTTTCCACGAGAATATTCCTTTGTCTCCGTTTGTGTTCAAAAAAAGTTCTATTTTGGGCTTCAAATAAACGATGCCGAGTAAAGCGAGGAACGAGAGTTGAAAGCCGATATCAAAAATCAAAATTCGGGGATTATATAAAGACATAATTAGCGCCGAGAGCAAAATAACATTTTTCATACTTTCCCCGCTTCCAAATAGGCGCCCGAAAAGAATAGATGCCCCCATGATTCCTGCGCGGGCAACCGAAGGCTCCCCTCCCGTCATTATTGAAAATCCGGCTATCGAAAACAGCGATGCGAAAAACGAACCTCGCGGAGTCATAAAAAGCGTAAACAGTGATGCTACGGCAAGAATTAAAATTGTTATGTTGTATCCGGAAAGCGCGACGAGATGCGTAGTTCCACTCTTCTTCATAGCTTCATCAAATTCGGAAGAAAAATCGTTTGTATTGCCAAGCAATATACCCTTTAAAAAAGCTGCGGATTTATACGGCAAAATAGCATTAATTGCGAGCTCGACTTTTCCTTTTATTTTAAATAGCGCGGATTTAATGAAAGAACCGTTATTATGAGAAATTAAAATAATTTCAGGAAACGATAAAATTCCATACATTCCTTCTTTTATTAAATAATTTCCATATCCGTTTTCGGGAATCTGTTTTATTTCTCCGGTAAATTCTACTTTGTCGCCATATTTGAAGACAGGAAATCTCGCGGTCTGAATAAGTATATTACCCCTATAAGGCTCTGATAATTTTACCGCAATCTCCTGCTTTTTTTCTGAAAACGCCGGCGATTTTGACACAATACCTTGAATCGTAACGGCATCTGAAAATGGAATATTTATTTTACTATTCTGTATATCAAAAAATCCGGAATAAAACGCTCCGCAAAATATAAATGATGCCACGAATGGAAAAAACAAAAAGCCTTTCTTTTTGGAGAAAAAATAGCAAACGAGCGGAACTATAAATAAAACGAGTATGAACGGGAATGCCGTCACGCCGAAACCTAAGCTCGCAAGCGCAATTCCAATGAGCACTCCCGACGACCCCCAAAAGAATTTTTTATGCAGAGCATCAAGCGAATGCGCGAGAAAAAATGACATGAGCGAAAAATACAAATTTCGAATTACCTAATTTCGAATTTCGATTGAATGAATTAATGATAAAATTTCTGAATGCATTTGCTTGCACTAACAACTAAAAACTAATAACTACAAACTGCATTACGCCACTTTATGAACTTTTAACTGATCTGTTACATTCTATTTCCTAACTCCTTCCTTATCACTCTCATCAGTTTTGATTTATCTTCTCCGGCACAAACAACGCCTGCATTTTCGTATCCCATTTTTTCATAGAATGCGTATGCCGTATCCCTGTACCTTTCTGCGCTCCTTCCCATTATTTCAGTAAATCCGAGATCCTTTGCTTTTTCTTCCACGAGACTAAGAAGAGTTCTGCCAATACCCTTACCGCGACAATCTTTTTCGAGATACAAAATCTTTAATTCGCACGGCTTTTCCGTTTTGGCAAACTCAACAATTTTTGGCAATACATCGCAAATACCGGTAATTCCGACAATGATGTCGTTATCTACAGCAACCCAATATTTAGCATTGAATTCAGTTTTATCTTTAATATATCCCCCTATTCTTTCAATATATTTTTTTACCTCACTTTCGTCAGTCCATTCGGATAATATCTTTTCTATCGCCGGCAAATCTTCCTCTACGGGTTTTCTAATAATTATGTTCGACATATCTTAATATTAATTTAATAACTGAGTAAAAAGTTGAAAGTACAAAAGATGAAAGTGAAAAAACTAAAGCACGAATGTGGGTATTTTTCTTTCTTTTCTTTTAACTTTAAACTTTTATCTTTTTACTTTTGTCTTTTATCTTTCTGCATTCTTCTCTAACAACTAAAAACTAAAATCTAAAAACTGCATTACGCCACTTCCGCTTGATAACATTCTTTGCAATAAATAATCGGAGCATTTTTCTCTAAAAATGTAGTCCTAAACGAAACTCCACACTTGGAACATTCGCGCTCTATTGTTTTGCAATAATTGATATTTTCAATCCACCTGTTTACCTTTTTCATAATCCTACACATAGGACACTCCCGCGGAAGAGGCAAGTTCATTCTTTTTAAAAACTGAAATTCCATACCTATTATGCGAAATCCATTACCGCAGGCGGAACATTTAATAACTTCGTTTAAGATTGATTCGTCCGCGTCTTTTATATTATCAGGCAATTCATCGAAATTTTTAGTTATCTCGTGCTCTTTTTGCGGTCTGTCTATCCACCGCAATCCTTCATTTTCCGACTGCTCTCTTGTCTTCGGAAAAAATAAACTCCCAAAAGAATCGTTGTATGGAACGTCGGATAATTCCATAGGGAAAAATTCGCCGTATTTATAAATATTTCCCTTTTTATCCGTATATGGCATTTCGTCCATATGTTTTATTATTTTTTCGCGAAGAGAATTGAATTCGTCCTCTGAATATCTTTTGTTCAATATGCAATACTCTCCTTTGTTTACCGATACGCAACCAAAATGATTTTTGCCTCCATTAGACAATCTCGAATATTCGGCATCGGATTGACCTAATCCGCTTTCCCAGCAAAATTTTATTCCAGAAATGTTTTCTCCAACGTTTACGGAATCATAAGAACGGCTCATATTATTTCCCCAGCTTGAAATGTCGTATGATTCGCTTGACGGATTATCATTTACCAAAAACAAGAATTTTGAATCCTGCGAAAAACTCGTTTCGAAGCCTTCCATCACATTTTTCGAATTGAAAATATAATTTCCGGTTGAATTAACGCAAAATCTGTCATAAAGCCCTTTATACGGGTATTTTTTATTGTTTTCTTCGGCTTGTTTTTTAACAGCTATATATTGAGAATATGAACCTAAATCAATTTCCGATAGCTTTCTAAAATATTCTTCTTTTGATAATTGTTCATTAAAGAAGACGTACTTTTTGTTTTTTATATTTGCAGAAGCAAAACAATTTTGGCACCCAACCGCATCGCGGGTAAACAGGCATTCCATAGATTCTGTAGTGTGATCAACGCCAATACATTTATTGTCTTGAAAACTGTGTATTGAATCGAAACACAGCTCCGAATCTGAGGTTATGGAACAATCAAAAACCTCTTTATTGTCAAAATGGTGAAAGCCATAAGCGCAATTTTCATCCCTGTCGCTATGAAAAATAAGATACGAATTTTTCTGATTCCCTACGTGGTTCGTATATGGAGAGGTGGCAATGGACGCGATGTCTGTAGAAAGCGCGGACAAGGGAGCCTCGTGCAACAACTCATTAAATTGTTCGAAAAACGGGCGCGAAAAATCATAGTCTCTTCCGTAATCATACGGGCTCCAATTATCGCTCCACCAACATTTTGCGCAATAAACTACGTATTTTGCGTCAGGCGGATATCGCGAAACAACACTTTTTTTGCATAAATCGCAGTCTCGTTTATAAAGACGAAATGTGTTTAAAAAAGCCAATCTCCGCTCTAATCTGCACATCGGGCAAAACGTCGGTGGAGGAACGTCAATCTTCTGATAAAAAGCTTCATCGTCAGGCGTGATTTCAAAATCTGTTTTACAATTTTGGCACGGCTTATTCATAATTTCTAATTACTTAATTTCGAATTTCGATTGAATGAATCAATGATTGAATGGAAAAAGTATAAAGTTGTAAGACAAAAGATGAAAGTAAGAATGCAACTATTTTTCTCTGTTTTTTTTCTTTTAACTTTAAACTTTCGTCTTTTGTCTAACTGATTTCATTTTGGTAACACTGTTCACAATATATGACTTCCGGTCTCTCTGGAGCGTAGGATGTCATTATTTCCGCACTACATTTTGCGCAATTACGTTTCCACAATTTAAGAGGATTCCTTTGCATCAAACGCGAAAAATAACGGCAATTAGAGCACTTTCTCGGAAGCGGGATATTCATTCTTCTGTAAAATTGGAGTTCCTGCGGGACGATTCTGAAAGCCTTTGTGCAATTGCATCGTTCTTTCATATTTGGATTATCTTTATCATCCCACGTTTCGCACTGTATTATTTCTTTCAAAATATCATCGGTTACTGTGGAAATTTCTTCCGGTAAATCTTCCCACGATTTAGTCGGAACATAATCCTTATCCTTAATTTCTTTCCAAACATATCCCCGCTTTAATGCTTCGTCTTTTGAAAGATAAAAATAGTCCTGCGCCGCGCTTATGTTATACGGCAAAAATGATGCTTCCGGTGGGAAAAACTCGCCGAATTTATATGTTTTTCCAAAACTCAAAAACGGCATATCGTCCATATGTTTTCTTATTTCCGGCAATAATTTTTCATACTCTTCTTTTGAATACTGTTTGTTCAAAATGCAGTATTGTTTATTCTTAAGCCCCACACATCCGAAAAGATACGAGGACGAATAACAATTATCACAATACGTTAAATCGTGGCACGATTCCCACGATTCGTTAACGAATCTGATATTTGAGAGATTATATCCGCAATTCGCGGTTTCATACACAAGCTCCGCATTTCTTCCCCAGTACGAATAATCCATACAATCTTTACCCTCAATAATGGACAACAAATTCTTTCCATGCTCAACATCTCGTAATTGATAGGAATTGGACACATCATTGCAATTTGTAAGCCAATTTCCCGAGGAATTCGTGCAATTTATAGCAACCGTTGATCTGCGCGGATAATTCATTGCAAATTTTTTAAAACGTGCGCGCATCTTTTCAACACCCATTGCCGTATTGAGATGAAAATCACGCAGTTTTATTTCATAATCCTCTTTGGAATATTGTTCATTGAATATACAATATTGCTTATTTAAAAGACTGGCGCATCCGATACAATTCGAGCAATTTCTGCAATCAAATAGAAAAAATGAATCCCTGCACTGCCTGCATTCCTGCAGATATTTGGACCCATAGCATTCGAACGCGTCTATACTGCCAAACACGAGTTCGGATTGATGAACATTGAAGCAATCCATACAATCTCTTGATTCCCAAAGATTGTACGAGTAGCTCGAATTTTCATTATAATTCGCCCTGATTATGAGGTAGCAACCTTTGTTATAACTCGCGCGGTTGCAAAATTCATTTCCTGCCTGATCGCCCTGAATCGTTCTCTCCGCTCTCGGAACACGAGCCTTCAATTCCCTAAACTGCTGGAAAAACGGTTTTGAAAAATCATAATCTTTTCCATATGAAATCGGATCCCAATTGTCGCTTCTGTAGCAATCCAAACAATAAACCGGATACTCTGAGCCGGTGTCGTGCGTAGAAATTATTTTCTTTCCGCAAAGTGAACAAGTATTGCCGTATAAATATCTCTCCGCGCAAAAAGAAAGCCTCCGCTCAAATCTGCACGTCGGGCAAAATGTCGGCGGAGGAACATCAATCTTCTGATAAAAAGACTCATCATCGGGAGTGATTTCAAAATCAGCATTACAGTTCTGACACAGCTTATTCATAATTTCTAATTATCTAATTTTGAATTTCGATTGAATGTATCAATGATTGAATGTCTGAATGCATTCTTCTGTGCCTATATACTATATACGATATTCTATATACCTTCTTACCTATTCCCCTATCTCTTCTTCAACGAAACCTTGCGCCCCTCTTTCTTTCTGTGCTTCTTTTTGGCTATTTTTTGTGTTTTATTCATATTCGATTATATTTTGATAATATCACTCATTTACGGGTTTTTCCACTCTAAAAATCCCCTACACATATATCGCATGAACCGCAGTTTTCTTTTGAATATTCCTCACCGAAATAAGCGAGAAGCATTTTTCTACGGCATTGTCCCGACGTGCAAAAATCAACCATTTTATCAAGCTGATAAGACGCGATTGCCGCCCAATCGAAATTTTTGCTCTGCCCTATGAAAAACTCGTGCTTCATTTTGTCGCTATAGCTAAAAAATAAAATGCAGTCTGAAGGCAATCCGTCTCTTCCTGCGCGTCCGGTCTCCTGATAATACCCTTCTATGTTTTTGGGTAAATCGTGATGAATAACAAATCTGACGTTCTGCTTGTCTATCCCCATTCCGAACGCAATTGTCGCAACAATGACTCTTGCTCCGCCACGCTGGAATTGCTCCTGATTTTCCGCCCTTTCTTTTTGCGGGAGCCCTGCGTGGTATGCGACGGCGTCAATTCCATCGGAAATTAAATCCGCAACCATTTTATCCGTCGCCTTTCTGCTATGGCAATAGACAATCCCTGCATAATTCGGATGGTCTTCAAGATACGCGAGAATCTGATAATAAGTGTTTTGTTTCGGCCTGATGATATAGCTAAGGTTTTTTCTGTCAAAACTTCCACTATGTTCCGCGCACTGACTAAAATGAAGCTGTTTCTTTATATCTTCACGGACTTTGCGCGTTGCCGTTGCGGTAAGCGCGATAAACGGCGTTTGTTTGAACGTTTCGCGAAGCGCGCCTATCTTTCTATATTCCGGTCTGAAATCGTGCCCCCACTCCGAAATACAATGAGCTTCGTCAACAGCGACGAACGATAATCCTATGTCTGACAAAAAATCAGTAAATCCTTCCTGCGAAAGTCTTTCGGGAGCGACATACAAAAGCTTTACCCTTCCATCAAGCACTTTCTGTTTCACTTCCCGTGATTCTTTTACTCCCTGACTACTGTTTAAATATTCCGCCGAGATGTCTTTTCTCGTAAGAGATTCCACCTGATCTTTCATAAGCGCGATTAAAGGAGAAATAACGAGCGCCGTTCCGGGGAGTTCAAGCGCCGGAAGCTGATAGCAAAGGGATTTTCCCGCGCCCGTCGGAAGTACGACGAGCACGTCTTTCTTTTGTAAAACGTCGGCAATAATATCTTCCTGAAAAGGAAGGAAGTCATCGAAACCGAAATGTTTTTTAAGGATTCTTTTCATAAAATTTATATGTATTTTTCAGTCTTTAATATTTCTCTCATTTCTTTAACGCTATTTGCTCCCATAAGCGAGACCCGCAACTCTTTCGCGCCGTCGAATCCCGACACATACGCCTTAATGTGCTTTTTCATAATATCAAAATTTTTAGTGACGCGAGAACGATCTATATACGAGTTTCCGAAATATTTTTCGAAAAGCTTCGCGTGCTCTATAAGCATCCCGAGCTTTTCTTTTGCTGAAATATTTTTCGTTCGCGCATTAAATATAGACGGGTTACCTAACGCGCCCCTCCCAATCATAACACCATCCGCTCCGGTTTGTTTCGCGAAGCACATGCCTTCCGCACGCGTCGTAACATCCCCGTTTCCTATTATAAGCGTGTCGGACTTCAAATCGTTTCTAATTTCTACCGCGCGTTTTACCCTCTCCCACCTTGCGGGCACTTTAGACATCTCATTCATCGTGCGCGCATGAAGCGTAACGACTGCGGGGCATACGGAAAGAAGCTCCGGAAGCCATTCGTCAAGCGTGTCGCGCGAATACCCGAGACGCGTCTTTACGGACACCGGCATTTTCCCCGCGCCTTCTTTAGTAGCCAATATTATTTCTTTCGCAAGATCCGGATTTTTAATAAGTGCCGACCCCGCGCCCTGTTTTAAAACCGCTTTGTCGGGACACCCCATATTTATATCTATTCCGTCAAATCCAAGCTCGGATATGATATGCGCAGCGCGCGTAAAATGTTTCGGCACTGCGCCGAAAACTTGCGCGACTATCGGGCGCTCACGTCGTGTGAATTTTAGAAGCGGGATAAGTTTCTCCTTCCCGCGCGAAACGAGCCCGTCAACTGAAACGAACTCTGTCCAAAAAACATCGGGCTTTCCGTATAGCGCGAGTATCTCACGAAACGCAATGTCTGTTACGTCGAGCATCGGCGCGATAGCAAAAAAAGGTTTTTTAAGTTTTTTCCAGAATCCCATTTCCATAGCCTCTCCAATTGTACCTTTCGCACCCTATTTTTGTCCAAAATACGGTGAAAATGCGAATAAAGGCACACTTCTATATTATCATATTGCAGGTTGACAGAGAGAGAGTTTTGTAGTAGAATAAAAGATAGAAAATAATTAAAAAATTCATAAAGGAGTGTGCGTCATGAAAAAATATGCGTACTTAATATTAATCGCCGCCTCAGGGTGGTTGGCCTTTTATAAAGTTGTTTCGACATATTGGCCATATTCTGGTGGTGAACCGCAGTACAACTGGGTAATCATTGGCATTTTTATTGCAAATAAAATGCTCCCATTGTTAATAGTAATGACCTCTATTTTTGAGGTGGGTAAGCCCAGCATCGCTGGAATCTCATCGAGATTTTTCATAGCATACGTCTACACAATGTCATTGGGAATCCCAACAAAAGGAGCAATAATGTCATCCGTGGTGATCACAATATTTAGCTTCTTAATAAGCTTTGTAATTGCAAAAAAACAAAGGGTATTTAAAAATATTAAGTGGCCAAATTAAATTTTGCCCCATTCCGACTATCGGACTTGGGGCAAATTGTTTTTTAAATATACCCTCGCCATATTTTTTGCACCCATCTCCCCGTCTATTATCGGCTTAATCCATCTGTATTTCTCCTCTTTTGTTGATTTGGGCATAGTTTGCATATGTCCTTAGACTATCTCTAAAAGTGCAATATGTGTGTGGACATTACCCGAGGGAGTTGACAGAGAGAGCGTTTTGTAGTAGAATAAAAGATAGAAAATAATTGTAATTTTAATAATACATCTAATTAGTTAGAAAGGAGGAATTGTCATGAAAAAAATGATAATTCTTTTGTTTTTGTGCCTTGTTTCAACATCGTCATTAATGAGCCAGATTATCCCTCATGGGTTCGTAAGAACGGGATACAATGAAATCGCCATGAATTTTTACGGCGATGGAATTGTTCGAACTCCGCTCGTAACTATGGTAGGAGTTGAATCTCACGCCATAGCATTCGGGAAAATGGACTCTTCTATTGCTATCGCGGCAGCAGGAATATCAATTTACAAAAATGTCTTTCGGATAGACATGCTTGCGGGCGAAAATTGGGGTAATTCCCATTTAATAGGCGCGCGCGTGTGGATTGGTAGTGAAGGAATCGTAAATCTGATGGGTGAATATTTTCACAATACAAACCGTGAACTATCCTCCCTTGATTATTGGAGGTGTTCGATAACCGTCCCCGTCAGCTCTTGGGCTGAGATGGGAGGAGAAATATCCAAGGTTCCATTCTCTGATGACGTATTTCAGGAAAAAAACGAACTTCATGGGGTGATTAACATAATTCCCCCTATTCCAGTTTCCATCGGCGTAGCTATAGGACGAAAATCGAGAGTTGAAGCTGTTCTTTATTTCTAACATACCTAAGCGGGCCCAAAGCCCGCTTAAAACATATCCTGATGGAATTTTTTTTCAACTATACCGCAGGGCCTATCGGTTTCGTAATGCCATTAAAAATCGGAGTTTTTGAAAACTCACCGTTTACAAATCTCGCGCGGAGTATTTCCCCTATCGTAGCATTTCCCGAAACTTCATTGGGAGACATATTTATAGATTTCATAAAGTTAACCGCCTTCACATCGGCATCTTTATTCCAAACTTCCCACATCTTGCTCGCTTTTGTGTTAAAGAATCTATCAACTCCTGCATCATCCATTTTTGTAATAGACTTCACTGAATCAATAAATTGCGTTTCGTTTGCATTAAACGTCTGTTCAAGTTCAAAAAAGTTAGTGTTCAGCCTTGCAAGAGTCTTTGCGTCCTCTGCCGAAAATTCACTCGCGGGTATATTTTTCAAATTTTCATATTGAACGACAACATCTCTTATTCCTTGACTATATAAAACATTTTCTTGCTCGGTAAGAGAAAGTGAGGAAAAACTTTTTGCATTGCGTTCCAAATCATTCGCGGTCTTTTCAAAAAGAGTCATCATTTGCTCGTGTTCTAAAATCGGAGACGCCTCTACCGCGATTTCGGGTTCATTGTTCAAAATCGGAATACTCGGATCGGATTGATGTCCATAAACCGTACCTGCCCGCACTTCTTCTATGTTATCCTTGCCGTCAATCACAAATTTATCGGAAACATCTTCGGAAGAATAATCTTTAAGATTATACGTTGTTCCGTCTGTATCCACAGACTCGCTTGAGACGTCGGAAGATACGTCGTGCGTATATTCATAAGTTCTTTCAAGCGGAATGTTTCCTCCCGACGGTTTGCCGTCAATAAATTCGCGGACAGATACTTCGCCGTTTGAGTCGTGCGTAATTACATAAGCAGGGTTCCCCTCTTCGCCTTCCGGACCTAAATCGAGAACGCGAACTTCGGTTCCTTCCGCCGGATTTATATATTCATTATCTACGGCGATATTGTATGCTTCTTTTCCGGACCAAGCGTGCACTGCGGACGCGTCCGACGGATCCCCCTCATACCCCCATTCCTTCGGATTCACCTCAAGCTGACGCTGAATCGCGTGCGTTATCCCTTCTCCCTTGCCAACCGTTGCGCGGTCAATCATTTCCGGAGTAATACTAATTTTTGGGCTCACTACTCCGGTATTCTCGAATGATAAATGTGGAGATACTGCAGCCTTCGGGTTCGGAATCAACACGTCCGAATCGTGAACCTTCATCGGGTCATAGGCATCAGCCGAGCTTTCAACATTTATTTTCGGAGTAATAAAAGGATGGCCTGCCGTATCGACAGTTGTCGAGTTCGGAGGAGCATAATCCTGCTTATACATTCCAGAATGTACTTCCGGAGTGTGGATTGGAGCGGACGGAAAATGAACGGAATCCGCCAAATTCATAACGCCCTTGGAAATAAGGTCTCCGCCATATACACCGACACGGCTTCCCAAAAGTCCGGCGAGTATCGTTCCAAGCGTCCTGTTTGCCTTATACCATTTTTCTTGTTTTTTGAGTTTAGAAAGATATTGCTCGCTTAAGGCGATATTTTTGTCGGCGACATCTTTCAAAATTTTATTTCTTTCAAATTCGGAAGTTGTATCTACCGCGTGTAAAAGATCATCCGATACATCTTCTATCGCCTTTGTTTCAGTTCTTTCCGTAAGCTTTTCTCTATCGTGCTTAAGCGCCTTCTCGGCAAGGGGTTGAAATATTTTTTTAGAAAGAAGATAACCAAACTCTCCGCCAACAAGAGCTCTTACTACTTTGATTCCCACAAACCCAGCGCCTCCTACACCAAGCGCAACAACGCCGGGAAACGCGAGCGCCATTCCGCCTCCGATAATTGCGGCGGTAAGCGCAGTGCGAGTATTTCTATTCATTTTAAAATATCCGCCGACAAGCTTACTTTCCGCGAGAGCCTCGCCTGTTCGTTTGAAAAATCTGCCAATACGACCCCCCTTCGGATCAATAGCCTCTTCCATTTTTACCCTCTCGTCCTGCCAGCGCATCATTTCAGCATTTATAAGTTTCATCGAATCAACTTCGATTTTCTGAACTTTATTTTCAAAACCACTGTCTCTCCCTTCGGCTTCCGCCTTGCTTAATTCCGTTTTTGTATATGAAATTTTAAATTCACGGAGCTTGTCTCTGTATTTATCTTCTAAAACAGCTCTCTGCCCGCGTAACTCTAATCGCGATTTATCATTTTCGAGCTTTGCTTCTGGAGATTTATCAGCATTATATTTCTCATCCGCGATTCTCATTTTTTCGGCAAGCAAACGCATTTCGTTTCTCGTCTCCGCAACTTTCGCCGCAGTCTCTATCTCGGACATTGAAAATGCCTTATTCCTTAACGCTGCTACTATATTTTCTTTTGTTGGATCTACTCCTTCAGGAAAACCGCTCGGAATTCTTTTTTGAGTCAAAAAAGAATCGGCAACAATATCAATTTCATCGCTACTCAAAACGCGCCCATGCAATTCGTCATAAAGTTTTTTGACTATTTCTCTATTTTCTTCTTTATTCGGATCTATTCCTTTACTTTTTGCAATAGCGAATGTGGCACCAAATACATCCCGTTTAGTTAACGTTCCGGATAGAATTGATGCGCATGCCTTTGAATTCGCAGCATCTAATTGATCCGGTTTGTGCTTACTTGCATCAAAACCCAAAAGAACTTCGGAAGCAAACCCGAGTTCCTTATCCGGCTCTTCGTGTGAATTTTCTTGTTCGGGCGATGCGCCTTTTTGATCAGGATTTTCCATAAATCATCTTTCAATTATTTTGCGAGCATAATTGATTTATAATTTGCGATTTCAGCCTTTATTATATCTTCGTAATCAGGTACCTCCGTCTTCAAAAACGCTAAAATACCATCAACGTCTTCCGGAGTTGAATCAAGCATGTTAGAAAATTCTTCGCGCTTGTCAGGATTTAACGCCTCGAAAATTTTCATCCACGCGCCACGCACGATAATATACGCCGCATCATCGGCAAGACCTTCTAATGTTTCTTTATCTACATCGCCCAAACCAAGTTCTTTGAACAAATCCAGTTTGAGCATTTCTTCTATTTTTTCTTTATCCATTTTTTATAGTATTTAATTTATTGACCTTTATTATACCACATACCATATACCATCGTCAATGCAACATTATTTATTAAGTATAACACAAAAAAACACTGTGTTAAAAGACAAAAGATAAACTTGTTACTTTTAACTTTCTACTTTCGTCTTTTATCTTGTTTCTTTTGTCTTTTATCTTTTCACTTGTTACTTTTAACTTTTCTGCCTACGGCAGATCTCCCGTAGGGAGACGACTTTCTACTCTTTTGTTTTTCTTCTTTTATCTTGTTTCTTTTGTCTTTCTTTACTTTCAACTTTCTACTTTCAACTTCTTTTGTGCGGTCAGGGAGAATCGAACTCCCGTCCGTTGCTTGGGAAGCAACCGTCCTACCACTAAACGATGACCGCCTGAATTATTCCTGCCCTTCCGGCAAGGTTGTTCCAAATCCGGAATCCTTCGAAACTTCCGGCGGAGGAACCACGATTATAAGCTTCTCTCCCGACTTAACTACATTCATTTGTGACTTTAATTCTTTAACAAGGTTTTCGGGATTTTTCAAACATTCTATCTTGTCCGCAATGACAGCATTTTCTTTTTTCACATTTTCGGATGCGTCTTTTAATTCAAAAACTTCTTTGCTCACAGATCTGCGTTCTCCGGAAAGGCGAATGATACCCCAACCCAAAAAAGCCACAACAATTATAAAAATAAAAAATCTAAATGCCTTCATCGGCATTATTATACATCAAATCAAAATCAAGCGAAAAAACTATTATTTCTTGCGCCCTTCAATTATTTTTTGAGAAACGTTTTGCGGAACTTCGGCATAATGCCCAAATTCCATACTGAAAGAACCACGCCCCTGCGTCATAGAACGCAAGTTTGTAACGTATCCAAACATTTCTGACAAAGGAACATCGGCGTTTACAACCCGCGAAGGCCCGCGCTCGCCCATTTCGTTTATCTTTGCGCGCTTTGAGCTTAAATCACCGGTAACATCGCCCAAAAATTCCGATGGAACGATTGTTTGTACGGACATTATAGGCTCCAAAAGCGTTGGGTTGGCATTTCTGACGCCTTCCTGAAACGCCATCGCGGACGCAATATGAAAAGCGATTTCGGAAGAGTCGACTTCGTGGAAAGATCCGTCGAAAAGCGTAACTTTTATATCAACAACGGGGTATCCGGCAAGCACTCCCTTAGTTACTGATTCTCTGACTCCTTTTTCCACTGCAGGAATAAACTCCTGCGGAATGATGCCTCCCTTAATCGCGTTTACAAACTCAAAGCCCGCGCCTCTCTCAAGCGGTTCAACCTTAAGTTTGACGTGTCCGTATTGTCCTCGGCCTCCAGACTGACGAATATATTTTCCTTCAGCTTCTGCCGACTTCTGAATTGTTTCTTTATACGCGACTTGCGGACGTCCTACATTTGCCTCAACTCCGAATTCGCGTTTCATGCGGTCAACCAAGACTTCCAGATGTAACTCGCCCATTCCGGAAATAATTGTGTCTCCAGTTTCCGGATCGCCACTAACGCGAAACGTCGGATCTTCTTCCGCAAGCTTGTGAAGCGCAATACCCATTTTTTCCTGATCGGCTTTTGATTTCGGCTCGATTCTTATTCCTATAACAGGCTCCGGGAAAGTTATTTTTTCCAAGATAAGCGGGTGTTCCGGATCGGTAAGGGTGTCTCCCGTTCCCGTATTTTTCATTCCCACCAACGCGCCAAGATCTCCGGCGTAAATTTCCTCAACTTCTTCTCTGTGATTTGCGTGCATTCTCAATATGCGCCCTATTCTTTCCTGACTATTTTTTGAAGCGTTTAATATATAGCTACCCCTCTTCAGAGTTCCCGAGTATACGCGGAAAAATGTGAGCGTTCCTACAAAAGGATCTGCGGCAACTTTAAACGCGAGCGCAGAAAGAGGCTCGTCGTCAATCGGATGCCTTTCTTCCTCTTCATGACTTGAGTTAAGTCCTTTTGTGGGAGGCTTATCAGCCGGCGACGGAAGATAATCTACAACTGCGTCCAATACAAGCTGTACACCCTTGTTTCTTAACGCGGTTCCGCAAAAAACCGGAACGAGGTTGCCGGCAATTGTTGCTTTACGCAAAGCAACTTTCAAAGCGTCCACTGAGATTTCCTTTCCATCAAGATATTCAGCGATAAGAGCATCGTCTGACTCCGCGATTTTTTCAACAAGCGTGTGCCGTTTTTCTTCCGCAATTTTTACCAAATTTTCCGGAATATCATACTGAACTATTTTCTCGCCATGCTCTCCCTCAAAACGATATGCCTTCATAATAAGCAGGTCTATGACGCCGGAAAAATCTCCTTCTTCGCCTATTGGCCACTGAAGCGTAACGGCATTCGTAGTCAATCTTTCGTGAATAGATTTAAGGCTGTTTTCAAAACTCGCTCCGGTCCTGTCGAGTTTGTTTATAAAACATATTCTCGGAACATTATAATCATCAGCATAGTGCCAGTTTGTTTCGGACTGGGGCTCTACGCCGGCGACTCCGTCAAAGACAACGACAGCGCCGTCTAAAACGCGAAGAGACCGTTTAACTTCAACTGTGAAATCGATGTGCCCCGGAGTGTCGATAAGATTAATTCTGTATTCGTGTTTTTTTGCATCCGGCGCGTTTTTATCAATAAATGTTGGAGTCCAAAAACACGTGGTTGCGGCAGCCGTTATCGTAATGCCACGCTCGCGTTCCTGATCCATCCAGTCCATAACAGCAGCACCTTCGTGCACTTCCCCTGTTTTGTGCGAAATTCCCGTATAAAAAAGCACCCTCTCCGATGTGGTGGTTTTACCGGCGTCAATGTGCGCCACTATTCCGATATCACGTACTCTTTCGATTGGATACTGTCGTGCCATACAAATGTGTTGAAATTATTTCTTTCCTTTTACAAAACTTGCGAATGCTCTGTTCGCTTCAGCCATTCTGTGCATTTCTTGTTTTCTCTTTACTGCCGCTCCTTCATTTTTCGAAGCGGAAATAAATTCCTCTGCAAGTTTCTTTGCCATTGGAGCGCCTTTTCTTTTTCTCGCCGCGTCTATAATCCAGTGAGACGCAAGGAAAAATTTTCGCGCCGGACGAACTTCCCTAGGGACCTGATAATTTGCGCCTCCGACCCGCTTTGAAACAACTTCCAAAAGGGGCGCGGCGTTTGTCATCGCTTTTTCAAAAATTTCCATCCCCTCTTCTTTCGTATTTGTCTTTACTATATCAAGAGCATTATAGAAAACTTTTTCCGCGACGGCTTTTTCACCGTCGAACATAATGTAATTAATAAAACGCGTTACATCTACACGCGAAAATTTATAATCACCCGGAAAATTTTTTTCTTTGTAATGACTGCGTTTTCTCATACTTTATTTTTTATCTCTCTTAGCTCCATACTTTGAGCGCTGTTGCTTTCTCGCGGTTACACCCTGCGTATCAAGTACGCCACGGATAATATGATATCTGACTCCCGGAAGGTCCTTAACTCTACCGCCACGTAAAACTACTACGGAGTGTTCCTGAAGATTGTGTCCCTCTCCAGGGATATAAGCGCTTACTTCCATTCCGTTCGTTAAACGAACTCTCGCAACCTTTCGGAGAGCGGAGTTAGGCTTTTTCGGAGTCGTCGTAAATACCTTTAGGCAAACGCCCCTTTTGAAGGGGGATGTTGAGTACACGGGACGATTTTGTAAATAGTTAAAATAAAAACCGAGCGCAGGAGTTTTATCCTTCTTTTTTGCGCTCTTCCTTCCATTTTTTATAAGCTGACACGTGGTAGGCATAAAAACAAAACTGCAATTGGCAGCAGGTTTAAGGATAATCTATTAGATCGATTTGTGTCAACCCCTGACTAAAAAATCAGACTCCGACAAAAACGCGGTAAATCCACTCTATAATCGGGTATATTAGATCTACGCCGAAAAAGATGAAAAAAAGGAGAATTATAAAGCCATAACGCTCAAGCGCGAATTCAATCTTGCCTGCGCTTCTCGGAAAGAAAAAGAAAAGAATCTTGGATCCATCAAGCGGAGGAATCGGAACAAGATTAAAAACGGCGAGAATGACGTTTATTACTATAATAATCTTGAAAAATGGGAGTACTGGCAGAAGTGAAATTATCCCAAATCCGTCTATAATTCTTACCCCGATCGCAAAAATACTGGCGAGAATAAGATTGCTTATAGGTCCGGCCATAGCTATAAGCGCGCTTCCCTTTCGTGGATTTTTTAATTTAACCGGATTAAACGGAACGGGTCGCGCCCACCCGAAAACTACGCCTCCCGGAACAAGAGACATAACAAGCGGAACTATAACGGAACCAAAAGGATCAATGTGCTTCATAGGATTCATTGTCAGTCTTCCGGCGCGTCGCGCTGTATCATCTCCAAGCTCTTCTGCAATAAAACCATGAGAAATCTCGTGAACTATCACGGAAAAAACGAGGACAACTATCTGAAAAACAACAGCCAATGAATAATCCATACAAGTCATGATAACACACGAAACGCAATATGATATAATTTTTATAATTATGAAAGGAATATATATATCAATTATCGCGGTCGCGATTATCATCATTACGGGATTTATTTTTGTTTTTGACTCGATAAGCGCGTTAAAGAGCGACGTTAATAATATCGAGCTCGCTTTGGAATTCAAAAACGGATCAGAGAACCAAGATATTAAAGCTACTGGGACCGAAGCAATAATTATAGCCGAAGACAATCGCGACACAGCCACAAGTACAAATCCTAAAGACTACGGAATAGAAATACCAACTGGGATTATCTTTTCGGCAAAATCGAGCGCGGCTCTTCTCCCGCAAACGACTCTAACTGTAACAATCGAGAGCATCATTAAATACGATGATGGCAATATAGCGGTCAATTTTAAAGTATTCGCCAATGAAGCGTCCGGCTACGTTGCATTCGAACCAAAATACGAGTTTCAACTAATAAATCCGAGCGACGGACTTGAACAAAAAGCATTCAAAGTAACCGGAACATTCGATGCCATACCGCCGAAAGGAGTTTCATCCGGAACGCTTATGTTTCAGGGGTTTTCCGAAAGACGATCCGTAATATTACAGACCAATTCCGGAGAAAACACGAAATTTTTTGAAATTGATTTCGCGGATAGGACTTATAAAGAAACCGTACTCGGGTAAGCTGTTTTTCGTTGACGAAATGTAACTTTACTGATATACTCCCTCATTATGAGACAGTGTGAAAAATGTCAAAAATCATATAAGAAAGGCGGAACGCGAAAACTTCTTCGCGGTCATTATAATCAAACAAAGGTGAGCCAGAAAAAGGCCAATCTTCAACTTTCTTCGCTTTTGATTCCGGGCAAACGCGTGCTTCTCTGCACGAGATGCATCCGCACGCTTTCAAAAACAAAATAAGCTTTGATTAAGCTTATTTTCTGCTAAAACCGGCATTTCAAAAATGCTGTTTTTGTTCTTAAACAAGCATTTTTACGACTTCAGAGAGTAAAACTAATTTTACATCGGACGAATCTCTTCTCTTTAATTCAACGGAGTTTTCTTTTAGTGTTTTTTTGCTTACAACTATTCGCAAAGGAATTCCTATAAGATCAGCGTCTGCAAACTTTTCTCCTGCTGATTTTTCGCGGTCATCATATAAAACATCGACGCCTGCATCAATCATCTCGGCATATAATCGATCGGCCTCTTTCTCCGCGCCATCCAATGACACAAGATTTACGCGAAACGGAGCGACAGACTCCGGCCATATGATACCTGAATCGTCATTGTGTTTCTCCACAATCGCAGCCATAGTCCTTCCTATTCCTATTCCATAACAACCCATATAAAAAGGCTGTTTATTGCCGTCCGCGTCGACATATACAGCGCCCTTCATCTTTTGTGAATAGTGATATCCGAGTTGAAAAATATTTCCAACTTCGATTCCTTTCTTTTTTTCCAATTTTCCTCCGCCATTTTGAGATTCATACCCTTCTCTCGCAAGCGCAATATCGCCTTCAAAATCAGGCTCGAAATCTCTCGTTATATTCACATTTATAAGATCTTTGTTTTTTTCATTGCTCCCGCCATACATATTTACAACCGTTCTTAGAGAATCGTCGGCTACGATCAAGAGTTCCGCGTCGGAATTCATTTTTTCTTTTATTCCAACGGGAGATATGAATCCGGGCTCTGATCCGGCCAATTCTCTTATCTCCTCATCCGTTGCGTGTCGCAATTCGCGCGCTCCTACAATATGCGCGAGTTTTATTTCGTTAACATCAAAATCACCGCGTATAACAGCGAGGATGAGCCTCCCGCATTCGTCAACAAAAAGAACGTCTTTTATCTGCCTCCATAAAGGAAGCCCGTGCAATTTAACGCCGTCTTCCATAGTCGGACCTCTTTTTGCATCTACAAGAGAAATCGGCAACGGTTTTTCATCTTGATTTTTGATATCTTTATTGAAAACAGCCACATCCTCGTGCGCCGCATAGCTTCCATCTGAAGTTACAAAATATGAGCTTTCTCCAATTTCTGCGTCCGTAATAAATTCGTGGCAATATTCTCCGCCTATGTATCCGTTATCGGATTCCACAATAGAAGTGTCGAGCCCTAAACGATTAAATATTCTCGAATATGTTTCTTTCATTTTTTCATATTCGCGTTTAAAATCTTCGGCATTTTCGTGAAATGAATATCCGTCTTTCATAACAAATTCACGCACACGGAGAAGTCCGCCTCTCGCGCGAAGCTCGTCTCTGAATTTTGTCGAAAATTGATAAATATGAAACGGCAGATCACGATAACTTAGCTCGAATTGCCTTACAAGATCGACGAACATTTCTTCTGCGGTTCCACCAAGCGCGAATTCAGCGCCTCTCCTGTCTTTTACTTTCATCAATTCAAAACCAGCGGTGTTTGTTCTGTTTGTCTCCTTCCATAATTCTATCGGATGAAGAGTTGGAGCTATCATCTCGTTCGCTCCCGCCATATCCATTTCTTCTTTTATAATGGCCATTATTTTTTGTTCAACCTTAAGCCCCGCGGGAAGAAAATAATACCTGCCGGCAACCGATTCGCGTATGAATCCGCCCCGTTTTAACAGCCTTGCGGAAACACTTTTATCGTCACCAGATACGGTTTTGCTTGTTTTCAAGAAATATTTAGAAAGTCTCATATTTATATATTGTATAAAAAACCAGACTATTTGTCGAAATTCAATGCATATAATAAACTAAACGAGGTATTAGCGGGCTGTAGTATACCGGTAGTACGCATGCATGGGGTGCATGTAGACCGGGTTCAATTCCCGGCAGCCCGACATAACACAAAAAACATTCATTGCGAAATGTTTTTGTGTTTTATTCGAGTCGGGAATTGAACGGGAAGGGCCTGCCTGCCGGTAGGCAGGGGTCGGGGAAACGCC
>CAYUXY010000003.1:0-94429 GCA_964449245.1 uncultured Candidatus Saccharibacteria bacterium
TGTGGACCCAGGGAGATTCGAACTCCCGACCTCCTCGTTGCAAACGAGGCGCTCTACCAACTAAGCTATGGGCCCATTTAATTTAGTTTTTAAAAACCTTCTTCCCACTGCAGTTTTAAAATATAATTCGCGCCCCACCTCCGCCAGCTGGCGGATAAGCTATGGGCCCTTTCGGGTGCGCAAGGAAGGAATCGGACCTTCGACTTCTGTCTTATCAGGACAGCGTTCTACCACTGAACTACTTGCGCGTTCATAAAACAAGAACCGTTTTAACTACCGCGCTTTATCAAGTTTAGCTTTTCAAATCCGTCCGTGTCAAATCTTACCGTGCTCTTATGTTGTATATCCACATTGACCGCCGCCGTGAGATTCGAGAGCAAAAAACTGAACATATGGACTATAAGCACGGCGACGCATACCGCAATTACCCCTCCGGAAACTATCAAAATTATATGCCGTACATTTTTCAGATGAATTTTCATAATTAATAATTTCTATATAATACCTCCCCTCTTATCGAAAGCGTTCTTCCGCCACTTATATTTTTTTCTATTGATATCGAATCTATCGAAAATATATATCGGAAATCTTCAAGTTTTTTTAAAAAACCGAACATTTCTTCTTCAGTGTCTCCCGTTACAGAGATCGCAACGTTCACTGCGCCAAGCAGAGGAGATGTTTTTTGTTTTTCTCCCAAAATCGATATTGATAAATCAAGACCTTCTCCTCCCGCCAAAAATTGAAAGTCTTTTTTAAGGTCTATCAAATCGTCTTTTTTCGGCAACATATTTTCAAGAATTCTTTCATACTCTCCAGCCTTTCCAGAATATTGAGCTTTTATAGAAACAAATGACTGTATAAACGACGACCAGTTTTCGGTTTCTTTTCTCAACCTCTCTATCGATTCTCTTTTTTCTGAAATTAGTTTTCCGAATACCGCAGTTCCTCCGCCAAATACAACGAGAATTGCAACCACTATAAACACTTTTATAAACAAAGTTTTTTGAAAACCGGAGAACGGAAATTTCTTATCCATAAATATGTTATTATTTTAGCATAATTGCGATGAAATTCGACCTGAAAGAAATAAATTTTGGAGATCAAGAATATCCGGAGCTCTTGTCTAAAATTTCGGATCCTCCGGAACGGTTGTTTCTTGTCGGCGAAATCCCAAAAAATCCGTGCGTTTCCATCGTAGGAACTCGCAAGTCATCTTCCGAAGGAAAACAAATTGCGAAAAAAATCGCCACGAGTCTCTCTTCCCGCGGTTTTTGTATTGTAAGCGGACTCGCTCTCGGAATAGATGCTTCTGCGCACGAAGGTGCAATATCTTTTAAATCCGGAAAAACATTAGCTGTCTTGGCGAACGGGCTCGATTCGATATATCCGAGAAGGCACGAGCAACTTGCTATGGAAATATTGAACTGTGGTGGAGGAATTATTTCAGAATACCCCACAGGCACTCCACCATTACCGCATCAATTTCTGGCGCGAAACAGAATAGTGAGCGGACTTTCAATTGCTACCATTGTAATCGAGGCTCCGCGCCGTTCAGGCTCTATTGCAACAGCAAGACTTGCCGCCGAACAAGGGCGGGAGGTTTTTGTTTTTCCCGGCAATGCCCATAATCCGAACTATGCCGGTTCGCACCTGCTTATAAGAAACGGAGCGAGGCTCGTTTCTTCCGTAGAAGACATATTCGAAGATTTGGGCATTGAATCAAAACCGTTGCTTTCAAAAGAGCCCGATTGCAGTTTATCGGAAAACGGATTATTTTCAGGACATAACGATGAAACCATCAAAATCATAAAAACACTTGAAATTCAGCCTTCTTCCGTCGACGTTGACAAGCTTTCCGAGTTAACTAAACTGGAACCACGAACCATATCGGAACTGTTATCAATACTTGTAATAGAAGGCGCGGTTTATGAAAACAATGGGAAATTCGGCATTATAAAATAATTATGAAATTAGTTATTGTTGAAAGTCCTACAAAAACAAAAACCATCTCCAAATATTTGAAGGGAGATTATAAAGTCATCGCAAGCGTTGGACATATTCGTGATCTTCCTAAAAATAACAAAAAAGCCATAGACGTAGAAGGAGGTTTTATTCCGCATTATGAAATAAGCAAAGGCAAGGAAAAAATAGTAAATGAAATAAAAAGAGAGGCCGTAAAATCAGACGAGGTTTTTCTTGCAACCGATCCTGACCGCGAGGGAGAGGCTATCGCGTGGCACATCAAAGAAGCGTGCAATATAAATAATCCAAAAAGAGTCGTTTTTAACGAGATCACCGAAGAAGCGGTTAAAGACGCGTTTTTGCATCCCCGAACCATAGACGAGAATCTTAAAGAAGCTCAAGAAGCAAGACGAGTTTTAGACAGACTCGTAGGATACGATTTAAGCGGACTTATATGGAAAAAGCTTAGATACGGGCTTTCTGCCGGACGCGTACAGTCTCCTGCGCTCCGCATTCTTGTCGAACGTGAACGCGAAATTCGCGCTTTTTGTCCGGAAATATTTTGGACAATAGAAGGAGAATTCAAGACGTCTCACGGAGATGTTATCACTCTCACATCTGAAGAGACGCCGAAAAGCGAAGATGTTGTGGAAAATATTCTTCGCGGAAGCAAAAATTCGGATTGGACGGTTCACAATATAACTCAGAAAGAAATCCAGCGTGCTCCGAAAGCTCCGTTTACTACTTCCACCCTACAGCAATCAGCGAGCTCTCGTCTCGGATTTTCTCCATCAAAGACGATGTCCGTAGCCCAGAAATTATATGAGGAGGGGCTTATCACATATATGAGGACGGACAGTACGGTTCTTAGCGAAACCGCCTTAAAAGATATTCACTCTGAAATATTAAAAATCTACGGAAAAGAATATTTGTCTCCAAAAAAATATATTACCAAAACAAAGAACGCCGAAGAAGCGCACGAAGCAATCCGTATATCAAAAGCCGGAATACAAAAAGCCGGAAACACTGAAGAGCAAAAACGACTTTATTCGCTCATATGGGAACGAACAATAGCATCACAAATGAAAAATGCTGTTGTATTGCGGACTAAACTCACGGCCAAAAGCTCCGATGAATCAATTCCGCTATTTTCGGCAAACGGCAACGTAATAATATTTCCCGGATGGCTTGAAGCGGACAGACGCGCGCGCGGAGAAGAAGCTGAATTTCCAACGATTAAAGAGGGTGAACAACTGCTTCTCGTATCAATAAATGACGAGAAAAAAGAAACTCAACCGCCATCCAGATATACCGAAGCCGGACTCGTAAAAGAGCTCGAAAAACGAGGAATAGGCAGACCAAGCACATACGCGTCAATTATAAAGACAATAGTTGATCGCGGATATGCCGAAAAAGAAAATAAATCTCTCCGTCCTACGGATACCGGCGAGGTCGTAAGTTCATTTCTCGAAAAGCATTTTTCAAAATATATAAGCGATACGTTCACGGCAGAAATGGAAGATACGCTGGATGAAATTGCCGATGGAAAGAAAAAATATCAAAAAATATTGACCGATTTTTACAAACCGTTTCTCGCCGACGTAAAATCGAAAGAATCGATAGATAAAATAACCAATCTTGGAGACGCTTCTCCTGAACATAAGTGCCCAAAATGCGGTGGGGATATGATGATCAAACTTTCAAGAACCGGAAAGTTTTTGAGCTGTAAAAAGTTTCCTGAATGTACCGGAGCAAGAAAACTCGACGGCGAAGAACTGCAAGGACCGAAAGAAACCGGCGAAAGTTGCCCTAATTGTGGCGGAAAGCTTATGGAAAGGGAGGGACGATTCGGAAAATTCATAGCATGCGGAAATTATCCGAAATGTAAATTTGTTAAAACAAGCGAAGAAGAAGACGCAAAGAAAAAAACCGGCGTTCCCTGTCCCGAATGTGGCGCGGATAAAAACGGAGAAATAACGGAGAGACGCGGACGATTCGGCCCTTTTTTCAGCTGTTCAAATTATCCGAGATGCAAATTTATAATAAAATCCAAACCAACCGGCGAAAAGTGCGTAGAGTGTAATTCATTAATGATGGAGGGCACTAAAACGATTCCTGACAGGTGCTCAAATAAGGCGTGCATAATGCACAATCCTCATAAGATAAAGAAGCAATTATAGCTTAGTAAGTATCTCCGGACCGTTTTCTCCTATCGCTACAGTATGCTCAAA
The DNA here is from genome assembly GCA_964449245.1 of uncultured Candidatus Saccharibacteria bacterium. Taxonomy (GTDB): domain Bacteria; phylum Patescibacteriota; class Minisyncoccia; order UBA6257; family GWB1-50-10; genus GWA2-45-9. The sequence continues at coordinate 4,194 of CAYUXY010000003.1, forward strand.
ATGAGCGCTGAGGCTCCCATCTGCCGTAGCGTACCCTTCGTCTGCCGTTTGAATAATATCGGCAGATCCGAGGCTAAACATAGGCTCTATGGCTATCACGAGCCCTTCCCTTAATTCCATCCCCTTTCCCCGTGTTCCAAAATTATAAACGGTCGGTTCCTCATGCAATTCAAAACCTACGCCATGTCCGGTTAACCCCGATATTACGGTAATTCCATTTTTCTTTGCGTGAGTTTCTATCGCGTTTCCAATATCGCCTAATCTATTTCCAAAAACACATTCTCTGATTCCTTTATATAGCGCCTCTTCCGTTGTTCTAATTAACCTTTCCGCGTTCTTTGATATAACTCCCACTCCGACTGTCATCGCGGCATCGGTGACATATCCATTAAAATTCACCCCCATATCTATTTTTACAAGATCGCCGTCTTTGATTTTGTATTCATTAGGAATCCCGTGCACAATTTTTTCATTAACTGATGCGCATATCGCCGCAGGATACGCTCTTTCCGCCCACTCCGGTTTGTAATTTAAAAATGCCGGTCTTGCATTCCGCGCCATTAAAAAAGTCCTTGCTTTTTTATCGAGAGACGACAATGTTACGCCCTCATAAATATTTTTCTTAAGCTCAAAAAGCACTGCCGCAAGAATTGCGCCCGATGCCCTAAGCGCTTCGATATCTTTCTTTGTTTTAAATATAGGCACTTTATATTTTTAACGCTTTAAGCACATTTTCGTGAACCTTAAACGGCGCGGGAGCTCCGTTTATAGTGATAATTTTATACCCGCGTTTTTTCATCATTTCCATTATCGGATATGTACGTTCTTTGTATTCTTTTATACGCGTAGGAATAACTTTCGGATCATCTAACGTCCTTCTTCGCAAAGCGCCGGCGCAAAACGCGCATTTTTTTCCAGTTTCACTCGCGAGACGAGGAAGCCCGCATACGCTACATATAAATCTTGCTGTATTTCTTTTTGTCGATACGCCCATACTGACGTCAAGATGAAGTACAAATATATTCTGCTTTCCATAAACCTTTTCAAGAACATCCAAAAGACCTCCTTTGCCATTATCTCCAACGGCCTCAAACATAGTTCTCGGAGAACCGCTGAATACAACGCTAAACCCGGCTTTTTCTATATTTTTAGCGCCTTCTTTTACTATACTTAATACCCAAGAAGGAGTGCAAAGTATTCCGGAATCAAATAATTTCTTTTCGCGTTTTAATACGGCATCTTTATTTGATTCGGGAGACCTTAAAAGCGTTTCAATATATTTGCCCGTATCAAAGTGAATAAAATTTTTCTTCTTCGTTAAGAGTTCCGCTTGAGTACCTTTTCCTGATCCCGGCGGTCCGTATATTATTATTGCTTTTTTCATATTTTTAATTATATATTGATTTTCAAATTTAATAAAATTTTCAAACAAAAATCAGCCGTAAAAAACGCGGATATTATAATAAACGCAAACTAAGCATCCTCGTATTCGCGAACCGTTAATTGCGAATCAATCTGTTTCATAACTTCAAGCGCGACAGCCACAACAATGAGAAGACCAGTTCCTCCGAGAGTCAGGGATTTTATTCCGGTAATCATTTGAGTGATATTAGGCAAAATCGCTATTACGCCCAAGAATAGCGCGCCAAACAGAGTTATCCTATGAACGATTTTTGTGATGGTTTGTGACGTCGCCTGCCCGGGCCTTATTCCCGGTATAAAACCTCCGCTTCTCTGAAGATTTTTTGCTATCTCGTCCGGATCAAAAGTTATTGCAGTGTAAAAATATGTAAAGACAACCACGAGTATGAAATACATCGCGCTGTAAATTATCTGATTATTGAAGAAATAATTTACAAAATCGTTAACTCTGCCTGAAATCCCCGGTGCTATTACACCTATTATTTGCGCGAAAAATTGAGGAAAAAGTAAAATTGAAATCGCAAATATGATCGGAATTACGCCAGCTTGATTTACTTTCAATGGAAGATAAGTGGATACTCCTCCGTACATTTTGTTGCCACGAACCTGTTTTGCATACGACACAGGAACTTTTCTTTCTCCTTCGTTCACATAAACCACGCCTGCAATGACAATAATACTAAGAATTATAAACGCGAGATATGTAAAGAGTATGTCCGGAGTGTAAGAGAAAAATCCTGTACTGATCTGTTGCGGAAGTCCGCTTACAATTCCGGCAAAGATTATGAGAGATACGCCGTTGCCTATTTTATATTCCGATATTAACTCCCCGAGCCACATCACTAAAACGCTTCCCGCGGTTACAATAATCACATTTGTCAGCATTGCGGTAAACGGAAGCGGATCCAAGACTCTCTGCGAAATCAACAAATTCAGAAAACTGTATCCCTGAAGCATTGCGAGCGGAATAGTAAGGTATCTTGAAATTCTGTTGAACTTTGCCCTTCCTTCCTCACCTTCTTCGTAATATGCTTTTTTAAGATTAGGAAACACTATCGTAAGAAGTTGCATAATAATCGTCGCGGTTATGTACGGACCCACGCTTAACATTGCGAGCGAAAGATTACTGAGCCCTCCGCCTGAAAACATATTTAAAAGTCCCAATAGCTGGCTCGAGCTAAAAAACTCCGTAAGTTTAGCTGTGTCTATGCCCGGAATCGGAATCGCCGCGAGAACACGGAAACATCCCAAAAGAAGCGCGACCATAAGCACTTTATTTCTTAACTCCGGTACCTTAAAAATATGTAAGAATTTATTCATAAAAAGAGCTTATTCCACGCTCCCTCCGGCTGCTTCAATTTTCTTTTTGGCTCCGGCGGAAACGGCAATCCCCTTTTTCACCAAAAACGCCGTCTTTAATTCTCCGGAATCGAGCAATTTGACTGACGTATGCACGTTTTCAATCAAACCGTGTTTTTTCAGCATCTCTTTGGTTATCTCTTTTTCTCCGGCAAACTTTTTTTCGATAACGGCAAACTTAATAATCACCGATTTTGGTTTCTTAATTTTATTTTTTACTCCACGCAGTTTCGGGAACTTTGAAAGAAGATCTCTTTCTGCCGGACGGATCCTGTGTCCCGCGCGGGCGCCCTGACCCTTTTCTCCGCGTCCAGACGTTTTACCTCTCGTTATACCGCGCCCGATTCTTTTCTTATGCTTCCTTTTATATGTATTTTTGATTTCGTTTATCTGCATATATTTTTATTCCGCATCACTATCTTCTTCGGACTGATCGACTTCATCTGGAACGGACTTTTTCTTCGGCATTGTTATTTTTTTAACCGCCTCAAGAGTTGCCATTGCGTTTGTAAGTTTATTTGTAGTTCTTCCAAGAATTTTTGCGGAAATATCTTTGACTCCCAATAATTCCAGCACTGCGCGTATTGATCCTCCCGCGATAAGCCCGTGTCCTTCTTTGGCAGGTTTTAATCTTACGCGAGCAGCGCTGTATTTTGCTTCAACATCAAAAGGAATCGTTCTTCCTTCCTTCAATTCCACGCGAATAACTTTTTTCTCCGCCTGATTTTTAGCTTTTTGCACAGCCGCCGACACATCGACTCCTTTTGCGATTCCTATTCCAACGCGTCCTTTTTTATCTCCGACAACAACTGTTGCTCGGAAGCTAAATCTTTTTCCTCCAGCGACAACACGAGTAACACGCCTGATTTCAAGGACTTTATCGTCAAATTCGCTTTTTACAGTTTGTCTTCTCGACGGTCTTTTTCCTCCGCCAAACGGTTTCATTGCCATAGTTTATAATTAAAATTCGAGTTTTCCTTCTCTGGCGCCATCCGCTAACGCCTTTACACGACCATGATATTTATATTTTCCGCGATCAAAAACGGCTTTTGTAATTCCCGCCTTTATCGCCTTATTTGCCACGAGAACGCCAACCGCTTTTGCCACATCCGCTTTTTTCATCTTTTCTTTTATCTCCATAGATGACGCTGAAACGAGAGTTTTTCCGGAAACATCGTCTATCAATTGCGCATATATATTTGCATTACTGCGAAACACGGAAAGTCTCGGTTTCTCTGCCGATCCTTTTCCTATGCTGTTTCTTGTTCTATCTGCGCGACGGATACGTTTTAAATTAAATAATTTTATATTCATATTATGATGTGCTGCCGCTCTTCTTGCCGGCTTTTCTTCTTACGACTTCATCGCTATATCTAAAGCCCTTTCCCTTGTATGGTTCGGCTTTTTTCATAGACCTTATTTCTGCGGCAACTTTTCCAACTAAAGCTTTATCACTGCCACTTATTTTTAATCTGGAATTTTTGTCAACCTCAAAAGAAATCCCTTGGACGGCATTAAATGGAACCTGATGGGAAAATCCAATATTTAAAATCAACCCCTCTCCTTCTTTTGCGACACGGAAACCGACTCCTTCAAGGATGAGCGTTTTTTCAAAATTCTTTACAAGGCCCTCTATGGCATTCGCCGTAATTGCGCGCATTGTGCCCCAATTGCTACGAACCTGTTTTGAATTTCTTGTCGTCTCAAAAGACAATTCAGAACCGTTTAAAACCGGATGAACTCCTTCGAGAACTTTTACGCTTGTTCCACCTGAAGCTCCTTTAATGTTTATAACGGAAGAATCAATTTCTACGGAAATGCCAGCCGGAATTATTATTATTTTTTTTCCAATTTTACTCATATGTTTTATTACCAGATTTCAAATAAAAGCTGTCCGCCGATTTTTTCTTTCCTTGCTCGAACGCCAGACATTATACCCTTAGATGTTGAAACAACCACTATTCCTGTTCCTCCTTTTACGGACCTTAGGCTGTCATATTTTGAATATTTCCTTAAAGATGGCTTGCTCATAAACTTTATGCCATTTATAGGTCTCTCTTTATTCAAAACCACATCAATTATTCTCTTCGGAGCACGCCCCTTAATCTCCGTCCTTTTTACAAAACCGTATCTTTTAAGTTCCTCAAGAACGGCGTAATCCATATTTGTATGCATCGTCTTAATTGACCGCTTGCCTGCGATCTGAGCATTTTTCATTTTTATAAGTACATCTATAAACATAATGTTATATATTATCGGCTTGCCTTTTTTACTCCGGGGATTTCGCCTTTACTCGCCAATTCACGAAAACAGATTCTGCACATATTAAAGTCACGAATATATCCGCGTTTTCTTCCGCAACGGAAACACCTTCTGACTTCTCTGGATGAAAATTTTGGTTTCTTTTGCGCTCTTGCTATTACTGATGTTTTTGCCATATTTTTAGTCTTTGAGCGGTAATTTTGACGACCTGTAAAATTCCATCGCGTTTTCCCTATTTTTAACCGTAGGCACAACCGTTATTTGCATACCAAAGCTTACGCTTGAATTATCCATATCAATTTCCGGAAATACATATTGATCCCTAAATCCTACATTTAAATTGCCCATAGAATCCACGCTCTTTTGATCTATTCCCCTAAAGTCTTTTACTCTTGGAAAGATAACATGAATAAGTTTTTGGAAAAAGGAATCCATTCTGTGTCCACGCAATGTTATCTGTATACCTATCGGATCTCCTGCCCGCGTTTTAAAATTCGAAATTGATTTTTTTGCCTGACGAACGGCGCCATGCTGTCCCGTTATCAAAGCGAGTTCTTTCATAATGTCCGGAAGGACTTTATCTTTAAAATGCGGCATTTGTGAAAGCCGTCCAGCTCCGACATTAACTACAATTTTTTCTAAAAATTTCTTTTCCATAGGTTTACATTTGCGCTCCGCATTTTCTGCAATATCTTATATTAACCTTTTTTTCTATTTTGTGAGCCTCTCTAACCGGCTTATTGCACGAGGAACACACAACCATAGCGTTAGATATATCAAACGGCCTTACAACGTTTACCACCTCTCCTTTTTCGCCCTGTCTTTTCGGACGCGAATGTTTTTTATATACATTTACGCCCTCAACAGAAATTCTGTCTGTTTTTTTATCAACACTAATAACCTTTCCGGTCTTGCCTCTGTTTTTCCCTGTAATAATTTTTACAATGTCTCCTTTTTTCATATTCTTATACTAATTCTTCGGCAAGCGAAGCTATTGTATCAAATCCCGACTCCTTTATTTCTCTCGGGATTGGCCCGAAAATTCTCGTTGCGCGAGGCTCTTTTTTATCAAGAATTACAACCGCATTATCATCGAAACGCACATATGAGCCATCTTTTCTGCGCATAGGAAACTTCTGTCTGACAACAACAGCCCTTACTTTTTCCTTTTTCTTTACCGCTTTTCTCGGCTCCGCAACTTGCACCGATGCTACTATGATGTCTCCCACATTAGCATATCTTTTTTTCGTTCCGCCGAGTATTCGAAAACAGCGGACAGATTTGGCTCCGGAATTGTCGGCAACTTTTAATATTGATCGTTCTTGTATCATAATTTATACTTTCGAAATTATTCTCCATCTTTTATCTTTCGATAATGGTCTCGTTTCCGCGATATTTACAACCGTACCCGTCGGATATTCATTGTTTTCGTCGTGAGCTTTGTATCTTTTGGTGACTTTAAAATATTTCTGGTACAGCTTGTGCTTTGTAAGCCGTTCAACCTGAACTACGCGCGTTTTGTTCATTTTATCTGAAACGACAACGCCTTTTAGTATTCTTAATTTTGTTTTTTTATTTGAATCTTCCATATACCCTATTTTGATTGCTGTTTGGCCTTCGCTTCTTGAATCATAGTATTTACCTGAGCGATACTCTTCTTCGTATGCTTGAATTCCTTCAGGCTTTTTACTTTACCTGTTACAACATCAAGTTTCAAGGAGGTCATCTTTTCACGCAAAGACAATAGCTCTTTTTCGAGTTCTGCCAAAACTTTGCTCTTATATTCTTGTAGTTCTTTCTTTTTCATAATTACTTCGTTATCATTTTTGTCTTTACCGGCAATTTATGCCCAGCAAGTCTAAAAGCCTCAGCTGCCGTCTTTTCTGATACCCCGCCTATTTCGAATAAAACCCTTCCCGGTTTCACCGGAAACACGAAGTGATCAACCTTTCCCTTTCCTCCTCCAAGAGTAACTTCCGGAGGCATTTTAGTTACCGGTTTATCCGGAAAAATGCGAATCCAAACTCTACCCTCTCTTTTTGTTGTATGAGCTATCGTTTTTCTTACTGATTCTATCTGACGCGAAGTCACCCACGCGGATGAAAGCGCTTGAAGTCCAAATTCTCCATAGCTGACGCGCATCCCACGCGTCTCAACCATTCTGCTTCGAGAACGGCCCTTATTAACTTTCCTGAATTTTTGTTTCTTTGGCTGCAACATATTTTTATTTTACGGATTTTTCCTCAAAAATTTCACCTTTGTAAATCCATACTTTTATTCCTATTGTTCCGTATGTATTAAACGCAGTTGCTTCGCCATAGTCTATATTGGCTCTTAACGTTTGAAGAGGCATTCTTCCAAAAATTAACCAATTGCTTCTCGAAATTTCCGCCCCGTTTAATCTACCTCCGAGTTTTATCTTCGCTCCCTGCACTTCCCTATTTTGTTTTAACAATTCAAGCTGTCTTTTCATTACAGTCCTGTACGGAAATCTTTTTTCTATATCAAATGCAATTTGTTGCGCAATGACCGCTGACGAAACTTCCGTTCTTTTCAATTCTTCAATGTTTATATTTACAGTGAACTGAAGCGTCTTCTTATTTTTGACTCGCAATTTCTTTATCTGTTTAACAAGCTCGGTTTTTAATTCTTCTATTCCCTGACCGCCTCGGCCAATAATAAGTCCGGGTCTTGCGGCTTTCACTATTACTTTAATGGTTTCTCCGCCTAGTCTTTCAATATCGATTGACGCTATTCCCGCAGCTAAAATCTTCTTTCTCACAACCTTGCGGATAAGATAATCCTCCTCAAGGAAAAAGTTCATTGATTTTTTGAAAAACCAGCGACTATTCCACGGGAGTGTAATTCCTAAACGGAGCGTATTCGGTTTTATTTTTTGTGCCATAATTCTTTATTGATTAAATAGCCTTTCTCTGGAAAACCCTCTTTAACGAGCCTGTTTTTCCTTTCGACGGTTTTGGATTAACTTCATTTTTTTCTTTAGACTCTTCTTTTTGCTTCTCCGTTTTTTCAGAATTCTTCGCTTTTTTAGTTTTCGAAGGCTTTACTTTTTTCTTTGGTTTTTCGTGTATTACAAATTTGCTCAATTTGGTTTCGTCCGATGATCCAAGAATAATCGTTATATGACTCGTACGCTTGTTAATCGGGCTCCATGACCCACGCGCTCTCGGCGTCCATCTTCTTTGTGTAGGGCCCTGATCGACTCTCAATTCCTGTACAAAAAGTTTTTGGACCTCTGCCTTTTGAAATTTTGCATTTGCAATCGCAGATTTTAAAAGTTTCAATACCGGATCGCTCGCTCTCCTTGGAGAAAGCATCAGTTGCGCTTCCGCATCCAAAACAGGAAGTCCGCGAATAACGTCGGCCTGAAGCCGAACTTTTCTCGGTGACATTTTGAGATATCTAAGTCTTGCTGTTATTTTTGAATCTTCCTTTTTCATACTTTATTTTTTGGCAGCTACTTGTTGTTTGGTTTTTTCAATCTCTTTTTGTATCTTTCCTCCGTGTCTTATAAATTTCTTGGTTGGAGAAAATTCACCGAGACGATGTCCAACCATATCTTCGCTTACCCTTACTTCTATAAATTCTTTTCCATTATAAACGCCAAATGCGTGCCCAACCATTTCCGGAGATATTTCCGATGCACGCGACCATGTTTTTATAACAGTTTTTCCGTCCGGATTAACTGCGGATATCTTCTTTAAAAGTTTTGGATCGATAAACGGTCCTTTTTTTGATGACCTACTCATAATTATCTATTTTATTTTTTTCTTCTATTTACTATAAGCTTATTGGACCATTTATTCTTGTCTCTGGTTTTTCTCCCTCCGGTAATATTACCCCATATATCTTTTGGTCGTTTCGTTCCGCGCTGAGTTCTTCCTTCACCGCCTCCATATTTATGATCTCTTGGATTCATCACGGATCCTCTTACGGTCGGCCTGATTCCGAGAGCTCTGGATCTGCCGGCTTTTCCTAAAACAACAAGATTATGCTCTGAATTTGAGGATTGTCCAATTGACGCATATCCGTCCCAAAGAACTTTCCTTATTTCTCCGGATGGCATTTTAATCTGCGTGTATCCGCCATCTTGAGCAAGAATTTGCACCGAATTTCCTGCGGATCTCGCTATTTGTCCACCCTTTCCGGGCGACATTTCAATATTATAAACAAAAGAACCAACAGGAATTCTTTTAAGAATGGTCCTGTTTCCTGGTGTAAACGGAGCGCTTTCTGAATTAATTATTTTGTCTCCCGCTTTAAGTCCTTGCGGAGCAAGAACGTATGCCCTTTCGCCGTCTGCATAACAAATTCTGGCTATAAACGCTGTGCGATACGGATCGTATTCAACCGCCTCAACTTTTGCAGGAATTTCTTTTTTATTTTGCTTGAAATCAATAATTCTGAAAGTGTGTCTGTTTCCACCCCCCTGATGTCTTACGGTAATTCTTCCCTGATTATTTCTTCCCGCATGACTCCGTAAATTTTTCGTAAGCGATTTCAACGGCTTTTTTGAGCCACTTAAAAGATTGCGATATTCAACGGCTGTATAATGTCTGCGCGATGGCGTTGTTGGTTTAAATGTTTTCATAATGTATTTATGCAACGTCTATCTTGTCGCCTTTTTTTAGAGTTACAATCGCTTTTTTCACAGGCTCTTTGCGTGAAATTTTATTTCTAAATCTCGTTATTTTGCCGGGATTTTTAACCGTATTTATATTTTCTATACCAACACCGTACCTGCGACGGATTTCTTCTTTTATTTCATTTTTATTAGATCTCACATCAACCAAAAATACGTATTGATTATCTTTAAGAGATGCCTGCCCTTTTTCGCTTATCCATGGTTTTCTTACAACAGATTTTCCCGAAGCAGAAGTTCCAACCATTTTTACGGTTTCAGTATTTTCCAATTTAGTTTTTTTATCTGTTTTTTTAGCCATAATTAATAAATCTGATTTTATTTTATGCCTTCTGCCGCTGATTTTTCGAAAACTATCACTTTATGCATTGAACAATCGTAAGCGTTTAAAGAATTCTCGGATATTACATCTACATTCGGAATATTTCTTGCCGCGCGGTAGACTGTAGCATTTTTTGCATTTCTCACAATCAACGTCGCTGTCGGCTTATTGAAAAACGTGTTTAAAAATTTCGCCGCGTTTTTTGTTTTTACTTCCGGAAAATCTAAATTATCAACTATGAAAATTTCGCCATCTTCGCGTTTTTTTGATAACACCGAAAACAGGGCTTGTTTTTTAGCTTTCTGATTAATTTTTTTCGAATAATCCTTGTCGTTTCTCGGGCCGAATGTTATTCCGCCACCGATCCAAATAGGAGACCTGCGTGAACCGTGTCTTGCTCGTCCGGTATGTTTCTGCTTCCACGGCTTTTTTCCGCCTCCGCTAACTTCCGACCTGTCTTTTGTGTGGGCTATGGGATTTCTTTTATTGGCGAGATACGCGACTATAACATCGCGCACCATTTCCGGCTTCCATTCCGCAGCAAAAACGCCATCGGAAACTTCTGCCGTGTCTATCTTTTCTTTTAATTTGTTGAATACATCGAGTTTCATTTTTTATGATAATTTTGGAATTAACTCGACACGGCTCCCTCTTCTTCCCGGAACAGCGCCTTTCAAAAATATTTCTTTCTCGGCATCGTGAATTTCCACAATGCTCATATTTCTGATAGTAACCCTGTCGTTTCCCATATTACCAGCCATCTTTTTGCCTTTTATAACCCTTTGCGGAGCTGTCGGACCAATTGATCCGGGAGCTCTTAAGCGATTTTTCTGACCGTGTGATTTTGGACCTCCGTGGAAACCATGTCTTTTTACAACTCCCTGAAAACCCTTTCCCTTACTTGTTCCGCTTACGCGAACCTTATCTCCCGCCTTTAAATCCATCGCGGCATCTCCATTAATCGCGTAATTGAGTACAGTAACAGGAACGACTTTGTCGTCCTTCCACAATTGCATCATTTTAACCTTCTCAGCAAATATTTTATTTGTTGCTGTTTTCATATTTTATGCAATAAAAATTAAAACGCAGTTACGAAAACAACAGAGGCAAGCCCTGTTGTTTTCTAAAATCTCTTCATGGCTAAACCCGATATTAATTTAACTTATACACACAAAGAAGTCAATAGTAGCTTATCCCATCTTCACCTCAACATCGACTCCGGCCGGAAGATTTATACCCGAGAGAGACTCAATAATCTTCTGTTCGGGATTCATAATGTCTATAAGTCGCTTATGAACCCGAATTTCGAAATGCTCTCCGGATTTTTTATGCACAAAAGTAGAGCGATTTACGGTATATCTCTTAAATTCCGTAGGCAACGGAATTGGCCCTACTATATCTCCTCCGTGGTATTGAATTGCTTCAATAATTTGTTTCACTGAAGAATCGATGAGTTTTGAATCATACGCTTTTATGCGCAGTCTAAGCCTTTCTTTTTGTTCTTCTTTTTTTGCCATTTTTTATTTAATCAAACCTGTTATTTTGTAATTTTTACAACCGCTCCGGCTCCTACAGTCTTTCCTCCTTCGCGGATAGCGAAACGCTGTTTTTCTTCGAGAGCAACTGGAGAAATCAGTTTGACGTTAATGTTAATAGTGTCTCCAGGCATAACCATTTCAACTCCTTCCGGAAGAATTACTTCTCCGGTAACATCCGTTGTGCCAATGTAAAATTGCGGTTTATATCCCTTGAAAAACGGCGTATGTCGTCCGCCCTCTTCTTTCGACAAAACAACAACTTCGGCTTCAAATTCGGTATGAGGAGTTACTGATCCTGGCTTTGCGAGAACTTGTCCGCGTTCTATATCTTCTTTCTTAAGTCCGCGAAGCAAAATTCCAACGTTATCGCCAGCCTGTCCGGAATCAAGAGTTTTTTGGAACATTTCCACTCCGGTTACAACTGTTTTTTGCGTCGGACGCAATCCGATAAGCTCGACTTCGTCGTTAATCTTAACAATTCCGCGCTCTATTCTTCCTGTGCAGACCGTTCCACGGCCTTCAATTGAGAAAATATCCTCAACGGGCATAAGAAATGGCTGGTCAATCTTTCTTACCGGTTCAGGAATATAATCATCCATAGCCTTCACGAGCTCAAGAATCGGCTTTGCAGCTTCATCATCGCCTGATGCCGCTTCAAGGGCCTTTAAGGCTGAACCCTTTACGACAGGAGCATTATCTCCGTCAAAGTTATATTTCTTAAGGAGTTCGCGAACTTCTGATTCAACGAGTTCAATGAGCTCCGGATCATCAACCATATCAACCTTGTTTAAAAACACTATGATCGCCGGTACGCCAACTTGTCGCGCAAGCAAAATATGCTCTCTTGTTTGAGGCATTGGTCCGTCTGCCGCCGAAACAACAAGCACAGCTCCGTCCATCTGAGCAGCGCCGGTAATCATGTTTTTGATGTAATCGGCGTGACCAGGGGCATCGATGTGGGCATAATGACGCTTTTCTGATTCGTATTCGGAGTGATGCAAAGCTATAGTGATTCCGCGAACTCTCTCTTCCGGAGCGTTATCAATAACTGCGACTCCTTCTTCTTTCTTAGCAAGACCTTTCATATGAAGGACGTGAGTGATGGCCGCGGTAAGCGTAGTCTTTCCGTGGTCTACGTGTCCTATTGTTCCAATATTTACGTGCGGTTTGGAACGCTCAAACTTTTCTTTTTCTGCCATAATTTTTTTTATTTTTTACACACAGTTTTTCGACCTATTTTAGTTTATAAATAGTGCTTTTCATTTTCAAGCATATTATCAACAATGTCAACCCCAAAAACGCATACGCGTAAGATTAACACATTATTTCTTTAAAAGCTCCTTGAAAACGTTTGGGGATATTGAGGCCTCCGATCTTTCCTTTAATCGTTTCTTACCTCTCTCCTGTTTTTTCCAGAGCTTCATTTTTCTTGTTCTGTCTCCGCCATTTTTTCCAAAATTTCCAAGCTCTTTTTTTATCGCCGAAATATCCGCTCTCGCAATAATACGTCCACTTGCACTTGCTTGTACAGGTTGCGCATATTGTTGTTTTGGCAATAAATCCTTAAGTTTATCGACTATTTTTCTTGCTTCGCGTTCAAGAGTGTCTTTTGGCAAAAAACGCGACAATCCCGGAATTTGTCCGCCGGAAACAAGTATGTCTACCCTTTGAATATCCGCCGTTTCATATCCGATCATTTCATAACTGAACGATGCATATCCCTCGCTTACGGACTTTAAACAATCGTCAAAGTCGCTTATCAGCTCCGCGAGTGGCATTTTAGCCGAAATCCTTATGCGTTCCCCTATTGTTTCCGTGCAAACATCCGACATTCTGAATTTTTGCTGTAGAGAAAGCACGCTCGAAAGATACTTGCGCGGGAACATAATATTTAACGATATTATAGGCTCTTTTATTTCTATGTATTCGTCCGGCATTTCTTCCGGTTTTACGATGGACGTTTCGCCGTTTTTAGTTTTGATGACGTATTTTACAGACGGAAATGTATTTATAACGTCTATTTTATACTCCTTTTTTAACCTTTCAGTAGTAATTTCGAAATGCAACCTTCCTAAACACCCGACCTTATATCCTCTTCCCAAAATTTCATTCTGATCGGGCTCAATGGTCAACGATGAATCATTTAATTTCAGTTTTTGAAGATCGTGTCTAAGCGTATCGTATTCGCTCGGATCTTCCGGATAAAACGAAACGAATATGACCGGTTTTGGCTGTTCATATCCCTTTAACGCCTCTTCCGCCATTTCGCTTTTTGTGTGCCCGACTCCGCTTATCGCAATGACAGTATCCCCAATCTTTATTTTTTCCGTATCTTTTATTCCGGTAGCGATATACCCAATCTCGCCTTCTCTTAATTCCTGCTTTGCCTTCATTTCTGGGAAAAATTTTCCAATTTCTTTTATTTTTGTCCTAGTTTCAGTTGCGACAAGATATACGTCATCGGTATGTTTAAAAATACCGTTGCATACGCGAATAGATGCCACCGCGCCCTTGTGATTGTCATAAAAAGAGTCAAAAACCAGCGCTCTACCGCTAAGCGAAGATTTCTCTTTTTCTTTCGGAGGAGGAATTTTTGCAACGATAGTTTCAAGGAGTTCTTTCACGCCACTCCCTGTTTTTCCGGACACTTCAAGTATTTCATTTTTCTCCACACCTATAAGTTTCGAGAGCTCGAGCTTCATTTCATCTACCTCATAAAAATTCAACCCGCTCAACATATCAATTTTGTTTAATGCGCCTATGAGCACAAGCCCCGCCTTTTTTGCGGATTCAAGATTTGCGAGGGTTTGCGCCTGTATTCCTTGAGTTACGTCGACGAGCAATACCGCCCCTTCTACGGCTTCGAGTGAGCGCGAAACTTCGTATGCAAAATCACTGTGACCCGGAGTGTCTATAAGATGCAAAAGATATTCATTCCCATCCGAGGATGTAAAACTCATGGTAACCGGAGTCATTTTTATAGTGATGCCTCGCTCTCTCTCCAAATCAAGCTGATCCAAATATTGAGACTTCATCTTTCTTTCTTCTATCGTATGCGTCTGCTCCAATAAACGGTCTGCGAGCGTTGATTTTCCATGATCCACATGGGCGATAATAACAAAATTTCTTATTTTATTTTTTTCCATCTTCAAAAATTTATTTTGACAGCGTAAGCGTTAAAACCTTCTTCAGAGCAGGCGCATCCGATTCAAACGTGAAAAACGGACTTTGCGCCTCTTCCCATATATATCCGAGTGGCGCGCTTATTACAACTTTCAGCTTGGACGCGACTCCCGATTGTGGCTCGAAAATAAATGTGAATATTTTTCCTTTTTCAACGAATGTCTTGTCTGTTGCGGGAGTCTGGTACCTGACTGACAAAGTTTTCTTATTCCCTGCCGGTACATTAAACCACGTTGCAAAAACAGACTTTCCGAAAGCCTCAAACGACCACGCATTGTATCCGCTCAATAATATTCTTGTCTTTTCGATGATTGCAAGGTCAGGATAAACTTCGTATCCCTCTCCGTCATAATCGAATCTTGAGACGAGATTTTTTACGCTATTTCCTTGCATAGACACGAGGCTTGAACCGGGAGTTGTGTATATCTGTATAAAATTTTTATTTGTTACACGCCACCACGCATCTTTTTCTTTGTCCCCGTTGTGTTCTCTTTCTATAGACACGTCGCTAAAAATATTACCATCGGAGTCAATGTCTATGCGCGCATCTATCGACTGGGCAATAAACGCATCTGTTTTGCCTCCTGCAATATTTGCATTTACCACAGCCAAATAACTTCCCCAAAAATTATTGGGCAGAGACGATACACTGCCATCCGCTTCTGATGATGCGAGAAACCCGCTAATTTTCTTGTCTTTTGCATACACCATTACATCTTTTTCTGAAAAATGCTCTGACACTTTTGACATTAACTCCTCCGACTGTTCCTTAGACAAAGCGCCTATTCTCTCCAAAATGATTGGAGCTAAAACTTTGAGTATCCGTTTAGGCTCGCCGGCTTTTTTATCTTCTCCGGCCTCTACTTCCCGTTGTACTTCGAATAAAAAGTTGCCTTCGTCTATCGTCACTCCGTAATCAGGAAGAGTAACCGGCCCAATAACCGACAGTACGCTCTCAATTACATTAATATTTAGTCCGATAACCCCATCGAAAGTAATTCCTTTTTCGCTGTACATTTTTGAATTTTCAAGAAAAAACAGAATAGTTCTCGCTGATGCGGGAAAATCAAAAAACCAATTCGCGTCTCTTGCTCCCCAATCCGTACTCATTGTTTTTATTTCTTGCGGAGGAACGATTTTCATATCAAGCTGTCCATCCGGATCATAAATATCGCGTACATCTATAGAATTAAGCCCCCCGTTTTTTATTGTTACGTCAGCATAACTTCCTACAAATCCCCCGCCCGGTCTTATTTCTGCCGTATTTTGAAACAAAACCAAAATATGTTTTTCATTTTCCGAATCTAAAACAGAAAGAATCCCTTCAAAAAAATCATCGATTTGATGCATATCCTTGCTATACGTAATATATCCTTCGCTTGCCATAATTTCATATTTATCGAAAAATCCGGCCATTTTTTTCAATTCCGCAAAATTATTTCTTATAAGTTCCATTCTTTCCGCTATACTGTTTATTTCAGACCTTACCGCGGATATGTTCTCTATAAATTTGTTTCCGTCGCTTTGAAAATCCTTCAATCCCGAAGATTGAACGTCTATCAAATTTCTCGTAAACGAAAGCATATCCGAATTTAATCCGTTTATCCCGTCAAAAATTTCTCCGATATTTTTAAATTGTGGCACAACCGCCCCAAGAGATTTTAGGACAACATCGCCGTAGCTTTTTTTAACTGTATTGTTAATGGAGGCAAGATGCGTTTCGTTTTTCGCGAGAAAATTTTCTGCGTCATAAAAACGAAATTCTTTTAATGCTTGGACCGAGGAAGAAAAATTCTCCATTATTTCGCCTGTCTTTTCGGATAAAACTATCTTTAATTCTCCAGCATTCACTATTATCGTTATTGTCCAAAAAAGAAGAAGTGAACAAATAACAAATATAGCGCCAATAAAAAATCTGCAAACTTTGCCTTTTTTGTTTTTGGGTGCTTGCGGAACACGCGTTAAATTAACCGTTTTAAACTCGTTAGTCCGACTATAGTTATAATTTGGTTTTTTTACGTCAACGAGAATCGGATCTATATTCTTTTTTGGAACGCGTTTTTTGGACATTTTTACTTTTTATAAACTTATATATTATGAATTATCTCTAAAACTTCTTTAGCCGAATTTTTCCAAGAAAATTTTACCACGTTTTCTTTTCCTTCTTTTATCAGCCTTTTTCGCATATCACTGTCAGTTAAAATTCGCTCCACGGCGGAAGCAAATCCCGCTACATCTTCCGGATTCAACAAAATTGCCGAATTCTCTAAGGTTTCCTGAAGAGCTCCGGCGTTAGACGATATTACAGGCAAACCGCTCGCTTGAGCTTCAAGCGGAGGCATTCCAAAACCCTCGAGAAAAGACGGATATAGAAAAAGAGTTGCGGAATGATATAAATTACGCAAATCAGGAAAGGACGCGAATCCCCAAAATTTTATATCTTTTGCATATTTTGATTTTTCCGCAAACTTGAGAATGGGTCCGGATGATTTTCCACAAGATCCGGCCAATATAAGACTTAAGTCGCTAAATCTTTCTTTTAGTATTTCAAATATTTTTATTGCTCCGATTATGTTCTTGCGAGGCTCTATAGTGCCCACAAAAAGCAAAAACGGGCTCTGAATTCCATATTGAGCCTTAAATTTTGCTATTTCCAAGTCTTCCACAGATTCCGAAAAAAACGGATTGATTCCGGGATAAACGACCGATATTTTTTCCGGAAATATTCCATATCTATCAACAATATCTTTTTTCGTCGCCTCGGATACAGCAATAATTTTCTCAGCTCTTTTTGCTTGTCCTTTGGGGTCAACTATCCAATGCCACAATAAATTTTTCTTTGAAAAAAGATTGGGCATTGTTTCGAAAGAAAGGTCGTGTATAACAACAATTTCTTTATTATTTTTACTTTTTCCGAGAGGATGAAAATGTGGCCTGAAAACGACATCAAAGGGCGACAATTTACCGAAATTCGAAAACCCTCCGAAACGCGATGAGAGTTCCATTATTCTGTTTGGAATGCGCCAATTGATAACATTCCCTATTTTTTCCACATCATCCGGAATTTTATTTTTTTTAAAAGAATTTAAAAATATAGAAAACTCATCGTTAGTATTTAAAGACGCCATATTTATAAGCAATAAACGCGTATATTCCGGAATTCCTGAAATACCGGCCAACATTCCGCGCGCATCATAAAGTATTTTAGTTTTCTTTTGCATTTATATATTTGAAAAACCAATCTGTTTTATTTCTCTTAAAAATTCTCTTTTGAATCTTTCTTCCGAAAATCTTGCCGAAATATCGCTTATTTCTCTGCGATTGAATTTTTTTGATTCGAATTCTTTTACGCCGGCAATAATTGACTCGGGCGATTGTTCGCGGAAAAATATTCCGGTTTTACCTCCGATGACTATTTCACTGCCCCCTCCGATAAAAAACGATAAGACCGGCAATCCACACATCTGCGCTTCAGCAGCCACCAAACCAAAATCTTCAACTTGAGGAAACAAGAGAGCCTTTGCGGAATTGTAATATGCTCTTAAATCATCGTCGCTTACGCTGTTAATAAATTTTATATATGAAGGATTCGCGATAGATTTCAGTTTTTTTTCTTCTGGCCCTCTGCCTATTATTATCAGCTTTTTTTTCATTCGATTAAACGCCTCTATACCCAAATCAAAACCTTTAAAATAGAGCAATCTCCCGACCATTAAGTAAAAGTCTTCCTGTTTTCTTTCTTCAAAATGAAATATTTTTTCGTCAACGGGAGGATATATTACATTCGCATCGCGTCCATAACAAAAACGCACTTTTTTTGCAATGAATTCCGAGTTTGCTATGAAAAGATTTACTTTTTTCGAGGCTCTCTTATCCCACGATTTTAACATCTCGGCTATAGGCCTCAGCACACCGGTTCCCATAGGACGCGGAGAAAAAGACAGATTTTTTAAGTAATCTATTTCCCACGCGTATCTAAGCGGAGAATGACAATATGAAATATGATACGGCGCGTTTACTCCTATACCTTTTCCATATCCTGCCGTTGATGAAACAATCAAATCATATCTTTTTCCGGAGCCAAGCATTCCCGCTGCGATTGGCATAAAAGGAATAAAAGCGCGATGTCTCCTGCGTATAAATGGAATATCAAGAAAGCTCGTTTTTATATTGCGACCTTCAAAAATGCCGTTAGTTCTTTCTTTATCATAAAGAAGCGTGTATACATCAGCATCAGGAAAAATATCCAAAATTGTCTTTAACACTCTTTCAGCTCCTCCGAGCTGATTCAGATAGTCGTGAAGTACCGCTATACGCATACACAAATTATACCCGTTTTCCGCAAGGATAGAAATTTATTGTCCCGTGGAATCGAAAAAAAATATAAATGCGGTTTTGATTATTATTTTTACATCGGAAAAAAACGAGATGTGATTCAAATAATACGCGTCTAATTCGAGTTCCGTCTGAAAAGGCAAGAGAGACGCTCCGCTAACTTGCGAAAGTCCGGTAAGCCCTGCGCGCGCGTTTGCTATAAATTTGAATCCGTTCGGATATTTATTAATTTCCGATTCCTCGTGCGGTCGCGGACCGACTATGGACAATTTTCCGGATAACACATTAAAAGCCTGCGGAAATTCATCAATTCTGAATTTACGCAATAATTTGCCGGTTTTCGTGATTCTTGGATCATTTTTTATTTTAAATAATGGTCCATCTTTTCTTTCGTTTAATGCAAATAAATCAGCTTTACATTTGTCGGCATTTTTAATCATTGTCCTGAATTTCCAGACTTTTATTATTTTCCCCTCGCTAACTCTCGGTAATTTTACAAATATAGGAAAACCGTCTTCGAGCATTATGAATAATGCCGCAAAAGGAAAAAAAATCGCTGTTAGCACAGCTCCAAAAGCCCCGACTGCGATGTCCATCAATCTTTTCCAAAGCGGATACCCCATAATAGATGATCAGGATTTTCCCGATATAGAAAGTATTGTTTTTATTACGGTATCCGGATTTAAAGAGATGCTTTCTATGCCGGCATCAATTAAAAATTTTGCGAAATCAGGATAGTCGGACGGCGCCTGTCCGCAAATGCCCACGTATTTCCTTTTTTTCGCGCATTTCTTTATTATTTCAGCAATAAATTTCTTTACGGCCTCATTTCGTTCATTCGCAATTCCAGCCACAGAACTGGAGTCGCGGTCAATGCCAAGCACTAACTGTGTCAAATCATTCGAACCTATGGACATTCCATCAAATATTTTTAGAAATTCATCCGCAAGCAATACATTTGACGGAATCTCACACATAACATAAATTTTTAATTTTTTATCGTGTTTTCTGTCGAGTCCTTCATTCGCCATTATTTTTATCACTTTTTCTCCCTCTTCAGGAGTTCTGCAAAAAGGAATCATAGGAACTACGTTTTTCAATCCTATCTCTTCTCTTACCTTCTTAATTGCCGCGCATTCTAACCCAAACGCTTCTTTAAAATCTTCTGAATAATATCTCGATGCGCCTCTCCAGCCCAACATAGGATTTTCTTCGATTGGCTCGTATAAGTTACCTCCGAGTAGCGTTCTGTATTCATTCGTCTTAAAGTCTGAAAATCGTATGATGACATCGTTTGGCCAAAAAGCGGTGGATATCTTTGCAATCCCTCCGGCAAGTTCATCTATATAAAATTGCTTCTTGTCGGAATATCCTGCGGAAATTTTATCTATCTCGCTTACAATTTTAATCAATTCCGTTTTTTCTTTTATATCTTTTATATGCGCTGCTCTGTGTTTTAATTCGTCATATTTTATAAGAGCATTCGGGTGAGCCTTTATCGACGACGCAATGATAAATTCGAGTCTGCCCAATCCTACGCCTTTTACCGGAAGTCTGTGGTGCATAAAAGCCTCATCCGGAGATCCGATGTTGACCATAATCTTCGTTTTCAGATTAGGAATTCTGTTCAGTTTCTTTTCATCAATCGAAATTTCGAGTTTACCTTCGAATATTTTCCCGACCTCACCCGAAGAGCAATCCACGGTTACATTCTCCCCATTTTTTATTTTTCTTGTCGCATCTTTCGCGCCCACAACACACGGAATACCGAGTTCGCGCGATACTATCGCCGCATGCGATGTCCGTCCTCCTTTTTCAGTAACGATTGCGGAAGCAATTTTCATAATCGGTTCCCAATCCGGATTTGTAATCTCCGTTATCAAAACTTCTCCTTTTTTAAAACTATGTATTCCTCCAACGTCTTTTATAATTCTTGCCGGACCGGCTCCGGCTTTTGCCCCAACGGCTATTCCTCTTACTAATTCTTTTCCTCCTTTTTCCACACTATACGTTCTTAAAATATTTTTATCGGACGTCGTAAAAACCGTCTCCGGACGAGCCTGCACTATAAAAAGTTCTCCTGTTTTCCCGTCTTTTGCCCACTCAATATCCATCGGCTGATTTCTTTTATGTTTAGCGGAAAAGTGTTTTTCTATTTCAACACACCATTTTGCAAGTTTTATAACCTCTTCTTCATTTAAAGAAAACTTTTCTTTCTCGCGTTCTGAAACATTGACTTGTTTGGTACCGCCAAATTTTCGATAAACGAGTTTTATATTTTTATGTCCGAGTTTCTTTGAAAGAATGGCATTATATCCCTCATTAAGAGACGGTTTAAAAACTAAAAATTCATCCGGAATAACCTTGCCTTGCACGATAAATTCCCCAAGGCCATATATGCTGTTTATGACGACCACATTATCAAATCCCGATTCAGTATCTATCGTAAACGCAACTCCGCTCGAAGACGTATCAGACCTCACCATTTTTTGCACACCGACAGACAAAGCTATTTCGGTATGGGCAAACCCTTTATCAACCCTGTATGAGATTGCCCTGTCCGTGAACAATGATGCTATACACCTTCGCACGGCTTCTTTTATATATTGCGCTCCGGAAACATTCAAAAAAGTTTCCTGCTGTCCCGCGAAGGAAGCGTCCGGAAGATCTTCTGCCGTTGCGGAAGAACGTACGGCCGTATCAACTCCTTTTCCATATTTTTTCTCCATTTCCTTATACGCAGAAGATATAGCATTTTCTATTTCTTTAGGCATTCTGGTGCGCAAAATCATATGCCTGATAAGCCGGCCTCTTTTTTGCAAATCTGTAAGGTTATGTGTATCAAGCCCTTTTAAAACTTTTTTTATTTCTTTATCAAGCCCTGTTTTTTCAAAAAAATAATTATATGCGTCAGCGGTAACGGCAAATCCGCCTGGAACCTGAATTCCTTTCGGAGTTAATTTTCTGTACATTTCGCCCAACGCAGCATTTTTGCCTCCAACAATATGAACATCTTCAATCCCTATTTCATTGAAGTCTAAAATAAAATTTTCTTTGTTTTTTTTCTTCATTTTTGAAATCGAATTCCCAAAACAATATCCGAAACATTGGATCCGGTTATTCCGGTTTTTATGTAGTCTCCTGTTTTTTGGAAAAATTCAAACGAATTATTTTCGTTTAGGTAAGTCCAGACATCGAGACCTAATTTTTCCGCGTGTTCCTTTGATATTATATCACAAATACCGCCGGCAACTTCGGAATTATCTATTCCATCTGAAGCAAGGGCTATTACCATATCATTATCTTCTGCAAATCGGAGTGACGACAAAGCTATTTCCTGATTTCTGCCTCCATTACCACCGCCTTTTACTATAACAGTGCTTTCTCCGCCATATAATAAAAATGTATTCGCATCTTCGTATTTTAACGCGCTTATTATTCCGGCGCCGACATGACGCGCGTGTCCTGAAAATTTATTTGTTTTTATTTTTGCCGAAAATCCCATCGATTCAGCCTTCGACTGCATCGCTTCAAGAGCCACTGAATTTGAAACTATTATATTGTTCGTAACGTTTTCGAAAAACTTTTTGTCTTTTGGAGTTTCAATTAATCCTTTTTCGATAAACGGGCATTCTTTTTCTATGCAAAATTCTTTTATCACATCCATTGCGTCCGATATCGTTGTCGTATCAAGGACAGTCGGGCCTGAAGCCACAAAACCGACGTCGTATCCGGGCACATCGGAAAATATTAATGACACTACTTGCGCTGGATATGCTTGTTTTGCAAGATATCCGCCTTTTGCGAGAGAAAGATGCTTTCTGACCGTATTTACCTTATCTATTGGCGCGCCAGCGCGGAAGAGCGCGTCAACCACCTGCTTTTCTTCGGTAAAAGACAGGGAATCAGGCTGACACAATAAAGACGACCCTCCTCCGGATATAATTGTTATGACAATGTCACTCTCATTCATTTGAGAAAGCATATCCATCATTGACTTTGTGGCTAATATGTTTCTCTCGGAAGGAAATGGGTGGTCTCCTGTAAAAACTTTTATTTTATCGTTTTTAACGCTTCCTTCTTGCACATCTATGACAATTCCCTTAAACAGGATGTCTCCCATTATTGAATTTATTTCTTGCGCTGCTTCTAAACCGCATTTTCCCACGCTTACTAAAAATATTCGCGTATCAGGCCTAACTATCACTTCCCTTCCGGCAAGAGCCAATCTATTGCCGAATCTTTGAACTGACTTTTGTATGGCAATTTTTGTATCAATCGCTTCCAGTCCGGCATTTAAAATTTCAAGCGCTGTTTTTCTTTCTTTTGATACCGCGATTGCATCAAAATTTTTTATTTTCATATTTATATTTTTATTTCGGAAGAACGCATCCGGTCTCTGCGGATAGCTTTTCTAAAGGCTGTTCTCCGACAAGCTCAGTGCCGTCTGCCAAGGTCCACGTTGGATATGCATAAATATTTTTTGCAATACACGCACCAATATTTTCCGTACATTCGACGTAATTAATTTTTTTAAATGCGCCTCCAAACGCAAGTTTTTGGTTTTGACAATGCGAGCATGATTCAGTTCCATACATTACAACGCCTTTTTCAGTTAGACATGCCGCGAACGCATCTAACTCTGGACTGCTTCTTTTTATTAATGGGTAGATGAAAAGCGCCGTGAGACAAACTACTACCGCAACGATAATGATTATTGGCAAAATATTTCTCTTCATAATTATTCTTTGCAACAATCAATCAGCTTTTCCATTATATCTTCCGTTGTCCATTCTTTATTGTCATTTTTTGACACGTCCTCATCCTTTATATCCGAAACATCCGCAAGCTTTAATCGGATTGCCCAAAACATAGAATAAATTTTGTAAGCCTTCTCAAACATTTCTTCGGCATCTTTTTTCTCACCGGCGGACTGGAGCTTCGTTCCAACCTCAATCATCCTCATTGACGCCGCAAGAAAGTGCTTCGAGATACACCATGTTTCTCCTTCATTTACAGGAATCATTTTCGCCAATAATTCTTTCCGCAATTCTCTCGTTTCATTCAAAATCGAAAGATACTCCTTGTCTTTTGTTTTTGATGCAGTGAAGAAAAGATGCTCTTCTATACTAATAAGATTCATAACGGCAAGACTTAAATCCTCTTCTTTTGAAAGATCAAATGTGCCCGATTGTCTCAATTCTTCTGACTTTTTAATTAACGCCTCAAATTTATTTTTATCAAAATTCATATTGTTATATTACATTTCATTTAAAGATTATAAAAGCATTATAAGTATACCAAGAATGACCATCGCTACTCCACCAAACAATCTGCCTTGTATATTTTTACTCTTCCAACCCTCTACTTTTTGAAGTAAAACTTTATTGCTCACAATCGCAAGAATCGTAATGAGAGGAATTATAAACACAAAGTTATACCACAAAAGATACCCAAATCCGCTGAAAAATGTCTTGGTGTCGTGCAACAATCCCAATATCATTAAATATGGCCCTCCGGTACACGGAAATTCCCACATTCCAACGAGAACACCGAGCAACAATCCTGACGGAACAGAAGCTTTTTTTACAACAACGGCTATGTTTTTATGTGTCGATTGCGGAATACCGAGACGGATTGGAAATTCCGGAAAAAAGTGATTTAAAAGACTTATTGCGCCGGAAACAATCAACACCGATCCTCCTATTTTTGCAACAAAATGAGGCACGTTGAAAAAGTGTAAAGTCTGCAAAATTCCAAGACCTATCAAAACATATACCACAAATACGCCTGCAACATACGCCCCTCCTGTTAGAATGATATTTTTTCTTGTTCGGCCAAGGCTGAAAAGAAATGCCATAGTAAGAAAAAGTATCGAAAAAGCGCACGGGTTTACGCTATCTATGAGAGCCGCCACCGTAACAAGTGGAAATAAAAAAGTGCCTTTTTGTAAATTTCTCAAGACGCCTGCGCCAATTTCTGAGTTTTTAAAAAAAACCGCAAATAGACAAAATACTATTATTGCTATAGCAATCAGGATAAAATAAACCGCGTCTTTTGTTTTCCTATTGTCGTTCATATATTTATTCCTGAAATAAAAAGTTTATTAAAAACAGAGCCCACATCCTGCTTTTCATCCATTATTTTTTCAATTGCAGATAGTATTCTAAATTTTTTTGTTTTATTTCCGAGCATAGCAAACACTGACGGAGCAGATATCACTCCCTCCGTCTGTTCATCAAATTTTCCATCTTCGAGAACATCTTCTCCCGCCAATCTGTTTCTTGAATATTTGCTAAACCCGCACGTCGCTAAATCACCAAGTCCGGCTATTCCGAACGACGTTTCTTTTTTACCGCCGAATATTTTTACAATATTCGGAATTTCAGCCATAGATTGAGTTAAAAGCCACCCTTTTGCGTTCCCGCTCCATTGAAGACCATCTGCTATTCCGAATGCGAGAGAATAAACATTTTTTAACACACCGCTTACGGACACTCCGTGAATATCGCCGTTTAACGCGAGGCTTACCGACGTACCGGAAAATAAATCGGATATTTCGTGAAAAAACTTTTTGTCATATACTCCCAAAACTCCCGCGCCAAAAAGTCCTTGTTCAAGTTCTTCTGCAAGCATAGGGCCACCCAGTATTCCTATGTGCTTTTTATTAAAAAATTCTTTTAATATTTCGTCCGGAAATTTCTTCGTTTCTCTTTCTATTCCCTTCGAAAGAGAAACTATTCCGGTATTTTGTCCAACATATTTTGAAATATCTTTGCAAACTTCTCTTAATGCCGATGACGGCGTACATAAAAATATAATATCAGCTGAACGCGCCAAAGTTTCAAAATTTTCCGTATTTTGGTTTTTTTTCGGATCTTTATCCCAAAGAGATACATTATATCCTTTGTTTTTTAAGACGCCGGCAATAGCGCTTCCGATTCGACCGGCTCCTATTATAGTTACTCGCTTACTCATAGAGAAATTATATAACACTATCCGCCGCACGGAAAATTCTATCCATTATCGCCTCCGCAATGCCACTCCCTGAAATGCCCTCGCAAATTATTTCATTGAGATTGAACGTATCGGCCGCACGGAAAGAGCCGAAGAGATTTTTCGCTATTTCCTTCAGATTGCTTTCTAATCCGAGTAAAATAACCGCGTCTGCGTCCACAAAAATATTTTTATTCGCGAGCGTCGTAATAACACAAACGCTTTTGTTTTTTATTTTAAACTCTTTTATGGCTTTCTTTATTTTTTTTGCTCTAATTGCCTGCGTTTTACCAGTTACGAGAGTCATTCTCGTTTTTGGCGCGTAGTGTTTGTATTTTTGACCCGGAGATTTAGGAACTGAATTTTTTCTTTTTTCATTAACAGCATCTTCCGGCATAGTTCCCGTAATTTTTAATATATCGAGTTTTGTAATCGCACCAAAACGCAAAACTACAGGCTTTGTTCCGGTACAATCGACTACAGTAGATTCCACTCCTATTTTTGATTTGCCTCCATCTATAATGAACGGGATTTTTCCTTCAAAATCATTCGCGACGTGTTCTGCCGTTGTTGAGCTCGGTCTCGTAGAAATATTCGCTGACGGAGCCGCTATCGGGCTTCCTGAAGCGCGAATAAGCGCCCGCGCTATTTGAGAATTGGGCATACGCACACCCACAGTTTCCCCTCCTGCGGTAGCCGCGTACGAAATTTTTTTACTTTTTTTCAGTACAAGCGTAAGTGGCCCGGGCCAAAACTTTTTTATAAGTAGCTTCGCGTATTCCGGAACATTTTCCGCAACTTCTTTTAAATCTTCTCTGTCTCCTATATGGACTATGAGCGGATTATCTGCCGGCCTTCCTTTTGCCTTGAAAATCTTTTTTATCGCGAGAGTATTCGTAGCGTCGGCCCCTAATCCGTAAACCGTCTCTGTCGGAAACGCGACGATCTCGCCTTTTTTAATCAAATCGGCAGCACGTTTGATTTTGTTCTTTTCCGGCTTTTTTGGATTAACCTTTTCTATTATTGTTTTGAATTTTTGCATTCTTCTGTGCCTATATACGATATACAATATTCTATATTCCTTCTGTATTCCGCTCTAACAACTAAAAACTAATATCTAAAAACTGTATCAAGCTATTTCTGCTTGGTAACACTGTTCGCAGTATACAATTTCCGGTCTCTCTGGAGCGTAGGATGTCTCTCCTCCTACGCCCCTCGATGAACTCGGAGCTACGGAAGGACTGCACAAGCGTGCTTGCGACTAAGCTATCTCTCTCTGGTAACACTCTTCACAGTATATAATTTCTTTTCTCTCTGGACTATAGCTTGTTTGGAATTCATTCGGACAGGGCCCATCTCCATGAGCGTGCGTTGTCGTATTCTTGTATGTATTTTGTTGTATTTTGTTAATAGTAGTAGTGCTGTCAATAGTTAATTCGTCGTTTGTTGATGCATTACCTCCGCACTGGCAAGAACGATGCCAGAGCTTCAGAGGATTCCGCTGTTTAAGACGCGACTGATGCCGACAATTTGGACACAAATGCGGGATTGGCAACGCCATTGCGCGATGAAATTGTAATTCTTGCGGAGTGATTCTGAAGGCGCCTGTGCATCCGTCGTTACACTTCTTATCGTGTTCACAGCCAATTATTTCTTTACAAATATTGTCTGTAACCTCATTTATTTTATTTGGAATTTTGTCATAGCTCATTGTAACTGCATATTCCATTTTATTTTCTTCTCGCCAAGTATGCCCGCCTTTTTTGGCATCGTCGCGAGACATTGGAAAATATTCGCGCGCAATACTTTCGTTATATGCAAACGGAGATATTTCTGACGGGAAAAATTCTCCATAAGAGTATTTTCTCCCAAGAGCATCTGCATATGGCTTTGATTGCATATCATTCATAATAATTTTCGACAACTTTTCATATTCTTCTTTCGTATATTGCTTGTTTAAAATACAATATTCCTTTTTCTTTAAACTTATGCATCCAAAACAATTTGAACAAGACAAACACAATTCGCAATATGTTATATATTTTGAAAACCAGCTGGTAATACTGAACTTTTCCATATAATTTTGCTCAATGTTTGTGCTGTCATACACCAACTCGGAATTGTCTGCGAAATTGACATCGTAGCTTTCCTTAATATTTCCGCCAAACGCTCCGTATTTCAAATTTTCACTTTCACGCATAACAAAACAATGTTTGCAATTTTTTGTTTCAATAAGATCGTTTCCAGTTGAATCTTTTGATAAAACAATATGAGCAAAGCGTCGCGGAAAGTTGAGAGATAATAATTCGGCTTCTTTTTTTAATTTTTGAATCCCATCCCATGTATCCAATAAATAGTCCTTCTTTCTTTTTTCATATTCTTCTTTTGAATATTCATTATTCAAAATGACATATTTTTTATTTTGTATGTTAGTAGACCCAATACAATTTGAGACATTGCGACAATTGAGTATAAAAAATGAATCCATTGAATTCTCCGTATCGCGCGAGAAAAATACATTTGCACATTTTGAAACCTGCACTCCATCATATACGTGCTCGCAATCAACCGCTCCAAAACAATCAACCGAATCCTTGGTATTAAACGTTCTATATGCATGCGCGCAGTTTTCATTATCAGAGGAACCTACTAAAAA
The DNA here is from genome assembly GCA_964449245.1 of uncultured Candidatus Saccharibacteria bacterium. GTDB lineage: Bacteria > Patescibacteriota > Minisyncoccia > UBA6257 > GWB1-50-10 > GWA2-45-9. Next base: position 32,930 of record CAYUXY010000003.1, read on the forward strand.
GTAGCAGTCCTTCAAATTAATCGAATAGTTAACATAATTTGAATTAACATTATTCGTGGCGATAAGAGCGGGCCTTGGTACTTTATTCATTAGATCCTTATACTGCACAAAAAAGTTCTGATCCGATGAATAATCTGCGGAGTAATCTTGTGGATCCCACTTGTCAGAATACCAACAATCTCTGCAATACACCGGAAAAGGAACGTCGTGCGAATACATGGAAATAATATCTGTGTTGCACAAATTGCATTTTCTTTTATAAAAATTCCTTTCGTTTCTAAAAGAAACCCTTCTCATAAATCTGCACGTCGGGCAAAACGTCGGCGGTGGAACATCAATTTTCTGATAAAAATCAAAGTCCTCCGCGTCTATTTGAAATGAGCTTTTACAGCTTTGGCAGGTCTTTGTTTCAGACTGATTCATATGTGTTTAGTATAACCAAAGCGGAGTCCCGCCCCAATGGGTGTTTTGGGGCGTGGGGTCGCTTTCAATAGTGAAGGCTTGTTTACATGACTGACATTGTTTGGTTTCGTTCATAGACATAATTTCTAATTACTTAATTTCGAATTTCGATTGAATGGATTAATGATTGAATTTCTGAATGCGTTTGTATATATCCTTAAATTTTGATTTTTGATATTTACATTTTACATTGCCCTATCGTTCCTCCCCCTATCATCTGCCTACATCCATCCCTATCTTCAATAATATCATAAAACACTGCCGATTGGCCTATTGCTATAAATTTCTGCGGTTTTTGAAAAATCAGTCTCCAGCTCTTTTTTTCTCTGAAAATCTTCGCTTCTACGAGCTTTCCTCTATATCTCGTTCTGCAAAAAATATCCAAACCATTTTCAAAAATATCGTTTTTCATATCGCAGTTTATATTTACTTCAGCGAGCGATATTTCTTTTGTATATACCTCCTCGTCGTTCTCGTGGGCTACCGTAATCGTATTGTCTTTTATATTTTTACTTATTACAAAATATGGCGACATTTCTTTTCCGTTAATTTCACTCTTTATCTGCGCGCCTATATGACGTTGACCTATCGTATAAAAGACTGCGCCGGAATGTTTTCCGATAATTTTTCCTTTTGTATCCAAAATATCACCTGTTTCGGATTTTATTTGCTCCTTTAAAAAATCCGGAAGGCTTATTTTGCCCAAAAAACATATTCCTTGCGAATCTTTCTTTTCCGCTACTGGGATTTTCGCTTTGCGAGCTATTTCTCGAACTTCGGATTTTAAATACCCGCCGACCGGAAACAAACTACGGCATAGTTCTTTTTGCGTAAGCGTCCATAAAAAATAAGACTGGTCTTTATTCTTGTCCCGCGACTCGTATATTCCGTTCTCCCCATTTTTTTCTTTTTTTATAACAGCGTAGTGTCCTGTTGCGACAAAATCAGCCCCTAACGCGATCGCTTTTTCAAGAAAAAATCCGAATTTTATTTTTTTGTTACACATCACATCCGGATTCGGCGTAATACCACTTTTATATCCATTTATCATATATTCGACAACGTTGTCATAATATTCTTCTCTCGCGTCCAACACATAAAAAGGTATTTCTATATGTTCGGCGGTCTTTCTCGCATCTTCGGCGTCTTTCGCGGAACATCCGTCAAGATTATATCCATTTATAAAAACGCCGGTAACGTCGTACCCTTGTTGCTTTAAAAGAAATGCGGAAACGGACGAATCCACTCCTCCGGACATACCTACAAAGACCTTTTTATTTTTATTTATCTTCTTATCCATACTATTTCAAATTTATTACATATTAATAGCCAAAAAGTCTTGATTAATCCAAGAATAATCGATATAATGTGCCATATATCAATACTATATTATGTCACAAATAGAATACAATGAATTAAAAGTTGGAACCGTTTTTACAAAAAACGAAGATCCTGATCCGTATAGAGTTCTTGAATATGCGTTTGTGAGGATGCAACAGAGGAAACCTATCACTCAGCTGAAGATTAAAAATCTTCTGACTGGAAAAACACAGGAATATACAGCGCATCAAAACGAAACGTTCCGTGAAGCTGAGATAGAAATAGCTCTTGTAAATTTTATTTATAAAAACAAAGGCGAGTATTGGTTTCACGAAGTCGGTAATCCAAAAAACAGATTTTCACTCGATGAAGAGGCGGTTGGAAATGCCGGTCAATTTTTAAAGGCTAACACTGAAGTAAAAGCCTTTAAATTCAATGATAAGATTATAAATATAGAACTCCCTATAAAAATGGAATTTGCGGTGACGGAAGCTCCGCCGGCCGTTAAGGGAAATACCGCGCAAGGCGGGACAAAACAGGTGACAATTGAAACCGGCGCAAAAGTAAACGTCCCTCTTTTTATAAATCAGGACGACGTGATCAGAATAAATACGGAGACCGGCCAATATGTAGAGCGCGCCGGAAAATCGTTATAAAAATTAAATTTTTGAATCTAAGTTTTTCAAGGCCTCCTCAATTTCGGACTGCAGATCTTCAACTTTTTTACCATCTTCCTTTATGCGTGGATTTTTTTCTTTCATCTCCTGCTCCTGAAGATCGGATAATTTAATTACCGGACCCTCTTCTTTTTTTAACGCCTCTTCCGGTTCAATGGGCTCATTCTTTTTTGCGCCCTGCGGATTCGCGCGTTCAATGCGTTTTTTCTCCGGCTTTTTAGGCTCTTGTGTTTTTTGGCTATTACCTCGCTCATCTGCTTCAGAAAATTCTATGCCAAGCATAGCAAGATCTTTATGTGTTTCTTTTGGTTTGGGTTTGAAATTCGGAAGTCGTACGGGACGAATTTCGCCAGCTTTTAATTTCTTCAGACAATCCTGACAATATACGGACCTTCCCTCTTCAGGCTCAAACGGAACAGTCGTCTCATTTCCGCACGCCGAGCAAGTAACAGTCCGCGATCCTCCGCTTCCTGACATTTCTGCCATACCGCTCCATTTATTAATCTCGTCTTCCACTTGCCACCTTGGACGCGCGTATTTCTTTCTCGATATTTCAACTATTCTCTCAGAACTTCCCGCGTCCTTAGGGCCATGAAACGGCGGGAGTGTCGAGGCGGAAAATGGCCTCGATGAAATCCCATCCACCATAAGCTTTATATAAATACTTCTGTTGGGAATGTTGACCATATCTTGTATTACAAAATCCGGACCAAATTCTTTTTCAAGAAATTCCGCGTCCGACGCTCCAACGCGAAACGCAATCATAGTTCCAACGTTGCCAAAAACGGCATCGCGCACTTTTGTTGATGTATCCGATACGAGCTGGCCTATATACTGATGCGCAAGAATAAGATTCAATCGATATTTTCGCGCTTCAGAAAGAATGTTCGCAAAAGCATCCGTAGCAAAATTTTGAAACTCGTCTATATAAAGAAAAAAGTCGACGCGCTCATCTTCCCTAATACGCACTCTTTCCATAGCGGCGAGTTGCATCTTTGTTATAAGCATTGAGCCGAGAAGCGCGGAATTGTCCTCTCCTACCCTTCCTTTTGACAGGTTGACAAGAAATATTTTTGCCGTGTTCATTATCTCAAACACGTCAATAGTACTCTTTGATTGACCTATAATGTTTCGAATAACTGTCGTCGAAAGAAACTGCCCTACTTTGTTTTGTATAGGCGCTATCGCCTCATTTCTAAATTGATCTCTCCACTCTTCGAATTCGTGCACCCAAAAAGATTTTATAACGGGGTCTTTTACATTTGCTATAATTTTTTCTCTGTATTCCTTATCAACTAAAAGTCTCGTAACACCGAGCAAAGACGTACCCGGAGTGTCGAGTAACGCGAGTACGGTGTTATTCATTATGTATTCCATTCTCGCCGACCACACATTAGCCCATATCTTTGTGAAAATTCCCATAAGTCCGGAGGCTACAAGGTGTTTGTATTTCGGATCCGGAAGTTCAAGAACGTTGAAACCTATGTGATATTCGGTATCGGCTGGGTTAAAATATATAACATCTTCTTCTCTCTCGACTGGAATTTTTTGGAGTAAAGTTTCGACAAATTCTCCGTGCGGGTCAATTACGCAAACACCCTCCCCATTTAAAATATCCTGCACCATCATATTATGGAGCAGGGTTGTTTTTCCTGTGCCGGTTTTTCCGACAACATACATATGTTGTCTGCGATCGGTTCGCTTTATGCCGAAAAGCCGATTTGAGTTTCTAAAATCGGTTTTAGCGAAATATACTACATCTTTCTCCGGCTCTATACTTATCATATTCTTTGCAAATCGCGATACATTGATTATATCCTTTTTGTCCACAAAAAACAGCACGCGCCGCTTTCGCGGCGAGTACAAACTTATGCCCAATCGTCATTGATTTTCCCAAGCACAAATGCGAGGGGCATCAATACGATGGAACTCAAGAATTTCAGTAGGCCCATTTTTATTTTTTCTGAGCGACCGGTTTTAATTGTATCATATAGCTTTTATTTTTCACTGTGGAAATCTTTCCGCGCATAATTTACAATAAGCCCATATGGCGCTAAAGACCCTGCCGGAAGGATATTTGGAATCTTTGAAAGAAAAGGGCAAAGATAAACGAATATCCCAAGAATTTCAGTTTATAGGCCTTGAAGTGGCTGAGATGCTCGAGGACAGACCGCATAAAGCCCTGTATATCAAACTTGCAAAACAATACGGCAGTCAAAAAATTCTGTCCATAGCAAAAGATGTCGTAGACAGACGAGACATAAAAAATAGAGGGGCATATTTTATGAAAATGCTTCATATGAAAAACGATGAATAAGCTTGTAACAATAAAAAATAAAGAAGGTTCTCTGTTTATGCGCAAAAAAACGAAGCCCTTCGATATAACCCAATTGAAAGATGCGAAAAAATCTCCGGAGATACGCGCTCTCATAAAAGAAATGCGAGTGATAATGAATAAAGAAAACGGCGTAGGCTTAAGCGCAAATCAAATCGGCATACAGGAAAGGTTTTTTGTCGCACAGGTTCCTGACTTGCATGGCAGAATGAAATTCTACGCCATTTTTAATCCGGAAATAATAAAAAAGTCCAAAGATATGGAAACCATAGAGGAGGGCTGTCTTAGTGTTCCTAATTCATATGGATTTACTCCAAGACATTATGAAGTAACTCTCGTAGGATATGACCAGCGAGGTAAGAAAATAAAAATAAAAGCTTGGGGCCTGTTGGCGCGCGTATTTCAACACGAAGTAGATCATCTTGACGGCAAATTATTTATAGACCGCGCTCATTCCGTTTTCTCTTCAGATTCAAACGAAAAAAATGAAAAGTAATAAAAATCCCCGAATCGCTTTTTTTGGCACACCTAAATTTGCGTCAATCGCGCTTGAAACTCTTATTCAAAGTGGCGTTTGTCCTAATCTTGTAGTGTGTAATCCGGACAAACCTACCGGAAGAAAAAAAATAATTACGCCGCCTCCGGCAAAAATTGTCGCCGAAAAATATTCAATTCCGGTGTTTCAACCAGAGAGACTGGACAGTTCTCAAAAAGAGTTAAATGATGATTTTGATTTTTTTGTCGTCGCTGCGTATGGAAAAATCATTCCAAAAGCAGTGCTCGACATTCCAAAATGCGGAACGATAGGAATACATCCATCTTTGCTTCCTTTATATCGCGGAGCGACGCCTTTTCAGTCGGCTATTCTTGACGGAGCTACAAAAACCGGCGTTTCGATATTTTTAGTAGATGCCGAAGTCGATCACGGCCCTGTTTTCGCTTCAATGGATATGCCTATTCTTGAATCAGATACATATACTTCAATGGAACAAAAGCTTGCCATTAGCGGAGCAAAACTCTTTGTAGATATTATGTCCGATATACTGAACGGCAATCTTATTCCGAAAGAGCAAAATCATTCGGAAAAAACACTTACAAGAAAATTCAAAACGGATGACGGCTTTGTCAGTGAGGAAAGTCTTATCCGCGCAGAAAATACAGGCGGAGATGATGCTTTAAAAATATATAGGATGATTAAAGCATTAAACCCTGAACCGAGTGTTTGGACGACGAAGACAACGTCCGGACAACAGCGCAGGATAAAACTTCTTTCCGCGTTACTGAAAGACGGCAAACTAATACTCACTGAAATTCAGGAGGATGGCAAAAAGCCTCAAAGGATTTCCAAATAATCTCCTTCTTTAGCTTCTGTTCCTGCAGGAAATTCTAAAACCAATTTATATCTTGGGTTCCAGAAAAAACATCTGCGCGTGGTTAAATTCTTTTTTATCGCAACAATTTGCTTGCCCTTATTAAGCACAACTACATCTATCGCGTATTTCATACCGAACGTATGTATCCCCCATCTCGTTTCAAAAAAAACTGCGGTGGGAGTATTGAATGCGAGCATTCCTTTCGATTTTTCGGCAAATGTTTTGAGAACAATAACTTTTTCAGATAATATTTTGTTTGTCGTCGCGTTCCTTACTTTTATCGTCATTTATCTATATCGATTATTTTTTCTCTGCCCGTTGAACCGTGAACAATCATCACTCTGCTTTTTGAGACATTAAAATATTTTGCTATTAAATCAACCGCCCTCTCGTTTGCCTTACCTTCTTTTGCCGGAACGTTTACTCTAACAATATATTTTCCGTCGGCAGACTTTTCTACTGATTCGTTTTTGCTCATAGGTTTTACCGATACATTAATTTTCATATACGAACATCATTTAAAGAATTTGTTTAATATATCAATATTCTTTTTATCAGGACCCGATCCGAGAAATCCGGGAACTTCGAGAATCCACGCCTTGTCCAAAATGCGTTTTTCCCCCGCAAGAGATTTGAATCCGCTTATACCTATATACCCTTTACCTATATTTTCGTGCCTATCGTTATGCGAGTCAGAGACGGTCTTGGAGTCATTAATATGCATAACAACGATATTTTGGATTCCTACAGATGAATTCCATTCGTCAAAAAGTTTTTTAACCGATGCGTCTGTATATGATTTTATTTCTCCGGACTCCAAGGCGTGCGCCGTATCAAAACACACCTTAAATCGAGATGAATTTATATTTTTAAAAATATGCCCGATTGCTTCGTGTCCCGAGCCCATCTTTGCTCCGCCTCCTGCCGAGTTTTCTATTATCAACAATGATTTGCCTGAAACATTTTTTAGTACGGTTTTTATGCCGGCTATCTCTCTTTTTAAGGCCAATTTTCCATCGATTCCTTTTGCGGAGCCGGCATGAAAAATGAGCCCGTCCGCCCCCAACGTCTCCGCGATTTTCAAATGCGATGTAAGATTTTTGATTGATTTTTCATACAATTCGTCATCTCCGCTCGCAAGATTTACAAGATATGCCGCATGCAAATACACCTTTGATATACGGCTCTTCTTCAGTGCTTCCTTAAATTTCGATGCGTCTTCCGGTGATATAGGTTTTGCCTCCCACGCTCTCGGCGATGCGCCGTATATTTGTATGGCAGACGCGCCTATTCCCTCTCCATTTGCAATCGCATTCCATACACCGCCTGCTGCGGAAACATGAGCGCCTATAATAGGAATCCTTTGCATATTACGGCTGAAGAGCCTCTTCGACATTTCCCTCAACTGATATTACAACCTCTTTAACCGAGGAAAATTGTTTGAGAGTAGATTCGATTTGTGAACGAATCATTCCCACTGCGCACGATCCTCCTGTTTTATTCAATATGTCGTTAAAATCCGCATAAGCCACGCCATCAGTAATCGAAAGATTTAAAAGTTCCGATCCTTCGGGAATCACGGTTTTAAATCCCTCATTAATTTCCTTTTCGCTCGGACCTTTTAATAATTCTCTTAATGCCGAGGACGCCACCGATTCTGTTTTTTCTATTTCACGCGCTACGGGCTCTACTTTTTTACACGAATAGTCCTGATCGGGCGTATTTCTGTCAGGAAAATATACATTTACTGTCATTAAATTCTCACTGAAAATAACGGGAAAATCGAAAGATAAATCGTTTTCCGGCAGTCCGCTTGGATTGTCTTTTTTAAATCGAATCCACCCGCTACCTTCTTTCTGATTTTGAAATTCCACCGATCCAGAAAATTCAATTTCCTTTTCCGTCATCCAGTCTTCTTTTGCGGTTACAAATCCGCTTCCGAGCAGACTCCATTTATTGTCGAATATTTCTACCGGAAAACTCCCTTCGAAAAACCATGTTCCGGAAGCTTTTCCTTCTATTGTTACGGGCGAGGATATTTTACCATCCACGCTTATATTGATTATTTTAATCGGCCCGCCACTTATGGCGTTAATTCTTTTTTGCATCGTTTCATACCAATCTTTTCCTATCCCGTTTGCCTTGCAAAAATCTTCCGTCATACAAGCCACTGAACTGCATTCCGGACACGGAGGGCATATCACGCATCCAGCCGGACACGCATCAAGAGAAAAGCTTTCGCATCCCGCTTTTTTGTTTTGTTTTATATTTCCATAAACTGCCGACACTATCGCGACGATAATAATCGCGAGTCCTATAAATTCCCATACTCTTTTATTTTTTTCTTTGTTCATTTTATTTTTTTACTTATAAAGTTATTATCCCTTAGCTCCTTGTGATACGCAATCGCAAATCTGTGCGATTCGTCGCGCAAACGGATTAATGTGTTTTTATCAGCCCATTTTGGCACTATGCCTACGAATTCATTGTTTTTTCTATCTGCGCCTTTTGCAATTCCCACTACCGGTATTTTTATTTCTAATTTTTTTAGAGTCATCCGAACCGCATTTACCTGCCCCGTTCCGCCGTCAACGAGTATGAGTTCCGGAAAATGCCATTCTTTGTGATTAAACCGTCTTGATATTACCTCTCTAATCATTCCGGTGTCGTCCGGACCTTTTATCGTTTTTATCTTGAATTTTCTATAATCAACCGGACTTAGCCGCCCGTCATCGAAAACCACCATAACCCCAACGGCATCCTTACCTCCTATATTCGATATATCATATCCTTCTATACGCCTATCCGTAACTTTTTTAACCCCATCTTCGGAAATCAGCGCGACGTCTTGTATGTGAGAGAGCGCAAATATTTTTTTCTTTATTCTGCCCGCATCTTCAAATTTCTCGTTCCTTGCCGCCAATTTCATTTCTTTTTCGAGATTTTTAAACAAAACTCCCATCTTGCCCGACAACAAGAGTTCGAGCTGTTTCACTGACTTCATATAAGTTTTTTTATCAACAATCCCTGCGCATGTTCCGGGGCAAAGTCCTATTTGAAAATTAAAACACGGCTTAGGACGCTTGCCGTTCTTTACATCGTCATTGGCTTTTTTAATTATGCCGACTTCGTGCGTGTTCCACGGAAATATTTTCCTTACTATCTTCATAGCTTCGCGGACGCTTGAAGCCGACGTGAACGGTCCGAAATCCGAACGAAATGAAAGTTTTCCGGAAGAAATGTCTTTTCCCCTTGCAAGCAACACCCTCGGAAATTCCTCGTCGGTTATCGCGATGTGCAGAAAACTTTTTCCGTCTTTTTCGCGTATATTAAAAGGCGGTTCGTATTTTTTGATAAGTTGAGCCTCGAGTATGAGAGCCTGAAGCGCAGATGGCGTTACAAAAAAGTCCACCCTTTTTATTTTTGAAACCATAGAATCTATCCTGCTGTCGTGCGGACGTGTAAAATAGCTTGAAACTCTCCTCAATAAATTAACGGCCTTACCGACATATAAAATGCTGTTTTTTTCTCCGCGCATTAAATACACGCCGGAAGACTCCGGAATGTTTTCATAAAGATTTTTAGGAGATGTCATTTATATTCGAAAGTCTTTCTAATCCTGATAAAGAATGAAATCCATAACCTTATCAAACGTGCTTTTCTTCGGCGGAATATGTCCTGATGTTTTAAATATTTCGTGCATCTTGTTTCTCGCTTCGCTTGCTCCTTTTTTAATTATTTCCTCCGCATCCGCGAAATGAAAAAGCTTGTACCCTAAAACAGGTGGCGCAATTACAACATCCGCGCCGGCAAGAATTTTTCTCGATAGCTGGTGCCCGATAATCGAGAGGGCGTAAGGCATTACCGCATAAATTTTTGTCGGACTGAAAAAATCAGTTTCTTCAAAATTAAGCCACCTTGACGATACATCGACAGCTATCACAAAATCCGCTCCCATATCGCGCGCAACGTTCGCAGGAATCGGATTAACGAGCCCTCCGTCCATAAGCAATCTTCCTCCGGTTTTCACGGGAGGGAAAACGATCGGTATTGCAGAAGATGCGCGTATCGCTTCACTCAAATTTCCTTTTTTTATTATTACCTCATCGCCGTTTTCAACATCTGTCGCAACAGCCGAAAAAGGAATTTTACAATCGTCTATTTTTATCCCCTCTATCATCTTTTCGAGCTCCTGCATCAAATGATTTTTAAAAATCGCTCCGTCTTTTTTTCTAATCATTCTGAAAACCGGATAGATGTCCTTATGCCGTAATTTCATAAAAAATTTTTCAATGAGCGCTATGTCTTTCGTCGCCGCATAAAATCCGCCGATCAAGGCGCCCATACTTGTACCGGATATAAAACTGATTTCGATTCCGGCGCGCTCAAGCTCTTTAATTACTCCGATATGCGCGAGCCCTTTTGCCGCTCCGCCTCCGAGAGCAAGACCTATTTTTTTCGGTTTCTTTGCTGACATATTGATTCAATAATAAAACAAATAAAGCCCGACGCAAAGTGCAGAGGGCTTTATTATTTATTTTTCCGGACGACAGCGAGAACGGCAATCGCCACCGAAATCACCTGTGTTCCGAAAAAGAAAAACTGCTCTTTTTCGAAGAACACAAAACCGGTTAATAGATGCACAAATGCATATATTAACCAGCCGGTTCTTTCGGTTTTGGCTTTTGACAGTAATTTTGTCCCTATCAAAAAGCCTACAGATGCCGATAACTCCGCGATAGTTAAAGCTCCGGCAAACGCCATAAAGGCAATCGCCGTCATAATAACTATCACGAGACAGTCTACCGTCCTCTCCACACTTTTCCGAGACGGGAACAAAAACTGCGCTCCCATCTGGAAAAATGTTCCTAATTCTAAAATGGAATAGATATATAATCCTATTCCAAAAAAATAGGAGACGGAAAGTGCGCCGGCTATTGCCCCCGCGAACCATCCGGAAGGTTTTCTCATAAATAAAAGAACCTTGTTTATAAGAAAAACAACGGCAACGATTATTTCCATTCGTTGCCTCCTTTCGTTAATTAAAGATTAAATTTTCTAAACTTGTTATACAATAAATACTTGATTCAGTCAAATTCGATGAAATAAAAATCGAGCCGGAATTGCTTCCGGCATTTTCTAATGGCCGGAGTGTATTAACAACACAACAGCCAAATAGATTATTGAGGATCCAGTTACTAAACACCACGACAGGACCCTTATTTCTTTTTCTTCCATAAAAATCCTTTCCTAAAATTCTGGTTTAGGTATATATTAAAAATTTGTTTTAGTCAAGCATAAAAACGCGCAGGGTCGGAACAATTTCGACCCTGATTTTTTAATGGGCCCATTGCAATAAAGATATCGCAATGGCCACTAAGAAAACGAGTTGGAAAACAGCAAATTTCCACTCATTTTCTTTTGTTATTTTTTGCATAATACCCTCCAATTTAAAAATCCTAATTTATATATAAAATTATTTACGAATTCAGTCAAATGTAAAAACAATTAGAGCCGGGGATTTATTTCCGGCTCTAAAATTTTCACTGCGCCATGAGCCTCAATACCTCCTCCCGCAACTGCGGCGGAATCATGAAATATGTAGCGATGGCGGTTATCAAAAACCCCAAAACCATTCCTGCCAACAACATCAGCAATAAATCTGAAATTCCCCATTCTTTGGCAGGAGGTTCCTGCCATTTTTTATTGTTTCTCATTCTCCTACTCCATATTTAAATGATTAATAAGTTCTGTTTGCAATTATACCACAAAATACCGATTTGTCAATCGGCTGTGGGTGAATTCTCATGCTCATTACACTTTTATCTTTCTACTTTAATCTTTTCTGCCTACGGCAGATCTCCCGTAGGGAGACATCTCTCTACTTCTATTTCTTAAGCACCTTCCTCAAATACTCTCCCGTAAAGCTTCCCGCGAGGCGAGAAATATGCTCCGGAGTTCCCTCGCCTACGATATACCCGCCCTTGTCTCCCCCTTCAGGGCCGAGATCTATCACCCAGTCCGCCGTTTTAATTACATCAAGATTGTGCTCGATTACGACTACTGTATTTCCCCTATCCACGAGCTTATGCAAAACCTCAAGAAGCTTTTTAACATCATGAAAATGAAGCCCCGTTGTCGGCTCGTCCAAAAGATAAATGGTATTCCTTGTATCGCGTTTCCCGAGTTCCGCACCGAGCTTTACTCTCTGCGCTTCTCCGCCTGATAAGGTCGTAGCTGATTGCCCGAGTTTTAAGTATCCAAGCCCAACATCGTTTAATACTTTCAATCTGTCTTCAAGCCAAGGTATGTCGTTAAAGAAACGCGTAGCTTCTTCTATCGTCATTTCGAGCACTTCGTATATATTTTTCTTCCTGTATTTTACCTCGAGCGTTTCCCTGTCGAATCTCTTTCCTTTGCATACGTCGCATTCGACATACACGGTAGGCAAAAAGTGCATTTCAATAGCAATCACTCCGTGACCTTCGCAGTTTTCGCATCTTCCTCCTTTAACATTAAAGCTGAATCTTCCGGGCTTATACCCTCTTACCCGCGCATCTTCGCTTCCCGCGAAAAGATCGCGTATATGCGTCCACGCGCCAACATAAGTTGCGGGATTCGAGCGCGGAGTTCTTCCTATCGGCGACTGATCTATATTTATAACGCGCGTAATATGTTCGAGCCCAGTCATTCCTTTATGCACCCCCGGAACAAAACTTGAGCCGTTCAATTTATTTGCGAGCGTTTTCCAAAGCACATCATAAACGAGAGTGCTTTTCCCCGAACCGGAAACTCCTGTAACGGCTACAAATCTACGAAGCGGAATTTTTACATTTATATTTTGCAGATTGTTTTCGCTTATCCCTTTTATTTCAAGAAAATCATTTCTCCCGTCTTTGTCTATATTTACTATCCTTCTCTTTTCCGGCAACGGAACAAACTCTTCCCCGCGAAGATACTGAAGCGTAAGAGAATTTTTGCTCTTATCTTTCAAAATTTCAGGAATTTTACCTTCAGCGACCACATTCCCTCCGTGTATTCCCGCGGCCGGACCTATATCAACGAGATAGTCCGACGAGCGGATTGTATCTTCATCGTGCTCGACGACTATTACGGTATTCCCTAAATCGCGTAATTCTATAAGCGTACCTATCAACTTTTCGTTATCTTTTTGATGCAAGCCTATTGTCGGCTCATCAAGAATATAAAGCGTTCCGGTAAGTCGCGACCCTATTTGCGAAGCGAGCCTTATTCTCTGCGCTTCACCGCCCGACAAAGTTCCTGCTTTTCGCTCCAGCGTAAGATATTCGAGCCCCACGTCAATCATAAATTTCAAACGGTTTTTGATTTCTCTTAACGGGACTTCGGCAACATCCGAAAACTTTTTATTTTTTGTTTTTTCCACTTCTTCGAAAAATGCGTAGGCTTCTTTGATAGACATAGCCGACACGTTTGCAATGTTTTTTCCTTTTATTAACACGTTTAAGGCTTCTTCTTTAAGCCTTTTGCCGGCGCATACTTCGCAGACTTTCTCCGACCAAACATTTTCAACTCCAAGCCCGTGACAAGCTTCGCACGCTCCATACGGGCTATTAAACGAGAAAAGCCTCGGCTCTATTTCTGGAAATGAAAATCCGTCCTCGGGGCAGGTAAATTTTGCCGAAAGAGACACTTCGTTTTCCGTAATAACAGTAATCACGCCATTGCCGTATTTTAGCGCAGACTCAATAGCTTCAGACAAACGTAAACGCGTATCTTTATCTTTAAAGTCGAGCCCATAAGGCATCCTGTCTATGAGCAGGTCTATGGAGTGTTTTTTATTTCTATCAAGCTCTATCCTATCGCGTAAAGAACAAAATTTCCCGTCTATCTTCGCTTCCGAATATCCGGCGTTTAAAAAATCATAAAGCATCTGATAATATTCCCCTTTCCTGCCTCTCACAACGGGAGCGAGAATAAGCATATTTCTTTTATTTACATTTTCTGCGGATATTTGAACCGCAACGTCCACTATCTCTTCATTCGTCAGTTTTTTAATTTCCTTCCCGCAGTTCGGGCAATGCGGAGTGCCGACACGGGCGAATAAAACACGGAGATAATCATAAATCTCCGTTATCGTTGCAACGGTTGAGCGCGGGTTCGCGGAATGGCTTTTCTGGTCTATCGATATTGCCGGAGAAAGCCCTTCTATTTCGTCTACATCTGGCTTGCTTAATCTTCCCAAAAACTGCCGAGCGTATGCGGAAAGAGATTCTATGTATCTCCTCTGCCCTTCGGCAAAAATAGTATCAAATGCGAGAGAAGACTTGCCAGAACCCGAAAGTCCGGTAAACACTATCATTTTGTTTCGAGGAATTTCGAGATTAATGTTCTTTAAATTATGCTCGCGAGCACCTCGTATTATTATTTTATCGTTCATATTTTATTGCCTATATGCCGAACAAACCCGCACTCGGGTTTATATGGGTTATATAAGAGAAGATTACATTCGAGAGAGATGAATGTCAAAGTGTTAAAAGAAAAGTAATATAACAAGCACTAATACTATCCTGTATATTCCGAAAGGAACAAACGTATGTGTTTTAATGAAAGACAAAACAAATTTAACCGCTAAAAACGCCACAATAAAGGACGTGACAAATCCTACGACCAAAAACAAAAACTCATTCATATTAAAAGACACGGCGTTTTTTATTAAATCGAGTCCTGTGGCCGCGCCCATTGTAGGAACCGCGAGCAAAAAAGAAAATTGTACGATTGCCCTGCGAGAAACGCCCATATGAAGCCCGCCTAATATTGTCGCGGCCGCCCGCGAGACACCGGGGATAATAGCGAGCGACTGGAAAACTCCTATTGAAATAGCTTGCCTGTACGTCAATAATCCCAAATCATCCGTCACCTCTTTTTTCCCATCATAAAACCGCTCAAAAAGAATTATGCCTATTCCTCCTAAGAGAAGCGCCCATAAAACAATATTAGTGTCTGCGAGCAAATACGTTTTTACTGTTTTGTAAAAAATAAGTCCGATAATAGCCGTTGGAATAAACGCCGCGATAATGCGCTTCATTATTCTTCTGTTCACAAATAGCTCTTTCCAATAAATCGCGACTATCGCGAGAATGGCTCCGAGCTGGATCGATATTTCAAACGTTTTTAAGAACTCGGTTTGCGAGTCTCCTAATATGCGCGTAACGAGCATCAAGTGCCCCGTCGAAGAAACCGGAAGAAATTCCGTTAAACCTTCTACTATGCCGTAGATAATCGCGTCGAATAAATTCATATCCCCCAAATAATAACACACCCCGTCTGTTTATATCCAAACGGGGTGTGTATATTCCTAAATTATTTTTTTAATTAGGCAAGTTTTCTCTTTCTCCCAAAGATTGCATATCCGGCATATACGATTCCGAAAAATACGAATACGGCTATGAAAGATGCAAAGTTTCCCGCTTTTCCAAAAGATAACAAATTGGCAAGCTGAAAAATACCTTTTGGAGTTTTGGTAATTGAATTCATATTCGCAAGAGCAAACAAATTCGTTCCGGTAAGCGTATCAAAGTTGTCATCGTTTAAAACGAACGAAGAATCTCCGAATGATATGAACCCTGACCCTGATTTTTTCGCAGTAAACTTTACAAGCGCAAAAATTGTTTTTTCATTGAATCCCTTCGGCATTCCTGCTGTTTTAATAATCATTCCGTTTTCTTCGTCGACAACATCATAATCGTCGCGCACAACAGGCACCCATCCGGACCAATAAGTAGTAGAGTCATACTTGAAAATGTCGGACGGATAATGCATCTCCATACGCGCCGTATAATTCAATGCATCCTTTTCAGGCGTCGCTATAACTATTATTGAAATTTCCTGACCTTCTATAGCCGTAACGGTGTCCGGAAGCGCAGAGAATTTAGAGGCTATTTTGGATGGAATATATGCATCATCAACTCTTATATCAACCCAACCGTCCATTAATTCGCTTACATCGCGCGAATTTACTTTTCCATCGTAATTAAGGTCAGCGTAGTTGCCTGCTCTATTTTCGCCCCAATTTACCATAAGCGTATTGAAATCGAGAATTGATTCTTTTACACCGCTCACAACAGTCGTCTGCGGAACAGGTACATATATGATGGTCGGCTCCGGAGTTACCGGCGTTTCCGGTTCAGGAGTCACCGGCGCATCTCCGTATCTTATTTCATCCGAAACAATCTCTGATTCTTCCTGATTAGAATTCCTATATTTTACATATACGGTTTTCATTCCCCATCCTTCCGTGAGCGTCCATGATTTTGAATCCGTATACGCCTCCCAATTGGCATCCTTTAAGTTTGCCGAATTGGCAATCTTCATTTGCGCCGCGCTTTTTGCCACTAAAGACAACTTAACGTCAACGGTGTCGGTTTGTTCCGCTCCATCGTTAATAATAACCCGTGCATTTGAAATAGCCGTAATCGGAGTATTTGATCCACCCCCTCCTCCGCCACCCCCACCACCGCCATTATTTCCGCCGGCAAGAGTTTTTGCTGAAGTAATAACGAGCGGAGATGAAATCGCGCATATATTAGTAAGTTTAATTGCAAAATAATAAGTCGTGTCTTTATTAAGCCCGCCTACATTTATAGTTTGCGTAGTCCCCGGGATAGGCTGAGGAACGTTCATGAGCTGTGGCGAGATATAGAAATTGCCTTCCGTTATTTGAGAAGTCGAAAAATGTATTTCAATTTGAGAAAGATCCCCTTGTGAAGGCGTGGCCCAAGAGAGGGCTATTTCCGAATTGGAATTCGCAGTCCCCAAAAAGTTAGCAACGGGAAACGGGCTATTGCACCCATCACCGCCTCCGCCACCTCCTCCGCCACCGTTTCCGGTATTAACGGATGTAATAACAATAGGAGAATATTCCGCCATTATATTGCTTGCGCGAATACCAAAATTATACGTAGTGTCCGCAGAAAATCCCGAAATCTGCATTGATTGCGTCGCTCCGGGGATAGGCTGAGGAACGTTCATGAGCTGTGGCGAGATATAGAAATTGCCTTCCGTTATTTGAGAGGTCGAAAAATGTATTTCAAGCTGATTAATTGTTCCATCGTTCGGCACAGTCCACGAAAGAGTGATATTCCCGCCGGAGAACGAGGCCGAAAATCCGCTAACGGGAGCTACCGAAGCGTTCGCTACAGGCATCGCGGACAAAAGAAGTCCTATAATAGATGCTGTAACTGCAATATTTCTGAAGATTTTGTTTTTCATACTGTCTGATTTTACTGGTAAATATTAGCATAGAACGGCAGAAATGTCAACACTACCGCTTATGGCGATATTATGTCGTAATATTTTTCCTGATTAGGCTTAAAACTTCGGTTTTTTGATGACCTGCACAACCTTCCCGTTTATCATAAAATCATCGTTTTCGTGGATATAAATAGGAGGGAAATTTTTAGTAGATTCCGACATTAATACAACTTGCCTGTTTTCTTTATCCAAAAAGAACTTTTTGATATTAGCCATTCCGTCGATAATAGAAAGCACAATATCACCGTTTCTCGGATGTTTTTCATTTAAATCTATAATCACATAATCCCCGTCTTCTATTCTCTTGCCATTGATTTTCGCTCGGTTCATACTCGGCCCATTTACCTGTAGCGCAAAGAAACGATGCTCGCCTTTTATTGATCTATCGAGTAGCGTGCTCGATATCCGCAAGAATCCCTCGACATTCGTTTCTGCAAAAATTTGCGCCGGACCGGCATTCACGGATCCTAATATAGGCACGGACAAAATTTTCCCCATTCCCATAATTCCCTTCTGCCACTCTTGTTCGTTCTTTTTTATCATTCCTTTTACCTTGTCAATTCTTAAAAGTCCCTTCTTTTCAAGCTCGCCTAAATGATGCTTTATCTTCTGTGGCGACTCTTCTCCTATAAACGAGCCGATTTCTCTAAGAGAAAACTGCCCTAAATTTTTTTCCCGCGCGAGTTTTAATAATTGTTCTTGTATTTTGTGCATACCGTTATTGTAGCATATTTTTACGGAAATGGGTCAATATGCCGTAAAAATTGACGGATGATAGAAAGTTAAAAGACGAAAGTTGAAAGATAAAAGTATGAATGCGGGTATTTTTCTTTCTTTTCTTTCAACTTTTTACTTGTCCCTTTTGTCTAATTACTTTTGCTTTCTTCTCTAACAACTAAAAACTAATAACTACAAACTGCGCTTTCGCCACTTTATAAGTATGACAAATCCGACAACAATAAAAATGGTCATCGCTCCTACGGCTATCCTATATGACAACGCCTCTGTTCCTAAAAATAATATTATACCTCCCCACGTTAGCGGACCGAACATCGTAGCAAATCTTTCCGCTAATGTATAAAAAGAAAATCCATATCCAATTTCCTCACTTTTAAGCGTATTACTTAAATAAGCGCGCGTAACAGTCATAACAGAACCCAGTAAAAGTCCCATCATAACAGTGATACACATTAGTACAGCAAAATTAGGCGCTAAAGCAACGATTGGAAGCGTAATTATCCATCCAATTAATATAATCTTAAGTGTTTTTAAATTTCCAAATTTATCTCCAATATAACCTGAGAGTAGCCCTCCCAATGCCGACATAATTAAAATAGAAAGCAAAAGCATTGACTTCACCATATCAGAAATACCAAAAACCCTTTCTAAATAAATCGAATAATTATTAGTTAATGTAACTAAGGCATCGTTGAAAAAGAAAAACGACACAATGATTGGTGCACACACAGATAAACCGAAAAAACTACGTGTTTTTGACCAAAAGTTTTTGACATCTTCTTTTGATTCCGCAATATTTATTTCGTTTTTTTGCGCTTTGTTATCTTTGAAAAAAATCAACATCGGAAGAGCCAAAATAAAAAATAAAATGACCGATACAAGTGGCGAAGCGACTCGCGAACCAACAAACGGCAATGCAATTAAAACTCCGGATACTTGCCCGAGCGAATTTGCAAATTGGCCAATACCGGATGCTCTTGCTCTATGATCTGGTTCTGCAATGCTTTCTATCATCGGATGATAAAATACGAATGCGAGTTGATAAAAATATTGCCCAATTAAGAAAAATATTGTCGCTGGAACAATATAAGATGTTCCAAAATACGCCAAAGAAGCTGCTGTGCCATAACCGACAAATGTACCGACAGTTGCGATATTTAGAAAAAATTTTCTTTTTCCCCTCTTATCTGTAAATGCGGCCAAGACAGGGGCGGAGAAAAGCAAAATTAGCGTTGTAACTGCAAAAATCACATTGTACCAGATATCCGCGAGTCCGCCGTCGATAACTAGCCACTGCGAAAAATATAAAAGGAAGTTTATAAAAACTATTGAATTTGCAAAGTCATATAACGACCAAAGAAAAAGCTGTTTCTTCTGCATTTTTATTTTGTATTATTACCATTTACCTTAGCCTCTCGCTCTTTTTACTTTCATCTTTCAAATATCTTTACTCCTTTACAAACTTTATGAACTTTAAAAACTTTTAACTTTCGTCTTTTTACTTTTATCTTTTAACTATTTTCCCTCATCTCCTTTATACTCCTCCTTAATCCATCATCCAATCCTACGGTCGGTCTCCAATTTAAATGTTTCTCTGCCTTTGCATATTTCCCCCAAAATCCGGCTACATCGTAAGATCGCTCTGGAACATTGATTATTTTTGAATTACTTCCCGTAAGCTCAATTATTTTTTCTGCCAAACTAAAAAGCGAAATCGGGTTGTTTGCGCTTAATGTAAAATCATCACAAAAGCCTTTAGGCTTTTTTTGAATAAACCCAATTGATTTTTTAATACCGGACAAGACATCATCTATATAGACAAAATCAAACAACTTCTTCTTCCCGTTTCCCTCAAGCGTTATTGGCTTATTTTGGAGCGCAAGAATTATAAAGCGTGGCACGACCCTATCCAAAATATCGTTAGTTCCGGTATAAACCCCGCAAAACCTTAATATCATTGTTTTCAATCCATAGTTTTGCGAATATTGTCTCATCAAATCTTCTCCCGAAACTTTCGAAACCGCGTAAGAATTCAAAGGTAATCGCGGACTCATTTCATCCACCGGAAACTTTTTATTTCCTCCATACACTTCCCTGCTTGATGAAAATATAGTCCACGCTTTCGGATTTTTCTTCCTTAGAGCCTCAAGTATGTTTACAGTTCCGTCTATATTTGTTGTTAAACAAGTATACGGATCTAAAAACGCGTCTTTTGGGCGCGATATTGCCGCGAGATGAATAACTCCGGCAACGCCATCTACAACTTTTTCCAAACGGGCAAAATCGCGAATATCGTTTCTCTTATCATCTTTTATATCGTAGTTTTTAAACGAATATATCCGGCCTAATTGTTTCCGCAAAGAAGTTCCTATATATCCGGATCCTCCGGTAATTAATATTTTCATTTGTTTAGCCACTCTACAATCTTTTTTGCCATTACACCTTCGCGTTCAAAATAGCTATGCGTCGCCCCTTCAATGACATCCGTATCAAATTTTGAAACATTTTTTGTCTTGCTTTTTATAATTTGCAAAGCTTCTTCCGGCGGATATATAAGCGCGTCGTCCTTTTCTCCCAAAAATGCAAACGTAGGAATTTTTATATTGCCTAAAACCGACGAGGCTGTTTCGTCATAAACATTAAAAACATCAATCGGATTTCCACGCATACCGAAATCTATGCATGTATTTGCAGACAAACGGTATCCGTCCCAAATTTCTACTGGCAGAAAAACTTCTCCGTGACCTTCGCTTATCATTTTTTTAGCCTCAGCGATCAACACGCTAAAATTCTCTTCGGCTTCCGCAAGTCCTATCATATCGGGCGGAGACATTAGAATAAGTTTTCCTATTCTTTTATCCTGTGTTTTTGCAATATAGTACGCGACTTTGACGGATCCCAAACTATGCCCGCAAAGCACGATATTTTTGTATCCGCGCTTTTCAAGGAAATCTATTCCAGCCTTTATATCGAAAATACATTCTTCAAATTTCTCATAAGCATTGCCGATTCTTTTAAACTTTTCGTCATTTCCAGCTATCGGAATATCTGCTATATAATCATGCCCGCGATTGTTTGCGCCAAAGAAAGCGTACCCATTATCAGTGATTTCTTTTGCCATTACATCAAGAAACCTGTTTTCATAAAAATTCCCCGCCATTCCGTGTATATGCAAATATGCCTTGTCTGTATAAATATCAGGCGTATGAATAAGCCCCTGCAAAATGAGCCCGTCATCCGTATTAAATCTCACTAATTCTGTTTTCATAGTTCCTATTTTACACGATTTTCTTCGAAATGAAATTTAGATACTTTTTTGTTTTTGGTTTAAATTCTTCAAAATACTCGATTTTAAATCCATATTTTTGGAGCAAATCTTCTATTTCGTCTTTTTTAAAGAAACTAAACCATCTAAGCTGTTCTACTCCGGAACTTTTCCTATATAATTCTCCATCGCCCTCAATAAGCCCAAGATCAAAAATGCCATCTGCTTTTAATACACGTTTTATTTCCAAAATCGATTTTTCAATTTCTGATTTTGGGACGTGTAATAATGAAGTATACGCCCATACGCCATCGAATGAGCCATCTTCGAATGGTAGATTATTAAAATCGCCTACAACTGATTCGAGATTTAACACGCGCGACATTTTTACCATCTCTTCAGACGCATCTAGACAAACGACATCTAATCCCGCGTTTTTTAAAATAAGCCCGTCTCTTCCCGGACCACTACCGATATTTAAAATCCTTCCACCCATTCCAACTGATGTTACGAATGCGTCAATAATGGTTCGTGGAAATTGGCTCCAAAATTCCTCTGTTTCGGAATCATATTCTTTAGCTAAATTATTATATGTATCTATTGTTTGCTTATCCATATTCACTATTCATTCAATCACGCGCTCGACTAAATCATCAATAAAAATCGCTTGATTGTCGGTCAATTCCATTACTCTATATTTCACTTTTTTTCTGAACTCTTCCACTTCCGAACGCAACTCCTCGTGAAAATGAGGGAAAACAACGATGCCTGTAAAATTAAATCCACTCAAATCTTCGAGGCCAATTTCATTTTTATCGCCCTCCGTACCCCATCCCGATATTTCAATATTTGGTCCCGCAATAATACTTCCTGCAGAAACTCCGATGTAGAAAGCTCCTAAATTTACTTGATTTATAATAAGCTTATCAAGCTTCGTTTCTCTCAACTTATTTAATATTGCAAACGTATTTCCACCGCACACATAAATTGCATCACAATTAATGATTGAATTTACATCTATCGGATAATGCATATTTAGAACTATCACATCTTTAAATCCGATCTCCTTAATTTCCTGTACTGATTCATCAACATAAAACTGTTCTTGGCTATTTATCGCATAAGCTACGATTAAAACCCTGCATTTTTCTACCGGCTTGGCAAGCTGTTTAAGAAACACATCGGCAATTTTTTTATTTACAAATCCAGTGGACGTGAGAAGTAGCCTCATAAGATTAACAATAACAAAATTATACTATAACTCCGATAACTTTTTAAAATTGTTTGAAAAATAAGCCGTTTTTTGTCACTTTACGCCTACAGTCATAAAATAGCGGTTTATGTGAGTATCAAGTACAATGAATGGATGAACTCCCCATACGAAGATCGCGGAGCAAACATTGAAGATATCATTACCCAGCTATCTCTCCTTTCCATCAAACAGAAAGAGCTTGTTTTGGAATATCTAAAAGATACGCTAAAAACAGATAAAGAAAATGAACCTAAACAAATCAAATCAATTCGTACAACGACATCGTCTTTGGAAGAGATGGTGCAGTTATATCCAAATGTGGATTTTGCGGGCTTCATTTCCAGAAACAATGATAAAGAACAGTATCAGTTATGGAAACTCATTGATGCCTTTGGCGATGTTGTTAAAAAAATAGGAAATGACAATTTCAAAAAACTGCAAATCACATTGATTGTCTTCGGAGATAAAATTACGTATGTAAGTAACGGCAGTATCGCCATAAATTATGAGCGTTTTTCAAAAAACGATTTAGTGGCTCAACTCGTCGGTATGTTCCGCAGTCAGGAAGGATAGTATATTTTTATAAACTCATAACTTTCTCAACATTGCTTCCTTCTTCGTAAATTACCAAATCGTCGGACGACATATTCCAAGCTTTTTGAATCACATCCACAATGCGCCACATTTCCAATATTTCATCACTCGACGAAAATAATGTGTGATCTGAATTTATTGCATCAAAAAAGACTTGCTCGTATGCCTCAGGAAACACTTTATAGTGATCGCGGAAAGCAAACTCGAGCTTGTGGCACTCTGTCTGATGATCGTATCCGGGCTTCTTTGCCCAAATAGAAAGCTCAACTCCTTCGTTCGGTTGCAAACGCAAAGTAAGTTTATTTGCCTCGTGCCCATTGCTTTTTTTATAAAAAATAGTAATTCCGGTAAATTGGCTGTCGAGAGATTTTCCTGTCGTAAGCGTAATCGGGACGCCTCGCCATTGCTCTTCGTCGGATTCCAAAATAAGAGACACGAATGTTTCAACCGTACTATTCAAATTACCGGTTTCTTTCCTGTAATTTTCGTATTGTCCGCGTTTTACGAAATCTTTGATTGGCTTTCCTTCCGGTAGATGTAGATATTGCAAAGCATCGAGCCTTTCTTTTGGAACATCTTTTATATCATCTGATAAATCCATGAGTACAAGCGCGGCTAATTGGAATAAGTGGCTTTGAAAATCTCTAAGAGCGCCCGTCTGCTCGTAAAAAACGGTTCTGCCATTTATACCTTCCTTTTCAATCGCTGTTATTTCGATACGTTCTATAAAATCTTTATTCCATGTTCGCTTAAAAAGCGTATTGTCGTGGCGAAATGTGATTATATTCCGTACGCTTTCTTTAGCTAAATAGTGATCAATTCTGTAGACACTTTCCTCTTTAAAATACTTGCCTATGTGTCCGATCAATTCTTTTGCGCTTTCCAAATCAACTCCAAAAGGTTTTTCGAGCAAAAGTTTCGTTCTCGGCTCATCAGACAATTTCGTTTCGCCTAAGAGCTTTACTATCGGCGAAGACACTTGTGGTGGAACGGAGAGATAAAACAATCTCTGAGTTTCTTCTCCAAATTCTTTTTCTATTTCTTTCAAACGAACATTCAATCGTTCGTAATCTTTTGCATCTAAAAGATCCATAGAAAAAAGCTCTAAATGCTCGAATAAATAATCTCCGGTCATATTTTTGTCGCCAAGCAAGGTTTCTTTTGTAATTGTCGTTTGTCTTGTAATGCCCACTATGCGGAATTTATCCGATAGCTCCCCCGCTTCCGACATTTTTCTAATCGCCGGCAGAAGTTTTCTGCGTGATAAGTCTCCGGAAATGCCGATAATAATTAATATTGTTGGCTGTTTACTATTCATATATCAAAAAGTTATTTATTCAGTTTATGCCCTCCGAAAGCGTTCCGCATTGCGGCCAAAAGCTTTGTTGCAAAATTCACATTTCCTTTTTGCGATTCAAGGCGTACATCGAATGCGGCCTGAATCGATGGCGTTTCAATATTATATTCCTTTGCAGACTCGAGCGCCCAGCGCGCTTCGCCCGACTCCGCAACAAACCCGTCTATACCTTCGAGCTCCGGATTTTCTTTAAGGGCGTCCCGACTAAGCTCGTTTAGCCAAGATGTAATAACGCTGTGATGTTGCCAAACTTCTCCTGCAGAAGATAGATCAATATTTTTATACGGCCCTTCGTGCAATAAACGATACCCTTCCGCCAAACTCTCCATCATTCCGTATTCAATCGCGTTATGCGTCATTTTTACGAAATGCCCTGAACCAGACTCCCCGAAAAAGTGGTACGCTCCTGATGGTGCGGATAAAGATACAAGCGCTGGCTCGATAATTTTGAAAGCATTCTCGTCTCCGCCAACCATCATTGAAAATCCGTTTTTGTATCCCCATATTCCTCCGCTTGTTCCGATATCAAGTAGAACCGAACCTTTTTCTTCAACAAGTTTTGCCCGTTTTTTCGTCAGTCGAAAATCAGAATTACCGCCATCGATTAAGATGCTCCCTTTTGGAATAATTTCGAGCCATACGCTTAATTCGTCATCAACAACTTCGGCCGGAATCATAAGCCAAAGAACGAGCCTCTCGCCTGAAAAGTTTTTTACCGTTTCTTCTTTTGAGTATGCCGGAATTAATCCGAGTTTCGCCATTTCTTCTATCGGTTCACGGCTTCTGTTATTCGCAATAACAATATGCCCGTCTTCGTGAAATTTACGGGCGATTTGTTTTCCCATCCTCCCTAATCCTGATATTGCTATTTTCATATGTTTTTATAATCGGTAAATATGGTTAATTTTGACGCCTTTTTTATAGCTTGAGCCGGCATATCGCTTACTGAAATTTCACTTCTTAACTTACCTAAAGCATGCCACTTTGCATCTCCGACTGCAAAAGCAATCGCTTCATCGAGCTTTGATATGGCGTGAGCTGTCATAGTGATTCTTGTATAATCTCCCGCAACATATCCTACAGCAAATTCTGGAGAATTAATGTCGGGGCTATTCGGCAATATCCCTGCAGTATGCCCGTCTTCTCCAATTCCGAAAAGGCCTATTTTATAATCTGCGCCGGATAATTTTTCCATCAATAGATTGTTATATGTTTTTATCGTCGATTCAAAATCATCGCCATTCAAAACCGGATAAACCCGCAACGCTTCTAAATCAAGCCCTGCATTTTTCAGCTTAAGCCAATTTGAATTTTCGTGCCGAACGGGGCCGAAACGCTCGTCTGTAAGCGAAATAGACAATCGACCCAATAATTCGTGTGGAATAAGTTTTGACGCCAAAACTGCGATTATGCTTGCTGACCCTCCGGGCATAAGCCAAAAAACGCTTCTTCCATTTTTAAGAGCGTTTATAATCGGCTCGGCAACATACACGGCAACGAGTTTCGGATCAACAATATTTTGAAAATTTACCTTCGGCATTTCGAGTATAACTCTTTAGCCTCTTCAATCATATTGCCCAGTCCGATATTTATTCCGTCGGCCCAAAAACTCGGGTGAGTCGGGTCGAGACTAAAAGGCTTTAAAAGTTGAGTCACATTTTTAGTCATTCCGGACTTCAACATATCAAGATACAGCGGTTCAAATTTATCTCCAAAATCATCCTGTCTCGCATAGATACTTTGAGTTAAAAGCTCTCCGAAAGCATAGCCGTAATTATAAAAAGGTCTATGAAAGTGCCCGATATAAGCCCAGAGATGCTCAATGTTTTTATACGAAAACACTTCTCCGTCTTCGCCATAAAGCTCTTTTATTGTTTCAATCCATATTTTATCCAGCTCCTTAACTGAAAGTTTTTTAGGCGAGCTCCAATGTTTATAATTTTCATCCATACCGTGAATTCTGCGTTCAAAATTGGAAAATCCGATTTGCCTAACTGTTGTATTTATCGTGTCATCTATTTTTCCCATAAGGAGCGCGAGTAATGATTTTATATCCCCTTTTTCTATAAGTTTCTTTTTCAAAAAATTGAAAGTTGTCACTTCGCCGAAAACCGAAGCTGTTTCGCAATACGCGATTGGCGCGTGAAACATAAGCGGACCCTGTGCTACGCCAGAAATAATTCCGTGAACGCCGTGTCCAAACTCGTGTGCCAGTGTCATGACATCGCGATTTGAACCCATATAATTAATTAGCGTAAAAGATGCCGGAGTATATTTCGGTAAAACAACCGAGTAATTAAACCCTCCGCTTATCTTCCCTTTTACCGCCGGAGCGTCGATTTTCTTTGTTTCTATAAACCTTTTTACCATCCCCGCAAGAGTCGGGCTAAAGCTTTCGTATGCCTCGGTAACGATTTTCATCGCGTCGTTAAATGGAATGCGAGTCGTGTCCGAGAAAGGCAGTGGCGCGTTTCTATCACTCCATTTTAATTTTTTAAGTCCAAGTACCGATGCCTTTAATTTGTAATAATCCTTGACTAATGGCGTGGCATTTTTCTTAATTGCCAAATGGAGCGCGTTTACGACTTCGTCCGATACTTGATTTGATTTATTACGCGGAACCATCGGATTTTTATAATTCCGTTCTTTCAATTCAACAGCGTTCTCTCCTGTAATCATATACAGAGTTTGAGCGGAATATTTTGCAAACGTCCCGCCTAACCCGCTGTTAATAATAGACATAACTTCGCTTCTTTCGTCTGAATTTTTCGATTCCGAAAGTAAATGAGTCATTTCGGTAAGCGTTTTTTTCTTGCCTTTAAATTCAAACTCGAGATCTGCCTCAACCTCGTCAAAAAACTCGCTCCATGCGCCCGCGCTAAATGGGGCTCTTTTTATGATGGCCGACTCGACTTCTTCGCTTAATATATGAGACTTAAAAATCCGTATGTGTTCTATCCACGGACGATGTTTATTAACTAATTTGTCTTTTTTATAAAACGCCGATAGCTCTTTCTCTGTAAACTTAACAATCTCGATTTCTAAGAATGTCAGATATGCTCCGTGCAAATGGCTCAAAACCCTATTTACTTCCGCTACTTTTGAATTTACATCCGAATTCCTCACGTTCTCGCTTTGCTTTAGATACAGATAAAGCGTTATTTTGTTTTCAAGCATAGCAATTTCAGAATAATCATTTATCGCTATTCTTAGCGTTCTTTTCAGATTTCCTTTATGCGTGGAATAAAACTTTTTCGCCTTCGCGGTTAATTTTTTAATGTCGGCATCAATCTGCGGGTCTTTAATGCCGGAGTATAAACCGCTTAAATCCCATCTGTATTTTTCCGCACCTACTTTTTTGTTTGACATGATTGAATAATATAAGTTGAAAGGCAAAAGTTACAAGATAAAAGTAAAAATACAAATTTCTAATTATTTAATTTTGCCTGCCCGATTGAATGAATCGGTCGTTCGGGCGGGAATTTCGATTGAATGTGTTAATGATTGAATTTATTAATAAATTTATCTGCGCTATATACGATATACAATATTCTATATACTTCTCTGCTTTCCTTTTTTATCTTATATCGTCAATTTATTTTTCCATCTCTTGCAGTTTCCCGTCTTTAATAATCAAATATTTTGATATCCCGATTGATGGTTGTGTTGTCATAGGCTCATCTGGTTTCCTATCGGCATAGTTTGCAATGACCACACTATAGAGATCATCCGACTGTTCTTTCGAAATATTGATATTTTGTGGCGCGATTCTGTCTCCCAAAAATATGGCGTTTGTTCCTATATGTTCTCCGTTTTCGTTTAACGCTACCGCTACATAATAAAATATTCCGCTCCCGCCTAAATCCTGCGTTATAAACATAGCTGAATCTTCATCTCCGTCATTATCAAGATCGGCATAAACCGGCTCGCCGAAAATTGTTGTTGTGATTTTTGTTGCTGAATCCGGAGCTATTTCAATTTCCGATTTCCCGTCCACCATCGCTATGCCCTTGCCGTCAATAACATATGTAGCGTTTAACGGGCTTGAAATTGATGTGCTTGAAATAGGAGCGTTATATTCTTTCCACATGACCCAAACACCATAAATAATGGCTATTAATACAATAAAAATTATGAGCCTTTTCATATATATAGATTAACATAAAAAATCACTTGTTACATAAAATTTTTAAGGTTTACAAAATCAGTGTTTTGTGGCATTTTTTAGACAGAATAACTAACAATTTAGAAAGGCGGGTGAAAAAAATGAGAACAGTCCACAGTGATTCTTTGGGGGTTTGTGAGCATTGCGGGCATATTTTTCCGGCCCGCGATGTCGTTAAAGAAGGAGAAGATGGGAAATGTCCAAAGTGTAATAAAGAAATTTCCGCAGCAACCTTTGGGTATAGGAAGTTTAGAAAAAAATGGAGAAAAAATCGGTGGCTCGGCCCAGATGGAAAATGGATCGATACGGAACCATCCGAAAACTTCTCAATTGGAGAATTGTACATAATAGTTTCCAAACGAGAATATCATTAAAAAGCAGATGGAGAAACTCCATCTGCTTTCACGTTATTTTGGAATAAATTTATACTTTATCTGAATAAAATTTCTGGTTATAAATCTCTAATATTAGCCTGCCTTTTTCTCCTTGATCGGGACATCCTTTGTATATAGTTACGCCACAATTTATTGGCTTATCGGTATTGTCTATTTCTATAAATTTTTCACGATCCCATCTTTCGAGATTCGCCCTTAGGCTCAACAACGTCAAATGATGCGAGATGACGAGTACATTCTGATTAGAGTTTTCCCTAATAAGTGTTGAAATAAAACTACGCATTCTGTCGCGAACGTCCGCCTTGTTCTCTCCGTTCAAATAGCGATATTCATAATCCCCCTCCAGCTTGAATAAAAGTCCTTGAAGAGGATTGAACACGTAGTATATTTTCCAGTCGTTAAATAGCGTCCCTATGCCGTGCTCCTGTTCACGAACCCTTTCGTCATAAATCGTTTTTACGTTCGCTAAATCCGGCCAACTCTTCTTTATCGCGTCAAAAGTCTGGCGAGTTCGAAGATAAGTTGAAACATAAACAACGTCCGGCAGATATATTTTATTTTTCAGTATTAATCCGGTTTCTTCGGCCTGCAAAAATCCGGATTCCGTAAGAGGCGTATTATAATCGCTAACATTAAGCTTCGTTTTTTCCCATATCTGCGTTGCCATTGATTTAAGACTATCACTCGGCCAGTTATCTGACTTAGCGTTTTTGAATTCATCGTCGAACAGTTCGCAAAATTTTTTATATTCTGGATCCTGTTTCTTTGCTATCTTAAGCTGATTATATAATGACTCTCCGTGCCTTATAAATACGAGCGACGATGGCCATTTCATATTTGCATCGTATTCATTTGCACTATTTTCTTCTGAATAATTCATCGCTTTTAATTTTTGATTGATTCGATAAGAATTTCTAATCCTCTTTCTAAAATCTCTTGCGGAATCGTGAGTGGGGGCATTATTTGCATATTTTCTTGACTGCCAACCACCACATTAAGTCCGGCATCAAAAGCCTTTAGTTGTGTAGTCTTACAAGTTTCGACATCTTTGAACCGCACGCCGATTTCCATACCCATACCATCAACAGAAATAATTTTATCACCGACAAGATTCGCGAGACGCTCTTGAATATACTTTCCTTTTTTCTCTGCCACTTCCCACATTTTATCGCGCTTATGTATCTGAAGCGTCTTTAATGCGGCCGCACAGGCAATCGGCGTCCAGCCAAAGGTTGAAATTAACATAGCTTCGTCAAAGGCGGGTTCAAAAATATTTGATTTCCCCACTACCGTTCCTATTCCAGCCGTACCATTTGAAATTCCTTTCGCAAGACAAACCATATCTGGCACAATATTTTCGTGTTCAATTCCAAAAAGCTTTCCGGTACGAGAAAAGCCCGTTCCTACCTCGTCTATAATAAGTAGCGTGCCATATTTTGCAGTAATCTCCCTTATCTTTGTAAGACTGCCGACATAGGCTACCAAAGTCGAACCCCAGCCGGTAATAATGCTCGGCTCTGTCACAACCGCAGCCACGTCTTCTTTGGAAATAATCTTTTCAAATTCAATGAGAAACTTTCGAAAACCATCTTCACCAATATCCTTGTGCGGAAAATCAATAGGTATAATATCCGGAACTAACGGATTTAATTTACCGCGCGATGACGCCGGAGCTCCGAGCGCGAGCGAGGCAAATAATTGCCCGTGATAAAGGCCGTTAAAGCCGATTATCTTTTTGCGATTCGTGTATACGCGAGCAACTTTGATTGCTACTTCTACAGATTCGGTACCGCCGGTTTCCTTAACACACGCGTCAAGCTCTTTTGGGAAAACGGCGGTTAATGCTGTTGCGTATTCTTCCTGAACAGGATCGGAACCCCAAAGAAGCCCCTGCGCGTTCTTTTTAGCCTGCGCAATAATCGCATCTCTTATTTCAGGATGATTCCAACCCAAATTGGTAACGTTCCATCCGGAGCTAAAATCAATATATTCCTTGCCACTCCTATCCCAAATAAGCGAGCCCTCTGCCTTAGAAAGAGGAAAATATTCATATTTACCCTTGAAATTCCGATAAACAATTGAGTTCTCAATCATTTTAAAATTTTCGATTTGATTTTATATAAAAATATTATTTTTTCGTAACCACGATTGTTTCCATCATTACATCCGTTGGACGAGTAAGCGCAAACAATACCACATCAGCAACATCTTCGACTTTCATCATCCACGGTTGATTATGAGCATCGGTATTGCCTGCAGTTTCAAAAATATCACTATCAAATCCTCCCGGGTAAAAACCTGTCACTTTTACTTTTGTGTCTTTCAGTGCCGAGAGTAATGCATTAGTATACCCGCGCATAGCCCACTTACTCGCGCCATACGTTCTCCATAGACTGTTGTCCCCCGAAGGACTATCGCTCGTCCCAGAGGTCGAAATAACATTGAAAATATAACCGGCATTTTTATTTTTAAAATAAGGCAAAAATGCTTCTGTAAATTCAATATGACCAAGTGTGTTTGTTTCAATGGCTGTCTGACGTAGTTCAGGATGAGTTTGTTCAAGTTCCTCTTCCGTCCAAATACCTGCATTATTAATCAAAACATCAATAGTGTGGTCTTTTATAATTTTTGAAACCGTCATACGCACATCAGACGCATTTCTGATATCACAACTGAATGTAAACGCATGGCTACCGATATCTTCAATAAGTTTTTTAGTTTCCGCGAGTTTAGTTTCGTCACGCGCAATAAGTACCAACGTTGCCCCCAGTTTGGCGGCTTTTTGCGCAATCATCTTGCCCAAACCATGGCTTGCTCCAGTAATAAGTATAGTTTTCCCGTTAAGTTCTTCCATAGCTTCAGTTTAACCTAAATTTAACAGCAGTTCCAAATAAAGGAAGCTAACAATCAAAAATCTTTATGTCCGAATTTTTTTAGCTCATCCTTCGCTTTCTTTATAAATTTGCCAAATTTGCGCTCTTTTTCTCTTCTCTCGAGGTCGTTCATTTCATAAAACTCCGCTTCTTTCTTCAAATTAATGTAATTTGAATATTTTCCCCTATCCAATGTTCCGGATTTTAATGCCGAAAGCACTGCACACCCGGGTTCGTTCGTATGCGTACAGTCGGTAAACTTGCATCCATGAGATAAAGACGTTATTTCATCAAAAATATCATTTATACCGGCATCCGAATCTGTCATTCCCACTTCCCTCATTCCCGGATTATCTACAACGATTCCCCCGTTTTCCAAAAAATATATTTCCCTGTTTGTTGTGGCATGTTTCCCCCTGCCCGTGCCAAATCCTATATCTTCTGTTTTTATCACATTTTCTCCAAGTAATTTATTGATTAAAGAAGATTTTCCAACGCCGGACGAACCTAAGAAACAATAAGTTTTCCCGCTTAAAATATATTTCCTAATCTCATCTAACCCGTCATCCGTTACTATACTCGTTAAGATAATGTCCGTATCATTAAATCTATTTTTCAGCTCATTCAATTTCAATTTTAGTTCTTCTTTGCTTATTAAATCTAATTTGTTAATTATAATAGCGGATTTTACGCCACCGTCCTCGGCTATCGAAAGATATCTTTCAATACGATTCAAGTTATAATCTCTGCCAATAGATTCCACAATGAACGCGACGTCTATGTTTGTAGCTATAATTTGAGATCCGGTTTTATTGTTATATTTCCTTTTTATTATCGTCTTTCTGGGCAATACGGATTCAATTACGGCATGGCCTGCTTCAAGCTCGGTAATTGCCACCCAGTCTCCAACTGCCGGATAGTCCTCTCTTGATGATGCATCAAACATCCGCTTTCCGGTTATTTTAGCGAAATATTCGCCGTTTGAATTTTTAATCTTATAAGACCCCCTGTGCTCCACCACAACACGCGCAACAGAAAACTTATCTAACCCTAATTTATTACGGTTAGATTCAAAAAAATCATCATATCCCAAATCTTCGTTTTTCATTTTGTTATTTAACAATACAAAATAAGCATATCACAAGCGATTTACAAAGCCTCGCCCAATAAATCGGAATGACTATATTTCTATATCCTCCAAATCAAACGCGTGAAGAGGGCTCCCTGCGATAATAGCCTGCGCTTCTTCATATCCAATACTATAATCAAAATCCCATCGTGGAGGAAGAGCAAAGACATACATATTATTGCGTGCCAATTCGCTCGCTGGTATTGGCGCCGCCGATACGGAAAAATCTTCTGTAAGATACGCGTTCCATTGTGGAATGGTAAATATTAATACGGGCAAATCTTCGTATGGCGCCGTTACTGTCCAGTTTGGATTCCTTATAATGATTTCCGACCCAGTTGGCGCAACCCCATTTGTGAGCGAATTTCCTTTCCATGCGTCTTTGATAATTGAATACCCTTCCCAATCATCAGGCAAAGAAAATGTGAACCCATAATCAGTATTATTGTATATAACCGACACATCGTTCGGATTGTTTATGACCAATTCATTATCAATACGAGCGGAATAGACATAATACAGCCCTACACCGAGAGCGACGATAATTACTACCGCAATTAATGTTTTTTTGTTCATATCTATAAGCCGTCTAAATGCTTGAAATATTTCAGGGGGGGCTGGCTCAAATTCTGAAATGCTCATTTTACATCTGAAATTATCCGCGATCTTGGCAATTGTCTCGCTTACTCTCGTCCCATGCCCTTAATAAAACCCGATGATCTTTCGCAATCTGGTCACATAATTGACTAAATTTATTATTATAAGATGAAGCAAAAACCATTTTGTTGCAAAGCTCGACCATAAGTTGACCAATAATATATAAAAATTGCGTTATCCAAAATTTTTCGGTTTTTGTATAACCGGCCGTTTGGTTAGTAAATCCAATGTGAGTGTAGTCAGAATATATTCGATAATATTTGTTATAAAAATTCTCCGCACCATCCTTTTCCCACCACCGAAAAGTCTCTACGGAAAGCTCCTCAAAATATTTTTGCTGAAAAATAAAATCAAACTTAGGAAAATCAAAACCGATGTCTTTAATACAGCGTTTAGAGAATAGGATTATATCTGATGGAAATAATATATTTTGATCGGTCAATATAGAACCGAGAATGTTAAGAAATCTATCGTATTCTTTTTTTATATCCTTAGATTGCGGAGTAATAAATCTATAATAATCGCTATGGCGCAATAAATATTTACCAGTGAATATACCTATTTTTGTTCTTTCGTCCTGATTCAAAAAATAAAGGAATTCTCCATATATTTCCATAAGGATGCGACATAATGGCAAGAAGAAATGGAAATCAGTTTCTTTTTCCGTTTCCAATTTACAAAACAAAAACTCATATTGATCCCAAAAGTTTTTTATATATAAATATTCGGCCTCTCGCTGAATAGATTCTTTTTGTTCTGCAAGAGGAATGTTCCGTATGTCTGGCTTGATCTTTGTGGGAAATTCATCAATCTGTTCCTGAGCTATCTTTAACGCAATTTTTATTGCTGTCATATAATTATTATCGTTCATGCATTTATACATCAACTTCAATAAGTAAACGCGACGTTCTTGTTTTTATACTCAATAAATTTTCTTTCCTTTTGTGTGGATAACCGTGCTTTGCTTTTCGGTTTTTGTTCGGTTATATTGGAATTGTAGCACAAATAGACCTTAAAAACGCCATGCCGAACCTCACAAAAAAGCAAAAGCAAGTCCTTGATCTAATAGACACCTACCTTGATGAAAATGGGATATCTCCAACTATTGAAGAACTACGAAAAAAACTAAACTTAAAAGCGGTTTCTACTGTTCACGAACATATCGATTCCTTAAAAAGGAAAGGTTACCTCGCTAAAACTGAGAATTCTATTAGAAGTTTGACGCCAAAAAATAAAATGCGGTCAGTAATTGAGATCCCAATACTTGGGAGTATTAAGGCTGGATATCCTCTACCGGCAATAGAAGAGAGAGACGGCTCTGTTTCTGTAATAAATCCGCAAATCAGATCATCGGAAGGTTATTACGCACTTCGTGTTGTAGGCGATTCAATGATAGATGATGGTATTTTTGATGGCGACATCGTTGTTATTAAACATCAGACTGTCGCGGAAAATGGACAAACTGTCGTAGCAATAATTGACGATAACGAAGCAACACTGAAAAGACTTTATAGAAAAGGGAAAGGGTTTAATCTCGAACCAAGGAATCCTAACATGCAAACTTTATTTAGAACCGACGTTGAGGTGCGAGGTGTCGTCGTTCAAATCATAAGCAATATAACCAACCGCCCGGAAAAAAACGTTTTAAAAAAAGCAAAACACGAGCTCAGGACGATTGATCTTTTTGCTGGAGTTGGTGGAATACGCTTAGGATTTGAAAACGCTGGATTTAAGACAGTCTTCGCAAATGATTTTGAGCCTCAATGCAAAAATACATACGACATAAACTTCAGAGATTCTAAATTGGTTGTCGAAGATATTAGAAAAATTGGCATTGATGATTTACCCAAATTTGACTTTCTTTTGGGTGGCTTCCCCTGTCAGGCTTTTTCTATTGCAGGATATAGACAAGGATTTGATGATAAAAAAGGCAGAGGAAATTTATTTTTTGATATTACTCGAATTTTAGAAGCCAGAAAGCCGGAGGGTTTCCTTTTGGAAAATGTTAAAAATTTAAAAAGCCACGATGGTGGCAAAACTTTCAAAATTATTGAAGAGGCATTAAAAGACCTTGGCTACCATGTAAAAATTAAAGTCTTAAATACCATGGAATACGGGAATATTCCCCAAAACCGAGAAAGGATATATATTGTGGGTTTTAAAAACAAATTATATTCAGATAGATTTGAATTTCCTAGTCCAGTCAAATTAACTACAAAAATTACTGATTTGATAGAAACAGATGTTCCGGAGAAATACTACTACAATAGCAAGCCTTTGTTTGAAAAATTAAAAAATTCGATAAAAGAAGAGGGAAAAATTTATCAATGGCGTAGGCAATATGTCAGAGAAAATAAAAGTGGAGTGTGCCCAACCTTAACTGCAAATATGGGAACTGGAGGACACAATGTACCAATCATTAAGGACAAAAAAGGTATAAGAAAACTAACTCCTTTAGAATGTTTCCGAATTCAAGGGTTTCCAAAGAACTATAATTTGCCAAAAATTTCTGACTCAGCTTTATATAAACAAGCTGGTAATTCTGTTAGTGTTCCGGTTGTTGAGTCCGTGGCAAGACAAATGATGAAAGCGATGGAGTAATTACCAAACTTTTACTTTTGTTGCGATTGGTTTTATTTTATTCTTTGCAAGAACATCTTTTTTGATACAAAAGCGAGGCCTGCGTTTTTCTTCTTGTTGATCTTTTAATGTCTGATTTTTATTTACCTTGTTTTCATAAATTAACTTGCTTGATATCTGATAAATATCAAACTTTCCATCAACTTTTCCTTCGCTATAAAAATCAAGAAAATACAAATCGTCCCATCTTGATCTTGGCCCAAAAGAAGTCAAATCATTTTCTACACTACAAGCTTTAATTTGTTCTGCCCTCCCTGTTTTTGTGTTGAAAGTATCAAATGAAGTATTTGATAATCCATATGCCGATATAAAACGAGATGAGCCAGACCAAAGACAGAATGCGACTTCAGAAAGTCCTTCAGGGAAATTTGGTTCACGTGATTTATACTCTCGCATACCCATTTTCAAGCCTCTCCATAAATCAAAAGTGGACTTCCATTTCTTTCCGTCTGATTTTGTGAAATCCATTATTTCTAACAAACATTCTTCACCAAAGACTTTAGTTTTGATTTTCCGAATGTGCATATAATTACTTAACAAAAAAATCCAGCGATTTCTTGTATATTTTTGCGAACTCTTTCAACTGCAAAACATCAAATCGTCTTTGGCCAGATTCTATTTTTGAAAGATAAGACTGAGTTTTGCCAAGTTTGTTTGCAACTTCTGTCTGACCAAGCCCAGACTCAATACGCGCCACCTTCAGGCGTTCAACAATTTTTTTATGGTCATCTTGATAAATCGCTCTCGGCATACATTTATATGATAGTATTCCATTGTGGATTATTCCAAATTGCCATATCTTGCTACTCCAACAAAAAAACTCCTATAAATAGGCCTTTTTCAATAACTTTTTAGATGTTATTTATTATCTTTGCAGTCCAGCAATTCCAATAAATATCTGATATGACCCGAGTAAAACGGCAATCATTATAGACAATATAGCGATCCACATAGCTCTACGAGACGATTTCATAGCCTCTTTGATTTCTAAGTATTGCATAAGGCGAAATTTATCCTTAAATGTCATCAACAATTTTTCTTTCAAAACATCCTTACCATTTTCTGTTTTTGTATATTCTACACTTTTAAATACTTCGCCAATTTTTATTAAACCTCGCAAATATTCTGCTTGATTATCATCTAGCCACAAACATTGCTTCATTTCATTAAAAGTAAAACCTTCTCGATGATCATCGCCGTATTTTAACACTCTAATACAAAGATCTTTGTCTAATCTGTAAATCCTATTATAATCTAATATCCTGCCTTTAATATCCTTTTTTATTCCTGCAAAAATCATTTTTGCAATAAACCAAGTTTTTTTCATAAATACTTTTTATTTTTCTGCTTTAAAAACACAATTTTATCATTTTTGCCTCGATGCTTGCAATCGGAGAACTTAAAAACCTAAGCTTTAAAATCTCGGTTTTCGGTGGTTTTGCTACTAAATCCGGACAAAGGTCTACCTGCGGTAGACAGGATTCGCCTACAAATCTCTCCTCGTCGTCACTCGTCGAGTTCGCAGGCCGCCCCTCGCGATTCCGCCTACTGGCGAAATATCGCTGCGGTCTTCGAATCCCTGTCGCACGCAAAGCAGTTTGCGTGCTTCCGGCACAATTTGTCCCTCGATGTTGCTCGGGACACTTCACCTCGCTTGATAATGTGCTGAAAGCACTGAGCGAGCGAAGCGAGTCGAAGTGCTGTGTTGTGTGGTCTAGTAACCGCACCTTTCAATCAGTATAAGGCTTTTTTGTGTTCCTGTTTAGGATTTTACTGACGCCTCTAGGTCTATCTAAGTTTTCTTACTTTACATGCCACTTCACTACCCTGGAAACTACAACGCCCCTTATTAAGGGACGTTGTAGTTGTCTAGAGAAGAAGCATCTAATCCTCTTCGGCTTCTGACGCACAGGATATCCTTCCACCCTTGACCTGATCACGGAGTTCTCGAAGATCCAAAATCAGCGTATCTGGGATGTCTCCTTCCATGTTGTGAGCTTCGATATAGGCGGCAGAACACACCTTATCTTCGAACGTGGGAAGGCGTTGTTCTTCTACTTGCTTCATGGATGATCGCTCCGCCTCTTCACGTATCAGAATTGGTAGGATGCGTGGATCATTCCATCGTCTCCCGCCATGATGCGTGAGATAGAATTTGATTGCATTGAAGTCTTTTTCACCAATCAAGCTATGAAGCATATCTTCCGCGAACGGTCTTCGAATGCGGTCTTTGATTATCTCAAGTTTGTCTGCAAACTTTGGATCTCGCGCACACTGGTTATAGACCGAATGTGGTGTGATATCGAGAATGCGACACGCGCCGGCGATCGAAGATGCTTGTTCGCTGAACACTTGGAGAAACCTCCTCCAAAAGTTAGGTGGAAGTTTTCTACCTTGAATAGCCATATTCAGTTATTGGAGTTGCCGTAGAGCTTAGCTATCGGCGTACGACTATGGACTCGTAGCTAAACCCATAGGGCTCTCGTGGCTCGTTGAGCGAGATGAGAGTTCTCCTATATTCTCTCTTTTCGCCTGAAGAATTCATTTAAGGAATTCCCGGGTCCGGGCTGCAGGATTATCCTTTTGGCTATCCTGGAACGATGTGCGGTCTCCGAAGAGATTATCGCCTCACGCCGGGGCCTCGATAGTTCTAGGTTCTCCCTTGTGTTTGTATTATATGAAATTCAAAACCCAAAGTTTATGGATGCCTGTGGACAAATTTTTATCATCGCTGAATACCATCTTTTTCCTGGATTTTGCATTCTGTAATTTTTAGAGTGGGAGGGGTCTGCTGCGATATTTTTTCATTAAATCCAACATGCAAGAAAGTTTCTTTATCCTGAAAACGATTAATACCAAAATCTTTCAAATAAATGGGTGGGGCCTGAAAGTCCTTACCTTTCGGTGTGTAAATTAGAAAAGCAGACGCAACCAAATGATCTGGTTTTTCAATAGTTTCGATCCGGAGCTTCACATCAGTGTTGGGCTTAACTGATCCTTGAAGATTTTTTCTTTCTTCATAGATTGGGGTACCTTTGTCTTTATAATTCCAATAAAGTGTTTGATTATCTTGAGAACCAATCGCAAGACTCACTTCACTCCCCTCGACGTCCTTAAAAGCAACGATTGTGTTAAGCGGGACATCATTGTTTTGCTTGAAAATAAAATCAAAAACAAAAAGATCTTTCACTGGTCGCTTAAACCTAATTAGTCCATCCTCACCCAGAATTTTGATATCCGAGTTATTAAAAACTAGGACATCTTTCATATCCCAAAGATGTTCTGATATCTCGTAACAATCCACTGTGTTTTCGCTACGAAGATTATCCAATTTAGAATTTATAGTATAAACTTCACCAAAAATCGATTCTGAGATAGACGCTAGAAAATTAATTCTAGAGTCGGGATGAAAATGATCCCATACACTCAAAAACCCTGAGAATGCGCCAAAGGTCACCAAAAGGAGGGTGATAAAAAATATGTATCGAATTGTAAATGAAACGAATTTTGCCGTTTTCTTCCAACCCCTTTCTTCAAAAAAAGTCTGTAGGCGCCCCAATTGTTTTTTGAAGAAATTTTGAATCATTGGTTAATAAATCCACCAGATGAAACGGTAAGATTGTCGATCTCAAAACTGGAACTCCCTGGCCACACAGCAAAACCCAAGGAGTCTTCCTTTCCCGAGATATATTCCGAATCAACAAATTTTAAAGTAGGCTCAGTATTAGAGATTTTCTTCGCATTTTCCTCGGTGCCCCCTTCAAAGATGTAAACTGCATAACTATTGTTCTTCCTAGAGATGAAAACCGAATAAACTGAGCCGGCTTTCATCTTCGGACCAATGTTGCTCACCGGCTCGCCTGGACGGGGTGGTCCCTGAAGAAGCGTCACTCTTGAATTATTCCCATTACCAATAACTATACTGCGGCCACTTTCTAGAAAGTAGAAAACGAGATTGATAACATCTCCTTTAGGAATTAGATCGAAGGATGCAAAAACATCTGAGAATCGATAAAAGAAAGCCAACGAGGGATGCCCCTCTTTTGGGGAATTAGCAGATAACTTTCCATTAGATACGTACCAAATATCTCGAGGTGTACCATCAGGTATCAAAAAGAATTGGGATTCTGATAGATTTCCATCAAAGGTATTTCTTATTCCTAAAGAAAATGCGTATGTATAAATTCTTTCTTTGCTATCATCGGTAACTGCTGTGACCGAGATATTATGAGGCCCAGGATCAAGTAAAAAAGGTAGAGTAACTTTTAAATTCCCTTTGGTATCTTTAATAGTTATTCCATCTAAAAGTGGAGTGCGTGTAAGAACGTCTAATTTTTGATCAATAACAACTTTTTGTATTTTCCATTTATCTAGATAGGCAATTTCTATATCTGGCCGTAATGTATTTTCGATTATTAACGTACTCTGATTTTCCATCAGTGGTCTTTTTGCAATATATACGGAGACTTCGCTGTTTTGGATAAGAGGTAGTTTAGTTTCTGATTTTTGAACAATAAAAAACCACGCTACCAAAACGATAAAAATTACCCCGCCAATTATTACAAAAAGACTTTTGCGCATACTATTTCTTAAATAACTTCCGCACCCAAACAACTTCCGCCCACGCGAGAGAAATCGAGATGAGAAGGAAAGTTGCAATAGGCATCCAGATACTGCCATTGAATGAAATTATGAACGGCCACTTATAATATCCAGGAACCGGATTCTTCACGATTAAGGCGAAGAGAAGTATTGGAGTTATAAACAATCCGATATTCAAAGAAATCGAATTTCGAATCCAGCGCAATGCCTTTTCAGCAACTTCTTCCCCTCGACCAATTGTGAGGTAGTTTATCAAGCAGAAAGCAACGCCAATACCCCAAAAAAGCATATTGTTATTCGCTAGAGCCTCTTCGCTGCCAATGCTTTTGTAGAAGGCGTAGGTCATCGTCGCAAAGAAAATCTGAACAGTAATAAGGAACTGAATCCGGTCCCGAATTTCCTTGATTAATTCGTTGCTGCCAACAGTGCTATCCATAACAAAAGAATAGCCACATTACACTTGGTTTGTCTATATCACTCACACTTAGTGATATAGCTTTCGTAAAGCGGTTTTGCTTCGTCAAATACCGCCCGCACAAGCTTCATATTTATCTCCGAATCTGGCGCCGGGTTTTGTCCGAGTAAGAACTCGGCGCGTTTGTAGAGACTGACAATATCATTCGTCACGCCCCAATTGTCATATCCTCGTTTATCCGGAATCGTTTTGAAAAGTTTGTCGCATTCCTGCTTACTCGCGAGATCGGAGGTCTGAGCTTTAATATCCTCATTCTGAAGTTTTAGGTTTTCGTTTTCTAATCGGAGTCGTTCTATCTCAAGCTGTGCAGTGGTCACATCCTCGCTGGTTTGCGCTTGCTGCGTTTCGAGATTCTCTACGCGGCCGAGAAGCGAGTCGATTTGTTCGGCTAAGATCTGGACTGCTTCCGTTGGCGTCTTGCCCTGAATAAGAGAAACTGTGAATGAACTACCCAGTGCTACCACCGGAAGTCCTACAATCACCGCTAGGGTGATAACAAATATTTTCAATTTCATAATAGTTATTGAAATTGCTGATCTATGCCATATCTCTCTCTGAGACACTGGTCATAGATCCGATCACTTGCGACCTTTCGCGCTGATTCGCTTATATAATTTCCACCACTCGTTTCACTCTTGGCACGCTGAGCACAATCAGAAATTGCATCCTTCGTATCCAGCATGTTCTTGGTTGCGATGATAAGAAAGACATTCAACACAAGTGAAATGCCAAGCAACGAGAAAAAGATTATTTTGGCTGTTTTAGTTTTGAACATGGCTTTTAATTTGTAAGGTGCTGGCTAGAAACAAAAATCTGCTAGCCAGCGATCTCTTGCGAGACCCATACGAGTTTCCCCGTATGACGCTCAAACGTGCTCTGACTAGCAGATTTCTACGTTTGAGCGTTTTAAGACCATGCCGCCAGACGAATCCGAGGGTTTAGGTCCCGCCTTACCGCTAAGTAAGGCTATTCAGTTGTTAATCCAATTTTACCGCAATTCGACCTTTGAATCCATTACTCGCTTACTTCGGGATTTAAGTAAAGTAAGTTATCCACTTAGGACGTATGGACTTATCCGGTGGGTTCCGGCTTTGTTGTGTTGTATGGAAAATACCACAACAGAGCCAGTCCGTTACTGCCTATATGCCCGCAAATCAAGTGAAGCCGAGGAAAGACAAGCCCTTTCCATAGACTCTCAGCTTAAGGAGATGCTTATCATAGCCCAACGCGATGGGCTGAATGTGGTCGATATATACAAAGAATCCCACTCGGCAAAAGAATGCGGCCAACGCCCAGTTTTCAACAAGCTCCTGATCGATATTCGAGAAGGAAAATTTAATGGAATTCTCGTATGGCACCCGGACAGACTCAGTAGAAATGCCGGCGACCTAGGAACGATTGTTGATCTACTTGATCAGAAAAAACTAGTGGAAATCAGAACATACAGTCAACGATTCACTAATAATCCAAACGAAAAGTTTCTACTGATGATTCTTGGTTCTCAAGCGAAACTTGAGAACGACAACAAGAGCATAAATGTAAAACGTGGTCTCAAAACGAAATGCGAGCTTGGCCTATGGCCCAGTGTCGCTCCTACAGGATATCTAAATTCAAAAAATAAAGACCAGCCAGGGGTCGTCTTTGTGGACCCGGATCGAGCATCAACCATTAAAGAAGTTTTTAGCAAAGTAGCCTATGAGGGCTGGAGCGGCCGGAAAGTATATAGGTGGTTAAAAGACATCAAGTTTGTCTCTCGCAACGGAAAACCTCTTACACTTAGTAACATCTATGTGATTTTAAATAATCACTTCTACCATGGAACGTTTGAGTATCCACGCGGAAGCGGACGCTGGTTTCAAGGAAAACACATTCCACTTATTTCAAGAGATTTGTTTGATCAAGTGCAAAAGCAGTTACATCTACAGATAAAGGCAAAAAATCGAAATAAAGAATTTGCATTTACAAGACTTCTCTCCTGTGGAGCTTGCGGTTCTGGCATAACAGCACAGGAAAAATTTAAAACACTAAAAGATGGTTCGGTGGCTAAGTATATTTATTATGGATGTACCCGCTCAAGGGATATCAACTGCAAGGAAGGGTATGTTGAGGAACGGATACTTATCTCCCAACTTCTGGAGCTTATAGACCAGATCGACCTGGATAAATTAGGAGTGAGGCAAAAACTTGAGAAAGAAATTGAACGACACAAAAAATTTCACTCTCAGATCATGGGTATAAAAGAACAGAACTACGAAGCAAAAGATATAGATATAAGAAATTACGCAAAGTACATGCTCAACGAAGGTTCTATTTTTGAAAAGCGGGATTTATTAATGTGTCTTAAAACAAAATTGCTTTTGAAAGAGAAAAGGCTGCTTATATCCTTCGATTAGAGAGGATATTTGTAGATTTGTTTATAAATGTTTCGATAATTTTGGGTTATCTCCGCGTGTTCTGGACGAT
The DNA here is from genome assembly GCA_964449245.1 of uncultured Candidatus Saccharibacteria bacterium. Taxonomy (GTDB): domain Bacteria; phylum Patescibacteriota; class Minisyncoccia; order UBA6257; family GWB1-50-10; genus GWA2-45-9. Next base: position 76,994 of record CAYUXY010000003.1, read on the forward strand.
GAATCTCATTGAGATTTTCGGGCCAATATTGTCTTTCACCCCAGGTTACAACTAGCAGTTTCTTTTTAGATTTCTTGAGAATCTCCTCTACAAAATTTTTCTTTAAATAAAGAACGTTCTCATGCGTGCCGTACTGATTCCCAGAGGTTACAGGCTTGCCGACCACTTCTCCTTTTTCGGTGACGAGGTCAAAGGTCCCAGAAGCACAATGTAACTTGTGACGCTTCATTAAACTCCTACTCAGAATGTACAGCCCGGTAGTATCATCATCTCGTCCAAGATAAGCGTAGTCTTTCGTTGCAAACCATCTAGCCACACGCTGGATAGAGATATTTTCGTAAACGGATTCTGTTTTGAATTCGGGTGGTGTTTGGACATCCTTAACGACAAGTTCGTCATCTGGTTTGCCGAAAATTGAATAGGAAATTCGGAGATTGTAAAAGTCCTTTTCCTGTTTGGTAAGAGGTCTCTGTATCTCACCCGTCTTTATTTTTATTTCAAGAGTAGGTTCAGCTTTGTTTTTTTCTCTCCACCCGAGCTCTCCGGCAAAGAACTCTCTTGTGTCAGGCAATGAAGGTAATTCATTGTTCCCAGGGAAAGGCACGCCTGCTAGGAACTCGTCTACTTTCCCAACGTCTTTATCATCAACTAACAGTCCATAAATAAAAGTGGTGATCTTGCGACTTTCTTTTGTATTCTTCTCTCCGATAATTCCATCAACGAGGACCCATGGACCTTTCTTTCCATCAATTTCTTCTACTTCTAGACGCGGGGTGATGTTGGGAGAATTCTTTTGCGTCATCCATTTTTTTATCTCCTTAGGACCAGATGTAAGTTTCATGGAGAAAATCTTCTGGCGCTTAACAGATTCAGGGAAGCTCGGATCGACTTCAAACTCACCATCCCTGCCATCTTCCGTTATCCATGTACGCGCGTGCTCTTTCTTATCCATTTTCAATCCAAATATCTCTCGATAAGCAATAAGAGTGTATTTTTCGCCATACCTTTCCACCTTACCTGCATAATGCGGACTTCTGTCATAGCGAAAATTGCGTGCGATTTCTTTATCGATATTACCGAACTTGTCTAGGGAGTAACCGAGCTGATAAAGCCGCCACATCATGTTTTCCTTTAGGCGAATGTAATTCTTATCCTCATTATCGTAAGCATTACTACCAACGAGATATCTAAGGGTGTCTTTCTCGAACTCCCACCCAAAAGGCGAATTACCGTCGCGATACTTTCCGTCGTCTTTATCAACACTACGACCCCAACGACGATTACCACCATCCTTATAAGGAGGCTGGATTCTCTTTATCTGCGCAGGGGACAATAATTTCTTGTCGTAATGTATGGCAACTTCAATAATTCCTCGAGCGTAATCTCTGATCAGAATATTTGTTGTCGCCAATTTGGCTCCTTTTTTGAAAAAGAGAGAGTAAATCTTTTTGGCACTTGGCAATAAAACCTTTGATATGTGTCTTTTGTCTAGGTCGCTAAAGGCCATTGCAACCCCATAACCTGCAGCTAAAACTCTTTCGCGAATATAAGGGTCATCAACTTGAACCATTTCTAACAAAGATTTAAAAAGTTCGTCAGGATGGATTTTGCCAACGATAAAAAGGCATCGAGTGGCCCTGTTCCTTAACAACTTGACTGTTGTACCTAATGTCCAGCTTAAAACAGTAAGCACACAGGCTGCCTGATCCGCTGTTATCTTTTCCAATGACTGGTTTTCGATCCAGGAAATTAGTTTATATATACTTCCGGAACCGTATTGCTTCCTCATGTACTCCGACCAGAATAAGTCCCTGCTGGTAAGTGTAAAACCTTGTAAGTAGTTATTCAGTCGCTTTGAGTTGAGGGGATGGAAGGGTTTTGTTGCTGTTGAGACAAATAGGTTCAGCAGTTCTCTGTAGGAGTTTTCATATCGCAGAAGAGTCTTGTTTATATAATCAATAATCGACTTCTTAATATGTTTTTTATTGTTTAGAAAATTCTCAGGCTTTCTCCAATAGAGACTTTCAATAAAAGCTGACATTATCTGGGGTTCGGCCAGCATCGTCTTAGGCAGATAGTCGATAAGGTCCTTTTCGGTTAATTTAGTGTTCTTCTTTATTCTTTCGGGGAACTCAACCATCAGCGCCTCCACTAGGTCTATGTTCTTAGAGATATTCTGCTCTGTTGAGAAGATGTTACCTAGAGAGTTCGTGGTGCTCAAACTTTTCTTTACCTGCTTACTATCAAAGAAACTCTCCAGTAAGTATCTGGCAATAATATGATCACTAAATTTGTGGAACGAAAACTTTAATACATCAAAATACGTATTTGTTTGATCATCCCAAGCGGCGTCGCGTATTAATACACCCTCTTCGATTAAGATTTTTAGAACTTTCGAGCAAGTGGCAAGAGTATAGGCATTGCCCGACAAGTCCTTTAAGACCTGCAATACCTCTCCCTCCATAAGGTGTCGCCGTCCTTTGTCAGCCATTATTTTGGCTATACTTTTTACCAAACAATCGTTGCTGGATTTATTCCAAATCCAAGATTTCTTGATTAAGGCTTTGAGTTTTGAAGCGTGTTTCTTTACAATCCATTCCTCTTTGGAAATATAGAAGTCCTCAAGAATTTTGGTCATACCCACCTGCCCCAATGCCAGGTCATTGACGCCTTTTGCAACTTTCGCTTTTCCTCCTTTTATATCCCTCGCGGTCTTGCAGAAGCAGCTCAAAAATAAAGGGCTGCTGAATTCAGAGATGAGTAAGGGCACTTGAGGAAGTGAGAGACCATAGAAGTTAAAGAAGGCTGTCATCGCTTCTAATTCGTTGTCGTTGAAGCCCCGATGTTCCTCAGTAATCATCTTCATCTTTTTCGGAAGATAGAGGAACTGGAAAGGGACTCTGCAAGTCATGACTAACCCGACCCATGGGTATTTTTTGACTTCCTTAATAAGCTCACGGACTCCGGACTTCCATCCATGTCTGTCCGCTTCGTTTATAGCGTCGACAATTATCAAAGCTCTACGGTTTGCTTTTTCCCCCGCAGCATTTAACTCCTCGAGAATATCTTTCTTAGCACCTTTGATTGAGACTGCCTTAAATATCGCTCCGAGCGAATCCTGGATATCTAAAAGTTTTTCACCCAAGACAATCACAGTAGGAGGTAGCCCATTCTCTAAGCGATTCTTTGTTATATCGCAAACCAAATGGGTCTTACCCATTCCTGCCTGGCCAAGAATAAGCAGGAAAGGATCGTTCAAGAGTTGGGCTTTGTGGCCCCGTGCGAAGTAAGCGATACTCCGAATAGCACGCTCGAATTCTCTGAGTGTATTCTCCAGAGATTTGAGTTCTCGAAGTTCCTCGGACTGGCTGTGCCCCAGGTATTCCCGTCCCTCTGCTTTTGCTTTCTCTCTTTGTTCGTCATTTTCTTTTCTTTCAAATTCCCATACATGACTCTGGATGGGATCAAAGAAAGGTTTGATCTTCTCTGCCGCACGTGTAATAGACTTGAGATCAATACTTTTTGATTGATCTTTTCCAAATTCCTCAGCCTTGACCAGGAAAATTTCTCCCTGTTTCTTTATCTTCTTTAGGTTCTCCTTCACCAAACTATCTTTATATTTCCGCGGTTTGAGATAACCAACAGATCTATAAGCATCTCTAAGCTCCTTTCTGAAATCTTCTATTTCATCGAAGACTTTCTGGGTTCGGCCAATACCATCAAAAACATCCTTTATTGGCAACTCAACGTTTATGTCACTGGTATAACGGGGACCAGCAGCGTCCTTCGCCTCTCTCCAGATGCGTTTCTGCTTTTTTTCAGTTATTTTCCTTTTGCCTTTAGACATAATTATCCTGTGGGACTCAAACTACATATACACCCAAAAAGGTGGGTCTAACACCCCCTTAGGTCCATCGATACTAAACTAGACTGCTGCCGGACAGGGATTCGAACCCCAATTACCTGATTCAGAGTCAGGCGTCCTACCATTAGACGATCCGGCAATATAATTAGTTTATAATAATTTTTGATCAGAGTCAGGCGTCCTACCCGCCTCGACTCGCCCTGCTCGTCAAGGCGAGGCGGGCCATTAGACCTGCCTGCGCAGGCAGGCGATCCGGCAATATAACTACACATTCTGCCATTAGACCTGCCTACGGCAGGCGGGCCTGCCTGCGATAGACAGGATTGTCTGCGATAGACAGGTTTATCTGCCGAAGGCAGACGATCCGGCAATCATTCATAATCTACTATAAAAAAATTGCGTATTCAATATACTACATACAATGTACATTTATATACCATCTTAAAAATTGACAGCGTCGCCTCAAATCGCTATCGTATCGTCAGTTAATGTTATTTTTCACAATTGATAATTTAGAGAGGTTAAAATGGATTTAAAGCAAATTACTTGTGAGAGCTCTTCGTTTGTGGTTAGGAGAGTAACTGGCATAGCCTTTGCCAGGCTCATCCATCACTACTTTGGCAATACCAAGGTAGTGTTAATCGACGGAGAAAAGAGATACGAATTTGTGGCAGACCAACGGTGGTTAGACTTGAACCGAGTTCAAAGACTCAAACTTTCGGAAGATGACGTGGTGGATTTCTTTCATCATGTCAGATATTGCCAAAATGCTATTTGCGTGGAGGCGGGAAAAAGGTCCGACGTTGTGCACCCGTTACTGAAAACGGGTAGCCTTCCAGGAGACCTTGACGCAGTAGCCCTGCGTAGTGTTTTTGCTTCTCGCCGATGGGGTGATTATATCGAATTTGAAAAAGGGGAATTTGGCGAGTTTATTGACGCTTGTAAGCCCTTCTTCTCGTGGTTTACGGAGCATCCAGAGGATTGGGTGTGGCCGCAAACCAACTATTAGTTGATATTTTGGGACCGTAAATCTTTGATTTTCGGTCCCGTTGCTTTTTAAAGCCGTAACATCGTTAATTTGTTCTCAAATATGTAAACAGTCGTTCTTATATTTTCCTCGCCCAGATGACCATAGAATCGGAAAATCCCCTTTTTGATTTTTTAAATCCAGTTTCTATGACTGTTATTTCAATATCAGTAAATCCGTTCTTCTGCAGTTCTTCGCTTATTATTTTTTCATTTACCGGAAAGGCTTTCATTTTCTTTACTCCCGATACATAAAAATTCGCGTCTTTCAGAGCGAGCATACATAAATATCTATTTTGCGGAACAAGCGTAGATATGTTTTTCAAATACGAGCGATAATTATCGTAGCTGTTTGTTATAGACTCCGGACAAAACGGCACAACGACTATATCGCTTTTCAATTTTTTTACCCATTCCTTATTGCGAGGCAAAGATAACGGATGCTTTTTGGAAACATCTATATAAACTGGGTCTTTCGCTTTCACGGCCGCGATTTCTCTAACGGCAAAAAGCCCGAACCGCGCCTGTGTATGTTTTTCAAACAGATAATAAATAAAATCCGCGTGCTCTTCTCCCGGACGGGCTTTCTGCGTCGCGAGAGGATTTCTCTTGCCCGTATGCATTTTCATAATATTAATATTCCTCTCATCTACATCCGCGGGAATGATAGTCTTTATTTCCGGTATCATAGCAAGCGCCTGCGCCTCGTCCGGAGTCGGCCCGTTTCCGACAATAAGAGCCGTTGAATGGCGCGGTAAATTCTCTCGATGCTTTAGAAGCATTTCGTAAAAGACGCGAGCTATCGTCATATCTTCTTTATCTAGTCCCCCATAATAATAATCGAGGTAGTCTATCGGATCAAAATTTCTATAATGTTTTTTCCCGCGAAACTCCGACTGCAAAATTTTTCGTATTCCTATGTCCGGATGCACCTGCACCCGTTCGAGTCCCGTACCAAGCCTATAATAAAATTCCAGTGATTGAGGAAGCTCCTTTCGTTTAGGATACATCCGCAATTCTTTGCGTATTGATATTAAATCTACAGACGCAATATTTCTCATTATCAAAAGAAACCAATGCGCGGCAGTCCAATGAACGCTTAATTTTTTATGCGCCCAATAAACGAACGGGCTTGATGGCGTATATCCCTCCTGCACTACGTAATTCAAAAGCTCTATCGGATGTTCAAATTTGTGACACACAAACTGGCTTTTTTTATAAGGATTTTTTTGGCAGAAACCATTTTGTACTATGTTCTCTAAAAATTTCGAGTCACTTTCCGAATACACCGATTTACACGACATATCCTCAATTAAGTGTCTGTTGCTTGAACCTAAAAATTCCTTTTTGAAGGCTTCTAATAAATACTCGTAATAATGGTTTATGTCTTTGTATCCGATTAGACGCGTCTTTTTGACAACAACTCCGTTCATAGTTCTAAAATTTCATTTTTATTTATTATATTCTACAAAACATTTTGTAACCAATTATAAAAAATGGCTCTTTCCAATATTGAAAATATTATACGACATAGCTTAAAGCTTCGTAACATATATTGCACTTTTTGTGCCTTAGAAATAAGAATAGCCCACCACAAAAAAGATGAGCCTTCGGCAAAACTTGCACGAAGGCTCAATCTGATTATTTATTACGCATACATCTGATTAAAAAACATTTGAGCATCTACAACTGATGCGCGCATCATATCTTCGGCTTTTGCCGTTTCTCTTGCTTCCAAATATTTCATGAGTTGATTTGTATCAAGAGATTCAGCCGCTTTCATACAAGCTTCCCATGAGAGCACGCTCCTGACCACTCGGTCTATGGCCTGTGCTTCGTTGTCGTAAGACCTCGCTTGCATGTCGTGGCCTTTCCAACGCTTATATCCGGACTTTATAAGTAATCCGGCAATGGCAATATTCATGCCATTGATTCGTGCGCCGTGATCGATGTCGTATTTGCCTGGACCACCAAGGATAATTCCATCGTTATATCCTTGGCTATTCAGGTGCATATGTACCATCATATCGTTGTCGATCTCCTCGACGCTGTCGTAGACGTGGTCGAGACTGACCATTTCGGAATGGCCAAATTCTTTGTTAACACCCTTATTCTTCAAGGAAACTCCGAATTCCTTTTCGATTTTCCGCCAGAAGACGATGACGCTGGCGACGGTCGGAATCAACATCGCTGGGTGACCCTCGCTGGGCTTCGGCTCGAAACCAATGTGGAGCTTGCCGCCCTTTTTGGTCTCGTACTTGCATAAACCCGCGACGCTTTCCTTCAGGTTCTGATACATCTGATAGATTCCGACGGTGGCGATGTCGTAGCCGAACGAACCGTTCCATATCACGAACGCCGGCGCCACGTCCGGGTGCCAAGCGCGCTTCAACTCGCCATAGGCCAGATCAACAGTTTGAATGCCAAGCTCTTCAGCGGCTTTCCGCTCGTTTGGATCTAATGATGAAACTCCACCGTACGCGAAGTGCGAATGCGCGCCAGGGGTGATCATCGCCAGATACAGATTATTGGCCACCAACGCATCCGCCACTTCGTCTGCATTGTTACGATCGATCTCTGTGTCGTAATGCAATTCAATACCAAGTTCGATATTGTTTGGTAAATGAGGCCGGATAATTTTGGCCGTTAGTTCAATCATTTCAGGAGTACCAAACATATCTCCGCCGAATCCAGGTCGTATATTTGCGGGCACGAACCCGCCTTTTCCCGCGTGAAACGTCCAACGACAAATACTGTGCAGTGATTTTTTCATTTTCTTTTCCTTATTAAAATTTAAAAGTAATCCCAATAAACGACCATCGAGCGTCATTTATGGGCCTGAATTGCTGTCTCGAAAGTAACACTTCACACCGATTAAGTCAATCTTTTCGTAATATCTCAATAGCTTGGAATACGCCTCTGTAATACTGTTAATTTGTTCTCAAATACGTAAATAGTCACCTTCGCGCTTCCTCATACCCTAAAAATCACGTACAATTAGGATATATGCTGATTGATGATGTAATAATTGAAATAAAAGCTGGGGACGGCGGAAACGGAGCCGTTGCTTTTGATAAAAACCTTGGTTCAAGGGGCCCTACCGGCACGCGCGGAGGAAACGGCGGAAACGTCTATTTTCAAGGAGTTCCCGACCTAAACGCCCTTAATCGCTTTCAGTATCAAAAAAAGCTAAAAGCGCAGGCTGGTCAAAAAGGCCGTTCGCAGTTCCGGGACGGCGCCACAGGAGAAGACTTAACGCTTTTTGTGCCTACGGGAACAGTTATTCATAATCTTACCAATTCATCGAGAGAAGAAATTACGAGAATCGGCGAACGCGTTTTAGCCGCGCGAGGCGGAAGCGGAGGCAAGGGAAATTTTCATTTCCGCTCCCCCACAAACACGACTCCGAAAGAATTCCAGACGGGAACTCCCGGAGAAAAGTTTGAAATACGACTTGAATTAAAAATGATTGCGGATGTTGGATTTATCGGGCTACCTAACGTAGGAAAATCAAGCTGGCTAAACGCGCTTACAAACGCGAAGAGCAAAGTCGCGAATTATCAATTCACTACGCTCGAACCCAATCTCGGAACGTACTACGAGCTAATACTCGCCGACATTCCGGGGCTAATCGAGGGCGCATCAAGCGGAAAAGGGCTCGGAATAAAATTTTTGAAACACATTGAAAGAACTCGCGTGCTCTTTCATTTTCTTTCCGCAGAATCAGAGACTCCTCTCGACGACTATAAAACCGTAAGAGAAGAACTAAATACATATAATCCCCTTCTTTCCGAAAAAGAAGAATATGTTTTCTTGTCCAAAAAAGATTTACTATTAGATAAGGAAGCAGAAAAAATAGCGAAAGATATTTCTAAAAAGATAAAAAAGAACGTAACTCCAGTTTCCATACTCGATGATGGCGACATAAAAAAGATGCAAGAAACTTTGAATAAAATCAAAGATGAAAAAATATCCGGCTATCAAAAATAATAAACCATCATGGAGATTTTAATTGAAAAACTTGTTTGGGCGTGGGAAGATATGAATTTTTTAATCGCCGGCGCCATATTCGTAGCATATTTTGTTTACGACCTCGCGTATGCTCACTATATGATTTCGGTTACGCAACTGAAGGCCGGCTCTGCCGCCCTTTTTGGATCGTTTGTATATTTTATAAGCGCGTTCGGGGTTTTAAACTACGTTGAAAATTTTTTATTTATAGTACCAATGACGCTTGGCGGGATGCTTGGAACATACGTCGCAATATCACGCGAAAAAAGCAAACAACTGCGGAAAAAGATGATGAAGTCAAAAGTCCCTCTTCCATAAAGAGGGCTTTTTATTTAACGCATCGTTTTTCTTAACGCGCAGAATTCGCACTTATTGTCTTTGCAAAACGAGTCCCAAAACGAGAGGTTCATTATTTCTTCTGCCACTTTTAAAATCAGCGTTTTCAGCTCTTCAACCTCTTCGTCCCTCAATTCAAACGACTCTTTGTGATACTTGCCCTTCGCGTCCGGCTCTACAAAATCGATATCTCCGGAAACCATTTTAAATTTTCCTCCTTCTTTATATAAATCGAGTAAAATCTTATAGAATACGAGCTGTCGTCTTATGCTCCCCTCCGTTTGTTCTCCTGACTCCTTGCCCTCTATCTTCCCGCGCGATTTCGGCTTGCTCGTCTTATAGTCGACAACATTAACATTCCCTATGTCGTCCAAAATTTCGAGCTTGTCTAAAACGCCGGTCAAGCGCACTTCCGGAGTAAGCATAGCCCCGCGAATTGAAAATTCCGTGAGCGTTCTCGTTTTCCACACTGATTTATACGCATCGAAATATCCACCGAGAGACTTTTTCCCCTTCGCGAGAGACGCCTTGAAATCATTCGGGGTTAACGGCTCTTTGTTCAAATAAAATTCAAACCTCTGTAATAAGAAATCTTTTCCTATATCTCTCTTTTTTATGTTTTCAAAAAAATCCTTGAGCGCGGCGTGCACGGCTATGCCATACATCTGATGTTTCGTTTTTGCCTTCGGTATCCGCAAAAGGTTCGTATAAAAATATTTCCACGGGCATTCGAGATAATTGTTTAAACCGGTTACAGACAATCCGTTTCTTACAAAAACCTCCCTTACGAAGTTTTTGTCTCCTATTTCCGTTCCCGATATACGAGCTTCGTCAAAAATCTGCGATTTCTTGGTTTCGTATTCGTTTTCGTATTCGGACGCGTCGCGCTCGTCAATCAAACTCATATTCATTTCAGATAAAAACTGCGACGGCACTCGTTCCCTACCTCCTTCGTCCATTCGCGAAAAAGATATGACCACACCCTTTTTCGCGCGCGTAAGAGCAACATAGAAAAGCCTTCTCTCGTCATCTGTCGCGTTTTCTATAATAGAGTTACCAAACAACGAAAACGTGCGCGGAATAAGGGGCAAAACATTCGACTTCCTTTTATTCCCCCAGTGCCCGTCATACGCCTTAATAATATAAACAACATCAAATTCAAGCCCTTTTGCCTTATGCGCCGTCATAAGTCTTACTTGTGGCGTAATACGTCTCGAACCGGCTTTTTTAATAGCTACGTTGTGATTCTTCAGCATATCTATGTGCTCTATGAGTCCATCAAGGCTCATTCCCCTATGCACTTCGGCTAAAGCTTTAACTTCATCGAAAAATACAACGAGTTTATCCATTTTTTCAACGGAATCTTTGCGCGAAAAAAGATGCGCTAGAAATCCCGATTCGCGAACTACTCGCTCGAAAAACGCGACTATGTCGGTATTTTTTTCTGTAATTTTCCATTCAGAGAGATGATGGAAAAAGTCTTTGACGGCATCTGCATTTTTTAGAGACAATCCCGCGAATATGTCCGGAAACCTCATCAAATCGAGAATTGATTTTTTCTCGGTTCTGCAAAAGTCTATGAGTGCATAAATATCGAGCGGATTTATATTCAGAAAGTCTATATGCATTGCTTCAAACGTAAATTCATCTTTTCCAAAGTTTTCTATCGCGCGCAATAAAAACACGAGTTTTTTAATTTCTTCGTCTTCTAAAACATCCTGATCGGATTCTATCGCGAACGGAATGTTGTATTTTTCAAACACTCTCGCGATCGGAAACGCGTCGTGATTATCGCGGTATATGACGGCTATCTCTTTCGGATCTAATCCGTCCTTTATTCTTTTTGATATATCTTCCGCGAGAAAAAACATTTCGACTTCCGGACGTGAAAAAGAATATAATGCCGTTTTGTCTTTGTCATATTGCACATTTGACTTCAGACCCTTCTCGCTCGTGATAAGACTCTCGGCAGAATCAAGAATAGGCTGAGTCGAACGATAATTTTCCTGAAGCGTTATCAATTTCGCATCCGGATATCTCTTTTTAAAATAGAGAAAGTTTTCGAGAGACGCCCCCTGAAATCGGAAGATCGCCTGCTTTTCATCCCCGACTACAAAAATATTCGGATTTTCATAAAAACTCGCGAGCAATTCCAAAATTCTATTTTGCGCATTATTCGTATCCTGATGCTCGTCAACTAATATATATTGGTGCTTTTCCTGAAGCATCAATAAAAGATTTTCGTTTCTTGTAAGCGCCTCATAAACCTCCATTATCATATCGCTCCAATCATAATACTTCGCTTTTGCGAGCTCTTTTTGATATTCGCCGTATATTTTCAGAAGTTCCTCATTTTTACGTATTTGTTTATCAAGTTTTTGATAATCGCCCTTCATCTTCCCCGCATATCGTCCTTTTTGATGAAATTTGTCGGGATCCGATTCAAAGACTTCGCGCTCTTTTTTCACAACGGACGCAAATTCTGCGGGACTGATTCCTTCGCGTTTAAGATTGTTTATATTTTGAAGCGCGGGACGGAGGTAATAAAAAGGATCTCCAAACGGCTTTAATTCCTGTAATGCCGTTTTATCTATAATTTCCTCCAATATTTTTACCTGATCTATTTCCGTTATACTCTGCGAACCTATAATACGCGGAAATTCTTCAGGATAGTTCCTTATCACTTCATTACAAAAACTGTGAAAAGTGCTAAGGACAACGGAATATGCCGAGCTTCCTATGATATTTACGAGCCTTCTGCGCATAGAAACGGCAGACGACTCCGTAAAAGTGAGAGCAAGAATGTTTTCCGGATGTATGTCGGTTTTTCTTAAAATATTAGCTATACGAAGCGTGAGAATTTGGGTTTTGCCGGTTCCCGGACCCGCAACAACCATAACCGGACCTTCTATTGTGTCTACGGCTTCCTTTTGCTCCGCATTCAACTTTGCATACAATTCATCGAATATATCGTTTGCGTTCATATATAAAGTTTAAAGTGAAAAGAAAAAATTGGCTATTAACAAAAAAACAGACTATTTACAGGGCAACAAGAGAAACAGTAGAAAGTAAGAATACAAATTTCTAATTACTTAATTTCGCCTGCCCGACTGAATGAGTCAGTCGTTGGGGCGGGAATTTCGATTGAATGAATCAATGATTGAATTTCTGAATGGATTTATCTGTGCCTATATACTATATACAATATTCTATATACTTTTGCTTTCTTCTCTAACAACTAAAAACTAATAACTACAAACTGTATTACGCCACTTCCGCTTGATAACAAGTCTCGTCCCCGTTCCGTAGGGACTTCGGCCTGTTATTTATGATATTTCCTTTTGATAACAAACCTCGTCCTCCTTCGCTCCTCGACAAACTCGGAGCTACGGCGAGACATCGACTTGCATCAGGATACCTCATTCTGATAGCAAGTCTCGCATAACAAATTTGTCCTAATATCTTTATGCAGAGCCGAATGGAAAACCACACCGCATTTTTCGCATCGCACTTCATCCAAATTCAAAAAATTTAGCCAAGCAAATCTTTCTTTTATTCTGGTTTCGGGATGCGCTTTTGGTAAAGGCAAACCGTGGTTTTTATAAAACGCCAATTCTTCCGGAATAATCCTGAATGGACGACCGTCCGCACTTCCTACAAAAGCTCCGGAGAGCAAATCATCTGTAATTTCTTCCGTCTTTTCTATATTGTCTATTTCGGTTATTCCACCGCCAAAATCCGTTTTAGCGGGTTTGAAAATCCAAACGTCTTTTTCTTTCGCCTCATTATCGGATATCTGATGCGACATCCAAGCCAAAGAACTATTATATGCAAAAGGACTAAAAGAAAGCGGGAAAAACTCTCCGTATTCTCCCCTTTCAAGCATAGCTGTTTTTATCTCATCTAATTTGCTCCAATATTCGCTTTCATCAAATTGCTTATTAAAAATACAAAATTTTTTGTTTACGAGACCTGCGCAACCGAAACAATCCTCACACGTTTTTAAATTTATTGAATATTCTATATTTCTGCATTCGCTTCTCGTCATTGAGCTAAATTTGATTTCGAATCCGTCATAAGGAGATACGGAAAAATAACATTTTTGAGGCCTCACGCCCAAAAGCACATCCATGCAATCTTTGGCATTGGTTTCAAAAGATGTGTATTTTAAATTTTCACCGCCCATTATAAAAAAGCAATTTTTGCATTTCCGGCAGTTTTTGAGCAATACTCCGGTCGATTCGCTACTGTTTTCGTTCATTGACCCTCTTTTTGGAAGGCTTTTAACCAAATCAATAAATTTCCTGCGATAATTTTCAAACGATTTAGCATTGCTTAACGATATCTCCCCGATTCTTTGCTTATATTCAGACTCGGATAATTGTTCGTTAAAAAAGCAATATGATTTATTGCGCAGATTTACACAGCCGAAACAATAACTGCAGTTTCTGCAATCATATAAAAAAGCGCTGTCGATACAGTTGTTTGAAAAATATGCAAACGAACATTTGAAACACTTCTCTACGTAAACCGATTCGTATATCTGCTCCGAATCTATTCCAACAAGAATATCTACGGAATCGCGCGCTTTGAGAGGCCAGTTTGAATAAAGAATATTTTCGGAACTCATTCCGCCAAATACAAAATAGCAGTTTTTTAAGTCTAAACCGTATGCGGCATATTCGCTGTTTTCGCTTGCTATATCTTTTGTATTCGCCGGCTGTGGAATTAGATTGAATAATGTTCTAAATAATCCGAAAAAAGATTCTTTAGAAGAAAAGTCTAACGCCGCCAGACTCCATTCCATCCCCCAATACCATTTGAAATCATACACCGGAAAAGGGGCGCCTTCGGGAATCTGCGATATCATTGTTTCTTCGTGCCCTGGGACATCACATTTTCTTTTATAAAAAGTCGTATAGTTAACGAACGCCTGCCTTACGAGCTCCCTGCACATCGGGCACAACGTCGGCGGTGGCACTCTAAGCATTTTGTAGAAATCTATGTCTTCTTCTTCAATCTTGAATTCTGTATTGCATTCTCTGCATATTCTTGAATGTGGAGAAAGATGCATAAATATTGCATCTAATGCCGTGTCAAATTTTGGAGTTTTGGAATCGATTAATGCCATAAATTTATCTTTTATGCTATTTCAATAAATATATTCCAAAGATGATTACTATAATCGACAGCCCTCTCTGAAAAAGATTTCTTTTAGTCAAATCCTCTTTAATGTATTTTGGAAACAAAAAGGATAATATTATGCCAAAAATAAGAATAAAAACTGGATAGCTCCCATCCTGTACTGTATAAACAAGCGCGAGTGGAGCTAACAGAGTCGCAAAGTTTGCAATTAGTTTCGCTACAATACCAAGTATTTCATTTATTACGTTGATAGAAAATATGAAAATAGCATTTTCTTTAAAAATTTCAAAAAACTGCTTTCTATACGAATTAATTAATATAAAAAGACCAGATGTAACACCAAGCCCGACGCTTTCCCAAAATGCCGTTGTCCAAAAACTTTCTTGAATTGCTATAAATTTAAATATAAACGCATTTAATGCGCAGAAAAAAGACGAGAGAATCATCAACCAAAAAACTTTCTTTTTAAATTGTAAACGTTCACTTGATAAATTAATTGATAAAAATATGCCCCCTGATATCACTATACCCATACCAATATATTGAATTAATGATATTTTTTCGCCAAGAAAGATAAGACCTAGAATTAATGCGAAAATCGGAACGGTCTGAAATATTGGTGTTGCAATAGAAACATCATCTTCTTTGAGTGCATAAAGATATGGCAATACGGCAAACGCCCATACAATTCCAGAAACACTTATCAACACGGCATTTAATAAGCTGACATGAACTACATTTGTATTAAATATAAATATAAATGGAGCAACCAATATGCCGACGAGCGCGGAAAAAATCATTAATGCTCCTACTTCTTGTTCTTTGCAGTATTTTTCTATAAGATACTTGTCTATATAATTTGTTACGGTAAACAAAATAGGTGTAATTAACGTTATTAAAAGCCAATACATAGATTAATGATTTTATAGTTAAATTATTTCTCTCTGGTAGCACTCTTCATCCCCGTTCCGTAGGGACATCGACTTGCATCAGGATACCTCATTCTGATAGCAAGTCTCGCAATACACAATCTCCGGCCTTTCGGGAGCGTAGCTTGTTTCTCCTCCTACGCCCCTCGATAAACTCGGGGCTACGGAAGGACTGCACAAGTGTGCCTATATCTAACTTACCTCTTTTTGGTAGCACTCTTCACAGTATACTATTTCTGGGCGACTTGGGTCATAGCTTGTTTGGAATTCGTTAGGACAAGGCGCACTCCCGTGCGAGTGAGATACCGTATTTGTATATATTTTATTTGCCGATTGCAAACCACCGCACTGGCAAGAACGATGCCATAACTTCATAGAATTTCTTGACCTAATACGTTCATAATGTCTGCAATTATGGCACAGTCTCGGCAATGGAATGCCGAAAGATTTATAAAATTCGAGCTCCTGAGGAATTATTTTAAAAGCCCCTATGCACGAATGATCACACTCTCTATTATGTGCGCATTCTATTACCTCGTTAATAATATTATTGTCTACATTCTTTATATCATCAGGCAAATCTTCCGCCTTAATAGTACACTGATATTCAACACTCTCGCGCTCAGCCCACGCATACCCCTCCATTTCAGCTTCTTCTTTTGAAAGAGGAAAATAATCCTGCGCGGCCGATTCATTATATCCAAACGGAGACAACTCAACCGGGAAGAACTCGCCGTATTTATACACTCTGCCCATTTTATCCATATACGGCATATCGTTCATGTGTTGTATAATTTTTGCGCGCATTTCTTTGAAAGACGCCTCGTCGTATTGTTTGTTAAGAATACAATACTGTTTATTTCTCAAACCGACACACCCAAATATGTCCGAGCATCCAACACTCATAATCGAGTATTCGCAATTCTTTGCTCCCTTATAACACCTAAAACCAAACTTTATGTTATAAGAATCGTCCCCTATTGATGAGCATTCATAAATACGTTCCACATTCTCTCCCCACAGCGTGCAATCATAACAATCTCTTGAACCTGGCGTGAAAAACGACTGAATATATTTGCAATCTTCCGATCCGGTTACATAATAGCTCTCGTGCACATTTTTTGAATTATTAATGTATTCTCCGGAAACATCGGCATTGTGTCGTCCTTCAAAACATCTCCTTATATTCATCGCGAATATTTTAGATACCTCACTTTTTATTTTCAACAAATTCGAATAGGACCCTACATTAAATTCCTTTATTTTTTTATCGTACTCTTCTTTGGAATACTGCTGATTAAAAATGTTATTCTTTTTATTGTTTAAATTTATACATCCAAAACATTCACTACATCCTATTAAATTCCTTGAAAACCAGACATCAACGCAGTTTTCGCAATGCGAAGAAAAGAATGTTTGATAACATTTTGTAAGAGCAAACGAATCAAAGCACAGCTCGGACGACTCGAGACGCGTAACGTCAAAAGATCTCTTTGTTTGATTAATTTCTGCCGCATATGCGCAATCTTCATTACTTGTCGCTACAAAAGTTAAATAACAGTTTTTCAAATTGTTTGATCCGGCAGCATAATCGCTATTCGTTAAATTCCACGTTGACTGGCTCGGCATAGGAACATTTCTAAACAATTCCTTGATCTGCTCAAAAAACGGTTTCGAAAAATCAACATCCATTCCATAATCAAGCGCATCCCAATTGTCACTCCACCAATATTCCCTATCCCACACCTTACACTGCGACTTTGGATTGAAAATAGAAAAAATGGTTTCTCCGGTACGATCATCTTTTCGCTTATACAATACACGATAATCCCTAAAGGATAACCTTCGTTTAACCCTGCACTCGGGGCACCACGTCGGCGGTGGAACGTCGATCTTCTGATAGAAATCAAAATCCTCCGCGTCTATTGTGAAATTTTGCTTACACGACTGACATTGTTTTGTTTCACTATCGCTCATAATTTCTAATTATCTAATTTCGAATTTCGATTGAATGTATTAATGATTGAATTTCTGAATGCATTTATCTGTGTTCTCGCTTTTAACTTTACAAACTTTATGGACTTTTAACTTTATAACTTGCTACGTCTACTTCGTAGCCCCAAG
>CAYUXY010000004.1:0-28254 GCA_964449245.1 uncultured Candidatus Saccharibacteria bacterium
GGGATTCATATTCTTCCTTAGTATATTGCTTGTTCAAAATGCAATATTCTTTGTTTCTAAGTCCTACACAGCCGAAGAGATGGGAGGAGTTACCGCATCTATTTGTATAGTTAGTATCAAACAATTCCGGCATAGCAGAAAATGAAAATCTCACTTTGTTTCCACCATTTGCTCCTCCTGCGATGTGCTCGTATATAAGCTCTGTATGCGCGCCATTAGTTATATCCATCGCATCTTTTACATTTATAGACCGAAATGCATATTTAACATCTTCTCCTCCTCTTATGCTGAAAGAATACTCGGCATTCTTTGAATCATTTAAGTCATTTCCGGAACAATTTGCGCAATTAAGTATCGCCGCATACCTGTGTATTGATGATTTTTTAATGGCCTCGAATTCATTTCTTAATTTTACTAAGATATCAAAACTGCCAAAATTTATTTCATCGGTCAATCTTTTATACTCTTCCTTAGAGTATGGATTATTTCTGAAATAAAAACTTTTATTTCTTAACCCTGAACTCATAAAACAATTCGTACAATTCACACAATCATACAAAAAACTCGAATCTATACATCTGTGCGAATTAAATAAAAACCTTGAATTATAATCGCTTACGCCATTTATTGTTTCGTAACAATTCTCGCTTTTAGATAAATCGAAAGAATCCATTATTGTCTTAGACCCGTCAATATTTTTTGAATAAAAAACATTTTCCGATCCATCTACGGCAGAAAAAGACATATATATATTTTTGCCATCGGCAATGAAATTCCCATAATTAACGTCAGGCGCATTTCTAATCTCTATTGCTATGTTAGGCACGGATAGTAAAAGAGCGCGAAATTGTTCAAAAAAAGTAGTATTAAAATCGTAATTCACTCCATATTTGGATGAGTCCCATTTATCAGACCACCAACATTCTTGACAATAAATCTTAATCCCAGAATCTTTTGAATACATCGAAAAAGTACTCTTACCGCAAGACATACACGTGTCTTTGCATAAAGAACGTTCATTCCGCCACATTAATCTGCGTATCAGCCTGCACTCCGGACAAAACGTCGGCGGAGGAACATCAATCTTCTGATAAAACGCCTCATCATCAGGCGTGATTTCAAAATTTTGTTTACAGTTTTGACAGGTTTTTATTTCGCTTTGGCTCATAATTTCTAATTACTTAATTTCGAATTTCGATTGAATGTATTAATGATTGAATTTCTGAATGCATTCTTCTGTATCTATATACTATATACGATATTCTATATACTTTTACTCTCCTACTTTATAAACTTTATGAACTTTATGAACTTTTAGCTAATTTACTTTTATCCCTCTTTTCTAACAACCAATAACTACAAACTAAAAACTAATTCTGGAGCCAATGGTCGGATTTGAACCGACGACCCATCGCTTACGAAGCGATTGCTCTACCAGCTGAGCTACATTGGCAATAGAATAAGGCGATAAACCTTATCCTTTCAAAAACTATAATCCGAGCAACGACCTAATCTTCGGTTTGTCAAAGCCTAAGACTATCGTTCCATTTATATCAATGACCGGAACTCCCATCTGGCCCGATTTTTGTATCATATCCGCTTGAGCCGTCATATCTTCCATAACATTCTTTTCGGTGTACTGAATTCCGTTCTCTGCAAAATAAGACTTCGCCATCTGACAATATATGCAAGATGGAGTCGTATATATAATTATCTGTGCCACAATATTAATATTTAAACTTTCCGAACCGACCATTCGGTGTATGAAAATATATCACAGAGGAAAAGGTGCGTAAAGAATTATTCCTCGCTAACACTTTCTAAATCGGCCTTGATTTCCTTAAATTCATTTTCGACATCTTTCATTTTGCCTTTTAAATCTTTGATAATCAAAGCGCCTTCTTTCGCTTTTTGCAATCCCGCTTCTACATCAACTTCTTTTTGATTTTCAAACCACGAAACAATCTCCGATAGTTTTTTCAGTTTAGAATTTATATCTTCTTTTTGTTTTTTCTGTGTTTTTTCCATATTTTATTTTTCAACTCTCGCATTTATTGACCCATCTGCGAGCCGCGCTTTTATAATAGCGCCAGCCTGAACCGATTGCGACGAGGTTACGACATTGCCTCTATCATCTAAGATGATACTATATCCGAGTTTTAAATTCCTATCCGGATTCATTGCAATAATTATCTTCTCTGCTGATAAAATATCGGAATTCGCTTTGTATATCAACTCCGACAACATCCTTAGAATCACGCGCGATGCCTGTCGTGTTTCAGTATGAAGAGCCCTCATTGCGCCTAAAAACTTTTCAGCCGCATTAACTATTGAAACGTGGACGCTATCGATAATGCGATCAAAACCGTCGAACAAGTCTCTTTCCATAAAAGGAACCTCGTCGTAAAGTCTTTTCCATGAATCATTGACTATCGCCGCCGCAAACGAAGGAGTAGAAGTCATCTGGTCGCTCGCAAGACTCGCGATAGGCACATCTCTATCGTGTCCTATGCCGGCGATTACAGGAATTCCTGAAGCGAAAATCGCGCGAGCCACGATTTCATTATTAAAAGGCTGCATATCCTCAAGACTTCCACCGCCACGCATAATGACAATTGTGTCGCAATCAGGCATATGCACATTAAACCATTTAATGGCGTCGGATATGTTTTTATGCGCGTTAGCGCCCTCTACACGGACGTCATATAAAAAGATTTCGAAACCAAACGCTTTCAAATTTTTTCTAAAGTCATCTATAACAGCGCCCGTTTTTGATGTGATAATTCCTATTCGCTTGATAAATTCTGGCACCGGCCTTTTTCTTGCAAAAACTCCCTCTTCTTCAAGCTTACGCTTTAATGCCTCGTATGCGCGCCGCAATGTCCCCTCTCCGGCAAGCTCAATCGAATCTACCGTAAAGCTTAATTTCCCCTTTGGCTTGTGCATTTTAGGCCTCCCCGACGCCTTTACAAGCATGCCATCTTCAAGCGTAAATCCGAGAACTTTATAAGCGTACGGATTCATATAACAATTCAATATTCCGTCGCCATTTTTGTCTTTTAATGCAAAAAATGCACCAACCGGATGCATGTGAAAATCACTAATCTCTCCTTCAACGGAATACTGGTGTCCGGCAAATATTTCATTTATATAGTCTAAAAATTCGCTTACCGAAAACAGAACATCTGGATTGTTTGCCATTTTATTACTGTATCATAAAACAAAAAATAAGGCGCAAAAATAGCTAAATATATTTATACCAATACCATAAGTATTGCTCCTAACGATATTAAAGCCGCACCGATACCGGATTTCCACGATAAATTTTCTCCAAGAAAAAATACGGCGAATATGAGAACCAATACAACGCTTAATCTGTCTAAAGCCGCAACCCCGGAAGCCGGACCCGCCTTTAGGGCAAAAAAATAAAAAAGCCACGACAGTGCGCCGGCGACTCCCGATAAAATTATAAAAAGAAACGGCCTGCCTTGAATGGATTCGAGGAGCCCCCATTTACCGAGAGAAAGTGAAATTACAACAAGAATTAATGCCATGATAACGGCGCGTACGGCCGTTGCAAGGGTTGTGTCTACATTTTGGATTCCTATTTTTCCAAAGATCGCAACAAGCGCGGCGAACACAGCCGAAAGAAGTGCAAAAATAATCCAGAGTGGCATATTTTTCATTATTATAATTCTACTTTACCAACTTTGTTTGATGTCTCGACATCTGGCTCCATAGCCTCCTTCGGACAAAATCGTGATAATAACAAATGAGTGATAAATACCGAGATTAGCGCGACTAAAATTCCTCCTACAATATCGCTCACCCAATGAACACCGACGAATATCCTGCCTATCGAGGATAAGAGCGCACATACAGTAAGCCAAATGCCCCAAGTTTTATTAAATTTCCAAATTGCAAATGCGAACGTAAAAAGTAAAACCGCGTGCCCCGACGGAAAAGATCCTCCATTTGCATACAAAAGTGGCGTAAAATTAAGTTTTTCAAACGGGCGAGATGAATCAAGTAAAAACTTTATAGATTCGGCTATAACGCCTCTTGAGAGAAGAACGGCAAATATCGAATAGAATAAAATGAATAATCTGACTTTTATATTCTTTTTTAAAAAAAGAAACACTATTACCGCAAGGATAATAAAAACAGGCAGATATTTTGCAAAAAAAATAAAAAACATGTCGAGTATACCCGACCTTCCTATTAATCCGTGCGCATTTTGCAAAAGTGAAGCTTCAAAAGGCATAAATATATAAAACGGCCTGTGCAAGAAATTGCAACGGCCGCTTTTTTATTGTCTTACGAAAGGCAAAAGCCCCATAATCCGCGCTCGCTTGATTGCGCTTGCAAGCCTTCTTTGATGGCTTGCACAAACGCCGGTATGTCGCGGATCGATAATTTTAGCCTGACTTGAAATAAATCTGGCAAGCAATTCCGGATTTTTATAATCTATCTCCTGTACATTTTGCGAACAAAAAAAACATTGTTTCATATTTTAAAATGGTATATCTTCACTTTTTATTTCGTCCTCTATATCAATGTCTGGGAGAGTTTCTGCCACAGACATATCAACGCCGTCATTCGCAGGATGTTCCTGCGACGCAAATCCATCACTTACTCCTCCCGTTGTACGTGGCCCAAGCTGTAATCTCTCACAAATAATTTCCGTTGTCTTGCGACTCTGTCCTTGATTATCCTGCCAAGAACGAGTTTGAATTCTTCCCTCTACAAATACTATACCTCCCTTTTTCAAATATTTGCTTGCAACCTCTGCCTGCTTGCCCCATGCAACTATATTATGAAATTCCGCTTTTTGCTGTCTTTGTCCGCTCTTATCCGTGTAGAAAGAATTTGTTGCAACACCAAAGGTGCATACGGACTGTCCGGATGGTGTCTGTCTGAGCTCCGGATCTCGAGTAAGGTTTCCTAAAATAAAAACTTTATTGAAATTCATAAGTGTTATTTTTAGTGTTGTATTTTGTATGCGATTCCTATAATTATAGCACGCTCAAAATTTGTTTATTGAAGTATCTCTTCTATCTTTTTTTCAAGCGCCTCATTCGATAATACCGGAACATATCCCTCTGGCTTTTTTTCTGCGGGCCTCGCAAATCTACTACGCCTACCCCTTTGATCTCTATCGCTGTTTTCATTAAGGCCGGCATTTTGGCTCTCAATAAATTTGGATGTCATAAATCGATGAATCCCTTCCTGAAATTTCATATCCGCATTTATCAAAGATATTTTTTCCGCATCAGCCGAAAATCGTATCACACCAAAAAAACCCATCGTTTTTTTCTTAATCGGGTAGGAAAAACGCACTTTTACAAGCGGGCGGTCTTCAAGAATTTTGCCTCCATGTTTTTCTATGATATTAACAGGAAGGCTTTTTGCCTCATCTTCCTGCATAAATATCATCTCGTACAAAGATGAATTGTCTTCAATTACAGTTGATGTTTCTTCCATAAGCAATAGAAAAGATACCAGTTATTGTGTCTTAGGTCAACCCTCTGACACCTCGGATTTTGGAGGAATTTCTGTTGGAGTTTCGACGGTTTCGTCTGGAGCTGGTTCTGGAATGTTTCTATATGGCGCCAATTCTTCTTCCGGAATACCTGTAATACCGGTACCGGCAGGAATTATTTTACCTATAATCACGTTTTCTTTGAGTCCCACGAGTCTATCTATTTTGCCCTCAACAGCGGAATTAACGAGTACTCTGCTTGTCTCTTGGAATGACGCGGCCGCCAAGAAACTGTCGGATGTAAGCGACACTCTGGTTATGCCCAATACACGAATCGCGGCCTTAGCTGGAGTCTTTTTAAGTCGGCGCATCTCTCTATTTGTGCGCAGGAGTCGTTGTTTGTCGACAACTTCATCAATCATAAATTCCGTATCGCCGGGATCCTTGACAACTACGCGCGAAAACATCTGACGAACTATTATTTCTATATATTTATCATTAATCGAAGCGCCTTCAGGAATATAAATTTTTTGCACTTCATTCACGATATATTTCTGCGTTGCCTCAAGACCTCTGTATGCAAGCATCTCTTTTAAATCAAGTGAACCTTCGGATACTTGCTGGCCTCTCTTAACTCTGTCCCCGACTTTCACGAAAATTTTTGCATTTAACGGAGCCAAATATTCTACAACGCCAGCCTTAAGTTTTCTTGATGTGGTTTTTTTAGATCCTTTGATTTCTATAACCTGAGTCATTCCACGCTCTTTAATGCTTTCTACAACGCCATCATCTTTTGCTATCACAGCCTTACCTTTTGGAGTTCTCGCTTCAAATATTTCGCCAACGCGAGGAAGACCGTACGTGATATCGAGTCCGGCAACACCTCCAATATGGAATGTTCGGAGAGTGAGTTGCGTTCCGGGCTCTCCGATTGATTGCGCGGCAACAACGCCTACAGCTTCACCGATTTTTACTTTCGTATTTTTGCTTAAATCAAGTCCGAAGCACGTTGCGCAGATTCCTGAATGAGCTCTGCATCCTATAGGAGATCTCAAAACAACGTTTTCTATCTTTGAGTCTTCAATAGCTTTTGCAGCCTCTTTAGATATTATTTCGCCCGCATGCACAATAAGCTTTCTATCAATCCGAATATCTTCCACACTTGTTCTGCTAAAAATTCTGTCGGCCAACTTATAGCCAAAAGCGTTGCCATCGGTACGGGAGACGGTAACAAATTCCTTTGTTCCACAATCGTCTTCCGAAACAACCAAATCTTGAGCAACATCAACAAGTCTCCTTGTTAAATATCCGGCGGATGCTGTTTTAAGAGCCGTATCCGTAGAACCTTTTCTCGCGCCGTGCGTTGAAATGAAATATTCAAGAACACCGAGTCCCTCTTTATATGAAGATTTGACCGGAAGCTCGATAGTTTCACCGCTCGCGTCAAGCACAGGTCCCTTCATTCCCATCATTTGTATAGGTTGCGCCCAGCTTCCTCTCGATCCTGAATCGAAAATCGAAAAAATTGCATTATCTTCCGGAAGAGTGTGCGGAATAACGTCTGCTATTTTCTTTCTCGCGTCGGTCCACAATTCAATTATTTTTTCTTTCTTTTCTGATTCGGTAAGTAATCCGTCATCAAATTGTTTCTCAACTACTTCAACCTTAAGAGCGCCTTCTTTCATAAGAGCTCCCTTGATTGATGGAACTACCGTGTCGCCCATCGCCCAAGTAACGCCTGAAAGAGTTGCGTACTTAAAACCTATATCCTTTATGCTATCGAGATATTGCTGAGAAGTATCTATTCCATACTGCTGAATGATTTTTCCCACTAAACGAGAGAGTCCTTTTTTTGTAAGAGTTTCATTAACGAATGGAAAACCTTCCGGAAGAATGCTGTTAAATACCATTCTGCCATAGGTTGTTTCTATAAACTCACCATTTATTTTCACGCGTATCTTTGCATGAAGTCCCAAAAATCCGGACTCATACGCAAGCATAGCTTCAGAAAGGTCTGCGATGTTCTTGCCCTCGCCCTTCTGCCCATCTTTCATTCGTGTAAGATAATAAGCTCCCAAAACTACGTCTTGCGTAGGTCGCGTTATAGGTTCGCCGTTTGCAGGCTTCAAAAGATTTTTTCCTGCATTCATTAACTCTCTCGCTTCATATTGAGCCTCAACAGTAAGAGGAAGATGAACTGCCATTTGATCGCCATCAAAGTCCGCGTTAAATGCTTCGCAGACCATCGGAGGAATACGGATACACAAGTCTTCAATCAAAAGAGGTTTAAAGGCCTGAATACCAAGTCTGTGCAATGTAGGAGCACGGTTTAAAAGCACACGCTTGTCTTTTATAACCTCTTCGAGAATTCCCCAAACTTCCGGAGAGCGTTGTTCTATAAACCTGTTTGCCTGCTTGATGTTGTATGCCAATCCCCGATCAATAATTTTATTGATCACGAAATGTTTAAATAATTCCAGCGCAAGATTTTTCGGAAGACCGCATTCATTAAGCTTCAATTCTGGGCCTACAACGATAACCGAACGTCCTGAATAATCGACGCGTTTTCCGAGAAGGTTTTGTCTGAATCTGCCCTGCTTACCCTTTAGAAGATCCGCGAGAGATCGGAGTGGCCTTCTGCGCGTAGAAAGCAATTGCGTGCCTCCGCGAGCAGTGTTGTCTATAAGCGCGTCAACGGCTTCTTGCAACATTCTTTTTTCGTTTGTGATAATTACTTCCGGAGATTTCAAGTCGATGAGTTTTTTCAATCTGTTGTTGCGATTGATAACGCGTCTGTATAAATCATTCAAATCCGCTGTGGCATATCTGCCTCCTTCAAGGGCGACCATCGGACGAAGCTCAGGCGGTAATACCGGAACAACTGTAAGTATCATCCACTCAGGGCGCATATTTGCCTTAAGCATAGATTTGGCAATATGCATTCTGCGTAACAATCTCTTTTTTCTGTTGGCGTCTTTTACGTCTTTTAATTCTTTTTTAATGTCGTTTACAACCTGCTTCAGATCCATCTGCGCAAGAATTTTGCGGATTGCGCCAGCGCCTCTGTCGGCCTCAAAAACATCGCCGAATTTTTCCGCAAGAAGATAATATTCGGATTCGGTGAGAATAAGTCCGGGCTGTAACATCGAAAGAATATTTTTTAAATTTTCTTTTGATTCTTTTAGCTCGTCTTTATTGTCTTTTATCGATCTGAATTCCTTTTCAAGAAAATCCAACGCTCTCTTTCTGTTTTCGGCATCTACCGTAGTAACTATAAACGCCGCGTAATAAATTACCTTCTCGAGCTTTGGAACGGAAATGTTCATCATCAAACTTAATTTTGACGGGACATTTCTAAGAAACCATATATGAGAGACCGGCGTT
Organism: uncultured Candidatus Saccharibacteria bacterium; assembly: GCA_964449245.1. Taxonomy (GTDB): domain Bacteria; phylum Patescibacteriota; class Minisyncoccia; order UBA6257; family GWB1-50-10; genus GWA2-45-9. Next base: position 8,867 of record CAYUXY010000004.1, read on the forward strand.
GCAAGCGTAATGTGTCCCATTCTGTCGCGACGTACGACAGAACGAGTTACCTCAACTCCGCATTTTTCGCAAACAATGCCTTTGTATCTTATTTTTTTATACTTTCCGCAATAACATTCGTAGTCTTTTGTTGGACCAAAAATTCGCTCGGAGAAAAGCCCATCTTTTTCCGGACGTTGTGTACGATAATTTAACGTTTCTGGCTTTATAACTTCGCCATATGACCATGCGAGTATTTCATCCGGCCCCGCTACTCGGATTGATATAGATTTTAAATCAACGTTTTTATTCATAATACGAGTTTTTTATTTTTATTATTCGGAAATTGCTCTGTCCGAATCCTGAACGACCTCTTCAGAATCATATGACACGTTTAATCCGAGTGATTTTAGTTCGGCAAGTAAGACGTTGAAAGATGCGGGAAGATTTGGTTTCTTTATTTCTTGTCCGCGAATAATCGATTCAAATGCGGCGGAACGACCCATAACATCGTCTGATTTTATCGTCAGCATTTCTTGCAACATATGAGAAGCTCCGTATCCTTCAAGCGCCCAGACTTCCATTTCTCCGAATCTTTGTCCTCCGAGTTGCGCTTTTCCTCCGAGCGGCTGTTGAGTGATAAGAGAATATGGGCCTGTTGAACGCATATGAATCTTATCTTCAACGAGATGGTTGAGCTTCATAATATATATATATCCAACTGTTATCGGCTCTCCAAAAGGTTCGCCGGTTAATCCGTTATACAATTTCAATTTTCCGGTCTCCGGAAAACCTGCGGATTTAAGTTCTTCGCGAATATCATCTTCCGTTCCTCCAACAAAACTCGGAACAACCGCGCGATACCCGAGCGTGTGCGCAGCAAGACCGAGATGCGTCTCTAAAATTTGTCCAAGGTTCATACGAGAAGCAACGCCAAGAGGGTTCAAAACCACATCAACCGGCGTGCCGTCTTCAAGGTGAGGCATATCTTCAACCGGTCGTATCGTTGAAATAACTCCCTTATTACCATATCGTCCTGCAAGCTTATCGCCAGCGCGGATTTTACGAAGTTGCGCAACCTCGACTTGTATTTTCTTTATTATACCCGGCTCAAGCCTGTCTCCATGATCGCGAGCGAATATTTTTATACCTATAACACGCCCCTGTTTGCCGTGTGGCAATACAAGCGAAGTATCTTTAACATCGCGTGCTTTTTCGCCAAAAATAGCTCTAAGAAGTTTTTCTTCAGAGGTTAATTCGGATTCGCCCTTAGGAGATATCTTTCCAACTAAAATATCGTTTTCTCTGACTTCAGCGCCAATGCGAACTATGCCTTCTTCGTCAAGGTTTCTAAGTTTGTCCTCAGAAACGTTTGGGATGTCCGGCGTTGTCATTTCCGGTCCAAGCTTTGTATCTCTGACAAGACACTCCCAAGTTTCAATGTGAATTGATGTAAATAAATCGTCTTTCGCAACTCTTTCGGAAAGCACTATAGCGTCTTCAAAGTTTCCGCCCTGCCAAGGCACATACGCCACAAGAAGATTTCTTCCTAAACTTAAAACTCCGTTTGATGTAGCCGGTCCGTCGGCAAGAACGGAGCCTTTTTTAATTTTGTCTCCAATATTTACAACCGGTTTTTGAGAAACACACGTCGATTGATTTGATCGGCGGAATTTTATAAGAGGATAAACTTTATTGCCTTCTGATGTTGTTTTTACCGTGATTGATTGCCCATCAACTTCCGTAACAACGCCGGCAACGTCAGCAATGATTGTCTGAGCAGAATCTTGCGCGGCTTTTTCTTCTTGTCCGGTACCTACGAGAGGCTCTTCTGCTCTTATTGGCGAAACAGCCTGTCGTTGCATGTTAGATGCCATAAGAGCTCTCGTAGCATCGTTATGTTCAAGAAATGGAACGAGCGATGCCGCCACACTGACGGTTTGATTTGGAGAAATATCTATAAAATCAACTTTATCGCGATTACACATTCCGGCAACGCCTTTTACGCGCGCGGGAATACGCTCATCAAGAATGTTATGAGCTTCGTCAGTCTTCGCATCTGCCTGAATTATATTGTATTTTGTCTCATTGAAAGCATCGAGCCATACAACTTTGTCTGTCGCCTTGCCTTTTTCAACTTTGAAATACGGGGTCTCTAAAAATCCAAATTCATTAATGCGAGAGTAACTTGCTAAATAGCTCACGAGTCCGATGCTTGATCCTTCAGGAGTCTGAATAGGACAAATGCGTCCATAATAAGACGAGTGCACATCACGAACCTCGAGTCCCGCCCGTTCTCTCGTTAGTCCTCCGGGGCCCATCGTCGATAAACGACGCTTATGTTCAAGTTCCGCGAGCGGATTAACCTGATCCATAAATTGCGAAAGCTGAGAAGAAGAAAAGAAATCTCTAACGACGGCCGTCAATAATTTATAATTAACAAGCTGAACCGGCTGTAGCCCTTCTCGTTCAATGGTAGACATTCTGTCTTGCACTCCGCGACGGAGTCTGGCAAACCCTATGCGAAGTTTTGATTGAACAAGTTCTCCTACGGCGCGTACTCTTCTGTTTCCGAGATGATCTATATCGTCAGGGATTGACCTACTATCGTTATTTAAACGTATAAGTTCCTTGATAATTTTAATAATATCGTCTCTATCCAAAAGACCCGTCTTTTTCGCCGTAATATTCAATCTCTGATTTAATTTATATCTGCCAACATTACTTAAATCATACCTGTCAAATTTGAAAAACATCGGCTCAATTATAGAATGAGCACTTTCTGCGGTTATTAAGTCTCCGGGTCTAAGTCTCCTATAAATTTCAAGATACGAATCTTCCGCATCTTTCGATACATCTTTTTTTAGAGTTGCTTCCAAAAATTTTACTTTCCCAGTATCAACATCGGCAAATGTTTTTAATATTTCTTCATTTGTTTCAAGTCCGAATATTCTCAATAAATCCGTAACCGGCGCCTTTCTCTTTCTGTCTATTTTAACGCCTATAAATCCGTCTGGATCAGTTTCAAATTCCAGCCAAACTCCACGGTTAGGAATAACTTTTGCGCTAAACAATTTTTTTCCGCGGAAGACTCCCATCGAAAAATAAACTCCGGCGGAACGGATTAGTTGCGATATAACCACGCGCTCTACACCATTTATAATAAATGTTCCCCTTTCCGTCATTATCGGAAAATCGCCAAGATACACTTCTTGTATCTTTGTGACCTTCGTTTTGTTATTAATTAGTTTTAAATTTGCCCGAAGAGCGGCTTCGTATGTCAAATCCTTTTCTCTTGTTTGCTGTTCGGTATATTTTGGAGCATCAAATTTATAATCAAGAAAATGCAATTCCATTTCCTCACCGGTGTGATCACTTATCGGAGAGATTTCATCAAAAAGATCACGCAAACCTTTTTTTAAGAACCAATCAAACGACTGCAATTGCATTTCTATGAAATGCGGTGGCTCATGGACAAAACCTTTATAAGATGAGAAAACCTTTACTTTTTGTGGAATTGACATAATGTTTTACAAATATTTTATGCGTTTTGCGTTATGTTCTTCGAGTGTTTTTGAAAAATGTGTCTCTTGCGTTTCCGAATCAGATAAGTAGTAGAGATATTGGCTTGTTGCCGGAAACGTTGCTGCCTTTATGGCGCTTTCTCCCGGATTTGCTATTGGAGTTGGCGTCCATCCTTTATGTTTGTATGTGTTATAAGGAGAATCGTAATCTATATCCTTACGTAAAACCTTTATTTCAGGACATCCGCGAATCTGTCCAAAACATTTTGCGTAACTTATCGTTGCATCAACCTGAAGTAACATCCCGATCTTTATGCGCCTTAAAAGAATTCCTGCGACAACCTGACGGTCTTCAAAACTTTTCACTTCCCTTTCCAAGAGCGACGCGAGTATCAATCGGTTATACCAATCATCCGACTCAGAAAGTTTGGGCCACGCTTTCTTTGAAAAATTATCCAGCATTCTTTTCACAACTTCGTCAGGAGAAGAATTCGGATCAAAGAAATACGAATCTGGAAATAAAAATCCTTCAAGAGATTCCGCTGAGGCCAGAAACGGATAATCGGAACGTAATTTACGGAAATCGTATCCCTCAAGTCCTCCGCCGGAAATAATGCCTCCTTCGACCAAGAGACTTTCTATATCCTTAAGAGTAGATCCTTCAGGAATGGTGACGAAGACATCCGTTCGCGTGCGAGATGTTATTGCGTCAACTATCTGAGGTATACTCATGGCGTTTGACAGCTGATACGAACCAGGCTGGACTTGGCGCACCTTACCGGTCAAAATCGCATAAAATTTGAAAACGGATACGGAATTTATAAGCGACTCTTCAGAAAGATGTACGCCGACCTCCTTAAAACTTTCACCTTTTTCAATGGAAAATTGCTTTTGAATCACCTCTCCTTTCACATTGGGCTGCAACCCGTAAAAGAAATACGCGATTGCGAGAATGAATATTAAAACAGCGCTCAAAACCGCAATGACGCGAAAATCAACTGCGCCTCTTTGTTTAAATTGAGGATTCAAATTTAATATGTTCGATTATACTTATAAGTACGGCTGTAGTCAAGACGCTTGATCCGCCATAGCTTAAAAACGGAAATGTAATGCCCGTGACAGGCATCATTCCGATATTCGACCCGACATTGATAATAAATTGGATTGTAAAAACAAGCGATGCTCCCAGAACTATAAATTTTGAATAATTTCCTGACGCTCTAAGTCCAATCAAGATTAATCTATAAATAATCAGGAAAAAAGTCAACAAAAGAACCGCCCCGCCCAAGAGTCCCCACTCTTCTACAAATGCCGCGAATATAAAATCCGTCTGAGCTTCCGGCAAAAAATGTAATTGCACTTGTGTTCCCTGTCCAAAGCCTTTTCCTAAAAATCCTGCCGAGCCTATCGCGATTTTTGATTGTATAACATTATAATTGATTCCAAACGGATCGCGCTCCGGAAAGATAAACGCGGTAAGCCTGTCCTTTTGATAATCCTTTAAAATGAATATCCAAAACATTGCCGCAATACAAAGCGCTATGGCGATTCCGGCAAACAATCTTTTTTTATTGATTCCGCTCATAAGCAAAAATCCCGCCCATATCGCGAACACAACTATTGCCGAACCAAAATCCGGATGGATAAGAATTAAAAATCCCGGAACTACCGCATATATAAGCGACAAAAATAAATTTTTATTTTGCCACGCTGCAATATGCCTGCGAGAAAAAAATCCGGCAAGAATAAATATGAGTCCGAGTTTTGCAAGTTCTACGGGCTCAAATTGCAAACCAAGAATAGTAATCCAGCTTTTTGTGCCCCTGACGGTACCCGACTGAAACTGCGAGAAAATCAGGAAAAGAACGCTTATTCCATACACTCCTCCGCGAAACCACGTCTGAGTTAAAATCCATTTCCAATTTAAAAGGCTTCCGAAAATTATTATGAAAAACGCGACTACGTACCAAACGAGCTGTCTCCAAAAAAAAGCTATATTAGTGCTCGCTAAAGACAAAAGTCCGGCCGCAGAGACTAAAAGAAGCGCGCCGACGAGAATCCAATCAATGTTGCGTATTTTAGAAAAAAACATAAATTATCTACTTAACAAACACAAATATTTTTGTAAGTGCCGTGTCGAGAGATTCAACTATGGATTTGTCGCGCGGGAATAAAATTGTAAAATTAGTGCTCGCAAATCCAGATAAATTTGACGTTGTCCATTGCGAAGCAAATATCTCTTCTTCGTATTTGTTATAAAACACGGCCACGAGTTTAACTTCGTCTGCGCTCACAGAACTCTGATTGCTAAGCATCCCTTTGGCTTGGATAAATTTCTCATCCTCGGAAAAAATAGGGCCTGAAATAATCGAGACGTTCGGTTTTAAAGTTGAATAAAAATTTTTCCATTCCTCTAAAGGCGGGGATGTAACGTCAAGCTCGACTTCGCCTATGTTTGAAAATGGAGTCGATGCTTCGGATGTAAATACTTTTCTTTTTTCAAGAGGAAAAACAGTTTCGGCGCCATATATTTTTTCCACCGCATATCCGGATTTGTCTTTGATTACAAAAGAATACTGCACATCATCGGCAAAAAAACTTTCATTGGCATTAACAAGTTCTCCTATAAAAACAGTGCGACCGTTTTCCAGCCCAAAAAATGAAACCTTGCCCGTAGTAATCGGATTTAAATTTTTAACTTCGCATGAAATGCACGATCCCCCGCAATCAACTCCGGTTTCGTTCTGATTTAATATATTATCCGAACATGTAGGCTCATTACCGGAAAACGCATTATACACCCCGAAAGATATTAAAATCACAAGTGCGATATAAAACAGACCGAAGAAAAATTTTTTTGCGCTACGCATATTTTATTTATCGAGACAATTTGATTATTTGTTTTATTTCATCCGCAATGACACTCGCCCCTCCGACAAGTACTCCATCTATACTTGGCTGTTCGAGAAAATATCTCGAGTTTTTAGAGTCTACCGAACCGCCATAAAGTACGCGCGGAGAACTTCCATATCTTTTTACAAACCATTTTTTAACGACTTGCGCGGCAAATTCTGCGTCTTCTGGAAAAGCCGTTTTCCCTTTTCCTATCGCCCAAATCGGCTCGTACGCAACTATGATTTTTGATGGATCAAATTCACTACGAGATATTTTCTTGAATACAGAACTAAGCTGTCCCAACATAAATGCATTTATTGCTGACAATCCTTCTCTCCGTATATTCCACGGTTCACCTATGCAAAAAATTACCTTCATTCCCCCGCGATAAGAAGCGACAAATTTATTCATAACGATATCGTTAGATTCTTTAAATATGGCCCTTCGTTCGGAGTGCCCAATAAGAACGTATTTGGCACCGGCGCTCACAAGCATTGAGATTGACGTTCCGCCGGTATAAGCGCCGACTCCATTCTCCCAAAAAACATCTTGCGCCCCGAGTGATGATTTTTTTAACACCTTTTTTATACTTTTTAAAAACAACTCGGGTGGAAAAATAATCGCGTTTGTAGCATCGCTTGCCCTCGCGATTTTTATTGCTTCTTTTTCGGACAACGGATGCATTTTCCAATTAGCTGCTATGATTTTCATAATTTATGATAATGTGTGATTTGCGTCAGATAAATCTCGCTATAAAAAAGAATACCAGTCCGAAAATAGTCATAACTGCTGATATTATCCAAAAACGCATAGTGACCTGACTCTCCGGCCATCCCTTTCCTTGAAAATGGTGATGAATTGGGGCCGACAAAAATACTTTTCGTTTGAAAAACTTTTTGCTTATCACCTGTATAATCACGGACAAAGATTCTATTACCATTATAAAACCAAAGAACGGCAGAAGTAATGCCGAGTTCGTGAGCATTGCCACAACGCCTAATGTGATTCCGAGAGACATTGATCCGGTGTCTCCCATAAAAAACTTTGCCGGATAAATATTAAACCAGATGAAAGCGAGAGTTGCCCCCAAAATCGCCGCGTTCATTACAGCGAGATCATATCGATGTGTGGCAAAAGACAATATTGCAAAAGCGCCAAATGCAAAAAATGCGACTCCGCCGGCGAGTCCGTCTAATCCGTCTGTTTCGTTCATTGAAAATGCGCTTGCGACGATAATAAATATGAAAAATGGAATATACCAGAGTCCCAAATCAATATTGCCGAGAAAAGGAACGTAAAGAACGCTCCAACCAAGACGAAAATGAAACCACCACGCGCCAATCAAAGAAACGGCTGTATATAAAATCAATTTGTGCTTTTCGGTCAGTCCTCCTCCATGCGGACCTATTCTCATTACTCCCAACACATCGTCCGCGAGACCTACAACAGCCGAGAACGCAAGCGCGGCTAATGGCAAATATGTTTCAGCTCTGTCTACAAAGTTAAAGTATCCGGAAAATCCGCCGAAGAGTTTGTCTGCAATAAAAAATATAGCAGCTATACCCAAGACAGTGCCCCAGATAATTACTCCGCCCATTGTCGGAGTATCTGATTTGTCTTTATGATGTGCATAAAAAACGGGCGCAGACTTTTCGTCTCTGATATTGTTTTTCTTAATCCCGTATTTTTTTAGAAAATGCAAAACTACCGGCGTAATAAGAAGGGCAACGATAAACGCGAGCGAAAAAACTATTAGCGATCTTATTGCTTCGAATATTTCCATATTATTTAGAATTCATAAGCTTCATTTATCCAATTGAAAAGCTTGTTTGTTTCAGCGACTCTGTCACTCGAGCCAAGTATTACAACGGCGACTCGAAAATTATTAAAAGAAAAAATTGATAATAAATTTTGCCTCGCTTCTGGCAATGTACCGGTTTTTCCTCCCAAAAAATTTGAATTGTTAATGAACGGATGGATGTTGGATAATGCTTTTGTCTGCGAATTATTAACGGGTTGAATTAATATGCTTGGCAATCTTGTCCACGCGATAATATCCGGATGACTCTCTATAATATACTCCGTCAATTTTAATAGATCCGAAGCAGTTGAAATATTCAAATCAGACAGTCCTGAGGCATCGTGCAGTACGGTTTCAGACATTCCAATCTCCCCTGCTTTTTTATTCAGTAAAGAAACAAATTTATCTTTTCCTCCAAAATAATCCTCGAATGCAACTGCGGCATCGTTTGAGGAGGTGATGAGCATCACCTTAAGCAAATCCTCGCTTGTATATACTTCACCGCTCACCAAGTTTCCTGCGGTTCCTTCCGCATCAACTGCATTTTGCGTAATTGTTATTTTTTCCTTACCTCCCTTTTCATCGAGTACTACCACGGCAGTCAAAAGTTTTGTGAGAGACGCGATTGGCCAAACTTTTCCGGTTCGATAATGCACAAAAGGAAATTTTTCATCAAGCGACTGGACCAAAGCCGCTTCAGCACCTATCGGCAAATCAAGCACATCCCATTTTCGTATAGGCACGGAACTTGTCGCCACAGAATGTTTGAAAAAACGTGAGTCGGGAATATCGGACAGTGTAGCGGAAATAGTTTCACTCCTCGCGGTTTTACCCGAAGAAAACATAGACATAAAAGAAGACGAGCCTATTCCTGTAAACACAACCGAAAAAATTACAAGAATGGCAAAAATAGTTATCTGCCACTTTACATTCATAATTCTGTATTTTGTTTTTGTAGATTTTCTTCTGATATATCCGGACTCTTTTCCTTTTCTGAGGAAGTCTCGTATTTCGAAAGTATATCCTTAAATGACGAAAATTCGGGTAAGTCTTCAATTTTCGTTAATCCCATATGTTTTAAAAAATCGAGCGTGACTTTATACTCGTAAGTTTTTCTGCCTTCAGCGGACTGCGTTCTTTCAACAAGCCCTCTCATAAGAAGATTGCGAACTATAAATCCGGAATTAACTCCACGGATATAATCGATTGTAGCCCGAGACATCGGTCCGAGATACGCTATTATAGACAGCGTTTCAAGCGCCGCGGGAGTAAGGTCTTCTTTAAATTCGTTATGAATTATTTTTTCTACGATATCCTTAAAGTCCGGCTTAGTCGAAAGCTGAACGGTTTTTCCGTCACGTTGCAAGATAAGTCCGCGAGATGTCTCTTTTAGAGAAGCTTCGTACAAATCAACGAGCGCGTCGCATTCTTTTTTGTCGATATTTAAAATCGAAGCAATTTTTTCTATAGATATAGGATCGCCGAATTGAAATAAAAGAGCTTCTATGGCAGCGATGTTTTGTCGTTCAGTAGAATCCATTATTCGTATTTTATTGATTTTTACCAAGTTTGGCAACGACTATATCTTCAAAATGATTTCCCTGCTCCGCGGAAATTACTTGATCTTTTATGAGATGTAGAATCGCGAGAAACAAAACCACTATTTCCCCCTTCCCGCGATTTTTATGAAATTCACGGAAAGAAAATGGAATCTCTGAAATTCTGTCGATTATTTCCTGTATTTTGTGCTTCAGATGTATCACCTCTCTTTTAATTACCTCTACCGGCCTCATAATCTTTTCGAGTTCTCCCACGACTTTATACATAGCGCTCTTCAACATATCTACGGATATATTATTTGGAGGCAAGAAATATGCTTTTTTGGATTGCAAAAATTCTCGTTCGGCCATTTGCGGAAAAACGTTCCACATAGATTTGATATGAATCTGAGTCGCCTTTAACTCCTGATATAATTTAAGCCTTGTTTCGAGTCCGACAATGTCCGCCTCTTCTTCTTCGCTCAAAACAAAATCCGGAATTAAAACTTTAGATTTTATTAAGATAAGACGCGACGCAATCACAAGAAAATCTGCGATAATATCTCGCTGACCTTTGGCCTCCAACGCTTCTACATATTTCAAAAAATCTGCCGTTACTTCAGCGAGATTAACGGTTGTAATTTCGAGCTGTTTTTCTTCGACAAGCTCGAGTAGCTTATCAAGTGGCCCTTTGTAATAATCGAATTCAAGTTCGTAATGCATACATTTTTTCTACCTTGTATAATAATAGTATGTTTTCGTATGAAAGAACAAAAAACGCCCTCGCCCCGCTTACTGTGCTGAGAATCGGGCTCGGCCTTGTTTTTCTATATGCCGGAGTTTATTCGGTTTTCGCGCCCAGAGAGTGGCTCATATATTTACCGAAATTCGTTCTTGCGCTTGAATCGTCGGAAACAATCATCATCGCATACGGCATATTTGAAATCATACTCGGAATTGTTTTTTTGTCCGGAAGAATGTCCCGAACGACTTCTTTCTTAGCGTTTTTGCATTTTGCGGGAGTTCTGCTCTTATCCGGAATCACGAACACAACTTTTCGAGACTTCGGCCTACTAACAATAGCGTTCTTCCTATTCTATTCAGCCAATCAAAACACCGAGCGTGAAAAACTTGCCGGCAAATCAAATCATCCGTGACGGACAACAATAACATCGCCGTCTTTCACCACATATTCTTTTCCCTCAATACGAATTTTCCCTTTCTCTCTTGCTTTAGCCCAACTGCCGGCAGAAAGTAATTCGTCCCATCCGACAGTTTCCGCGCGTATAAATTTTTGTTCAAAATCGGTATGAATCACGCCAGATGCCTCTGGCGCTTTTGCGCCTTGCTCGATAGTCCACGCTCTCGTTTCATCTTCTCCTGTCGTGAAAAAACTTATGAGATTAAGCGACGAGTATGCTTTTTGTATAAGTTCCGGAATCGGATTTCCATTGCCAAGATCGGCAATTATATATTCCGCATGAAAAGATTTTACTTTTTCAATCACTTGAGGCGTGGCATCTTCGACCGAACCATTTAATAAAAATATTTGTTTTTTTGCGGTTAGTAATCCGAGCTCTGTTGCCACTCCGGAAAAAGACGGATTATCCGGCAAAGAAAACAAAGGTACTCCTTTATCCAACTCGGCGCGTAAAATATGTAACGCATCCCTAAAAACAATTGCGTCTTTATTTCCTCCGCGAGCATCTGACTCCGCCTTCTGAAGCCTTTTATCAACCGTGTCTATATCTTTTAGCGTAAGCTCGGTCATTATGGTATCGATGTCGCGGATGGGGTCAGTCGTTCCTTCAATGTGTATAATATCGCCGGAAGCGAAACATCGTACGACGTGCACAATAGCTTTGCATTCCCTGATATGTGAGAGAAATTGATTGCCCAATCCTTCGCCCTTGTTCGCGCCTTTTACGAGACCGGCGATATCGTAAAATTCGACAACAGCCGGAATCTTTTTCTTCGATGCGCTCATTTCTGCAAGTTTATCTCCCCTTTCATCCGGTACAGCGACAACCCCGACATTCGGGTCAATGGTAGCAAAAGGATAGTTCGCTATATTGATATTCTGGTTTGTAAGAAGTTTAAATAACGTTGATTTCCCAACATTTGGAAGACCTACGATTCCAATAGATAATTTCATAATAAAATATGCTCCATTCAGTTATAATATGCGCTGATAATAATTTCAAACATCCGCGGTGAATCTCCATTTTCTTTGAGACCAGTATTTGCCGGCAAAAGAAACTCCGACTCGACCGGATGCGCGAACAAAGTCATCGGAAATGTTTTTCCCATTTTCTATCCACAATCCGGAATTTTTGCTTAAATTTTTTCCATTAATCTCACCGTTAATGTGCAAAAACTTTGTGAGTTTAGCTGGTCCGTTAATGCGTGCGCCGTCTCTTAATAAAATAGCTCGAATAAGCACGGCGGCGGGATACCCGCTCTCTCTTGTTACCACATTAAGCATCCAATGCATCCCGTAAGTAAAATATATATACCAGACATTTGGACGCCCAAACATAATGGAATTGCGTATCGTCATGCCACGCGATGCGTGCGACGCCCTATCTTTAAATCCATCATAAGCTTCTGTTTCAATTATTGTCGCTCTGATTTCTTTGTTTCCGATTTTCCTAACGATAGTTTTTCCTAAAAGCTCTCGTGCGACTTTGACGGTATCGCTCACAAAAAAACTTTTGGCAAGGAGTTTCGGCATTGCTATAATATTCCTCTTATTTCCGAAAGGATGTCTGACGGAATAGGATCTCTCTCGGGACTTTTTCCCGGATATCTCCATGCTGTGATAATCTTTATTTTTTTATCCGGTAATCTGAAATTTTGTATGTCTTTGTATTGTTCCCATCCGTCTTTCAACTTTTTACTTTTGCCCGTGGTCGAAATTCGACACTCTAAATTCGACGTCGCTTGTTGGCGACTGCCGACAAGTTTATACATTACCCATATCTCCTGATAGTTTTTCGTTTCTGCCGGAGACATTACGGCAACAGTACTTTCAGCAACACCCTCTTCAGTACGCTTAGGAAAACGGATAATGCGCTTTATTCGACTCTCCGAGATGCCATAATATTTCATTTTCTCCCAAGAGTGCCTCGTCCATTCATATTTCGAATCATTTTTTGGAGGATTCATAATATTAGTTAAAAGTTGCAAGACAAAAGGAAAACAGTATATAGAATATTGTATATAGTATGTAGGAGAAATAATTTCTAATTATTTAATTTCGAATTTCGATTGAATGAATTAATGATTGAATGACAGAAGCCAAAAGTCGCAAGACAAAAGATGAAAGTAGAAATGCAATTATCTTTTTCTGTTTTTTTCTTTTAACTTTAAACTTTCGTCTTTCAACTATTCTTATGCTTTCTTACTTTACAAACTTTATGAACTTTTAACTAATTTTTATATTTTATTTTTGAATTTATAAAAAAATATTTTTAAACGAAACATCACGGATTGTAAAATCGTTTGAAACAAAATTTTATATGATTTTAGACGCCAAAACATATTTATAAAAATTCAGCTCTGTAGCATTCTTCGCAGTATAAAATGTCCGGCCTCTCTGGGCTGTACGACGTCTCGAACTCATTGGGACATGGCCCATCCCCGTGTGAATGTGTAGCCGTATTCTTGTATGTATTTTGTCGTACTTCTCCTGTCGTTTGTTGTAAGTTGTTTGTCGTAGGTTGTTGGTTGTTTATCCTGAGCTTGTCGAATAGATCAATCATTTGTCTATTGCACATACATTTTCTCTTATGAAGATGAAATCCATTTCGCCACAAAAGCACTTCGGCTATACGGCAACTTGGACAAAGACGGGGCAACGCAATATTCATTTCCCTATGAAAAGCCAGCTCTTCTTTTGTAATTCGAAATGCCTCGGTGCATCCATGAAGACAAGCTTTGTGTGTCTTCCGCCATAAATCTGAACAATGCTCACACTCAATAACATCCTTTAAAATCGAATTTTGAACGTCTTTTATGTGGTCCGGAATAGCATCTTGTCTCATTGTAACTTCATATTTTCTTTTAACCTCGTCTCGCCACTGCCAACCCTCTTCAAGAACCTCTTCCTTTGTCTTCGGATACCACGGAAATGCAGCGGATTCATTGTATGCATATGCAGAAAATTCCGGAGGGAAAAATTCGCCAAACTTGTATATCCTTCCTTTTTTATCAATGTATGGCATATCATCCATATGTTTTCTTATTTTTTGTAGCATCGCCTCATATTCGTCTTTTGTATATTGACGGTTCAGTATGCAATATTTTTTGTTTTGTATTGACACGCATCCGAAAGAATCGGCTGAATTTCTTGCCCAATCGCAGTACGCGGTATTAATTGAATTATTTCCTCCGGCAGAAAATGAGCACCGCTCAACATTGCCCGTCATCGCATAGATTTCATAAAGAAGTTGGGAATTCAAACCTCCCCCACCAACGTCATAGCTGTCCTTGAGATTCAGCCCGCCAAAATATATAAATTTACAATTTTCCACACCATCAAGCGCGGAGAAACATGTCTTACAATTTTTTGTATCACGTATAATATCACCGGTTACATTTTGGCTACTTAAAATATGAGCGTACCTCCGTGGCAACGAGAGATAGAGTGATTTAAATTTTTCTTTTGCCTCATTAAGTATTCTATAGCTTCCTAAGTCCCATTTCGCAATTTCCTTCGCATACTCTTCTTTGGAAAATCTCTGATTGAATATATTGTATTTTTGTTTTCTCAAATTTACGCACCCAAAACAATTTGAACACCCCACGCAGTCAAAAAGAAACGCGGAATCTAAACATTCATCAGAAAAATACACAAACCGTGCTTTATAGAGACGATTCGAATGGAGGGCAGAATATACATGATCAGAATTATCAACCACATAGGAGTCGTACGTATATTTAGAAAATAAAAGACCGTAATCAAATTGCGAATTTTCTGAAAAATATGTCCAAAACACGTAATAACAATTTTTAATATTATTGCATGCATGCGAATATTCGCTTTCGATAAGACTAGTACCGGTAAAAGCCGGACGCGGAACTGCCTCAAGCAGTTTTCTATACTGTACAAAAAATGGTTTTGAAAAATCGTATTCGCGTCCGTAATCCATCGGATCCCATTTATCCGAAAACCAGCACTCCATGCAATACACGGTAAAAGACGTCTCTGGAGCATGAATTGTGATAATTTGTTTTCCGCATAGACCACACACATTTTTGTATAAAGTTCTTTCTTCCCGCCACATCATACGCCTCAAATTTCTGCACTCTGGGCACCACGTCGGCGGCGGAACGTCGATCTTTTTATAGAAATCAAAGTCCTCCGATTCAATGACAAATTCGGATTTGCACAACTGACATTGTTTTGTTTCGCTGGAAATCATAATTTCTAATTACCTAATTTCGAATTTCGATTGAATGAATCAATGATTGAGTTTCTGAATGGATTTATCTGTGCCTATATACTATATACAATATTCTATATACTTTTACTTTCTTCTCTAACAACTAAAAACTAATAACTATAAACTGTATTACGCCACTTCCTTCTGGTAGCACCCTTCGCAGTATACAATTTCCGGCCTTTCTGGAGCGTAGCTTGAAAGCATATCTTTTTCGCACTTCGCGCATCTCCTTTGAAAGAACTTCGGCGGATTTTGTCTAGAAAAACGATATTTATATCTACAACTCGGGCACTGCGACGGTATAGGCACACAAAGTTTTTTTAGCATAGACAGCTCCTGCGGAATAATTCTGTATGCATTACCGCACAACGAACAAGCTATTATCTCTTTAGAAATATCTTCGGAAATGTCATTAATAGAATCGGGCAAATCTGAAGCATTCTTGGTAATTTTGTATTCATTCGGAACGCTATTATACCAAGTAAAACCATCCTCTTTAGCTTGAGATTCGGAATTAGGAAAAAAATCATTCGCAATGGTTTGATTATAAGCAAACGGAGACATCTCATAAGGCAAAAATTCACCATATTTATAAATTCTTCCTTTTTTGTCTACGAAAGGATTCTCATTCATTTCGTTTACAATCTTCTTTTTTAAAGCATCATATTCTTCTTTCGGATATTCTCTATTCAAAATACAATATTCTTTTTTCTTCAGATTTACACAACCAAAACAATGCTTGGAGGAAGACAGTGTATACATTGAATATTGAATATCATACACCTCTGGCCAACATTCATTTGAAAACATAACGTCGCTGGATTTTTCTCCGGACACGGCAACTTCGTACATCTTTTCCGCGCCATTTCCCCATTCAGTATAATCATACGAGTCCTTAACTTTTGGCATATTTATTAGTGCAACGTACTTACTGTCCTCGATACCTATTCCTATATAACAATGCTTGGCGTTTTTCGATTCATATATACCTTCTCCTATTACATCCTTGCTTAAAGAATCGTTTTTCGTTGCGCGGTGAGGAAATTTGGCCCAAAAAACCAGCGATTTCTCACGCATGTCTTCTACAAATTTACGAGAGCAAAATTGCATTTCCGATATGTTTTTTTCATACTCACTTTTTGTGAGCTGGCTATTCCACATACAATATTTCTTGTTTCTTAGTCCTACGCAACCAAAACAGTCGGAACATCCTACGCAATCGGACGAAAAAAACATGTTTGAACAATTCTGCAAATCTTCAGACCACTTCACGCCATAGCACTTATTGCATCCGATAGACTCATAGCTCAATTCCGATTTTGTCATTCTAAAGCAATCGCTCGAATCTTTTAATTCTACAAAAAAATCACAATAGAGAAGATTTTCGCCATAGTCACCCATAATTGTCATATAACAATTTTTCTGCGTGGAAACGTAATTCGCGTACTCCGTATTAATCAACATTGGATAATTCGCTTCAAGCGCCATAAATGGCGTACTATTTCTTAATTCAATCAATTGAGAAATAAACGGGCGCGACGGGTCGTATTTTCTTCCAAAATCCGTTCCATTCCACGAATCTCCCCAATAGCAATTATTGCAGAAGACCGTAAGATGGGAATCCTCCGGATACATCGCAATAATTGATTTGTTACATTTGTCGCACTTCCTACGATATAGACACCTCATATTCATAAATGACAGGCGTCGCCTAAATCTGCACTCTGGGCACCACGTCGGCGGAGGAACATCGATTTTTTTATAGAAATCAAAATCATCACTTTCAATAGTGAAGTTTTGTTGACATGACTGACATTGTTTGATTTC
Source organism: uncultured Candidatus Saccharibacteria bacterium (assembly GCA_964449245.1). Taxonomy (GTDB): domain Bacteria; phylum Patescibacteriota; class Minisyncoccia; order UBA6257; family GWB1-50-10; genus GWA2-45-9. Next base: position 25,878 of record CAYUXY010000004.1, read on the forward strand.
ACTGGTGTTCATAATTGTTAGTTAAAAGACTAAAGATGAAAGTTGAAAGTAGGAATACAAATATTTTTTCTCTTTCTACTTTTGTCTTGTTTCTTTCATCTTTTAACTAAAACCGCATAGCGGTTTTATCTCCCATACTTCCCCATCAATTGCGCTTCATCTAACACGTGCCCTTCTATCGCTTTTTTCACATCGGCTTTTGTCGACGACTCCGGAATATCAAGCATCGTATCAATCGCATAGAGAGTAAAAACATATCTATGCGCCGCGCTCCCTTTTGGCGGGCACGGACCACCGTATTTCATATGGCCGAAACTCGTAAGTCCCTGATGAGCTCCCTCCGGAATAGAATCTTCGGCAATATATTTCGTATCCGGCAAAATATTCCACATAACCCAGTGATCCCAAACTACCCCGTTCGTAGCGTCTGGGTCATCTAAAACAAGAACAAAGCTTTTGGTTTCGTGCGGCGCTCCGCGTATTTCAAGAAACGGGCTCACATTATCCCCATCACACGTGTGTTTAGCGGGAATATTCTCCCCTTCGCGAAACGCCGAGCTTTTTATAATTAAATCTCCCATTTATTCAAATTTTATCACAAAATATCAGGCACCGTAAGCATGCCGATTTTACCCGAAAAAATTGAAAATATGGGAATTGAAACATATAATGAGCGTAATATGGCAATAGCAATATATCGCAAATATCGCCCATCATCGTTTTTGGACCTTTTGGGACAGGAACCAATTGTGAAAATCTTAAGAGAAGCCGCGAAGCAAGACCGCCTCGCGCACGCATATCTTTTTTCAGGGCCCCGTGGCACGGGAAAAACGACAACGGCGCGACTCATCGCAAAAATAGCAAACTGCGAATTGAGGGCAAAAGACGAAAAGTTCCGCTCGCAAGGAGAGCCGTGCAACAAATGCTCGGCGTGTATGTCTATAGACGAAGGGCGCGCGCTTGATGTCGTGGAGATTGATGCCGCGTCAAACAGAGGCATAGACGAAATGCGCGACCTGAAAGAAAACATCCGTCTCGCGCCCAGTGAATTAAAATATAAAATTTTTATAATCGACGAAGCGCATATGCTTACGAAAGAAGCTTTTAACGCGCTTTTAAAAACTCTCGAAGAGCCTCCGCATTATGTGATTATAATTCTCGCGACAACGGAGTCGGAAAAAGTTCCGGCAACGATAGCTTCACGCGCGCAACAATTTCATTTCCAACGCGTGTCAGTCCGAACAATCACGGAAAAGCTTGAAAAAATTGCGGAAAAAGAAAAAGTGAAAATTGCGCGTGACGCGCTTGAGCTAATAGCCTCTTCCGGCGAAGGAAGTTTTCGCGATGCGGAATCATTACTCGATCAGCTTATGTCGTTTGGGAAAATGGACATAAAGCTCGAGGATGTTGAAAACGCTGTCGGCAAAGTCGGATTTCACAAACTTTCTAAATTTGCGGAATTGCTTCTTACCGGAGATATGCCGAACGCTCTCGCTTCTTTATCCGAAATTCAGGAGGGCGGATATAACATAGCGCATTTTGCAAAAGACTTGATTCAATATTTAAGACGTACAGCAGTATTGAAATACAGTCCGCAAATGGAAGAAGAGTTTGAAAACGAAATGACAAGCGATCATCTGTCTATCTTAGTCAAACATTCAAAACTGTTTGCGGATAAACACATTGCGCTTCTGAAACTCTTGATAGAAGCCTACGGCAATATGCGCTACAGTCAGTTCCCCATTATTCCGCTTGAGGTAGCCGTGATCGAAGGATTGAAAAATAACGGTTGACCGTTAACGATTGACGATTAACAAAACTCGAGGAAAACACTATTTACAATCAGATGGAAATAAAAGAAAAAAGGGAGTCTCGAGATGAGTTCCGCTTCTTAAAATGGGATGTTTATAAAGACGCAAAAGAGATTATCCATCAGGTTTTTAATATCACTAATAAATTTCCGAGAGATCATAAATTTGGATTAGGAGACCAGCTTAATCGCGCAGCAATATCTATTGCTCTCAACATAGCGGAAGGTAGTGGGAAAAACTCCGATATTGATATGAATCACTTTTTTAATATAGCTATGGGCTCACTAAATGAAGTAATAGCAGGATTAGACATTGCCCAAGACAACAAATTGATATCTCATGAAAAATTTGATGAACTTGAAGAACAATTAATACGAATTGGAAAGCAGTTGAGCGGGTTTAAAAAAAGATTGCTTCGCAACCAATAATTTGTTAAAACTGAATCGTTGACTATAACATTGTCATACTATTAATAGTTGTTAACTGTCAGCATCCGTCATTTTGTTAATAGTTAATTCCTGTTATCCTGTTAATCGTTAGTTCCAGTTTGTTAGTTTTTAGTTGTT
>CAYUXY010000004.1:28354-38960 GCA_964449245.1 uncultured Candidatus Saccharibacteria bacterium
GGTAGGACATGGGCCTTTGAAGCCCAGTATGAAGGTCCGATTCCTTCCCCCGCAGCACTTCGACTCGCTTCGCTCGCTCAGTGCTTTCGGCCCCTTATCATCAAGCGAGGCGATGGTTTCATGAGTTAGAAATGGTTCCGGGTCGTCACTGGTAAATACTCCCTATAAACTCTCACCGTCTCCTGATAAATCGATTCTATTAAACGCTCTGTCTGCATTTGCTCGACAAATCCTTTCTGAAGCAAAAGCAAGCGCACATTTTGTCGGATTCGGGCCTTGATAGTTTCATTATTCGTCCAGTCAATAGCCAAGTCACGACGAATACGTTTCGTTAATTCTTTAACAAATTCTTTAATATCAATACCAGCTTTTTTTAAATCCGGATCTGCAACAAGCGCATCATAAAAAGTTATTTCTTCAGGAGATAAACCAAGAGACTTGCTTTCTGAATCAAGTTTTTTAATTTCATCAGCAATCTCCAATAATTGTTTTATTATTTCTGCCGAACTAATAACATTGTTTTCATATTTTTCGATTAGTTCTGTAAGAAGAGTGAGCATTGTCTCATATCGAGCGTTATTAACGCGCATACGAGCGCGGATTTCCTGATCAAGAAGTTTGCGAACCGAATCAACGGCAAAATTATGATATTGCGACTTTTTAATTTCAGCTACAAATTTCTCATCGAAAATGGAAATACTTTTCTTTTCTTGACCTTCTATATTAAACAAATCCACAATACCTTCAGCTTGAATTGAACTTTGCATCAAACTGCGAATGGCGGTTTCAGTTTCTTCTGGAAAAATCGCATGTGGCAATACGGTTTGTTTTCGTATCGCTTCGCGAACAGATTGGAAAAATTGTAAGTCATTAACAATTTTCATCGCTTTCTCGCCCGGCATAATAAGCGCGTGTAATTTAGAAAGTTTCGAAACCATTCCCATATATTTCATCTTCCGCTCATCAGACAAATACCCATTATAAGTTATCACTTCGTTTATCCCTGCCTGTATAATCCTGACCAATTCAGCTCCTTTATTCTGTTTCCAAGAAACATAATCAACCTTCCCAAAAAACTCGCTAACCTGTTTATGTATAGCGTGCATTTGCGCAACAATCTCATCAATAGGAATAAGCGCATCATTTTGAATGTCTGAATCATACCAAGAAAGAGCTTTCTTTAAATTTTCGGCAACGCCGATATAATCGACTATCAATCCTCCGGGCTTATCTTTAAATACTCTGTTCACTCGAGCGATTGCCTGCATAAGCCCGTGATTCTTGAGTGGCTTATCAAGATACATCGTGTGTAAGCAAGGGACATCAAATCCCGTTAGCCACATATCGCACACGATGGCAATTTTAAGAGAGTCATTAACTTTTTTAAATCGTTTTTCAAGTTTCTTTACATCTCGCTCTTTTTGTATAATTGACGCATATTCATCGCTATTTGAAATTACAACCGCGCATTCCGACGAACCACTTATTTTTTTAATTGCCTCATACATCAAAACCGCAATTCTACGACTCATTGTCACAATCATTGCTTTGCCTTCAATTGGACGATTATTAAAATGATGGACAATATCTTCAGCAATCTTTTCTATGCGACTAGGAGCTCCAACAACTTCTTCAAGAACAGCCCACTCTTTTCTCATTCGAGCATTATCATCAGAAACAACCTCACCCAACACTGCGTCAAATTTGGAATCAATAAACTCATCGGCAAGATGAAGTGGCACGAGTCGTCCCTCATAATAAATCGGCACGGTTGATTTATCTTTTACCGATTGACTGATTTTATATGAACTGACTACATTACCAAAAACTCTAACCGTATCTTTATCGTTTTTTGATATAGGCGTTCCAGTTATGCCCAAAAAGCTTGCGTTTGGCAATGCAAGACGAACATTGCCGGCTAAGTTACTATATTGTGTGCGATGAGCCTCATCGGCAAGAACAATAATATTATCGCGTTCCGTTAAAGCACTTTGAGCGTCCGGATCTTCTTGAAACTTCTGAATTGTGGTGAAAATAAGCTCGCTACCTAAATGCGATAATCTGGCACGCAAGTCTTTTATGCTTAATGCTTTTTTTGCAAGTGTGCCATACCCAGCACGACTGAATGTTTTAAATAACTGATCATCTAAATCTTCTCTATCTGTCAGAAATATATACGCCGGACATTTTAATTCCGGAATATTTTTCGTCTTATTCACATAAAAAACCATTGAGATAGATTTCCCCGAACCTTGCGTGTGCCAAAATACTCCTATTTTTCTATCTTGTTTACCAAGAATCGCGTGGATAGTGCTATCAATCGTTTTATTCACTCCATAATACTGATGATAGAGGCACATCTTTTTTGTGTAAGTAACCGCCTCACCGTCACTATCGGCCTCAAAAATTGTAAAATATTTTAACACGTCCAAAAAACGCGTCTTATTAAAAAGTCCCTTCGCCAACACCTCTAATTCTTCCGCATCTTTCGGAAAATCATTTTCAGCTGTAATACCTTTCCATGCTCCATATCTCTCCCACGAGGAAGAAATTGTGCCATGCCGAGCGTTAAACAAATCAGATAGTCCAATAACTTGATTGTATAAAAATAGCTTCGGAATTTCCTTTTTGTAGTATTCAACATCTCGGTATGCTTCGCCGATTGTCGCTTCGGTGCGAACACCGCTCTTCAATTCAAACACCCCAAGAGGAATGCCGTTCACAAAAACAACCGCATCCAATCGGCACACATTATCAATCCCTTGAACAGTAAATTGATTTATAACCAAAAACTCGTTAGCATCTGGACTATTAAAATCAATGAGTTTAACCAAATCAGTTTTTTCTTCCCCCTGCTCTCTCCATGTAATTTTTTTACCATTTGTAATCCAAAAATACATTTCTTTATTTCCAAGAGTCAAATCATTGTGAGAATAATCCGCAATTTCTTTAACTATAATTTCCGCTTGCTCCGCAGGAAGCGATGGATTGATTCTTCTAACAGCTCCGAGCAATCTATCTTTCAAAACAACACCTCTAAAATCTTCTCGTTCTGATTTTGGTTGTCCGGGGTTAATGTTTGGTCCGTAGATGTGTTCATAGCCCTCGCTCTTGAGCCAGTCAATAAGTGATTGTTCTGTTAAATTGTTTTCGTTGAGGGGGTTCATATATTTATTCCTCTTGAACTGGTGGCGTCTTTTTTAAAATAGCAAGATCTTTAAGTTTTTGAGCTCTATTTTTCCTATCTTCACGGGCAACATACCATTCATCAACCAATTGCTCGATCAAACCTATCAATAGTTGTGCCTCGTCGGTTTCAACATCAATAATAATATTTATGTCTTTCTCCATGTGGGCACCAATGTTTCCGACGCTTCTAACAACATCAATGCTTTCCCAAACATCAGGATCTACCTTTTCTTCCAGAGCATCAATTTCTTTTTTGAGTGTTGATTCTTTAATTGCCCAAAAATCTCGGATCATTCCTTGTAAACAACGACGAGCAAGAGTAGCTGAAGCTTTTGGGCTTAAGTCTCTAATGCGGCATGATTCATAATAATCCTCCTGAATTGGCTGAGGAATATAATCTGGTAATACTTTTGCCTCAGATTCAGGAAGTAGGTGCCATGTTTGAATTTCTCCCGAAGCTCGTTGATTGTAGGATTGTGTAAGTGTTCCGGTCAAGATAAGCCTATTACACTCTTTATTTGGACATGTGATTGCATTGACTCTAAAACCAACATCACCAAGCGTCGATTTGTTCAGATAGAGATGATTCCAAACTCCATAACAATTTGGATCAGTAATTGTTGTGTGGTGACCACAATAGGGACAGGTATAGTTCATAAAATTTAAATTAATTTTGCTAATAATTGATCTCTCTGCGACTTTAGAGAAATATTTTCTTCGTTGATCTGTTTAATAAGGAAAATATAGCTAAATAATTTTTTTTCAAATCCATCGGTATTTTTTGGCAATGTAATTTTATAGTTATAAATTTTTTCTTTATCTGTATGAGGAATTGCAGAACCATTTGTATTGTTTTTTATATCTTTTTCTTTTGATCTTAAATAAAAATATAATATTGATTTGATTGGTCTGTATAATTGCAATTTTGACATAGTAGAACCAACTATTCCCGTGATACCAAATTCAATACGACCAGAACTCGCCCCGTCCATAACCATAAGCAAATCTTCATCGCTGGCAACTATCATTCCTTGTTTGTCGGCATAAAGCTTTTTACCATTTTCAAAACTATCGATAAGAATTTGTTGTAAGAAATTTTCTTTTTGAGTTTCGGAAACAGCACTTGGTTTTTTACCTTTAATAAAAGTAAATAAATCTTTGAGTTTAAAATGTTCCCACCCCTCAGGAATTTTTCCCATCTCACTATCTACAAATTTTACTTTTTCATATCCAGGAAAACGGAATTTAATAAACCATTCATTAAAAATAGTTTGAGCTGTCGCTTCAAGATTTTTGATTATCTTATTATTGTTTTCAATTTTTGAATCATAAGCGCTCAAAATATCCGCGATTTTTTTCTGAACAGGCATATCTGGCAAATCAATAGTAATTTCCCTAAAAGCAGATTTAGAAAGTTCTAAAAAAGTAGAGCCAGTTGAAACTTGTATAAAATAATCTTTTCTGGTCTTAAGCCAATATGAAAAATAGTTGGTATCTATAATATCCCTGTTTGGAATTATGTTTATAAATCCTTGATTTGTCGTCATTGGAACTGTGTTAACAACAACATCACCAATATTTGCTCTGCTCGACATTAAAATAGAATCCGCTGGCATTAATTTTGCTGACGATGATTCAAGTCCTTTTTTTGTAATTTTTCTTTTAGTATCTGCTACAAAGCAAAAATCAACATTAGAAATTTCTGTCGGTGTAAGCCAAGGTATATCTCCGTTCCAATATTCTTGAACCGTTGTTGATGGCGTTCCGCCACCCGAAGAAGTACACACCTCTCCTAATGAATATTGTTTGGTTATGTTTATTTGTTTCAGTAATTTGCTCATATTTTTGATTTATACATATTTACTTGATAGCAACCGCTCGCTATGTTATACTCTTTTCATACCTGCCCGAGGTTAATTCGGGATAACTTTCCACAAAACCTGACTTAGTCAGGTTTTTGTTTTTCTACCTTGGCAATGTGCTTTTTAATATTCTGCGCATTTATGACTAAGTCGGCCGACTCTCTGAATTTTGTCAAAATATATCCGCCCTTTACTATAATTACTTTTTTACCTTTTCGTTTTAAGTAATTATTTAAATACACAAAATCAGCATCTCCGGAAAAAATACAGAAGGTGTCATAGTGTTCAATCATTTTTAGCGCATCTACAGAAATCTCTACATCAAAATTTGATTTTCTGATTTCTATAAATTTTTTACCATCTATGTCTGCTTCAACATATTTATCGGGAATAAGTTCGTCCGTCTCAAAATAATGCTTAATTTTTTGAATGTCTTTGGTTATTACATCTCTCTTGCCAAAAACTTTCCGCACAACATAGGTAAAGCTGAGAGATTTTTGATCTTTAGGATTTTCTCCGTAGTAGATTCTCGCTCTCTCACTAAAAATATCCACGAACAATTTTAGTTTTTTTAAGTCTATTGATAACTTTTCATCAAAAGCGAGCAGTTTATTCTCCCAATCTTGATTGTCATTTTGAAACCATTTATTTACATTCGAGAAATCGATGAAAACGAAAACCTTCCCGTAATCTTCGGTGATTTGTAACTCGTCTTTGATAAACTTCTTTCTTATATCTTGCAAATCCATAACCTTAAAATCCTAATTCCTTGAGATTCTTTTCAATCTCTTTTTTATCCGCAACCTTTTTACATCTCCTTTTCGGCTGTAACTTATTAGCAAATCTTGCATTATGCGTAAATTTGTCACCATCAAATTGTTTGATGGTTCTTTCGCTATAATTTATTGGATTGTTTTTGATATTTTTATCTGGATTTTCTACTTTTGCCATATTATTTTTAATACTTTAATTATGTGGATAACTTTGACTTTTATTATTGATTTGTGTTATTATTAGGATGCTTAAAGCGAGGGTTGGGTTTCTTGTCCATGCCCTCGCTTTTCTTTTTACAAAAATCGACGGGCCAAACATTAAAATAATTGCCGTTTACTGTAATTGTAAATTTACCATCTATCTTACGACCTAATTTTTCTTCTAAAGTATCTATAACTGGAACTCTTGAAATATCCGCCTTGAAACCAACTTCTCCTTTTTTGGTACGAAGTGCTTGAAGCACGAGACCAGTTAAAACATCCACTGTTTGCAAATATATCGAACCACGGGAATCCAATGGCAATATGCCTATAGGCATATGACCGTCTTTTACATTCCATAAAAAACTGTCATCAAAAGAATCAGGCACAAAGACATACATTTTATCTTTCGATATAACATAGTTTGAAAACATTTTTAATGCCTTCAGATGAAGAGCGTGAGGATTTTCGTCCCTGATATATTCGGGATCCTTTCTGTCAAAAACGATTGCCGTATATCTGAATTTTGTACGCATAAAAAGCGCCTTAATAAAATCGGAATACAAGACATTATTTTCGTTGCTGATAAAATAATGCTTAAGTTCAAATTGATTGAATGACTTTGAAAGCGAAACGATTTGTTCTACCTCGTTATCCTCCAATAATTTTTTGATTCTTTCTTGCCTGTTGCGGATACTTAGATTAAAAATCTGGTCATATACGCGACGAAGATTCAAAGAAAAATCTTGCGGATCATTGACCTCAAGAAATCCGCAAGCAAAAAATCTGTCTGATTCTTTATTGCCGGACTCATCCATAAAAACAAATTTTGTTTTCGCATTATTAACGCTCATATATTTAAAATCCTAATTCTTTAAGGTTTTTCTCAATCTTTTTTTCTAATTCACGGCCTTTTATAAACGCTTCTCGGAGTTCAGTTGAAAGTTTTGTCATTTTCTCTTCAAATGAAATGCCGTCGTCTTCAACGTCAGCAAGTCCAACGTATCTTCCGGGAGTTAGAACATATCCATTCTTTTTTATATCTTCCAAATTTGCGGATTTGCAAAAACCCGAAATATCCTCATATTTGAGTTTCTTTTCTCGTCCGTCCGTAGCTTTAGCGGAGGATGATTCCCCGCGCCAAGCGCGAACAATGCCTGCAATTTTTTTAATATCTTCTTCATTGAAAACAACTTGTTTGCGAGAAATTTGCTCAAATGTTTCTCGCGCATCAATAAATAATGTTTCACCTTTGCGTTTTCGAAAACGATCACCGCCTTTATTCTTCGCTAAAAACCATAGAGATACGGGGAGTGAGACGTTATAGAAAAGCTTTGGCGGGCAAGAAATAATTATATCCACAAGATCTTGCTCAATGAGTTTTTGCCTTAAATCTCCCTCTTTTCCTGATACCGCAAGCGCTCCGTTTGGCATAACAAATCCCGCGTAGCCATTAGTAGATAAATGATGAGCAAAATGTTGCACCCACATAAAATTTGCGCTACCGGAAGGCGGCACACCTAAAATAATGCGGGGATCATTATCGGAAAGTTTTTGAGGTTCCCACTCCGCGTTAAACGGAGGATTTGCAATCACAAAATCCGCTTGAAGATTTGGAAATCTGTCTTGATAATATGAGCTACCTAATTCTATTTTTCCTGAAAGTCCGCGAATAGCGAGATTCATTTTACAAAGACGAAGCGTGGTTTGATTGCTTTCTTGCCCGTTAATGGAGAGTTTTGATGGATCCATTTTGTGATTATGCAAATATTCACCCATAGATACGAACATTCCACCACTACCAGCTGCGGGGTCTAAAACGCGCGCGTTTTCGTATGGTTCAAGAATTTCTACAAGCAAATTGACGATAGAACGAGGAGTAAAGAATTCACCTCCGCGTTTTCCTTCCGCTGAGGCAAATTTCCCCAAAAAATATTCATAGATGCGACCAAGAATATCTTTTTCCCTATCGAATTTATGGTCGAATGATATACGAGAAAAAATATTAACAAGTTCGCCTAATACAGCATGGTCAAGGTTGGTTTTCATATAAACTCTTGGTAAAACATTCTCTAATTGGACGGGATTATCTTTTTCGATTAGTTCCATTGCGCCATCAAGGATCTTTCCCAATTCCGGATCCATCACCTTTGTTTGCAAATATTCCCAGCGAGATTTTACAGGAACATAAAAGACGCCCTCCGATGTATAAAAATCTTTTGTTTCTAATATTTGCTTACGAGAATTTTCGTTGGAGACGTAAAAATTTTCGTTTTTTGGATCGCGAGTCATATCAGTAAGAATTTCGCGACGTTTGTAAAACGAATCGGAAATATATTTCAAAAAAAGAAGGCCAAGCACAATATTCTTGTACTCGGAAACATCAATATTTCCACGAAGCTTATCAGCTGCCTCCCAAAGTTCTTTTTCAAAATCAATATCGTGATGATGGCTTTTTTCTACCACATTTTTTGTGGCTTCTTTTTGACCCTTGCGAATACGCTCCTGAATATCGTCCGGAAGGGCTGTTTTGGAGATAAGATAATTCCGCCCAACTTTCTCGGCAGGAATCTTTCCATCTGAAATCTGCTTGTTTATGGCCGCCCGAGTGATCCCAAGCATTCTGGCCATTTCAGCGACTGTTATAAACTGTGATTTATCGATTGTCATATGTATACTCGATAGTATACTCTCTTTTCTATATTAATCAAGTATACATATGTCAACCGCTTTATAGTCCTCGGCTATATCGATTAATCCAGTCATATCTGGTTCACCCAATCTCTGCCTGATAACAGATTCCTCGTCCCCGTTCCGTAGGGACTTCGGCTTGTTATTTATGATACTTCATTTTGGTAACAGGCCTCGTCCTCGAATAAAGGCAACCTTTCTGGTTGCCTTTCGTTTTTTAAACTTAGCCCCACAAACAGGCGTAATCATATATAATAAGAGAAATAATTATGTTCAAAAATATATTTTTTGATTGGTCTGGCGTTATACAGGATTCGATGAAAAGCCATCTGTGGATTATAAACGAGATATTCGCCAAATACGGAGCTAAACCGCTCTCCGCTGAAGAGATAAGAGAAAATTGGGAACAGCCGTTTATGCTCTTCTATAATAAATATCTTCCAAATCTTTCTTTCGACGAAGAAATGGAGGCTTATAAAGAAATGCTCCTACGCAAAGATCGTCCAAAAACAAACGCGTTCTCTGGCATTGTTGAACTCATACAACAATTGAAAAGCGAAAAAAGGTTTATGGCAATTATAAGTTCAGAACTTGAAAAAGAAATCGTTAAGGACATAAAAGCCTACGGCTTGGAAAATATTTTTGACGATATAGCCTCAAATATATACGACAAAACAGAAACTCTCCGCGATTTAATTAAAAATCGGCAAATTAATCCGGAAGAATCGTGTTTCATAGGCGACAGCAATCACGAAATTTCAGCAGGAAAAGCGAACGGAGTAAAAACCATCGCGGTCACATGGGGTTTCAGCACAGAACAAAAATTAAAACTCGAGAATCCGGATTTTATAGCGCGGAACGCCGAAGAGCTAAAGAGAATACTTTTGTAATAAAAATGAATCAATTGCCTGAATTCGGAATAAAAAGAGAAAACGAGGAAAGACGGGACGGCGGATGCGCAATCGTTTTTTATCCCGATACGCAAAAATACGCCGTAGGCAGACACGAAAATGGCGGACTGCTTAGACTCTTCTCCGGCGGAGTTGAGAGCGATGAATCCGTCGAGGATGGCACGCTTAGAGAAGTCACGGAAGAAAGCGGATTAAACGATTTTTTATATGTCGAAAAAATAGACGAGGCATTGGCCCATTACCGCAATTCACTAAAAAACGTAAACAGGGTTACGCATACAACGTGTTTCCTCATTATATTGAAAAGCGACAAGACAATTCCAACTAAACTGGAAGCGCACGAGAAATTCAGTTTAGCGTGGGTTAGGGCTGAAGATATGATAAACGACTGGAAAGCGAGAAATGAGAACAGGGATTTTGACCATTGGATATATTTCTTGGATAAATCAGTAAAACGAGCCATTCAACTTGGCTACGATAAGTCAAAGTGATATCTCTACAAATGTCCACGAAGCAGTCCACTATAGATTTTATATTGGATCAGATTCAATCGGCTGGCGAAGCATCGGCGCGAAAAATGTTTGGCGAATACGCGCTATATTTTAACGGAAAAGTGGTGGGATTGGTTTGCAACGATAATCTCTATATAAAAATAACCGAAAAAGGAAAAGAGTTTGTGGGCAAAAACTACAAAGAAGATTACGCATATAAAGGCGCAAAAGCATCTATGCTCATAGATGCCGATTTAATTGAAAATCACGAGTGGATAAGCGAGCTTGTGCAAATTACAGCAGATAGCCTCCCCTTTCCTAAACCTAAAAAATCAAAATAGTTTTTTATCTTTTGCTTGTGGTGACTTGTACTGACCCGTACTGAGTTTATCGAAGTAGTCTGTCGAGGGAGCGCAGTCGAAGCACTTGTGGTGAGCGCAGTCGAAGCACTTGTGGTGAGCGCAGTCGAAGCACTTGTGGTGAGCGCA
>CAYUXY010000004.1:39060-65155 GCA_964449245.1 uncultured Candidatus Saccharibacteria bacterium
GTCGAACCATCTTTTTACTTTTAACTTCTCTTCCGGTTTGTCTATTTCCGATTTTTTTATTATACTTCTGCCCTGATGGCTACAAATGAAGTAATATTGCGGTTTAATGACGTATCTTTTGAATACGGCTCGAAAAAGCCCATACTCGATGAGGTTAGCTTTTCTGTGCGACGCGGTTCAAAAATTACATTGATGGGACAAAACGGCTCCGGAAAAAGCACGATTTTTAACCTCGTAACCGGCAAATTAGAACCGGAATCCGGAACAATAACAATGGGAGACGACATAACTATCGCCCTTTCAAAGCAGGTCATCCCCCGCGCGCAAATGGATTCAACAGTTAAAGAATTTTTTGAATCGGCGTTTGCAAAAAAAGTTTACGACATAGATCCGAAAATCAAAGCAATTCTCGACGTCGTAAACGTTAGCGCTCCGCTTGAGAGAAAACTCAAAACTTTTTCCGGCGGTCAACAGGCAAGAATACTTTTAGCGCAGGCACTTATTCAAAATTCGGACATTCTCTTACTCGATGAACCAACAAATAATCTGGACAAAGAAGGAATAGCGCATCTCACTAAATTTCTCATCGACTATAAAAAAACAGTTATAGTAATCTCGCACGATGCGGATTTCTTAAATTCGTTCACGCAGGGAATTTTGTATCTCGATATTTTTACGCAAAAAATAGAACAATACGCAGGCGACTATTTTTCGTTGATAAAAGAGATAACGAACCGGCTTGAAAGAGAACGAATGAAGAACGCGCGTCTTGAAAAAGAAATATTGCACCGCAAAGAACAAGCGAGCTTTTTCGGACAAAAAGGAGGGCATATGAGAGACGTGGCGAAAAAAATGAATAAAAATATCGAAAAGCTTGAGGAAGATTTGGTAGAAACCCGTCAGGAAGACAAAACCATACGTAATTTCTTTATTCCCTGTCAGGAAGAGTTACCAACTCCCGTTCTTACATTGAAACAAGTTTCTGTGATAAAAAATCACAAAGCGGTTGTGAAAAAGATAAACGTCGTTTTGAAAAAGAAAGAGCGACTTCTTTTGTCCGGTCCTAACGGAATCGGAAAAACAACCCTGCTTGAAACACTCGCGACGGGGCACGCAAAAGGAGAGGCGGTAGACAAAGACGTTCGCATCGGATATTACAGACAGGATTTCTCGACGTTGGATTTTGACAAGACGGCGTATGAAACTCTTCACGAAGCCGCGACAAATATGAACGAAGAAGAGCTTCGTTCACACGCGGCCGGATTTCTATTGACTTCGGAAATACTCAAAACAAAAATTGAATCGCTTTCGGAGGGACAAAAAGGACTCGTATCATTTGCGAAACTCGTTCTCGAACGCCCGGGACTTTTAATACTGGACGAACCGACAAATCATATAAATTTCAGACACATTCCCGTAATAGCAAACGCATTGAACCGCTTTGAAGGAGCGATGATACTCGTAAGCCACGTGCCGGATTTCGTAAAGAAGATAAAGATAGACTATACGCTCGATATCGGAGAGCTTTAAAACTACTTTCCGGCGGCGGACGCTCCGGCAACAAAGCCAGTCGTCCAACATAGCTGAAGACTGTATCCTCCGGACGGCCTGTCTATGTTTAATATGTCTCCGGCAAAATAAAGATTCGGAAATAAACGCGAACGCATTGTTTTAAAATCGACCTCCGTCAATTCAACTCCACCGCTCGTTATTATTGCCTTATCGACTCCTAAAAGACCGCCAACGCGAATACGAACGTTCTTTATTTCGCTTATCAGCCTGATACGCTCTTCGCGCGTAATGAGACTGCACTTCGCATCTTTATTTATATTTACCCGTCCCATAATTACCGGAACAATTGAATCGGGAATAATATCCGACATAGCATTTCGCAGATTCTTCTTGGCATATTTTTGAAAAAGATTTTGAAATGTGGAATTCAGCGAGGCGCCGTCGTCTTTTGGCATAAGGTCAAGAGAAAGATAAACCTCGCCGGACTTTAGGAGTTCGCCAACATCTTTGCTTATATTAAGTATTGTCGGACCACTTACTCCAAAATGCGTGAAAAGGATTTTACCCCGAACCGCAAATTTTTTCTTATCATTCTGAAACACTGAAATTTTAACGTCATCAAAACTTACGCCGGAAAGTTTCTTTACACACGAGTTTTTAATCACGAGCGGAACAAGCGAGGGAGTTGAATCCGCAATTTTATGTCCGATGCTTTTCAGCCACAGAAAGCCGTCCCCCGTTGAACCGGTTTCCGGATGAGATTTTCCTCCGGTTGCTATTATAAGAGATTTGCACCTTATTATTTTTTTATCTTTCGTTTTAACACCTGCGATTTTTTTACCATCGCGCGCTATACCAACTATAGAAATATGCGGAGAAATTTTTACATTATATTTATGCATATCGTTTACGAGGACTTCCAATACCGAGCTTGACGAGTCCGTTTCAGGAAACACCCGCAGATTGTCTTCAATTTTCGTTTTTAATCCCCTCGTGTGAAAAAAATCGAGCGTTTCTTTTACATCCCACCTTGAAAACGCGGAGAAAAGAAACTTTCCGCTGTCTTTCAGGTGTGATAAAAATTTGCGCGTATCAAGTTCGGCGTTTGTTATATTGCATCTACCTCCGCCGGTCATAAGAAGTTTTTTGCCAAGCAGATTGTTTTTTTCAATTAAAAGCACGCGGGATCCCCTTTCTCCGGCAGTTCTGGCTGCCATCATCCCCGCCGGCCCTCCACCAACGACAATAACATCCCATATAATTTCTCCTCTCATTCCCGCCATCCTAACAGAAAATACAGCATGGGACAATTAGACGAGAGATTAGAATATTGAATATGGAATGTAGTATGTAGTATATGTAGGAAAAACAATTTCTAATTGTCTAATTTCGAATTTCGATTGAATGATTGAATTTCTGAATGCATTCTTCTGTGCCTATATACCATATACAATATTCTATATATTTTCCGTTCCTTTCGTCTTTTTACTTTTAACTTTGTTTTTTCTACTTTTGTCCTTGTTACTCGTTGTCTTTGTAAATAGTTGTATTTTGTTAATAGTTATTTGCCAACTTTTGCCATAACTTCATTCACCGTTTCTATAAACCGAAGCGGGTCAATGCTCGAATTCCTTATGCGCACCGAAAAATGAAGGTGTGGGGCTATCGAATACCCCGTATTGCCAGACAGGGCGATCGTTTCACCTTTTGCCACAATCTTACCAACAGGCACCCTAAACTCGCTTAGATGCAAATAAAGCGAGAAAATGCCCAATCCGTGATCTATTACTACGGTATTGCCATAATTATCGAAATGCTCCGCCATAGCCACTACACCCCCGTTTATCGCATATACTGGCGTTCCCTCGACAGCATCGAGGTCGACACCAAGATGTTGGAGCGAAATATCGCCATTTTTTCTTATATTTCCAAAAGCTCCGACATTAACGATTTTATTCAATGGATACCGGAACGTTTCCGAAAAACGCGCTTCCGGAGAATAAATAAAAACGGAGTTCAGTCTGGCGTTCTCTGTCGCAACATTGGATTGAATGGCCGTAGGAGTGTGCCCCTCCGCTTCAAGCTCCGGAGTGGTCGCGAGAGTCGTAACGGGAAACGGTCGCTTCTTTATTGAAATTATATTTGTAAATTGAACGTCGTCCGCAGAAACAAGAACGCTATATTCTCCCGGATTTTTTTTCGCATCTACTCCGAGAAATCCGAACCAAACTTCGCCTATTTTTGTGAAATTGATTTCTCTGTCGTTCCATATCGTCTTAACCGATTTTGCGGAAGAAAGATTGGAGATTGTCGCCACAACAGTATCCGATTGTTCCGGATTACCGTCTGATACATTAAATATTGGCTGAACGTTTTTAGCAGGGATATTTTCCTCTGTTGATGTAGCCTCTATAGGCGACGAAGTTGGCGCCACAAATTCTTCTAAAACTTTCTCTTCGGTTTCTTCTAAATCAAGCGCAAGCGAATTATGCGCATCAGAAACAATTTCAAACTTATTTGAAAATTTGAAAATCAATTGAACACATACGATGAATAAAATAACAATAAAAATAAAGCCAATTCCGTAAAATATGCGTTTTAATATATTTTTCTTTCGGTGTCGCCTTTTCATTTGAGTTTATGTGAGCATTATACCAGAGCAAAATATGATGCGCACAAAAAAAGAAAGCCCCCTCACAGGGCCTCCTTTTTTGAACAACACAAGCATTTTTACTTTCGGTGTTGTATTTCGTTGCCATCGGTAAAAAAACAATACGAAACACAGTTAGTGGCAACGATTATTATTATAGCAAATCATATATACAAAATACCAGTACGACCTGTTATTAATTCAAAATGGCTTATTTCGGTCTATTTTATGGCCTACAACTCACATATAATCACCGACAAAAAGAATGGTATAATATACAGACAATAATTGAATCAAAAGGTCGTCACTAATCTAAATCTAAAATTATGAAATCAGTAAATTTGGTAGCGTATATTCTTGTAATAATCGGCGGATTGAATTGGCTTCTCGTTGGAATATTCGGATGGGATGTAGGCGAGCTTTTCGGAGGTCAGAGCGCCATTGTTTCGAGAATAATTTATATTGTCGTCGGTGTTGCCGCAATAGTTAAAATATTCGGATGTAGATATTGTTCTTGCAATTCGTGTTGTGTGAAAAAACCGAGCGCACCGCAAACTCCGACATCGATGTAGAAAATACAGTTTTTAGTAATTAGTTGTTAGTTTTTAGTGTGCAGTTTAAAACCCCGCTTAACTAAACGGGGTTTTAACTTGCTATCATACAATATTCCAATCTCATTTTCGTTAATAAAAAAGTCGCAAAAATGTAGCAACAAAAATCCCGCTCCAATGATTCCCGGCTAAATGCCATGTGGGTTTCCTCGAATTCGATTGATTGGAATGCAAATCTTTTAGATCGGCTCTCCTTACAAATGAATTATAACTGGAATCCCTTTTAAGAATTATTTGATCCGGAATCTAAAAAGCGAGATTACTTTCATTATAACATTAAAAACAGTCTGCAAACCGTCTGCTTGTGGAAAACATCAAAAATTAGAGCCCAAGCGCAGTTCTTATCTGCTTTATGAGCCCCGTAACAACTGCGGCGGGAAGAAGGCTGTAAGAAGGCTCCCCAGCATCATTATTCACAATCCAAGGCTCCGCATTTGTTTTAACGGTATTATTTGACTCGTCGTATTCATAGCGATATGTGGGTGTAATTTCGTAATCATCAACATTATCTTTTGCAGACTCAACCGGAATAGCATTCCTAAGATATATTTTGGTAATACCCTGCATATCGATAAGATTTTTCATAACCGCCTTATCTATTTCAATTCTGTCACGAATCGTTTCTATGCCCATCGAATCACCCTCCTTTGCAACAAGTCTCTCTTTATTGCACGCAGGCTCATCACATACGAGATAAAATTCTCCTTTTTCTTTATCAAACCGAACCTCTTTTGTTTTAAAAAGCGATATACTCCTCGGAGCGTGACATATGGGACAAACAACTCTGTTTTTCATTCTCTCTCCGATAATACTATCCGGCACATCAATAAAAACAAAAAAGTCCGGATTTTCCTCATAGCCCATGAGAGATCGGAAATAAAGCGAGTATGAAACTTGATCAAGATTTCTCGGAAATCCATCCACAAAAATAGCCTTCCCTTTTACCTTACCCATTTCTCTTTTTAAGAGTGCGAGAATAAATTCCGTAGGCAGGAGAGATGTAGTATTTCTTCCGAGCAAAGCGTCAATTGCC
The DNA here is from genome assembly GCA_964449245.1 of uncultured Candidatus Saccharibacteria bacterium. GTDB lineage: Bacteria > Patescibacteriota > Minisyncoccia > UBA6257 > GWB1-50-10 > GWA2-45-9. The sequence goes on from CAYUXY010000004.1 coordinate 44,867, forward strand.
TCATCAATAGAAAGCGGACCTCTGTAATTTTCTTCAAGGAAAGAATACAGCGATTTTTTTTCTTCTGCGTCATCAATATTCTTATGCACTTCTCTTACCAAGTCGCCAACCGATATATGCGCTATGCGCTCGCTCCCTATTGCCTCGGCAAAAAGTTTCGAATATGTTCCCTTTCCTGAATTTTTCGGACCCAATAAAAACGCCAAGAATGAATTGTCTCTCAAAAACTCACGAATTTTCTCAATATCTTCGCGCGACTTATATTCAAAATATTTTTTTCTCTCAATCGGATCTTCTAAAAGAAAAGAGTCCGTCTTACCGTCAATCTTTGTTTTAAATACTGGAAAATTAAAATTGTTCATAAAATATTATTTTTATTTTTTATCGACATCTATTTTTATATGCAATTCTTTTAACTGGGCATCAGAAACATCCGATGGCGAATCCATCATCAAATCGCGCCCATCCCCCGTTTTTGCAAACGCGATTACCTCCCTTATATTAGGCTCGTTCTGTAAAATCGCGATTGCGCGGTCAAGACCGGAAGCCATTCCTCCGTGCGGAGGAACGCCGTATTCAAACGCCTCAAGCATATGTCCGAATTTCATACGAACATCTTCCGGAGCGTTCCCCATCGCCTCAAATACTGACGCGAGTAACGCTGGGTCGTGAATACGAATAGACCCTCCCGCAATTTCGAAACCGTTTAACGCGAGATCGTACTGTTCCGCAAGTATTTTATCGGGACCTTCTTTAAATTTATTCAAAAAGTCTTCCCTGTCTTTAACTTGTGGCTTAGTAAACGGGTGATGCACGGCGTCCCATCTCTTTTCAGACTCCTTCCATTCAAACGCCGGAAAATCGACTACGAACGTAAACGCAAGTTCATTCGGATCATTTTTATCTTTCCGAAGATCGGGCTTGTCTGAATTATATTTTTCCATAGCCTCCTTATATGTTATTCGCGGAAAAGGTACGGCTGTGATGTGTTTTTCAGGATATAGTGTTTTGACGAGATTTATGTAAAGTTCTTCGATCAATGCGAGGATTTCGTCCTGCGTCGGAAAACTCATCTCGAGATCAAGCTGTGTGAATTCGGGCTGTCTATCTCCGCGCGTATCTTCATCGCGGAAACATCTGACTATCTGGAAATATCTTTCAAAACCGGCAACCATAAGTAGCTGTTTATACTGCTGTGGAGATTGCGGAAGCGCATAAAACTTACCGGCATAGACGCGCGACGGAACGAGATAGTCCCTTGCTCCTTCGGGAGTCGATTTGCTTATATACGGAGTTTCAATTTCAGTAAAATCTTTTGACAAAAGGTATTCTCTTATAAATGCGTTTATCTTCGCGCGCATCTTTATATTTTTTTGCATCCGAGCGCGACGAAGATCGAGATAGCGATATTTCATCCTTGACTCTTCGCCGATTTCTTTTCCATCTGTTTGAATATCGATAGGCGAAGTTTTCGCTTCAGTTATAATTTCGAGTTTTGTCGCAGAAACCTCAAATTCACCGTTTGAAATGTCTTTGTTTTCCATTCCCGAGGGACGTCTGTTAACGATGCCGTGGATTTCTAAAACCCACTCCGAACGGATTGGATTGGCTCTTTCCGACAATTCTTTATCGTTAGGAAGAAAGACGACTTGAGCAATCCCCGAACGATCCCGCAAGTCGATAAAAATAAGCTTGCCGTGATCGCGCCGTACATTAACCCAGCCTTTTAATACGACTTCTTTGCCCTCAAATTGACCTATATCTTTCGCAAGTGTTCTCATATAATTGATTACTACAAGATTGAATATACCACGAGAAACGGCGTGTAGTAAATAAAACGCCCCGGGGTTTCCAGGGCTATGCGATTGCTTTGATAATAAGGTATAAAATGTATATTATCCCTACCACCAAAACAAAATTCACGCCACGCTTCGGCGATTGAACTGCAATCGCAAAAGCGATAATTGAAAGTACTGGTAAAATCATACTTTCTCCTTTCGCATTTAAGAGTTAATTTTCTATTTCCAACTCTGCCTTATCCACCTTGCAAAGTCAAAAAGAACGCCCGAGATATTTCTCGGGGTTAAAATATATGACACAGCAGGAGCAGAATTCCTGCGATTATCTCTAAAAAGATTCCCAGACGTAGCGATTTAAAAACCACTACAATTCCGAGAATTGCGAAAATAAAAACAAGTAACATAACAATTGCTCCTTTTAAAAGTTCTATTCTAACGATGTGCGATTTCGCACACAAAGTCAAAAATTCAGCCCGGAATAAATCCGGGCCTAATATTACTTGAACGACGCGATGAAAAAAGCCACAGCCACCAAAAGGCTGGCAACGCTTAAACGATTGCGACCGCCAAAAATACAACCGGCTGTAATAAATACGAACACGCAAGATATACCGCCAAAAAAAAGTTGGCGGGCAACATGCGCGATCGCCTCGTTCACAATTTCGATAATCATAATGTGCTCCTTTTAAAATTCTATTTTCAACACTGCCCTATTCCGCTTAAAAAGTCAAAAAACAACCCGCGTTAAACGCGGGCGTTGATCAACGCAATGATAGAAAAATAAGAAACGCAAAAACAGCAAATGATAGCTCCTCCCAACTTCTCTTTTTGAGAGAATGGGCAACAATTGTTATGACTAAAGCCGTCATTGCCAATGACCAGAAAACAAACTCCTTAATATGTGCGTGCATTTTGCCTCCATAAGTTATTAAAAGAACCACTATTAAATGTGCACTATTAATCTAAAAAGTCAAAAGATAACTAATGAGTTACAAGTTGAAAGACGAAAGTAGAAAGAGGTAGCCATCTACGATTTACAAAAATTACAAATATTTTCAAATCCTGCCAATCAAAAACAAAAAAAGAAGAGTAAATCTTCCTTTTTTGTTTTGTGCGTAGGGCAGGAATCAAACGTCGTCCCTCGACTTTGCTCGGGACTCTTTAGACACCTCTCGGTTTCTAACGCTTCGCTGTCTTCCTATACGGGGAAACTCCCGTTTCCCCGACCCCCTTCCCGTTCGAATTCTGCCAATCAAAAACAAAAAAAGAAGAGTAAATCTTCCTTTTTTGTTTTGTGCGTAGGGCAGGATTCGAACCTGCGTAGCCATAAAGGCGACGGATTTACAGTCCGTAGCAATTGACCGCTCTGCCACCTACGCAAATATTAATTTTCAAACAACAGCTTTTATATAATAGCCCGACATACACTCGCGCGTAAAGCTTCTATAATTGCACGTCTTTCGGCTCCTCTTCTGACGGTTGCCTTTCTTCGCCTTCGTTAAACCCAACTTCTTTCTGCGGTTCACGCTTAAATTTATTCAATTCCGTGCTCACAAGATTGTCGAGCTTTAAGACCCACACTTTCGCTCTGCGAAGAAACTTTTCAAAAACGGCGGAAATCCATTCGTCAATTTTTTCAAGATAAGGAGACAAGGTGTCTCCTTTTATTTTGATGGATGAATCCGACTCGCCGGAATCATCGACCCTCGGAAGGGCGCGCGCAAAAAGATATACAATAAACCCAAGAACGCAAACGATTATGATTTCAAGTATAAATTTAAACATAGATTTGCGCGTGAATTAAAAAAACAGGCTACGCTTCGTAACGCACGAATCGCTCAATTTTTATATTCTCTCCAACTTTTGCAATAACGCGCTCAATAACATCTTTGACTGTTATCGACGCATCTTTTACAAACGGCTGAAGAAGAAGCTCTTCAACACTTTCCGCTCCAATGCCGGTTATATGCATAGCAATGTCGTGAACCATTTCCTGAAAAGGCTCCGATTTGGCAACAAAATCCGTTTCGCACCTCATCTCAAGCAAAGTCCCCGCTCGATTATTGTGTACAAAGGCATAAACAAATCCCGCGCCCGTGTTTCTCTCTTTTTTCTTATCGGCGTGCTTTGCGCTCCCGCCTTGTATAATTTGAACGGCTTTTTCAAAATTTCCATTCGCTTCCTCTAAAGCCCGCTTGCACTCCATAACTCCCCCTCCCGTTTCCTCTCGCAATTTTATAATATCTGCATTCATAATATTTTAAGTTTAAATTAAAACTAACGTTAACGCACCTTTAGACACCAGCCAAACACACTTATAAAACACTTATTATTTTGCAACTATCGGAGAAACGGCATCGCGCAAATAATTTACAATCCACTCTATGCTCTTGCTACTATGATCATTCGCATAAATCGGGTTCGAAATAACAGTCGGGTTGTCGTTGGTATCCAAAACCGCAACAATCGGAATATTTAAAAGATTTGCCTCCTGCACCGCTGTTTTATGCGCTTCGGCGTCTACAACGAAAACAACATCCGGCAATTTTTTCATAGGCAAGAGTCCGGAAAAGTTTATCGAGAGCTTACCTATTTCCTTATCAAAATCGCTACGCTCTTTCTTTGTATACTTTGCAAATTCACCCTTTTCTTTCTTCTCCATCATTTTTTCAAAATAAGACAATCTCTTCTTGATCATTTCGAAATTTGTGAGAGTTCCTCCGAGCCAGCGAGTAGAAACGCACGGATATTTAAATTCCCCCGCAAAGCTTTTCACAACCGCTTTGGAAGACGGCTTAGTTGCGACAAAAAGAATGACAGCCCCCTTCGATACTTTGTCTTTCAAAAAAGACACCGCAGACTCCAAGCTATTCCAAGAAGCGGACGGGTTTAAAACTTCTATTTCGTTTCTGTTGCCAGCAACAAGATGCCTCATTTTTGGATGAGTCTTTGATTTCTTGTGTCCGAGAACAACCCCGTTTCGAACCATCTCTTTTACTAAATCTTCGCTTATCGTTTTATTTGTCATATAAAAATCCTTTCTATATTAAAGAAAAAGTTCGATATGGTCAACCCCGACCCTTTTTTGAGCAAATTTCGAACTCAACCTTTGTTTGTTGTTCTTTTCTCCATTTTTCAATCTCGCTATGATTGCCCGTCATAAGCACAGACGGAACAGATAGCCTTTTTTTCTTCCCGTTCTTAACAATAGTAACGACTGGCGGGCGCGTATATACGGGATATGAGCCCTTAAGCTCTTCGAGCGACTCGTGCTTGCCTAAAACTCCATGTACATGCCTTAAAAGCGCCTCCGACACTGTTAATGCGGGCAACTCGCCACCAGATAAGACAAAATCTCCGATTGAAATTTCTTCGTCTGCTACATTTTTTGCAATTCGTTCATCCACGCCTTCGTATCTGCCACATATAAAAACGATGTGATTATATTTTGAAAGCCTTCGCGCATCTTTCTGTGTAAATTTCTTCCCACGCAAAGAAAACAAAATAACTCTCTTTTTTTCGGGCTTTTTGGCGCCCTTAAACGCGTAATTGACGGCGCCCAATATCGGCTCCGGCTTAAGCACCATTCCGGGGCCACCTCCGTATGGCGAGTCGTCGACAGTCTTATGCGAATCGTTCGTAAAATCTCGAGGATTTATACATCGAAAAGAAACGAGACCGTTTTTCGATGCCCGTTTTAAAATAGATTCATTGAGATATGGTTCACATATCTCTGGAAAAATTGTGATGATATCTATTCGCATTTTTTTGATTATATCATAACAATCCCGCCACTCCTTCAATAGAGTGGCGGGATTAACTCTATACCTAAAATTGAAAACTACTCCGTTCGCGCATCCATGCGTGCAACATGTGTCGAACCCTCTGGCTCTTCAATCTTCAAATTAACGCGAGCGTTATTTTTTATACCAACGATGCGAAGAAGAGAGCGAATGGCTTTTGCTGTCGCGCCCTGACGGCCGACAACTTGACCCATATCCTGAGGACTCACTCTTAATGAAAGCAAAACCCCCATCTCGTCAACCTTTCGATCAACCTTAACTTCATCCGGATGATCAACTATAGATTTAACGAGATATTCAAGAAATTCTTTATCGGGAATGTTTGACATACTTTCTTCTCGATGTGTTTGACTGTCGACCTTTCCTTACTTATTGCCGTATCTGACGAATTTAACAGACTAAGCTGAATCAACTTCGGATTTCTCTTCGGGCTGAACTGTTTCAGTACTGACCTCTTCGGCAGGAGCAACACTCTCAGCTTTTATCTCTTCATTATTGTTAGAGCTGGGCGTTGGAGCGACTTGCGCTTGAGAAACGGGCTTCGCTACCGTTTTCTGCTCCTCTTCTTTTTTCTTTGATTTCGAGTGAACGGCAATCTTTGCGCCGACTATAACTCCGGCTTTTACAAATATGTTATGAACGCTGTCCGTTGGCTGTGCGCCATTTGCAATCCACTTCTTAGCCAATTCTGTTTTTATATTAAAGGCATCGGTATGCGGGTTGACCCATCCCAAATCATCAACAAACCGCCCGTTTAGCTTCGAGCGTTTTTCGGCAACGATAATGCGATACGTTTTCTGATGTTTCTTACCAAGCGGTTTAAACTTTATTGCAAGCATATAAATTGATTATTTAACAAGGTAAATACTATATTAATCGCGCCATTAGGTCAACCCCGAACGTCAACCTCTCTTTATTCGCCCTCGAGCTTAAGAGAGAGCAGTTTTGAAACTCCGTCGTCCGCCATAGTAACCCCATAAAGCACGTCGGCGGCCTCCATTGTCGCGCGGTTATGCGTCACGATTATAAATTGGGTTTTTGTAGAAAATTCTTTTATTAAATCGGCAAATCTCCTCGCGTTTGATTCATCAAGAGGAGCGTCGACCTCGTCGAGAACGAGAAATGGCGGAGGAGCAACCGCTATGAGCGCGAAAAGAGCCGCTATCGAAACAAGGCTTTTCTCGCCTCCGGAAAGCATATCAAGATTGTTTATTTTCTTCTTTGGAAGGCTTAGTTCTATTTCAACACCTCCGGCATCGTTATCTTCGTCTTCAAAAATATTTTCTGCAATTTCAGAATCTTCGCTCGATTCAGAAGGAACGGTTTCAACCTTTTTTCTTTCAATTTTCATTCGAGCCTTGCCTCCGCCAAACATAAGGCGAAAATAATTATTAAATTCATCATTGATAAGCCTGAACGACTCCCTAAAATCGGTATCTATCTGTCTGTCTAATTCCACAATAAGTTTTTTTAGATCGAGAACTGCGCCCTCAAGGTCATTTAATTCTTTTGAAAGAAATTCATATCTCTCTTCGCTTTCGCGCGCCTCATTAACAAGATTTTCATCAACCTCCCCTATTGATGCGAGCTCGCCCCTCAAATGCATCATTTTTCTTTCGGCTTCCGAAACGCTCCAATCTGCGGTAGACGCGCGGATACTTTGAAGTTCGTCCATTTTCCTTCCTATACTGACCCAGTCTTTTATGAGCTCTTCCTGTCTTATGCGCAATCTTTCCCTCGCAAACGACTGCTCTTGTATGTCTCTCTCTATTTTTCGTACGGCATTTTTGTGCATTTCAAGCTCTTCTATCAGCCGTCTAAATTCAACATTGGCGCTATCTTGTTCTCGCGCAATTTTTTCCTCTTCGTCACGCAAGGCTTTTATTTCCAAATCTATCGCCTCAATTTCTTTCTCTGTTTTGGTTTTTTCAGCAATAAGATTGTTATTATCCGCCTTAGGCTTTACTGAAAAAAATCTCGCAAGTTTATTAGACCACTCCCGCAAAGCATTTTTGATTCTTTCGATGTCGCTCAAGTCAAGTAATCCATCGATGTCGTTTTTCAAATTACCCACGACGGATAAAACCTCTCCGACCTGAAATCCTTCTATCTTTTCTTCTCTTTCCGACATTTCAATCCTCACTTCCGCTTTCGCAAGTTCCGATGCTATCGCAGTCCTTTTTTTAAACAATTCTGAAATGCCAATACGTATATCTCTTGAACGGGCGGAGTTTGAATTTGACGTATCTATACCGCGTACGCGTGTTTCTATTTTTGAAATTATTTCTTCCTCTTCTTTTTTTCGTGAAAGAAGAGCTTCTGACGGACCGCCTAATTCATCAGTCTCATTTTTCAACTTGTTGTATTGAAACGAATAATATCCGTCTTCGAGCTCGCGAAGAGAACTCTCTATTTCGCTTCTTCTGTCCCACCTATTTTTTTGCCTGCGAAGCAATTTTAAATGTGGCAAAAGCTCTTCGAGCATTGCCTTTACCTTGTCCATATTTACCCTGCTTGATACGAGCCTTCGTTCCGCTTGCGCTTTTTTTATTCTGAACTCTTTAAGTCCGAGTATTTCTTCAATCATAACGCGCCGAGCATCCGGAGAGCTTTTTACAAAAACATCGCTCTGCCCCTGTCCTATCATAGTGATTCCGCGAGCTCCGAGCTTAGCTCTCGCAAGCATCGGCGTCAGATCTTTCAGCCTCATTTCATCTCCATTTAAAAAGAATTGCGACGTACCGGAGCGGTCAATCCTTCTTTCAAGAAGAACTTCGTTGTCCGGAACGTCAAACATTTTATCTTTGTTATCAAACAAAAGCCCTACTCTCGCGAGACTTACGGCAGGCTTCTTGGGAGTGCCGGCAAAAATAAGATTCTCAAGCGTAGCTCCGCGAAGTTGCTTAGCTTCTCTTTCGCCAAGCACCCAACGGAAAGCGTCTATTATGTTTGACTTGCCGGACCCGTTAGGACCAACGACAGCGACTACACGCGAGGGAAATTCGAGAACCGTTTTTCCGGCAAATGATTTGAATCCCTGCAGTTCGAGTCCTTTTAGAAATGCCATTGTAATAATAGATAAATTTAATCCGATGAAATATTCTTTAGCGCCATATGAGCGGCGCTGTTTTCCGCTTCCTGTTTTGAAGTACCCTTGCCTTCAGCAACACATCGTTCGTCGAAAAACACGCCGACAACAAAACGCTTATCGTGATCAGGACCATCTTCTTTTAATACTTTATATACTGGGGTTATGCGAAACTGTTCCTGCACAATTTCCTGTAATAAACTTTTTGGATCTTTGTATAACTTTAATTCAATAATTTCCGTTATGTGCGGGATAAGCACTTTACGCAAAAAATCGCTCGCAACGTTATATCCCTTATCGAGATATATTGCCCCCACAATAGCCTCAAAAGCGTTCGCGAGTATCACATCGCGCGCCTTGCCGGTATCTTTCGCCTCGCCCTTCGAAAGAAACATTGATTGATCGAGTAAAATTTCTCTCGCTGTTCTGGCCATCATTTGTGCGTTAACGAGAGCGGCGCGGAAACTTGTTAAATCCCCCTCCGGTTTATCCGGATATGTGGCAAAAAGATATTCGGTAACCACAAGCTCCGCAACGGCGTCGCCGAGATATTCGAGCCTTTCGTTATGTGGAGTCGGCCATTCTGGATGCTCATTTAAAAAAGAGCGATGTGTAAGCGCTTCTTTCAAAATATTTTTATCGGAAAAAATTATTCCAACTCTTTTTTCTATTCCTCCAAATTCATCGCTCATAGTATTATTTTTGCCCCTCTTCTTGCGGAGCAATCAATTCTTTATACGCCGTGCCAAGAACGCCATTTATAAATCGCGAAGAACTTTGTCCGCCATAGCTTTTTGCAAGCTCGATAGACTCGTTAATCGCAACTTTGGACGGCACTTCATTTTTGTCGGCATATAAAAGCTCATATAAACCAATCCGTAATATGTTACGGTCTATAATAGCAACCTGCTCAAGAGGCCACTCCGGAGCATATTTTTTTATAATATTATCTATATCAACTATATGTTCGACTATGCCTTTCACGATTTTCCAAACAAACTCCGGCTCGTCTATACCGGGACCAAACTCATTCAAGTTTCGGTCAACAATCTTCACAAGATTTGTTTTCTTCTTATAAAAATCCCATTCGTAGAGGGACTGTAAAACTATAGTTCGCGAAAGGTGCCTTGTCGCCATATGTATGATTAAAAAAACTAACTCGTCTTGTGTTCTTCTTTACGAGACGATGACTTTTTTGAAGACTTTTTCACGGTAGTCATCTTTCCGCACTGGCTACAAAGCCTGTGTGGCATAGCCGGACTCTTGCAGTTCGGGCACGCTATGATAGATACCTTTTTCAAGGCAAGTTGCGATCTTCGCCTTCCTACTTTTGATTTCGAATGATGTTTAACTGGAACACTTCCCATATTTTTTGATTAAAATTTTCTGATGTGATTTACGACAATCATCTTAACCCATTTTACGGAAATTGCCGATAAAGGTCAACCTGTGCATCGGCGATGGACCAAATTTTTTTATTGCCATTATGTGCCTTTTCGTACCATACCCTTTATGCATTTCAAATCCATAGTCCGGATATTTTTTGGATAAACGTCTCATATACCCATCTCTTCTTACCTTTGCGATAATGGAAGCAAGACTGATAACGGGAATCTTTTCGTCGCCTTTTATAAATGAGAATACCGGAAGTACACTTCCGATAAATACTGGGGCTATTCCATAATCGGTGAATACAGAAATAGAGCCTTTTGCGTTTATTCCGCTTTTCTTAATTACGCCGTCAATGGCTCTGCCCGCAGCAACATTTGCGGCTTTGGAAATATTAATCTTGTCTATAACACGGGGAGATACTTGCGCCGTGAAAGAAAAGAGCCGATTTTGTTTTTCTGATTTTAAAACCCAATCGGACCAAGCCTCTCTTTCTATCTGATTAAGCTTTTTGGAATCTCGGATGGGAAAGCATCTTCCGCCAACTCTTTCGTCGCATATTTTTACCGGAATTTTTGCATTGGAACGAATAAGCACGGCTGACACCGTAACGGGACCGGCAAGTGGCCCGCGGCCAACCTCATCTATGCCCACGATATACCTACAAGAAGGCCTTTTTATCGTCATATGTTGATAATAATACCATCTAAACACCCTTTGGACATTTAACGACACAAAAAATGCCGGCCGACAAGTTGTGCTCGTATGAAAAAGTTTTTAAACTAAGTGTGCCAAGTGATTGAACGAAAAAATATGGAAACACAAAAACAAAAATTCGTTCACCTTCACGTCCATAGTCACTACTCGCTTCTCGACGGACTCGCGAAAATAGACGAGCTCATAAATCGCACGAAAGAACTCGGAATGGAAGCGATTGCTTTAACCGACCACGGCAATTTATACGGGTCGGTCGAATTTTATAAAAAAGCTTTGAAGGCCGGCATCAAACCGATTCTCGGCGTTGAGGCATACATTGCGCCAAATGGACGATTAAGCAAAACTCCGAAGGTTGATGAAACGCGTTTTCATCTCACTCTTCTCGCAAAAAATCAGATCGGATGGAAAAATCTCATTCAACTCGTAACAAAATCATATCTGGAGGGTTTTTATTACAAACCGCGAATAGATAAGGAACTCTTGGAGATGCACCACGATGGAATTATATGTCTTTCGGGGTGTTACTCGGGCGAAGTTACAAAATCAATTTACAAAAAAAATTATAAGGAGGCCGAAGATTCGGCGTTGTGGTACAAAGAACTTTTCAAAGACGATTTTTATCTCGAAATACAGCAACACACTCCGGAAGAAAATAAAATAATTATCGATCTTGCAAAAAAACTTTCCATCCCGCTCGTTGCAACGCAGGACATACATTATGTAAATGTTGACGATCGCACGGCACACGAGATACTTCTTGCCGTACAAACAAATAGCAAACTCGACGATGAGGATAGATTAAGTCTTAAAAAATTCGATATTTCTCTTGTGTCAGGAGAAAAAATGTATGAGATTTTCAAAGACGTTCCTGAAGCCGTTTCAAATACGTTTAAAATCGCCGAGAAGTGCAACGTCACACTTGAACTTGGAGTTACGCACCTCCCCGCATTTCCTCTTCCGGAAGGAGAAAAATCTTCGTTTGAATATTTGAAAAAACTCGTAAGCGAGCGCACCGGAAAAAGATATAAAGAAATCTCCGAAGAAGTAAGCGAGAGAATAAAAAACGAACTTAACGTTATAGAAAACACCGGTTTTGCAGACTATTTCCTTATAGTGCAAGACTACATCCTCTGGGCAAAAACGCATGGAATAGTCGTCGGCCCCGGACGCGGCTCCGCCGCAGGAAGTATTGTTTCTTACATACTCGGCATAACGGATTTAGATCCTCTCGCATACGATTTACTCTTCGAAAGATTTCTTAATCCGGAAAGAATACAGGTTCCCGATATCGACGTTGATTTTACCGATACAAGACGTGACGAAGTGCTCGCATATGTTCGCGATAAATACGGGGCAGATCATGTCGCGCAAATCATTACATTCGGAACGATGTTATCGAGAGCTGCAATTCGTGACGCAGGACGCGCAATGGGACTCGCATATGGTTTCTGCGATCAATTGGCGAAACTTATTCCATTTACCGCTCCGGCAACTCCGCTAAAGAAGGCTCTCGAGGAAGTTCCCGAATTGAAAGATTTATATACAAAAAATGCTGACGCCAAAAAACTCATTGACGCGGCGCTGAAACTCGAGGGCACTGTACGCCATGCGTCGGTACACGCTTGCGGAGTTGTCGTCTCGGCAAAACCGTTAACTGATTATCTATCGCTTCAAAGAGCTCCGCAGGGAGAAAATACTCTAATCACTCAAACTGAAATGCACGGCGTCGAAGACTTGGGACTTTTAAAAATGGACTTCCTCGGACTTAAAAACCTGACGATTATTGAAAAAGCGTTGAAACTCATAAAACAAAACCACGGAGTTACAATCAATATCGAAGATATACCGCTTAACGACGAAAAAACTTTCGAAATATTTCAAAACGGGGAAACAACGGGAGTGTTTCAATTTGAATCTTCCGGAATGAGAAGATATTTAAAAGAATTAAAACCTTCGGAGCTTGAGGACATTATAGCTATGGTAGCGTTATACCGCCCCGGACCTATGGAACTTATCCCGACGTATATAGCGAGAAAATTCGGTAAAGAGGAAGTGACTTTCATTCATCCCCTTCTTGCTCCGATTTTGCAGAAGACTTATGGAGTGGGAATTTATCAGGAGCAAATGATGCGTATAGCGAGAGACCTCGGAGGTTTTTCGTTGGCTGAAGCAGACACCCTTAGAAAAGCCATTGGTAAAAAGATAAAGAGTCTCCTCGACGAAATGCAGGAAAAGTTGATAGCGGGAATGATAAAAAATGGGATAGAAAAAGAAATAGCGGATCAAATCTGGGAACTATTTCCTCCTTTCGCGAGATACGGCTTTAACAGAAGTCACGCGGCATGCTACGCAATGATAAGTTATGAAACGGCTTATTTGAAGGCGCATTATCCGGTAGAGTTTATGACAAGCCTTCTTAATGTTTCCGGAACGGAAATCGAACGGATTAACTTTCTCGTAAATGAGGCAAAGAGGCTCAATATTAAAATACTTCCGCCCGATGTGAATATGAGCTTTCAAGATTTTACGGCGGACGAAGGCAATATACGTTTCGGATTGCTTGCCGTAAAAAATGTGGGAGCGAATATAGTGAACGTGATAATAGAAGAAAGAGGAAGAGGAGGAGATTTTACGAGCATATCTGATTTTCTTGCGCGGATAAGACATAGAGATATGAATAAAAAGTCCCTCGAGAGCCTGATAAAATGCGGGGGGTTTGATTCTCTTGGAGTTGAGCGCGGACAAGCGCTCGAAAACATTGAAGAACTTTTGCGGTTCAATCAGGCGGCAAAAAAAGCCGCCGACTCAAGCCAAGTCAGTTTATTTGGAAACGGAACGGCAACCTTAACGTCTCTTAAAATGCGTCCGACAAAACCCGCAACAAAAAAAGCTACGCTTGTGTGGGAAAAAGAACTTTTAGGTTTTTATCTCACGGGGCATCCGTTCAGTATGTATTCCGGCACATTTGGAAACGGAATAAAAACCATCAAACAGTTATATTCCGCGGAACATAACTCGGATTTGGGCCCACGTATAAAAACGGCCGGCATAATTGAAAATATTCATAAAATACTAACCAAAAAAGGTGAGCCGATGCTTTTCGTGCTGATAGAGGATTTAACCGGAGCAATAGAAATACTTGTATTCCCGCGCATACTGGAAAAAACAAAAGCCATATGGGAAGAAGGAAAAGTTATTCTTGCGACAGGACGAACTTCTTGGAAAAACGGTGAAACCAAATTTATCTGCGACGAAGCTAAAATAGTTTAAAAAAATAAATATGGCAAAGATAAGGGTATTTGCAGAATCCCATAAATTTATTTTCATTGCCGTCATTCTTTTCATAGTCGGCATCGCCATATATATAAATTCGTTTCAAAACGAGATGTTTTGGGATGACTATGACGGCATCTTAAACAATCGATACACGCAAACATTTGCAATTGATAAATTCTTTTCGGAAAATCTGGTCGCCGGAGCGGGAGTCGAAAGCAATTATTGGAGACCGTTTTTACTCATAATATACGGCATTGAGTGGCAATTTTGGCACACTTGGGTTTACGGATACCATGCAATAAATTTTCTCGCGCACCTCGCAAACGCGTTTCTCGTTTTTTTGTTATTTGAAAAATTATTTCGAAAACAAAAACTCGCCTTCTTCTCTGCTCTTGTTTTTCTCATACATCCGCTACAAACAGAGGCTGTTACATATATATCCGGACTCGGAGACCCGATGTCTATATTATTTATGCTAATAGGGATGCTCTCGTACTTTCGCTTTAAAACGGACAAACAAAAAATATTGCCGTTTTGCATCGCACTCGCAACGTTTGCACTTGCCCTCTTATCAAAAGAGCGCGCAGTTATATTTCCGGCATTTCTGATACTCATTGATATCTGGATTCTTTTTTCGCAAAAACCAGATTGGAAAAAATGGATTGTGGAAACGGCGAAATCGGTTTTGCCATTCATACTTATCGCCTCCATTTTCCTCCTCTTAAGAGGAACCGTCCTGAATTTTGGAAATACCTTTAATATTTACAACACGGAAAATATTTATACCGCGCACATATCAACGAGAATTCTGACGTTTTTTTCAGTCCTTCCTCATTACATAGGTCTATCTTTATTTCCAAAAACACTATTTATAGAACGGTCCGAAAATATCAGCATAGTGACAAACGCGCTCAATCCGTCGGTTTTGATGGGAATAGCGTTAACGCTGATCGCCACGTTCTTTGCGATATATAAAATAAAAGAAAAGCCAATATATGCGTTTGCTGTGTTGTTTTTCGCAATCGCGATTTTCCCTGCATCGGGCATTTTGGTTCCGGTCGCGGGATTAATGTTCGAACACTATATGTATGCGCCCATTATAGGTGTCGCGTTGATTATAGGCTCGCTCGCCGAAGAAATTGCGCATAACCGCACGAAATATGTTAAGTCGATTGTAATTGTTCTTATTGCAGTATGGATTATATTTTTAGGTATACGGACAATAACGAGAAACGCGGATTGGCGTGATCCGATAAAATTCTACGAGCAAACTATTAAAAACGCTCCTACAAGTATGCGAGTATGGAACAATCTCGGAATGGCATACGCCGAAGAAAACAGTTTCGAAAAGGCAATGTATGCATATAACAAAGCCATAGAGCTCTCGAGCAAAAATCCGATTCCATACTACAATTTTGGAAATTTGTATGAAAATGCGGGCGATTCGGAAAATGCGGAAATATTATGGAAAAAAGCGTTGGACATCGACCCTAAATTCAATCCGGCAAAAATAAAGCTTTTGCGGAATTAGGCTCTCCACTTTTTCGTTTTCCTGCGTTATAATTCCGGTTATATGGCAAACGAAAAAATATCCGAATTGGAAAAAGCGAGGCATTCTCTGTCTCATCTGCTTGCAATAGCGGTCCTTGAAAAATTTCCGAGCGCGAAACTCGGCATTGGACCATCAACGGAAAACGGCTTTTATTACGACTTTGATTTCAAGCGCCCGATTGACGAAAAAATCATATCGGAGCTGGAAAAACGGATGCGCGAACTCGTAAAAGAAAACTTGTCTTTCTCAAAAAAAATAATAACCCCCAGACAAGCAACGGCTCTCTTTAAGGACAACAAATACAAACTCGAACTTATCGACGAATTGAAAAAAGCGAAAAAAACAATCTCCGTTTATGAAACGGCCCGCGGAACGGGAAAAAACCGAGAGGTCATTTTCACTGACCTATGCGCAGGCCCACATATAAAAAATACTAAGGAAATAAACGCAAACGCTTTTAAGCTCACGCACACAGCCGGAGCATATTGGCACGGAGACGAAAAACAAAAAATGCTCACACGCATTTATGGATTTGCGTTCAGCGAAGAAAAAGACCTTTTCGAATATGAGACTATGCTCAAAGAAGCGGAGCGACGCGATCATAAAAAACTCGGCGTTGAACTGGATCTCTTTGCATTTTCCGACCTCGTCGGAAGCGGACTCCCTCTTTGGACTCCGAAAGGAACTCTGCTTAGAATGCTCCTCGATGACTTTGTATGGAAATTAAGATCTGCATACGGATACGAGAAAGTTGAAATTCCACACATAACAAAAAAGGAGCTGTATGAGAAAAGCGGGCATTGGCAAAAATTCAGTGAAGAACTTTTTCGCATAACAACGCGCGAAGGACATTTCTTTGCTATGAAACCTATGAACTGCCCCCACCATACACAGATTTATGCGCGTAAAAAATGGAGCTACAGGGAACTCCCCCAACGATATGCCAACACAACTATGTGTTATAGAGACGAGCAATCCGGAGAACTTTCCGGTCTTTCACGCGTACGAAGTTTTGCGCAAGACGATGCTCATGTATTTTGCAGAATGAGCGACGCAAAAGAAGAATTTCTTAAAATATGGGACATCATACACAGCTTCTATGGCGTCTTCGGATTTAATCTTCGAATACGCGTTTCAACACACGACCCGAAACATCCGGAAAAATATCTCGGCGACAAGAAAAAATGGGCTAATGCAGAATCAATATTGATGGATATAGTGAAAGAAAAACATGCCGACACATTCAAAGGAGTTGGCGAGGCGGCATTCTACGGCCCCAAGCTCGATTTTATGGCAAAAGATTCCATAGGGCGTGAATGGCAGGTCGCAACGATTCAGCTCGATATGAATATGCCGGAACGGTTTGACCTATCGTGCATAAACGAAGAAGGAAAACCTGAACGGATTGTAATGATACACGCGGCAATTATGGGCTCGATTGAGCGTTTTATTTCCATATTGATTGAGCATTACGCAGGAGCGTTTCCCGTATGGCTCTCCCCCGTTCAGGTTGTCATATTGCCCGTAAGCGATAAGTTTTCTTCCTACGGGAATAGTACGGCAAATGCGTTAAAAAACGCGGGAATAAGAGTTGAACTCGGAGAGGCAAATGAAACTCTCGGGAAAAGAATACGCGAGGCGGAAATGATGAAAATTCCATACATAATCGTAGTTGGTGAAAAGGAAGAACAGGCCAAATCGGTAAGTGTGCGCCGAAGAGGGAAAAAAGAAACAGAAACTCTTGATCTTGAAACATTCATTACAGACATACAGAAAAATATTTCTGAAAAGAAATAATGAGTTCGAAAAATAAAATCATAGTGATTCTTGGGCCAACGGCGAGCGGAAAATCATCGCTCGCTGTTTTCATTGCGCGTTTGATAAATAAACGAAAAGAAAAACTTTCTGTTTCGGGAGCGGAAATTGTTTCCGCAGACTCGCGTCAGGTCTACAAAGGAATGGATGTAGGAACGGGAAAGGTAACCAAAAAAGAAATGGGTGGAATTCCGCATCATATGCTCGATGTCGTATCTCCAAAATATACATATTCAGTTTCGCGCTATCAAAAAGAAGCCGGTCGCGTAATAAAACAATTGTTCAAAAAAAATACCGTAGCGATAGTTTGTGGCGGAACTGGCTTTTATATAGATTCCCTGATAAACGGGGCTGTTCTCCCTGAAGTTCCGCCGAATAAACAATTGCGGAAAATATTATCAGAAAAAACTACGGAGGAGCTTTTCAAAATTTTGCGCAAAAAAGATAGAGACAGGGCAAAAAACATAGACGGCAAAAATCCGGCGAGACTCATCCGAGCCATAGAAATAGCCGAGGCCTTGGGACGCATACCTGAAGTGATAAAAAAACCGATAAATGCCGATGTATTATTCATTGGAATTTTAACTGACAAAAACGAATTGTCGCAAAAAATCAAAAACAGATTACAAAAAAGGATGCGCGTGGGGATGCTCGACGAGGCGAAAAAACTTCACGAAAACGGGCTCTCGTGGAAGAAAATGGACAGCTTCGGACTGGAATATAGATTTTTAGGACGACTGATTCGTGGAGAAATTTCAAAGCAAGTATTTTTTGAAAAACTTTCTAAAGAGATAGAGAAATATGCGAAAAGACAAACAACGTGGTTTAAAAAGAATAAAAAAATTCAGTGGATTAAAAACCAAAAAGAAGCCGAGAGTCTCGTTCGCACATTTCTCTCTAAATCGGATTAGTTTGTAAGATGACCCTCGAATAACGCGCGAAGCTTTTCCGGATTAGCCTGCCCCTTCGTCTTCGCCATGGCCTGACCAACCAAGAATTGAAGCGCGTTAGTTTTTCCTTTTTTGAAATCGGAAACAGGCCCCGGATTAGCTTCTATTATTTCGTGAACGACTCTCAAAAGCGCGTCATCATCATCCATAAATTCGAGACCTTCTTCGGAGATAATCGTTTCCGGTCCGTTGCCAGAGTCATGCATTTTCAAGATCAAATCCTTAGCCATTCTGCTTGAAATTTTTTGCTCAATTAAAAATATGAGATGCGCAAAATTTGCGGGTGTAATCCGTATTTCAGATATACTCTTTTTTTCGGTCTTCATAAGGCCTTTCAAATCCGACGAGAGATAATTAAAAAGCATATCAAAATTCGGATTGGAACTTTTAAGTTTAAGCTCCGATGCCGATTCTTCGAAAAAATTAGCGATTGCAATATCGTCAGTTGCCTCAATTGCCTGTTCCAACGAAAGCCCGAACTCGCGCATAAATCTCTCACGCTTATCCGTTGGCAATTCGGGAAGAGAATTTTTGATCTCGTTTAAATATTCTTCGGAAAATATTAACGGCGGTAAATCCGGTTCCGGAAAATACCTATAATCGTGCGCCGATTCTTTTGACCTCTGGCTCACGGTTTCGCACTTTGCATCGTTCCATCCGCGCGTTTCTTGGATAATGGCCTCGCCTCGTTCAAGAATTTCCGATTGCCTTTTTATTTCAAACTCGACGGCTCCGGCGGCAGAACGGAAAGAATTGAGATTTTTAACCTCAACTTTTGTTCCAAATGCGTCTGATTCTGATTTACGAAGAGAAATATTCACCTCAACACGCATCTGGCCTTTTTCCATATCCGCGTCTGAAATTCCCAAATAACGCAGAAGCTGTTGCAACTCTTTCGCAAATATAAGCGTCTCTTCTCCGCTTCTTATGACCGGCTCCGTAACAAGCTCCATAAGAGGCACGCCCGCTCGGTTAAAATCTATAAATGTTGATTTGTCGTTTTGCAGATCGTTAGGTATCTCATGCAAAAGCCTGCCGGTATCTTCTTCCAGATGCACGCGTGTTATTTTTACGCCCGCGAGTTCGCCTCCCAAAACAAGCGGATGATCATATTGGGAAATCTGGTACCCCTTCGGAAGGTCCGGATAAAAATAGCTCTTTCTGTCAAAATTAGATGTTTCGGCAAGCGTACCACCTATTGCCACACCGAGCCTTAAAACGCTTTTTATGGCGCTCTCGTTCGCCACAGGGAGCGTTCCGGGGTGCCCGAGGCATATTGGGCACACATTTACGTTAGGCTTCTTTTCGTCAGGATTGTTCGCGCAGGAACAAAACATCTTTGACTTTGTTTTAAGCTCCGCGTGTATTTCGAGCCCGATTGTCGGAATGTATTCCATATCAAAATATGCATTCATAATATCCAAATACAGAAAAAAGCGAAACCCCTGCAATAAATTGCAGGGGGTTATTTACACGGGTCTATATTAATCCAGAAAGCCTAGCGTCACCCTCGGAGAGTATTTTTATTTTTTTTATATATTGATCGATATAAGCAAACGCTTGATAAAACATTTCTGGGTTATTTATAACGATTATGTCTGGAATGTTGACATAGCCCACTTCATTAAAAATTCCTACGAAAGGACATTTTAATGAAAAAATTCCGCACCATCCTCTTACAATGGGATTTCTTTCGTCTGGAATTACTTTCCAAAAATGAATTATTGCCGAAAATTCAGCCCACCTCTTCTCTGGTTGTACTAGAGGAACATCTGGATATACCAACGCTATTTTATGCGAGGTCGTTATTTTGCCTTCAATATCTAACATACTCAACCTCCTTAGCCCAATTACTCTTTTGAATTAGAACGACAGTGATGGATAATGAGTTAAAAACGTG
>CAYUXY010000005.1:0-53279 GCA_964449245.1 uncultured Candidatus Saccharibacteria bacterium
TATCATTCATATGGCTTTTGATCTTGGGTATCAGGGATTCATACTCTTCCTTAGTGTATTGCTTATTGAGAATACAATATTCTTTGTTACGAAGGCCTACACAGCCGAAGAGGTGGGAGGAATTGTAGCAGTATGTGCAATATGTGAGACTATGAGGAACATCAGTAAAATGAATAAATTTGGAATTATATCCGCCGAATCCGGCCACAACAGATTCATACATAAGTTCGCATCTCCCTGTGCCACAACAATCCATGCCGTCCTTTAAATCAAAAACGCGCACGGAATACGAAACATTTTCTACATCATGCCCGTTAAATATACGTTTTGAATTGGTGGAATTTTCTATATTATTTCCGGAACAATTGTCCGAATTTACTATGCGCGCGAATTTATGTAAAGATTTTTTCTTCATTTCGAAAAACTCGTCTCGCAATTCTTTTATAACACTGTCGCTACCTAAATTAATGGATTTTATAACTTCCTTATATTCATCCGCTCCCAATTGTTTGTTTCGAAAAACAAATCGCTTGTTTCTAAGATTCGAACTCATAAAACATTCGTCGCAATTCGAGCACGAAAATATGAACGAAGAATTCATACAATCCTTAGAATCAATCGAATATGTCGTCCTGTAATTTTTTACTCCATCCATGCTTTCGTAACAAAGCTCCGAATCTTTCAAACCGAAGCAATCAACACATTCTTTGCATTTGTCGCTATATGCAACATATCTCACATTTTCAACGTCAACTATAGAATACGAAAGATATGCACTCTTTGAACCCGCTAAAAAATTAGAAAAGTCGCTATTTGGATTGTCCCGAAGCAATAATAAATTAAATACGGGAACGGTTTCCTGAAGTTCTTTGTGCTGGGCAAAAAAAGGCACGTTCCAATCATATTCCTTTTGGAATGTCTGACCATCCCATTTATCAGAATGCCAGCAACTTCTGCAATAAACCACTCTTTTCATTTCGGGAGAATGCATAGACATAGTTTTTTGACCGCACAAAGAACATTCATTCCTGTAAAGAACTCTCTCATTTCTCCATGTTAGTTTTCTAATTAATCTACACTCCGGACAAAACGTGGGTGGTGGAACGTCGATTTTCTGATAAAACGCCTCGTCATCAGGCGTGATTTCAAAATCTGTTTTGCAATTTTGACACCGTCTTGATTCGCTTTGGCTCATAATTTCTAATTACTTAACTCCGACGCCCCTTTGGGGGTCGCGAGCCCCGATCAAAGCATCGGGGTTTTGGCACTGTCTTGTTTCACTATCATTCATAATTTCTAATTATCTAATTTTGAATTTCGATTTAATGAATCAATGATTGAATTTCTGAATGGATTTATCTGTGCCTATATACTATATACAATATTCTATATACTTTTATCCTCCTAATTTACAAACTTTATGAACTTTAAAAACTTTTAACTAATTTATTTTTGCCCTTCTTCTCTAACAACTAAAAACTAATAGCTAAAAACTGTATCTTTTACGGACAAGTAACTACGGTTGAAGTAACCGAGCCGGCATTCGTAACTCCTAATCTATAACACGCGGCGCCACTTGGCGTTTTCACCACAAATCCCGTGTTAACATCGCTCGTTGCCATATCTCCTCCACTCACAACGAGCTTGTATCCGGATGAAAAACTCGTAATCCCTATACCAAGAACTCCTGAAAAATATGCGTCCTTCCACTTCTTTAATGATGTGCCTAAATCATGGCTCGCATCTGCATTAGGATAAACCGATGAGTCAAACTCTGCCGCAGAAATCCTCCCAACGGCGGTCTGAAGAGACCGAGTAGCCGAGGCCTTAGCATTGTTTGTATTGTAACTTAACATAAGCTGGATACCGACCACAGAAAAACCTGTGGGGTTTTCATATTTTGTCGCGGAAAATCCATCAACAATGACATTTGAGTCCGTAAGCGGAGTGATTGTTGCAGTGCCAGAATTATTTATTTCCTCAAGATATAATATGGTACCACTCGAATAAATATATGTCTTATCAACGGAAGATGAGGCCATACGCAACGCAAGGGTAGAACTTGAAACTCCGGACTGCATATCGATAAGACTTGATGACTGCACAACACGCTTTACTGTATCGTTTACAAATGAAAGCTGTTGATTTAATTCGCTGACGGAAACTTGTTTCAATTGCACTTGGGTAACAACCGTTAGAATACTGATTAAGAAAACCGAGCTTACGGCAAAAATGCCGACGTATATCAAAAGCTCAACGAGCGAAAAACCGGACTTTTTAGGACGATGAAATATTCTCATAAAAAAGTTATATTATAATCATATCAAAATGAGGCAAACAATCAAAAAAGCGCTTCTTCCGCAATATATATTGGTCATCGTTATATTGTGCGTTGCAGGAGCCATGATGCTCATATCATCGAGCAAAGAATCCGGAACAATGGACGAGCTCGCTCACATTCCATCGGGATATAGCTATGTAAAATATCTCGACTATCGTCTCAATCCGGAACACCCTCCGCTTGTAAAGGCTCTGTCCGGAATTCCGCTTCTGTTTTTCGATCTGTCTTTTCCGACGGAACATAAAAGCTGGGCAAAAGATCTGAATGGACAATGGGATTCAGGTACAGAATTTTTATATAACTCCGGTAATGACGCCGATTTAATCGTGTTCTGGGCGCGCATAGCCCCAATTCTTCTAACGTTAATAACGATTGCGGTTGTGTTTTTTTGGGCAAAGGAGCTTATGGGCGGATGGTGGGCGCTTGTTCCCACAATATTCTTCGGACTGTCGCCTACTGTGCTCGCGCACGGTCATTTAGTTACAACGGATGTGGGAGCGACACTTGGAACAATCATCGCTCTTTTTTCTTTTTCGTCATTTTTAACTTTCCCGACAAAGAAAAAACTTATATTGTCCGGAATATGTTTGGGAATCGCCGAACTGCTAAAGTTTTCAAACGTACTGCTCTTTCCGCTATTTGCATTCATTTCACTAATTGTGTTTATAGCGGAATGGCGAAGGCATAAAATAAACTCCATCCAATATAAACCGCTGAAGAGGCTATGGTTTTTTATAAGGTCAACTGCGATTATTTTTATAATTTCTATAGCAATAATTTACGCGGTATATTTTATATTTACGATTAATTATCCCATCGACAGACAAATCTCAGATACAACCGCGATACTCAGTGAATTTAAAATAGAACCGCTTAAAACTCTAAACATTTACCTATCTCAAAGTCCTATTTTCCGGCCAATTGGACATTATATGCTGGGGATCCTTATGGTAATGACACGGTCAACCGGAGGCAACACGGGTTATTTATTAGGGGAAGTTACAAATAAAGGTTGGCTCTACTATTTCCCAACGGTTTTTGCAACAAAAGAAGCTCTTCCTGCATTAATCCTTATTTTAGGAGGAATAATTGCCGGAATAAAAAATATGCTTCCTTCAATATTAAAAAGGAGGGAAAAATTTAGCGAGTATATTGGAATACATACGTATGAATTTTCAATAATTGCGTTTTTAATTCTATATTGGGCATATAGCATAAAAAGCAACCTCAATATAGGAGTCCGGCATTTATTGCCAGCCATACCGCTCATTTATATTATAGAGACAAATTCAATTAAAACTGCCATATCGTCCGCAATCACGAGCGACCAAGATAAAAAACCGTCTCATAAATTTACATTGTATATAATTGCACTTGTTCTATGTATGATAATTTCAACAATAACGGCATTTCCATATTTTATTTCGTATTTCAATCCAATCGGAGGAGGTTTGTGGAATGGATACAATATAGCAACTGATTCCAATTATGATTGGGGACAAGATCTGAAAAGACTAAAGTTATGGAAAAACGATATGGAAAAAAACGGCGTAGCTATAGGAAAAATTGCAATAGATTATTTTGGCGCAGGAAATCCGGAATACTATTTTGGAAACGAAAATATTGAGCGATGGGACGCAAATAAAGGAAATCCCATGGACAAAGGAATCGAGTGGATAGCAATATCCGTAAACACTCTTTCTCAATCTTTTGCAAAAGAAACTAAAGGATTTAAGCGCAACATACAGGAGCCTTACGATTGGCTTCAAGAATTAAAAACAGAAAACGAGGGAGGAATGGCAAAAATTCCGACACCTGATTTCCGCGCAGGCACATCGATTTTCGTATATCACTTATAATAAATTCTGTCTTGAACTCTGAAATCAAAATACGTTATGCTACTTATATCAATGCGATTTGCGATATTTTGCATTATGCCGTCAAAATTATTCGGCACAAATGTCATATTAAAATAAAAAACCGGTCCGGACGGAATATGGGCTTCCCATTCTTCAAACGAATCGCCTTTGATTATAATTTTGTCCGGAACAAAATTTTTTACACCTATAGCCCGCAATGTTTCGAGTATATTGGACAACCAATCAGCGTTTTTAAAATAGCGTCCGCCAATGATTAAATTGTCGTCTTTGGCCCGTTCAAATCGCGGAATCAAAATTCCTTCTGCAAAAGGCACTCTGGCAAAAATCAGTCCACTTTTATCAATCGCATAGCATTCATAATTCTCATTGTCGCATACAACTGCGGACAAAAACCTTTCTGAAATGTTTATCGATACGGAACGCTTTAAAACATCAATCTCAAATGAAACTCCATCCACTTCCGGTATCTCCGATAGTGAGATGTATTTGGACCCAAATTTCCAAAAAAGTATATTGTCGCTACCGAGAACTCCGAACACCCCACTCTTCAAATGAATCTGCGCCGAGGACGCGGATATTACTGTAGAATCGTTTATGAGGCGCGTACCATTAACAGAAATTGTCTTCACCTTCCAACAACCGCAAAAAAGCACAAACCATACGGCAAGAACGATTAATACAACCAACACGATAAAAACTATTGCGTAATATAATCCGGTTTTTTTTCTTTTATCCCGTTTTCCGAATGTATAAAGCGCTGACGGATTTTGCATATTATTTTTCATATACTCTTACTGGTAATGTGTAAAAATACTTTTGCGCTCCATTTTCTTTCACATCAACCTTAACTGAATAATCTCCTTTTGATTGCCAAATATGAGAGCTTATCGCAATGCCGGTATCAGACACAATTCCGTCAGAAATAATACCATCCCCCCAATTGATTGAGTATGCATATCCCCGATTTTGTATAGAAAATGCAAGCGGTTGCCCAACTTCCGTAATCAGGGCCGCAAAAGGAGGTGGAATTTCATATTCTGAACCTGAAACCGAGATTGTATCCGGAAAGGTCGTCGAGGTATTCGATGAAGAATCAGATGCAAATGAATTGATAGACTGCTCAGGCTCTCCGGATATCTTAATCGCAAAATTATTAACTTTTTGGGCGACGGAGGAAAGCGCCTCCGAGACAACTCCGCGCGCATAATTTCCGGCCTTTTCGGTTATGGATTCTTTTGTTTTAGAAGCAACATAATTTGATAAATCTTTCGCATTTTCTATGGACTGTTCAATCTTCTTTTCGGGAAATTTTTCTCCACTCATCCATTTTGTATAAATAAAATATCCGCAATATGCGACTATTAGAACAACAATTATCCAAAATATTATCTTGAGAAACGTCTTCATCCTCCTCCCATTTTATCAGATAATACGCAGGAAATCTCTACCGACACCCTTAGAATTACTTCTTTTTTATTTCCTTTTTGCCAACATATTTTGCAAGCAATGCCGGAAGCTTAATTGTACCTTCTTTTGTCTGAAAGTTTTCTAAAATAGCGAGAATAGGTCGCTGTGAAAAACCGGTCGCGTTTAGGGTATGCACAAACTCGCGTTTCCCGTCTTTGTCTTTATATTTCGTGGATATACCACGAGATTGAAAATCGGTAGTATTCGAACACGAGTGAGTCTCACGATATTTATTCTGAGATGGAAACCATGCCTCAACATCAAATTGTCGAGCATCGGTCCAGCCCATATCTCCTGTGCAATTTTCCACTACGCGATATGGCAATTCTAGTTTCTGCATTAATTCCTCTTGCAATGACAATAAAAATTTATGTTCGTCTTCAGATTTCTCCGGATGCGCGAAAGAAATAAATTCAACTTTATCAAATTGATGCACGCGTAAAATGCCTTTGGTATCTTTTCCATACGAACCCGCTTCTCTTCGAAAACATGTCGAAAATCCAACGTATCTCTTTGGAAGATCCGAAGCTTCTAATGTTTCTCCCATATGCAACGGAATCAGGGTATGTTCAGCACTGCCGATAAGATACATCCCCTCTTGGTCTATAAAATATCTTTCGTCTTTTTGGTCAGATGCGAGTCTCCCTATGCCCTCATATACCTCCGGACGAATCATTACCGGAGGAATAACCGGCGTAAACCCATAAGGAAGCGCGGTGTCTAACGCAATTCTTATTAACGCAAACTCGAGCAACGCTCCCTCATTCTTTAAATATCCAAATCTTGTCCCAGCCACTTCCGAAGCGGTCTTTGTATCTATGAGATCGAGAGATTCTCCAAGCTCCATATAATCTTTCGGAACAAAATCAAACGATGGCTTTTCTCCAACTTGCCTCAAAACTCTATTTTCATTTTCATCTTTGCCCTCAATAACATCTTCGAAAGGCGCGTTTGGAAGATTATTAAGAATTTCATTTTTCTTTTTTTCCATCTCATCTCTCTCAATTTCAATTTCTGCAATACGTTTTTTTAACACCTGCGCTTTTGCAAGAAATTCATTTTTACCGTTTCCGGAAGACGATATCTCTTTTGTTATCGAATTCTGTTCAGACTTTAACTCATCAATAGCCTGCGTTTTTTTACGCCATTCTTCGTCATATCTCAAAAATTTATCAACGAGCTTTCCGTCAACTTTCTTCCTTGCAAGAAGCAGTTTTGCACGATCTGGATTTTCCCTTAAAAAATTTACGTTTAACATAATCTATTTATTATCTTCTCTTACGAGAGGAAACACGACGATTTCTCTGATTGGTTTCTCCATTAACACAGAAAATAGCCTCTCGGAAACTCCAAATCCGGCCGCCGGAGGCATTCCATACTCCAAGGCTTCAATAAAATCTTCGTCCATTCTTTGCGCTTCAGAATCCCCTTCGGAACGTAATTTTGCCTGTTCTTCAAATCTCTTTCTTTGATCGCGCGGGTCATTTAACTCTGAAAATCCCTTACCCAATTCCGTGCCATATGCCAAAATCTGAAACCTCTCAACTCTATTCGGATCTGACGGCATTCTTTTAGCAAGCGGCTCAACTTCAACGGGAGGATTGATAAGAAAACACGGCTTAATAAGCGTAGGTCGAACCATTTTTTTATATATCAAATCTATAATCCTGCCCTTACCTAAATTATTTTCTACAGGAATTCCAAATTCTGCGGCCTTTTTAATTAACATTTCATTGGTTGCAACAGATAAATCTATTCCGGTTTTTTTCTTAAAAATATCGAAATAGTCAACAGTAGGCCATTTGCCTGCCCAAGATATTTTGGAACCGCCATGTGACAAAGAAAGAGTACCAAAAACAGCCTTGATTACTTTTTTGTACATCGACTCCACGAATTTCATCATATCGTTATAATCCCAAAAACTCCTGTAACATTCCATTTGCGTATAATCCTGCAAATGTTCGCGATCAATGCCCTCGTTTCTAAAAATTCTTCCTATTTCAAAAATACTGTCAAATCCGGCAACAAGCATTTTCTTGAGCGGAAGCTCAAGCGAAATACGCAAATAAAAATCTCTATCGAGCGCGTTATGATGTGTTATAAACGGCTCCGCTTCAGCCCCACCCGGAACTGGCTCTAACACAGGCATTTGTATTTCAAAAAAATTATTTTCTTTTAAAAAATTTCTTATTGTATCCCAAAATATTTCTTTTTTTCTGAAAATATCTTTTACATCATCATTTAGCAAAATATCAAGATATCTTTTTCTGTATTTAGTTTCTATGTCTTCTATTCCATACCAAGAAGAAGGCATGGGTCTTATGCTTTTAGAAACAATGTGTACCATCTGCGCAACTACGCTCTTTTCGCCCCGTTTTGTTATAAAAGGAGTTCCTTTAACAGATATGAAATCTCCAACGTCAACCGAATCTTTTAATAGCGGCCGATTTTTTGTCTCTTCTTTTATTATAATCTGTATCTTAGAATCTCCGTCTTTGATATCGACAAAGATTATTTTTCCTTGATCTCTCAATGCAAAAATTCTTCCTGCTATTTGAACTTTCTTTTCGGTAGACAGAAGTTCAGTAAAATTGTCGAGAACATCAGAAACGCGATGACTCAGCTTTACGCTTGCGGGAAAAGCAGACTCTGTCTGTTCATAATAATCAAGTTTTTTTTCCCGTTCTCTTATAATATCTTCGCGCATAAGGAACTATGCAATCTTATTCAATACTTAATATTTTCAACGAGATTTCTCCTTTGGGAACGGATACAACGGCAACATCGCCTACGGTGAGTCCGAGCACACTTCGTCCTATTGGAGATTCGTTAGATATTTTCCCCTCCGCAGGATTCGCGTCTTGAGAACCGACAATTGTATATTGAAATTCTTCTGAACCATTTTTCACTGTTATATGAGAGCCCACTTTGATTATCGTATCGCCGGACGAGTGCTTAATAATGGAAGCGTTTCTTAACAATTCATCAAGCTGAACAATTTTCTGTTCAATAATCGATTGTTGCTCGCGAGCCTCTTGATATTCTGAATTTTCAGAAAGATCTCCGAGCTCTTTTGCGTGTCTCAACCGTTCGGCAACATCGTTGCGTCCGGTAGTTTTTAACTCCTCTAATTCTTTGACCATCTCATCGTACTTATCCTTCGTAAGGTATGTTGTATCCATAAATTTAGTGTTTTAACCGGTTTTCATAATACCACAGGAAAATATCTTTTGCCACAGGGATAGTATTCAAACTCCCCTCCCTTGCATCTTCAACTAATACTATGAGCGCGATACTTGGATCTTCGAACGGCGCATACCCGACAAAAAAAGCATTAACTTTCGAATTGTTCTGAATTTGCGCAGTGCCGGTCTTTGCCGCAACTTGAAATGGCAACAAAGAAAGAGAATGCGCCGTACCATAAGACTTTAGAGCAACGTCACGCATACCTTCTCTTACGTCTTGCACACCATCTTTTATATCGTCTCGTATGTCAGAAAGTATTTCTGGAGAACTGCGTAAAACCGCATCGCCGTTTTCATCTAAAATTTCAGTCATTATTCTTGGCCTATAGAGAATTCCTCCATTTGCAATAGCGGCAATACTATTTAATAACGCTATCGGTGTAACCATAAGGTCGCCCTGCCCTATTGCGACATTGTACGTATCGCCAATTCTCCATTCATCATTCCTCTTTGATTTTTTCCAGTCCGGATCAGGCAAAAAACCTATACGTTCACCGACCAAATCAATGTTTGTTTTGCTTCCAAGCAAAAAAGCACTCCACCAATCTTTTAACTTTTGAATTCCTATGCCGGCCTGATTTTTAAAACCGCCGGTAACTTCGTAAAAGAAAACGTTACTCGATTTTGCGAGAGCGCTATGTATATTGACCCATCCATTAGGTTGCCAGTCCAAAAAACGGCTTGGATTCGAAGGATCATAAGGGTTTTCAATTTCTATGTATCCCGGTGAAAATATCTCTGTTTCCGCCGTAACAACACCTTCTTCGAGAGCGGCTATACCAACAATTGGTTTAATAGCCGAACCGGGGTTATATAAGCCACGGATTGCCCGATCAAAGAGCGGGTCGAATGGGGCATCCAAAAAATCCGCAATTTTAGAAGAATCAAAACCTGGAATATTAACCATACCCAAAACTTCTCCATTTTGCGGATTCATCGCAATAGCAACCCCAATATTTTTTCCAAGATCTTTTAATGCCGCGGAAAGTCTCTCATACATAAATACCTGCAAGTCGCGATCGATACTGGTCTTAACCGTTTTTCCCGGAACAGACTCGCTCATTGATCTCTTTTCTTCCACTCGGCCAATAGAATTTCTGAAAAAAATTTCTATGCCGTTTATGCCTCTTATGTACTCATCATAATATGCCTCCAGTCCGGTTCTTCCTATTTCATCATCAACAACCAATGAATCATTGTTTTTTATGTCTTCGTCATTTACAAGCCCTGTATATCCCAGTACATGCGAAAAGGCAAAAGGAAATTCGTGTACCCTTTTAAAACCTTGTTCTATATAAACACCGCGCGCGTTTAATGACGATAAGTCTACGAGTTCGTTGTGAGTAATGTCCGCCGATAAAAGTAATCTGTCGCTTTGTCCCCAATTTTTCTCTTCAATATTTTTTTTCAGGTCTTCCCAAGCAATTCCAATTATATTCCCGATTTTCTTTACCAAAGTCAGTCTCTCTTCAGGATCTTCCGGCAAATCTCTTGGCAAAAGAAAGGCTTTATTTGAAAGTTCGTTATGCAACAATGGCTTTCCAAAACTATCTAATATTGCGCCTCTCGGGGCAGGTCGCACGACAGAATCGGTCATATTTGCGATAGCCCTTTGTTTTAAAGCGTCTCCTTGAACAGCGTGGATGAGAAAAAATTTAACGAATACGACGGCGAAAACAAGTGTGACAAAAAATAAAAACGCGCGAAACACATTATCTGCAACTGGAACCTCAACCAAATCGGAATCTTCTGGTTTATCGGAAAGTATGTCTTCAAAATTAATGTATTGATTATTATTCATGAAAAATGGACGGCGATTTTGATAACACGGCAGATAATATCCAGAATGTTATTCCAAAAAGCAAATTATATATAATTTCGTTCAAAATAAAACCGGAAAAAACAAAATGAAAATCAACAAAGTTAAGTCCGGAATGCAATATGTTAAAAATACATTCGGAAATTACATAAAAAACGGGCGTGAGAACGACGAGAACAATTATAAAATCCAAAAATATATTGCCGGTCAATAGCCTCCTTATAAACATAGCCATTAAAAATGAAATAAAAATGGCGATTGCCCACGATACGGAAAATTGAACAGAAAATAATAAAAATCCAACGGAAATAATTATAGCTTCGCGTATCAAAAGCCGTCTATGAAAAATAAAAACTAAAAACACTAACATCACAAGATTTGGATTGATACCGCCATATTCGAATATTCTGGATTGCTGGATAACAAACGCAATGCAAATTAGAAACAAAAAATACAAAGCGCGAAGATGATTGATAATGTTCGTCATTATGGAAAATCTATAAGTATAAACACTGATTTTATATCTTGAATTTCATAAGGTACGACAATTTCAGCAGTCTGCCATACGTCATTTATGCCCGAATGAACCGATGAAATTGTTCCCACAAAAGAGCGCAATGGATATTCGGGGGCGAGATTATAAACATAATCTCCGGCGGTAATCTGGCTTTCTTTTGAAATAAGAGCTACGGAAGGGTTGCTACCTCCCTGAAGCACCGCCTTAGTGTTTTTGCCTATACCGACGCTTGTTTTCCATTGTGAACTAAAAACAGTTTCTATTACGCTTTGGGTACGAAAAACCTGCGACACCCTTCCAACAAGAGCGCCTGTTGGAAGAAAAACCGGCATATTCACGGCAATTCCGTTATCTGACCCGGCCGAAACAATTATAAGAGATCTGTCATTTGATGGATATCTCGAATACACTCGGGCTTCCATATGAGAATATAAAAACTCTTCCGGATTAGAATTTTTTTCCAAATCATCAATTTTTATTTTTAATTTTTGATTTTCCGTTGTAAGTCGAGATATTTCAGACGACAATTTGGATATTTTAAAAATGTCTTTGAAAAAAATTCTTGAGGAATCGGTAAAAACCAGAAATCTGCCTTGCCTTACAACAAAAAACAGAACCGCGATAGCGGCTATAAAAACAAATGTGACAATGATTTTTTTCATAAACAACTAGAAAGATGCGAGCGCATCTTTAATTATGCATCGGAATCTCCGAGCTTTAGTCGCGCAAAATTATTTACGACATGGCTAAATTTTTCAAAATCTTCTGCCACCATTCCAGTTCCTCTCGCAATGCTTGTAAGAGGCTCTTCTACGGTCCAAACGGTCACGCCAACTTCTTTTTCAAAAAGCTGTCCTAACCCACGCAATAAACTTCCTCCACCGCAAAGATATACTCCATTTTTATGTATATCCCCAACAAGCTCCGGCGGGGTAATTTCAATAAGGTCCTTAAGAGCTTCGACCAAAAGTTTCAGTGGTCTGGCAAGCCAAAAACGAACTTGCGTATCCTTAATTGCAACCTCACGCGGAAGACCGCTCAACATATCTCTGCCACGAATTGATATTTCCAAACGCTCTCCGAGCGGCGCCGCCGATCCCGTACCTATTTTCACATCTTCCGCCGTCGGCTCCCCAATATGCAACTTGAGTTCCTCACGGACAGCTTTTATTATTTCTTGATCCAAATAGTCGCCTGCGATTTTTAATCTCTTGGATACAACAATGCCATTCATTGAAATAATAGCCATATCAGTCGTACCCGCACCAATATCCACTATCAAATATGCGGTAGGGTAGTTGATATCAAGCTGACTCCCGAATGCTGCGGCAAGCGGTTGTTCTATCAAATATACGGACGATGCTCCAACCTCTTTTAATAAATCTTCAACTGACTTTCTTTCAACTTCTGTTAAATTCGTAGGAACGCTGACAACCATTCTTGTAATAAAGGATTTAGGAAATCTTTCATTTTTCAAGAATCTCTGAATCATTTCCTTAGCCATATCAAAATCGGAAATGATTCCGTTTACAATCGGGCGTAGCGCGGTAATATGCGCAGGAGTTCTTGACATCATTTTTTTTGCCTCAAATCCATGGGCGACAATTCTGTTCGTACGATTATTAAACGCGATTATCGAGGGTTCATTGACAACAATCCCCTTTTTCTCGAGATATATCTGCGTCGTATGAGTTCCGAGGTCTATGCCTATATTTTTTCTTAAAATCATAAAAAAATTAATTAGTGCATCTTTTTGGCCAATATCTAACTCGCCAAAACGCTCAAAATAAGAATAGCCGTATTCTATCAAAAAAAATGCCTTTTTACAATCGGCTAAATATTAGAAATATTTTGATATGTCCTGTATAGAAACGAGGATCATAAGAGCTATAAGAAGAAGAAAACCAACGCCATTAATCAGCGTTTGTATTTTTAAAGAAAGAGAACGTCCTTTGATTTTTTCGAAAAACGCAAGAACGATTCTTCCACCATCTAACGCAGGAAAAGGAATTAAATTCAGGACAGCAAGATCAACCGATATGACAGCCATCAACTGTATGAAAAATACAAAACCTAAGTTGCTCGCTTGTTTGGCTATCATTATTATTCCTATTGGACCGGAAACATTTTTTACAGCTTCGGGAGATGTAAATATTTTTGCGATAAGATCAATAAAACTGCCGGCGATAAACACAAACGCGCTTATCATTTCTTTGCCGCCATAATACAACGAAGTAAAAATATTTTTCTTGTCGGCTCCCGTTGTCGACAAAGACAAACCAAGAGATCCTTCTCCGCGTGGCGGATTTACCCTGCCATTCAACGAAACGGACACATTTTCTTCTCCGCGTCTCACTGTTAAATCAATCGTTTCTTCTTGAACGGAAGTAACAAACCCTATAAAATCGTCTGCCGTCATAGGCTCTTCTATGGAGCGCGCACCCGATATTGCTTTTATAATGATGTCATTGGGGACAATCCCGGCGTTGGATGACGGCGAAGAATCCGCGACTCCGGACACTATCAGATAAGACGGAGTTCCTATCATAAAAACGGCGCTGAACAAAATCCATCCGCATACAATATTTAAAAATACTCCGCTTACAAGAACTATTATTTTTTTTGTTGCAGACTGTCTCGAAAAACTTTTTGATGCCTCTTGTATCTTAGATTCCGATTGTTTTTCAACATTGTCTCCATCTTCCCCTAACATACGCACAAAACCACCAAACGGCAATGCATTGATACTGTATTCTGTTCCACGAATTTTCTTTGCAAAAAGTCGAGGAGGAAATCCAAAGCCAAATTCTTCTACGCCAATCCCAAACATTTTAGCTGCGCAAAAATGACCAAACTCATGCGCCAAAATCAGAATTGAAATAGAAATTATGACAAGAATTGTTTCAATCATTATTCTTGTATTTCCCCTATCTTTAAATTCACCTCTTTTTCTATCTGATCATTTGCTCCATCAATGAGTTTCTGAATATCTTCGCGAATACGGAAATAAGCGTCTTCGCCAATTGATTCGTCTTCGAAAACCTTCTCGGCTGATTTATTGGCCTCATCACGAATATGTCTTATCTGAATTCTATATTGTTCTGAAATCTTCTTCACAACTTTTATAAGTTCGGCCCTTCTTTCTTCGCTTAATTCCGGAAGAAAAATCCTGATTGAATTCCCATCAATAGTTGCGGAGACTCCGAGCGGTGACGTTTCAATTGCCTTCGCAACAGCTGTAACCGCACCCATATCCCATACTTGAATACTTATTTCACGAGGAGGCTGGATGCCAACCGATCCGAGATGTTTAATTGGAGTACTTTGTCCATAATATTGGACCTTAATGTCTTCAACGAGTCCCGCATTGGGTCTCCCTGCGCGTATTCCCATTATTTCCTCACGAAAAGATTCAATAGTGGTTTTTATGCTTTGGGTTAAATTTGCTATAACGGTATCCATATTTATTTTCTATTTAAAATTTGATTGACGGCTTTTTCTTGTAACTGCGGATTAACATTAAATTGGGCACATTCGGTGTCTTTCTTTAAGAGACTGCTTATTTTAGAGGAATTTTTGATAACATCATTTTTTCGCAAAACATTAATATTTTCTCTTATAATATCGCGCAATGTATCATTCACTGCGGATTTTTCTTGATTATCCATCGCAGAAGCTATAGCCAAACCAATTTTTCCAAATGACGCCTTCGCAATCCGATTAGCCTCTACTATGGGTATATTATAGTGTAAAATCAGATTTTTCTCTAAATAATCGGAAGAGGCTCTCGCAAAATACACTTTTGACAATCGAGAAATCAATGGCGTAATCAATCTTTCCGTGTTGGCGGAAATTAAAATAATCATTCCGTGCTGTGGAGGTTCCTCAACTATTTTTAATAACGACCCCTGCGCTTCAGTAGTAAGAGATTCCGCCATATCTACAATCGCGGTTTTTCTCGTAGAGGAAAATGGCCTTTCGGACAAAAATCTTTTTATCGCTCGCGATGTGTCTATGGAAATAATCCCTTTTTCGTCGGGTGAAAAAACGGAAACATCGATGAGTTGTTTTGTTGGAATATCGAATTCGCCGGTTTCTAAAAAATTAGCAAGCGCTAATGCAAAAGAGCGCTTACCAATATGTTCATCTCCAAAAAAAAGATACGCATTTCGAAGCGTGCCAGCGCTGATTGCGCGCTTGAAATCTTCTATTTTAGATTCATGAGCCAAAAGCATAATTTTAATGCTTTGTGAGCAAGGTTCTCTTATATACGTCCAAATGATTTAGAATGGTAGCTGTTCCTTTTGAAACGCATAGGATTGGATCCTCGGCTATATAAGCCGAGACTCCGAGAGATCGTTTAAAGAATTCGTCAAAATCGCGTAACTGCGCGCTTCCTCCGGACATCACTATACCTTTTTCCATAATATCTGCGGCAAGTTCGGGCGGAGTGACATTAAACACAGACTGCACTGCATTTACAATGTCGACGAGATGCGAATTTATTGCTTCAGCAACTTCGTTTGAATTTATAATCAAATCCTTAGGAAGTCCGGACGCTATATCTCTTCCTCTAATTTTCATTTCATGTTTTGAGCGACTTGGAATTGCCGTGCCAATATTGATTTTGATATTTTCTGCGGTGCCTTCTCCTATCGCAAGGCCATATTTTTTCTTTATATATTCCATAATCGAATGATCAAATCTATTACCCGCGACTCTCAGACTTGACCACGCGACGATTCCACCTAAAGAAATGACGGCTACTTCAGTTGTGCCTCCACCGATATTTACGATCATATTGCCCTCGGAAGAATGGATTGGAATACCGGCGCCAAGAGAAGCGAGAAGCGGTTCTTTAACTAAATATACCTCTCGCGCTCCGGCCTCCTTTGCAGCATTCATAACAGCTCTGTGCTCTGTAGATGTAATACCTGCCGGTACGGATATTACCACCTCCGGCCTAAAAAGATTAAATTTACCTATGCTTTTGGAAATAAAGTAACTTAGCATAGCCTGCGTAATATAATATTCAGCGATTACTCCATCCTTCAAAGGCTTATATGTAACAATATTATCCGGTGTTCTGCCAACCATTTCTTTTGCTTCTGAACCGACAGCCAAAACCGTATTATCCGGTTTTCTTAATGCAACAACGGTAGGCTCGTTAATAACGATACCTTTATCGGGAAGGAAAACGAGCGTGTTGGTCGTCCCGAGATCTATGCCTATTTTTCTTACAAACATTGGATTTTATACATAATCACTGTAGCCTTTCCGAAAGCCGAATTCAAGAAAACGCTTTTCCAAAAGATAAAAATGAGATAATGTTATTGGACATTATGCACCAAAAAAACAGAAAAATACTGCTGTTTTCCATACTGATAGCCTTTCTAATTGCGGGAGCGTATCTTATCATTTCCACGCAAGGATTAGTGTTTGACTTAGCATCTTTCAGCTTTACAAAAACAGGGGCAATTTTTATTAAATTCACGCCATCCGATGCTGAAGTTTTCATAAATAATAAAAAGATAGAAAAGACACCGGGAATCATAAACAGGGGCATATTTCTAAAAAATTTCACTCCGGATACGTATAGCCTATCAATACGGAAAAACGGCTTTATCGACTGGGAAAAACAATTAACGGTGGAACCCGGACTGGTCTCCGCAATAAGCACAATAAAATTGTGGCCCATAAAAACAGAGAAAGACATTTTTGCAACAACCACAAACCACGCGGTATTAATCGCCAACGACAAACTGATAACGCGCACAGACGAGAATTTGCTCTCCTTGAACGGGAGAAATATGAGAAGCGGTCGTGTCGTAGATTTTAATGAATCAGCGGACTATTTGCTGACAAAAAACGAAAATGGATTGTTTTTTGCGCAAAATATTACGGATACGTATTCAGCGATTAATTTACAGGAACTATTTGTTTCGCTGAAAAATCGTCAGTTAAATCTACGTGGAAATGTACCAATTAAATATGCCGCCATACATCCCTTTAGCCCGGAAAAAGTCATACTTGCAACCGGACAAGCCCTATATGCCATCGACATAAAAAAGGTCCAGATAGAGCAGATAACAAATGCTACGTCATCTATTGATTTCATTGCGCTTAATCAAAATGAAATATTCGGAATAAGCAAAACGGGCTTCGTGCAAGGCGCCCATCTCATCTTAAAAAACACATTTTCGTTCAGGATAAACGCTCCGACAGAGATAAATTCCATTACAGTTGGAGAAATTGGAGAAAAAATATTATTTACGGACGAAAACAACGGGCTTTTCATATATGACAGGAAAACAAATAGCACTGAAAAAATCGCCGAGCATCAAGACATATATTCAATATCACCAAACGAGAAAATCGTAATGTGGATGGAAAAAGGCAAATTGTGGCTTTATTGCGCGGAAAAAGATGAGGGAGATTTAAAAATGCCTCGTGGCACAAAAATTCAACTTAATACGGAATATACATTTGCCGAAAAAAACCTTGCCATGTTCTGGATGAAAAATATACCAACTCAATTATTTCTAAAAGCGGACAATAAATTCTTTGCAATAGAATTGGATCCTCGCGGAACTACAAACGCAACAATTATAGAAAAAGACTTCGATAATCTTTTGCGTTATAAAGAAACATTTTTCTCTGTCTATAAAAAAGACGGCTCTGAAGAAATTTATAAACTCAACATCAAGTAATGCGTCCGCCGGAAATAGACAATTCCTTGTCTGGGACAATAAGAGCAACGCCATCATCATTTTTGACCGCCAAAACCATTCCATCACTTACATTACCCAAAAGACTGCGTGGCTCAAGATTTGCAACTATAACAATTGTTTTCCCGACTAAATTGTCAGGCGCATATGACTTTTTAATTCCGGCAACGATTTGTCTTTCTTCGTCGCCAACAAGAACACGCAATTTAACGAGTTTCTCTGAGCCCGCAATACCCTCTGCGGATATTATTTTTGCTGTACGTAAATCAACTTTCTGAAAATCATCAAATGTTATTTGAGACATAATAAAATACGGCCATATCAAAACAATTAAGAACGCGGGGGCATTTGCATTTCATCAGCGTTCTGTTTAATCGTGGCGGATTTTTTCTTAAATATTTTCTTCAATAAACAAAAGCCCAACATTGATTCAATGATAAGAATCAAGCCCACAAGAAAAAACAAAAAAGATGCCGTACTCGAACTAAAATAATTTTTAGCGGCTACAAAAACGAAAACTATACCAATTAATCCCCTTGCGCCCCTGCCAACAAATCCTATATTTTTCTTCATATTTTTTAAAAATTGACCTTTTATACAGTATAACAAAAACCGCCCCTCTCGAAAGAGGGGCGGGGAATAACAAAGATTCTATTTCTTCCTGCGCTTTGCCGTCGATTTCTTTGCGGTTCTCTTTACAGCTTTCTTTGTTGATTTCTTAGCGGTCTTTTTTACAACTTTCTTTACCGCTTTTTTCGTTGTTCTCTTTTTTACCATATTTTTATTTTAGTTCTAAGAAGACTCGACCTTTTGCGAACACGCACTACGAGCGTTTCGCATTAAAGAAATATAAAAAATTTATTTCTTATACTTTAATTATAACAAAAAAAATTTGTGGATAACTGATTATTTTTTCAAAAAAACATTTTCCGCATCTTCGCGCGAAATAAAATTCTTTTTTTCTAACTCTTCACAAACTATTTTCCTTATCAAACCTTCTAATTCGCGCTTACTGTCTTCAGCGCGACGCATTAACTGAGATATTTGATCCGGAGTCATTCCTTTCATAAATTCAGACGCGGATTTCATTTGGTCAAAAATACTCATTTTTTATTTTTCAAATATTTCGACTGAAATAATTTTTATCGGCTTTTCTGGCAAGGACATCTCCCCTGGCATATTTGGATTTGGTAAAGTTTTGGCATTTGCAATTTCATCAACCACATCTATTCCGTTCACAACCTTGCCAAAAATCACGTAATTTTTACTTAATGCAACATCACTTTGCATTATGAAAAATTGGCTTCCATTCGTATCTGGACCGCTATTTGCCATTGCGAGCACACCGCGCACATATTCTCCAGAAAATGGTTCGTCCGGAAAAGAATATCCGGGACCGCCCGTTCCGTTACCTTTCGGATCGCCACCTTGAATCATAAAACCGCTGATAACCCTATGAAACACCGTTCCGCTATAAAATCCGGCCCTTGCAAGCGAAACAAAATTACTTACAGTAATCGGCGTAATGTTTTCAAAAAGATCTATTGTTATATCTCCTTCCTCCGTGTGTAACACTGAACTAAAATCCTTTTCGTTAGAAATTAACGGAAACGGCAATTCATTGTTTTGCATATATTGAGATTGTTTTTCTTTAGACGGTTTGCTTGTAAATAAAAGTACCATACCCACGACAAAAACTAAAACCAGAATAACAATTTTTATAATTATATTTTTCATGTGACTTATAATAACAAAAAAATATACTCATGAAAGAGGATAACTCAAAAAAACCCCGCCACTCTATAGAGTGGCGGGGATAAATAAGTTTTATTCTATCGTTTTCTCCATTGCTGCGCTCTACGGGCTTTTCGCTTTCCGAATTTTTTGGTTTCCACCATTCGCGGATCTCTAGTCAAATATCCTAATGTCTTAAATTTATTTCTGATAGTCGGCATTGACTCAACGAGCGCCCTCGATATTCCTAAACGCACCGCCTCGGCTTGAGTAATCGCTCCTCCTCCTTTTACTAAAACCGTAGTTGGATACGATGATTCAATTGCGACAAAGGGGGCAACAACGGTCTTTTGTTGTTTTACCAAAGGAAAATATTTATCGAAAGAAATATCATTAATTGTAATTGAAAAATCTTTCTTTGCGCCATCTGCAAAGTGTACGCGCACTCGCGCAATAGCGGTTTTGCGCCTACCGACAAATTCAACATATCTGCCTTGCGTTTTTTTCGTAATTGCAGGTTTAGCTTTCTTTTCATCAGCAACTACGGCTTCTTTTTTCTTTGTTGTCTTTTTTGTTTCCATAGTTTTATTTATTTATTCAACTATAAGCCTTCGCATTCTTTTCGCGCGCAACCTGTTTTTAGGCAACATTGAATTGACGGCGTGACGCAAAACCCAAGCCGGCTTTTTTTCAAAGACATCGGCAAACTTTTGCTCTTTTAAATGCCCGAGCGCTCCGGCGTGATGATAATACTTCTTTTCTTCGTATTTACTGCCAGAAACGGTCAGACTTGATATGTTTTTTACGCGCACACGATCTACGCCGGACAACCTTGGATTATAGGCTACGTGCTGTTTACCTTGCAGTATAACCGCAATTTCAGAAGCAACTCTGCCAAGTCTTTTATTTTTTGCATCAATAGTATATTCCATATTATACAAATTCTATCGTGGCCATTTTCGACGCGTCATGCTTCCTGACCGTAAGATGTTTAATTATGCGCGTATAACCACCTTTTCTGTTTTTATATCTCGGAGATATTTCGTTATATATCTTATATGCAGCCTTCTTAGGCAATTTACTCAAAAGGATACGAAGAGAAGCAATATCTTGTTTCTTGCCGTATGTTACAAGTCTGTCCACAATCGGTTTTAATTCCTTTGCACGAGCCTCGGTAGTGCGAATTTTTTCTCTCATAATAAGATTATTAGAGAGAACCTTTAAAAACGCTTTTCGCGGACCTCGCTTTAAACCAAGTTTTCTGCCTTTTTTTTGATGCCTCATAAAAATTCGTCTATTTTTTGGCTGAATCTTTTTTCGTCTTTGCTTTTCGTTCTTCCGGATGCGAACTTGTAACAGGAACCTCTAATATCTTTTCAAAGTGATCTTTCAAAATACTGGCGGACTTGTGCATTGCCTCTGATGGCGTTATGGAACCGTCCGTCTCTATTTCCATTCTTAATCTGTTGTAATCGGTTTTGTTTCCAACGCGCATATTTTCAACACTCATAGAAACCCTCACTATTGGAGAAAATGCCGCATCAAGTATAATCGTTCCTACGGATAATCTTTCGGCCGTGTGATATTCTGCCGGAACGTATCCCAAACCTTTTTCCACCACGATTTCCATATCGAGCTCGGCGGATTTCTTTGTAAGAGTAGCGAGATATAAATCTTTGTTAACCACCTCGACGAGAGGGGTCGATTGTATATCCTCGGCAAAAATCTTCTTTTCTCCCTTCACTTTTAGAGTAAGAGTTTGAGGCTGATCCGCAAAGAAATGGAAACGCACTTTTTTCAAATTTAATGAAAATTCAACAATATCCTCAAGCATTCCGGGCAATGTCGAAAATTCATGGCTAACACCTTTAATTTTTATCTGAGTAATAGCCGAACCGGGCAATGATGAGAGAAGCGTCCTACGTAGAGCGTGCCCTATAGTAGTACCGTAACCGGTGTATAACCCATCAACATCAAAAACACCTACATTGTCTTTTTCAGAAACCTTTTCTATTTTTGCTGACTCACTTAAATATGTATATTGCATAATAAAATTTTCTAACGAGCATAAAATTCTCCGACTAAGTTAATATCAAATGGAAACTGCGTATCTTTTATATCAAACTCATTCACACACTCGCCTTTTGCTTGAGAAGCATCGACGATTTTGAGCCACGGCGGAGTGGAATGCTTCTTTAGCCCTTCCCCTATTCCCTCAAAAACCTTAAGGCGCATAGATTCCGGACGAATAGATACCGCGTCTTTCACGCTAACATGAAAAGACGGCACAGTCACCTTTCTGCCGTTCACCGTAATATGTCCATGAGAAATGAATTGGCGCGCTATCCGAGATGATGCCGCAAATCCTAACAAAAAGACAACTCTATCGAGACGATGTTCAAGCATCTTCACAATGTCTTCCTTGTTGGAATATTTACTGAATAAATTAGTCATCTGTCTGTTTGTTAATCCGTACATCAATTGCACCTTCTGCTTTTCTTGAAGTTGTTTACCATATTCGGAAACTGTATGCCTCTTCTGTCCGTGCGGGCCAGGCCTATATGGTCTGCGGACCATAACACACTTCGGGGAATTGCATCTGTCCGCTTTTAAAAAAAGTTTTGCGTTTAATGATCTTTCTTTTTTTTCTTTTACTCTTTTCATACTTTAAATTCTTCTAGTTTTTGGCGGACGCGGACCATTGTGTGGAATTGGCGTGACATCCTTAATTGAAAGGAGGTTAAAATTCTTTGCTCCAAAAGCACGCACAGCAGAATCTCTCCCTTTTCCTACGCCGGTTATATAAACATCAACATTTACAGGGCCTGTTTTTTCCAATTTTGCCGCGATTGCGTCAGCGACCTTTGAGGCTGCAAACGGAGTCGATTTTTTTGGACCAGAAAATCCGATAGACCCTGCGGACATCCACGTTACAACATTCCCGCGCTCATCTGTTACGGTAATAATCGTATTATTATATGTGGCATTTATATAAATTCTACCTTTCTCCAATTTTCTTTTACCGCCCTGACTCGATTTTTTTTCGGAAATGGCAGTAACCTTGTCCGATTCGGCAATTAATTCTTCTTTTGTTTTTTGTGCAACTTTTTTCTTTCCCATAAATCTTCTTCTGGATTAGATTATTTATTTCAAATCAACCTTTCTTTTACCGCTTCCGGCAGTCTTTCTGACGTTGCCACGAACAGTACGCGAATTGGATTTTGTTCTCTGTCCCCTGACCGGTAAACGCTTTATATGTCTGGTTCCGCGATAACATTTAATGTCTCTCAACCTATTTATATTTTGTCTTACCGATTGTCTCAATTCGCCCTCAATTGAATAGTTTTTATCAAGCAAAGATTGTATTTTATTTACTTCATCAGGCGTCAATGTTTTGGCTCTTTTGTTTATATCTATATTTACAGCTTCAAGAATTTTTTTAGAAGAAAAAACGCCTATTCCATATACATAGGAAAGCGCGATTGATATTTTTTTGTCATCAGGTACGTTGACGCCACTTATACGCATATTTTTATAAATTATCCTTGTCTTTGTTTATGTTTTGGATTTTTCTTACAAATTACATAAAGCTTCCCGTCCCTCCGGACGGTCTTGCAATGCTGGCATATCTTTTTTACTGAAGCTCGAACTTTCATTTTTTTTAGAGTCTCCTTACGATTCTCCCTCTTCTGTCGTTCGGGTTAGGCATCTCAACCAACACTTTGTCGCCTGGAATTATTCGAATACGATGAATTTTCATCTTCCCGGCAGGATGACCGAGAATTTCGTGCTCATCAGAACCAAGCAGGACTTTTATTCTAAAAATTAGCCCTGGCAATGCCTCTTCAACAACACCTTCGACTCGATATAATTTTGAATCCTGATCCATAAGAGAATCACCTATATTCTATAGAAAAAGGGCCGTGTGTCAACCCCTCTTGCATACTTGGCAATAAATATAGCGGTTTGCTTCTCGAGGCATCAGAACAACAAAACTTAGACTATGTGCTGTATTTTCCAGCATTTGACAAAATAACAAGAAAAACATCTAATAATACAAGCAATTCTCGCGGTAGCTCTGGAACGGATAAATACCGATCCGGAGAGGAAAGTCCGGACTCCCATATCTGTGATCCGTAAAAAGATCCGGAGAAAAGCAGCGGGTAACTCCCGCCGAGGGAAACCTTAGAGGTGCGAGCAGAGACGCCATGCTCCGAAAGGGTCGCGTGGCGCCTTATCTGAAAACTTTTTGTTTTTTTATGAGGCGAGTCCTCCGGGTAACCGGAGGGGTGAAACGGCTAAATCCTTGCTGGGTGCAAGACCGTGTCCTTAGTACTTTCGTACGGGAAGAGTCGCTCGAGCCTAAGAGCAATCGATGGCCCAGACAAATTACCGCGCTTGCTGTATTTATCGGCAAGACAGAATCCGGCTTACGAATTGCAAAAAATGTTCTGACCCCTCTTAACCGAGGGGTCGGTTCTTTTAAAATCCGGCTTTATCCAGTGCTTCGTTTACCAAAAAATCCGCTTTCTTATTTTTA
This sequence comes from uncultured Candidatus Saccharibacteria bacterium, assembly GCA_964449245.1. Taxonomy (GTDB): domain Bacteria; phylum Patescibacteriota; class Minisyncoccia; order UBA6257; family GWB1-50-10; genus GWA2-45-9. The sequence goes on from CAYUXY010000005.1 coordinate 24,272, forward strand.
TCTCTCGGAATATGAACAAAAATAACTTGTTTAAAATCTACGACAAGTTTTTTCGCTGTTAAAAATAAATCTTTGAGGTTTTCGTTTTTTATTTTATAAATTCCGCTCATTTGGTTAACAATCAATTCGCTGTCGGATCTTATTTCCAAACAAGACGACTTTTTATTCTCTCCGAGCAAATCACCGGACTTTTTTAATGCGAATATTATAGCTCTGTATTCAGCCACGTTGTTCGTGGCATGACCGATATATTCCGAATATGACGAATCGCCGATAACTACGCCTATTGCAGCGTGTCCCGGGTTACCGCGCGCTCCGCCATCTGTATAAATTATTATTTTTTGCATATCATTTGTTAGTTTTCTGAACAGTCGCCCACGGGAATCCGCTTTTTAGAGGAATAGAAAATCCCGCTGAGCGCTTATGCCCGCCACCGCCATATTTAGCAGCAATTTTTGAAACATCAACCGCTCCATTAGAACGAAGGGACGCATGAATAATCCCCCCTTCTATATACCATACGACAGAAAACGGATGTTTAGTTTTGACTAAATTGTGAGCAAGCATACTGGTAATTCTACGCAAAGAAGAATTGACGGCATAAACGGATTTACCTTGAAATTTTACGAGCTGAGCTTTTTTCGCAACATCATTTATAGTCGCGTTTTCATATTCTTTTATTATGGAACCATATAATTTGTATTTTTTGCGTCCGGATAGAGTTTCGATTTCTTTGACCATCGCGTCCCAAACACGAAAATCATACGGTTTTAAAAATGCATATGCCATTATCGAGTCAACATCAGCGATACTGAACCTCCATAAATCAATATCTTCTATATATTCAAGCAATTTGGGAACCTTAAGATGCGGATGAAAATATTTCCACGCAAGAACGCTACCGGAGTGATCTAATGAAAAAACATATTCCGGAGCTTTTTTCGTGTCCGTCATACCGCTTATATGATGGTCGATAACTGTAAGACTGCTATTCTCATCTAAAAGTTTTCTTTGCGCGTCAATTGGATAGCTTACGTCAATGGCATATATGTCTGCATTTTTTGGAAATTTTAATGGCAGCTCTTGTGGAGAAACCGCTATATAATCAGCCTTATTGCCAAATTTTTTCCATGCCGAATATGCTCCCCCAAAACCATCCGGACAATCTTTATGATATAAAATAAGAACTTTTTTGCTCATGTTTATCATATTATCTCAAGACATATGAAAATTCTATCGTAGTGCAATATTAGAAATAAAGAATAATAATAGAAATATGATAGAAAAACTTCCTGAGGGCATCATATTGGTAGATAAACCAAAACATATAACGTCTTTTGACGTAATACGCATATTAAGAAAGCGACTAAAAATCAGGAAAATGGGCCATGCCGGCACGTTAGACCCATTAGCTACTGGGCTATTGATAATTGGGGTGGGCGGAGCGACAAAATTACTCACTAATTACATCAAACTTGAGAAAACTTACGAGGCGGAGATTTTGATTGGAACACAAACAGACACCGGAGACGTGGACGGAAAAGTAATAAAAAAATGTGTTATTCCAAAATTATCCGAGACTGACATAAGAAAAGTGTTAAGTGCGCTTATCGGAGAAAATATACTCTCCGTTCCGATGTATTCCGCAATCAAAATTGATGGCATAAAGCTTTATTCGCGGGCAAGAAAAGGAGACGTTTCCGTGGTTCCGCCTGAAAAATCGATGAAAATATTATTAGCATCCCTAATAAAAATGGAGCCGGTTGATGACGGCCTCGTTATATCAGTTCGACTGGACGTTTCGAGCGGAACATATGTGAGAAGCATTGCCGAAGAAATCGGGCGACGGCTTCACACGTGTGCGACTATACAAAATTTGAGACGTACACGCATAGGTACATTGACTGTTGAAAATGCCGTATCTCCAGAGAAGGTTGGTTAATATTTTACTATCTCGAACCATTCATAAAAACAAAGATCCCGCCGTTATCATATTGATTACGGCGGGATCAGTTAGATTCGAGACACCTTTTCTATGCGGATACCTGAATATCATCCGTAGATGATGGTTGGGTTTCTGCTTCTTCTGGCGCTTTCTCTTCCAAAGGCGCCTCGGCAGGAGCCTGTTGGATATCGTTGTCCTCTTGTGGCGTTTGAGGAACTGTTGTATTTTCTTCCATATTTTTTTACAAAATTAAAAGCGGCTCACGACTATTGCCACACATCCTTTGTTTAACACAAAAAGTTAACTAATGCCAACTTTGTCCGCCCACCAGGGCTCGAACCTGGGACCGTTTGCTTAAAAGGCAACTGCTCTACCGACTGAGCTATGGGCGGTTATAAATACAAAAATACATCAAAAACACCGCAAAAAAATTATATCCGCAAAAAAAACTAAACGCAATCGCAGCGAAAATGTACGAAACAACAGATCTATCTCAAACTTAAATTAAAACTACTGAACGATTTGAGACATCCACTCTTTATATCCCCTATTAATTCTTCGCGCATCCAGAACACCGACAAAAGGTATCGAATTCGTATGATTTTCGAGAATTAAATCTTCTATCTCCTGCACTTTAGATTCACTCGTATTTATGAGAACAGCAACTTCTTTTTCTTCTTTGAACGCTCCCTCAAATCGATAAATTGCGCCTATTCTCCAAATATTAATACTGGCAGCGAGATTTTTTTCTATAATTTGAGCAGATAGCGATCGCGCTCCGACTTCATCCGAACATGTAGTGTAAATAAAAACCATTATATTATTTTTATTTCGACCTTTGTTTCTGCTACTTATTTTAAAGAGAATTCTTCTCTCGCGCACTATAACAAAAAGAACGTGTGAAATAAGCTAACGCCTATATAAGCGGTTCAAGATTTGCATCAGAAGCCGTCGTATCGTATGTCGCGCTCTTACCGCCTATAATCGCTTTCTCTTGCGCACTTCTAATAATCGAGGATTCTTCCTCTTCGATAAGTTTTTTGGCAGCATCAGCCGGGATGCTGTATTTATTTCTTGACGCTTCTATTATCCTGTCTCTGAAAGACGGGTGACTCGGAGGCAATATACGTAATGTCTCGGCAGAAAACGGATCGTATGTTTCACCATCTATAGTCATTTTGATATAGATCTGTCCCATACCAAGATTAATCATATCTTTCACATCAAATATCGGAGCCATTTCAGGTTTTAATTTGACGGCATCTTCTCCGCCAACGCGGAAGATAACTATTGTTCCCGTATTACCAAGTACTGCCGCCTGCACTTTTGGAAGCAATTGTCCTACGTATTGATGCGCCATCGTAAGACAAATGCCGTATTTTCTGGCTTCGGAAAGCAGGTTTTCAAATGTATCGGTGACAAGATTTTGAAACTCATCTACATATAGATAAAAATCGTGTCTCTCTGATGGCGACAACGATGCCCTCTCCATACCGGCTTGTTTGATTTTTGTAACGAACATCGATCCGAAAAAGCTCGAATTTTCTTCTCCAATTTTTCCTTTAGACAGATTGATGAGTATAATTTTTTTCGTCTGCATAAGTTTTGCCAAATCAACTCTATTTTCTTTTTGTCCAAAGATATTGCGCAACATCGGATTGGAAAGAAATTGTCCAAGTTTATTTACGAGAGGAATGATTGCCTCCGTATCAAATTTCTCGGACCAATCCGCAAATTCAATTGCCCAGAATCTTTTTACCATATCGTCCTCGATATATTCGACAACTTTTTGCCTGTAATTACGGTCAGTTAAAATCATAATCATTCCGCGCATCGTAGCATGCGGATAATCAAGTAAGGCGAGGCAGGTAAATCGAAATACGTGCTCAAGCCTCGGAGTCCAGTTAGCGCCGAATTGTTTTTCCATAACTTCTATTAACCCCTGCGTAAGCTGATGTTTGAATGTAGGATCAACATTTGCCAACGGGTTAAAAGAGACCGGATATAATGAATCAGAAGGATCAATAATGCAAACATCATCAATTCGATTTTCGGGAATAAAAGGAAGAATGTCGTCTATTGTCTCGCCGTGAGGATCTATTAAACATATTCCGTGTCCATAAGCTATATCCTGACGTATAAGCAATTCAAGAAATTTTGATTTTCCTACGCCACTTTTCCCAATGATGTACAAATGACGTCTTCTATCAACGCGCTTTATGCCAAAAATAAAATTTTTCGTCTCAAGCGCGGCAACATAGTTAGTGCGCCCAAAAAAAGAAACATCCTGCGGTTCCACCTGCCCATATATAGGAAGGTCCGGTGGCGGAGGAGCATATTTGATGAGCTGGATGCGATTTTTTCTTTTATCTTCTGTAGCCATAATTTAGAGCGCATCAATTTCTTTAAACAAAGCTTCGTATGCGCGTAAAACGTCCTGCGCTTGTTTGGGAGCAATTTGAAATCCGGAAGCATGTACAAGATTGTTTCTTATCCTGTGAGCTTGCCACACGGATTGCGCCGACTTTAATTTCTTTATTTTATTAAGAGCTTCGAATCTTTCGGAAAAATGCTCCCCTGAGAGTCCCATAACCTGCAATGTGTCATCGAGCAATTTATCTGCGTCAATAATTGCAAGCGTAAGAGAATGCGACGAACCATCTTGAACTTTTTCTATAATTTTCGACCATTCTTCCTCAACGCTTACGACGCTTCCAGCAGAAATATTAATATTTTTGCGTTTTGGATATTTAAATTGCGGGCGATATTTCCAAGCTGCCGCAACAGTAAAAATAAATGCAAACAATAAAATTACATCGAAAATGATAAAAATGATTCCTATGGCGGAAAACGCCGAGCGCCAATCAAACTGGTATAGCATATTTAGAAATTCGTGCATGGTAATAAATTATTCTAAAAATTTGCCGATATCCGAATCGGAACCATAAATAGCAAGTCCGGCGGGAGGACCGCCCTTTTTGCTCTCATTGCGTTTTACGTGAGGAGCGGTAAGAACAAGAATTGTCGGTAAGTGATATACGCTCGCAACGCCCTCAACGGACATTTTGAATCTCTCGGATAAAAAGTTCCAATTGAATATCTTTGATGTCAAAACTTTTCCCATCCAAGTTTCGGGAGGGACTTCCCTACGCAAAAAATTATATAATAATCGTTGTTTTTTAAATTCGTTTCTAATATTAGGAAAAACGTGCGGCCAATACCAAATCTGGGTTCTCGTGCTAACAGGATAATTCTGGCGGAGAGTATTTAAATCAAGCGCTCCGTATTGCTTAAACGCGCCGACAAGTCCTCTACGCGCAAAACTATCGTAATAAATCTCTTTTGGGGAGATATAAAAAAATCTGATTAGCGTATCGAATGCCGGTTTAGACAAATTTCGCTCAACGGCTTCCAAAACCGCATACTGCCCCGGGGAACGCATTGTCGGCATTTGTCGCTTATCGCCAGTAGCCTCGGACCCGACAATCGTAACTTCCGGCTCTTTTAATTTTTTAAGTTTTCCTTCCCATGGCTTTGCCCAATCATCGCCACTTGGAGCAATCAAAAATTGCATAGCAACGACCTCTCCCGGTTGTAATTTTCCAAGTACTTCAAGGAAAGAAGAAATCGGGTCGAGCTGTTTCTCCTCCATCATACTTTCAAAAAACGGATAGGTTTTGATTGGATACATCTCTTCTTTTGATAAAATCATCTCAGTGCCCCAAATATCCTTGCCGGAAGCATATAGCTCCTCCATGCTTTTAGGAAAACCATCTGCATAATCCGGAACCTCCGAAACTTCAACATCTTGATAATACGAAAAGAATGCGGCCTCAACGAGATTTTTTTGCTTCTTCTGACAGCGAATATAAAAATGTATTTCTCCGCTAAAGCTGACGAGCTCGAGACTGAACCATACTGTAACTTCTCCGTCTGCATATTTTTCTTGTATGTCCCCCGGAGAATTACGAAGAGAGTGAAGCGCGGTCAAAACCTGTTCCATAGCCTGCGGGCTTTTTTCTATCTCTCTTGGAATAGTTATTTCAAGCAAGACGAATGAGCGCCCTCTTTTATATTTTTCCTGTTGCAAAAAAAGCCACGTGCTTTTAAAAATAGAAAAAAGAATCAAAAAAATCCAAAACCACCAGACAGAAAGCAGAAACCGCAGAACGGCAAATACAACTTCCGTGATGTTGAAATCCGGCATCACCATAACAGCCGCGCTACCTAAACCGATAAAAGCCAATATTAACCAAGCCTCTTCTTTTTTGAAAAGCTCGGTAATAATGCTTCCTATTTCATCAAAAAGTTTTCCAAGCATAAAAACAAAAAATCAACAACCGGACGATTATATTATCGCGGTTTACTTTAAAAAGTTCAAATTAAGCGCTATGCCTCTTTTATGTGGTACGAACCGTCTTCCAATCTCTTAAAATACTTACGGTTTTGGAGATTAAGCAATATAGTGTTTTCCTTAAGAAATCTTTGCTGATTTACAAGTCTTACAACATCAACCGACGAGAGTGGACCTTCTTTTTGTAACAATTTCGAAATCACTTCACGTACCGTACCAGGCTCGTACCCGCATTCTCTTAACGCATAGACCCCCCTTCCTACAAGAACAAAACGCCGATCTTTTATGAGTTCATTATGAACAGTCTGCACATGAGCCGGTTTTTTATCTATTCCAAGAAGATGGATGTGCGATGCTATTTCTTCAAAATGTAACGGTTTTTCTTTTTTCTTCAACACAAGATACGCTTTATCACGGATAGTTTTTGGCTGTATTTCGGGCCAGTCTTTCAAACCAAAATCTCCAAATACATTTACTGCAAAAAACTTCGGAATGGAAAGATAATGCCAATAGCTCCTATCGGGACATAAAGCTGTATATTCTTTTTCTGTCAGCGCTCTGTTTTCGTTTTTGTTTTTTAACGATTTTTTTATTTCTTTTACAAAATCAAAAAAGATCTTTTCAGCCTTTTTATCGATAAACCAAAATGCGCGATAATCATCGTCTTCTTTATAATAGGCTGGTATTCCTGCGGCAAGAAATAAAAATCTTAACTTTTCTGCGAAAAATTTAGACGGAGCAAACCCTGATTTTTTATTTATTTCATCGAGAAACAAAATATCCTCTCGAATTCCACTCGTGGAGTTTAAGTGATCTTCTGCGAGCTTAATGAGATTGGAATGTTTATGGCTTACAATATCCGTTAATTTTTTGAGAGACTGCTGTTCTATCTGACGCACTCTTTCGCGAGTAACTCCCAATTCGTTTCCTATTTGTTGCAAAGTTTTCTTTGTGTTCCCATCTAAACCGAAACGGGCGCATACAACACGCCACTGCTTCGAGTTAAACTCTTTCATTAATTCATTGATAATACTGTCTAAATTTTTTTTCTTCTTCTTTAAAGAATCGTTTTTCATAAGACAAGGTCTGCAAATTTATTCAATAAAAGATGCAAAATCCTTCGAGGAATTATAGCATTTTTCTTTATTAGAGTCAATGATATTACATTTTTGCCTTTTGTCTCCTGTTTACGTCAAGCTGTTGCCACACATACAAAAGCGGGCTCGCAAGAAAAATGGACGAATATGTGCCGAAAATGGTGCCTATGAGTATAGTCATTATGAAATAGAAGAGAGAACTTGGCCCGAATATCATCATAGCGACAAGAACTACTACAAGAGTGAGTGACGTATTGATTGAACGCACCATAGTAGATTTAACGCTTGTATTTATCACTTCCGCCAGAGAAAACGACTTGCCACGCATAAGCATAATATTCTCACGAATACGATCAAAAACCACGATTGTATCGTGCACGGAGAACCCCATAATAGTAAGGAGAGCAACTATAAAATTAGTATCTATCTCTATGCCTTTTAAATATCCAAGAACAGCCAAAACTCCGGCGGGAATCAAAACGTCGTGCAATAACGTAACAAGAGTAACAACGCCATATTTCCACGAACGAATTGGCTGGGACACCTTCCTAAACGCCCATGCGACATACAAAGAAATACCCAATAAAACTCCGATTATTGCAAAAATTGATTTTTTTCTAAGCTCGGATCCAATTGCCGGACCAATGCTGGAAAATTTTTGTTCTTCTATCGCGCCGAATTTTTTCGTGAGCTCAACTAAATACGTCTGATGCGTCTCTTCGTTAGTATCGGGGAGACGGATCAAGAAACCTTCACCCGAACGCACAACCATTACATCGTGTCCGCTTATCTCTTTCAACGCAGAAGATAAATCCTGTTCATTGGAAATACTTTTTGACGATATTTCCCACTGAGCACCGCCAACAAGATCAATTCCGGCGTTAAAACCGAATACAAAAATAGATATAACACTCAAAACAACTATTAGTCCGGAAAAGCCGAGAAACCACTTTCTTTTTGAAATAATATCCATAAATTATGAAACATTTTTTACGTTCGAATCCGACTGCTGAACTTTTGTATCCTTAATGAAAATTCGGAGTAATCCTCTCGTAACCGTAATCGCCGAAAGCATACTCATAAGCACGCCAATGAAAAGCGTGAGAGCAAAACCTCGCACAAAGCTTGAGGTAAAATAATACAGTATCGCCGCAGTTATCATAGTACTGACATTGGAATCGCGGATTGACATCCACGCGCGACGGAAACCTTCTTCTATTGCTCTTGTTCTGCTTAATCCCCTCAACAGTTCTTCTTTCGTGCGTTCAAAAACGAGAATATTTGCATCGACTGCCATACCTATAGACAAAATGAATCCCGCGATTCCGGCAAGGGTCATCGTTACCGGAACTATTTTGAAAACGCCAAGTGTCAACGCTATATACATGATAAGCGCTATTGATGAATATATCCCGAGAGAGCGGTAATAGATAAGCATAAAAATAATTACGGCGAGAGTGCCGATGAGTCCGGCAAAAATTGCACGATTCATTGAATCGCCTCCAAACTCCGGACTTATGGTTTGCTGATTCACGAGCGTTATAGGAGCAGGAAGCGCTCCGGCATTAAACCGCTCAATCATTGTTTTTGCCTCATCAATGGTAAATTTACCCGTAATCTGCGCTTCGCCTCCGGATATTCTTCCCTCAACAACCGGAGCCTCAATAAGCTCATTGTCTAAAAATATAGCAAGTGGTTTTCCTATATTTCGTCCCGTTACATCTTCAAAAATTTTACCTCCATCGGAATTAAAAGTTAGACTTATCTGCGGTCGCCCAAGATCATCAAAAGTCATCTGCGCGCCTTTTATATATCGGCCACTCAATTCTGTAGGTATAAACTTAACAGTGCTCGTACCTTCAGGAACAACCTCGCGAAAATCTAAATACGGGGTCTCTCCTATCTCGTTTATAGCCTGATTGACATCGCTTATCCCAGCAAGTTCGACTATCAAACGTTTTATCCCTCCAGCGTCTTCAAGGTATACCCTTGGCTCGCTTACACCAAACAAATTAACTCTCCTTTCTATTACATTTCTAAGCCCTCTTGCTACAGAATCACTTTCTGTGGCTTCTACCTGACTTAAATCTATGTCATATACAAGATAACTTCCCCCAGCCAAATCAAGCCCCAGACTCCACTGTCTGAAAGAACTGACGGACTTCCAAAAAGGCTCATAAACAAAAAAACCGGCAATTACCGCGAGCACGAATATCGAAATTAAAGTTATTGATGTATTCTTTCTTTTCATCGATTGGGAGTATACTCCAGAGCGTAAGAAGAATCAACGCCCCGAAGATAAATAAATCACCTTTTTTTGCTGTCTTTTTTTATATGATATCTCGTCATCCCAGCCTTGATAATTGTTTCTAAAAATCGGCTAAACGACATTCCAATCGCGCTTGCTTCTTTTGGAATCAGGCTTTCTTCAGTAAGTCCGGGTATTGTATTAATTTCGAGAACAAACATTTTGCCGTGTTTGTCCATAATAATATCCGTTCTTGAAAAACCGCTCGCTCCTAAAACATTATGAGCGCTCAGGGCAATGTCGCGTATTTTTTTGATATTCTGTCCGGAAAGATTTTCCGGAGGAGTGACCTCAAAAGAACCGCCATCGTTGTATTTAGCCTTATAATCAAAAAATGCGCTGACGCGGGGAATAATTTCGGTAGGAAGAAGCGGAAAAGCGCTTCCGTGCCATCCATGGTCCATTACACCGCACGTAAATTCCCTGCCGGATATAAATTCTTGTACAAGAACATTGCGATAAAATCCAAGAGTATTAGAAAGAGCGTTATGCAGTTCGTTTTTATCCTTTACTATATATACACCTACGCTTGATCCTTGATCATTCGGCTTAACTACTAAAGGATAACCTATATTATGTTCCGCTTTTGTAAGCACGGATGACGAGTCGCGAATCCATTCCTTTTGAGCAACGAGTAAAGTCGCTGGGACTGTAAGCCCCGCATCACGGAAAAGACGCAAAGAAAGAAATTTATTCATTCCGAGCGCGCTTGCGAGCGAATCCGATCCGGTATATGGCATGTTATGCTGTTCGCAAATAGATTGTACGGTTCCATCTTCTCCGTACGTCCCATGCATCGCAATAAAAGAGCAGAGCGCGCTGTCGCGTATTTCTTTTGGCTCTATTTCCCATATTCCGCTACGATCAACGCGAACAGGAATGGGTTCATAAATTTCTTTATCCAATCCGTCGGCAACTTTTTGTCCACTTTTAATAGAAACCTCGTATTCGGATGACGGACCACCGGAAATAACGGCGATGCATATCTTATCCATATTCATTAACATTAACAAAAAAAACAAAAAAACTCACGTTGAAAAATTAAAACAGTACCACAGATTGTTTACTCAGGATGATTGAAATTCTTATTTCTCAAATTCTCGGAGTGAATTTCTGATCGGCGGGGGCACTAGGGCTTGAACCTAGAGTCGTCTGTTTTGGAGACAGATATGTTACCAGTTACACCATACCCCCATATTTTTCTGTTGCAGCCTTTCCAAGCATTAATAATTGTCTTGCAACATCATTACTATAATATCGAATTGTAATACATCCTTCATACCCCTGTCTTGTCCTTTTTCCCGTATTTTTTTTCAAATGCGGTCTTATAAATCTCTCTTTTGGAATGTTAGTCGCTTTGGACCAAAAATCAAGTTGCCTATTGATATTATGGTATGCGTGCAAATGAATACATGGAGCAAACTTATTTTCATCGACGTCAAAACCGCTCCGAAAAAAATGAAGAAAGGCTCTAACCAGCACCGGATCAGAATTCGTAAACATTAATCCACCTTTTTCACTTTTCGCGCCCTCACATCGATACAATAATGCGCACAACATCCTATCAATAGTTTTATTCATCAAAACAGAAGCGAATTCATCGCTACCCTCATTAAAATATTTCAGACGGATTTCGCGCGTATGTTCTTTTTTATTTTCAGCTGAAGTATATTGTCCCAATCTAATTTTTTTTAATAAGATATGTTTAGCTTTTTCAGACAAAACCACGTCTCTTAACCACACGGACAATGTTCCTTTTGCAATACCAGTACGTTGACCGATTTCGTTTAATGAAAGTCCTTGTTTCCTCATCCGCACGATTTTTTCCTTTTCTAAAATCGAATAGGCCATAGTGGTTATATAAACTATTGTAGCATATCCAATATAAAAATCCCCATCAGGGATTTTTATTTCTTAGACTCTTTGTGCGGGGTATGTTTACGGCATACTGCGCAGTGCTTTTTTATTTCCAACTTGCGCTCTACTGATTTTTTGTTCTTGTGTTTAAAATAATTCACTTTTTTACACACCGAACATCGAAGCCGTATTAGATTGTCTGTGAATTTGCCCTGTGCCATATTTCTTTTATTACGAGTTCAAATGTACAACATTAATTCCTTTTCGTCAAAGTCCAAAAAGTTATTAGTTTTTAGTACTTAGTTATTAGTTTTTATAAAATACGAGTAGTAAATGCAATAGCAATGAGAAATGTTAGCATTTAACATAGCCTAACAACTAACAACCAAAAACTAAAAACTAATTTTTGAGCCAATGGTCGGATTTGAACCGACGACCTACTCCTTACCATGGAGTTGCTCTACCAACTGAGCTACATTGGCATAACTAACTATTTACAAATAGCATCGGGATACGACTATCATATTCTAATTTTTCGTGGCAAAAAGTCCAGAAAAATTATGAGCCAGCGGAGGGGATTGAACCCACGACCTACTGTTTACAAAACAGTTGCTCTACCACTGAGCTACGCTGGCGTAATTAACTATTTACAAATAACGAACGATCCGAATAAACAATCACATTCTAACAGACTTACTTGCCCTTCCGAAGTCTTGACGTAGGAGGGAGCTACGCTGGCGTAATTAACTATTTACAGGTAACAAATAACATGCTGAAGCAGACACTTCAAACAAAACACTATCACAACAACACGCATTATCATACTTAAAAAAAATCCGCCTTTCAACAACTGGCGGATGCCACATTTTTTTTAAAAATGCCAGAATATCCAGCCTAACGTCTCTTTTTACGCAAAAACGCGGGAATTTCCCATGGCTCCGATTGATCTATAGATGTTTTTGGCTCCTTCGTTTTTTCCTTTTTTTCCGCAACATCATTTTGGACATTGTCCGCTTTCTTATCTGAAATTTTTGGAACATCCGGACTTTCCGAATGCTTTTCGCCTTCACCAAAAAACAGGTTTTGCGTAAGACGAGGAACAGACACTACCCCGCTGAACCCTGTCGCCACAACGGTAACTTTCAAACTTTTTTCTTTGAGACTTTTATCGTAGTATGCGCCAAAAATAACGCGCGCATTTGGATCCAGACTTGATGTTACGGCCTTTGCGATATCGTTTATTTCAGACATCTTTAAATCTTTTCCTCCTGCCGCCGTAAACAAAACTCCCTTTGCTCCGTCTATTGCCACCTCCAAAAGTGGCGAATGTAGCGCATCGTTTACGGCTTTCACACTTCTCTCTTGTCCAACACCATAACCTATACCTATTAACGTAGTGCCCGCATCTTTTAAAATCGCTTTTACATCGGCAAAATCAACGTTAATAATTCCCGGAACATTGACGAGCTCCGTAACGGCAAGAACCGCCTGCTTTAGAATATCATCGACAAAACCGAACGCCTTTACAATTGATGTCTCCTTATCTATTAGGCTGAAAATGCGGTCATTCGGAATAACTATAAGCGAATCTACCTTATCTTTTATGCGGTGCAATCCATCTTGCGCTATAGACGATCTCTGCGCGCCCTCAAACGAAAATGGCTTCGTAACCATAGCAACGGTTAATATGCCCTTTTCTTTGGAAATTTCGGAAACAACGGAAGAACCGAGTGTTCCTGTACCGCCACCCATGCCGGCAGTAATAAAAACGACATCTGCGCCATCTAAGGCTTCGCCTATTTCAGATCTGTTTTCTTCCGCCGCCTGCTTCCCTATCTCAGGATTCATTCCGGCTCCGAGACCTTTTGTTAAAGCCCTTCCTATGTATATTTTTTTGTGCGCTGACACTCTGTCCAAATCTTGAGCGTCAGTATTAATCGCGATAAATTCCACTCCCTTCATCCTATCGCCTTCCATCATTCTGGAAATTATTTTCCCTCCAGCTCCACCAATACCGATTACTTTTACGCTGGCTATTGGAGCGCGAGAAATCATCTTCGATGCATTAGAACGATGCGCAGATCTCTGACGCTGTGGTTTCGATGATTTATGAAAATTAGTTTTTTTGTTGTCTTGCTTTTTCATTTTAGTTTAAGGAATAAAGTTTTTGAAAAAATTTTTGACGGCTCCGCCGAAACCTTCCGAGCGTTCCTTATCGCCGACATCTCCGGCATTTACGAGTCCGAGAGCGGTCGCAAATTCCGGATCGTCAAGCAATTCTTTGTGAGCCGGATTCAATATTTCAAAACGCTCAAGATCAGGAAACCCTATTTGTACATGGAATCGCATCTCTTGTTTTACGAGATCCGCTATACCCGGAAGTTTAGTTCCTCCACCCGTAATCACTATTCCTGCAGGCAATTGCACGCTTCTGCCAAGTGATTTGATTTCATTATTTACGAGTTCCAATATTTCCGCAAGCCGAACCTCTATGATCTCGGCAATAAACCTTTTTGAGGCTTCGCCTTTATTTAATGGATCAAATTCTGCAAGCTGTACCACATCTTTTCTCCCAACTTCCTTTGCGAGCGCATATCCGTAAGTCAGTTTTATTTTCTCAGCAGAATCAAATGCGACGCGAAGTCCCATGGCAATATCGTTTGTGATATGACGTGTTCCTATTGGAATACTTTTTGCATAGGTAACTTTATTTTCTTCATAAATTACAAAAGAAGTTGTATCAAAACCGAAATCTATCATAAGAACTCCGAGTTCTTTTTGTTTCTTCGTAAGCACGGAGTTTGCGGACGCAAGCGGATTAAAAATAAATCCATTTACACGAACACCAACACGCTCAAGTGTTTTCAAAAGAAGCGTAACCTGCGGGGTAAATGCCTCCACAACAAGCGTGCTGACTTCCAAGCGATTGCCCGTCATACCTATTGGATCATGAATGTCGCCGACATCATCAACAAAAAATTCTCTGGTAATATTGTGCACTACCATATAATTTGGCTGAAGTTTCACTGCCTGCGAGGCTTGAATAACTCTGTCTACGTCGTCTTGCTGAATCTCACGATCTGCGCGAGCCACAGCCGCAATACCGCGAGAATTTCTAACTCTGATGTGCTCGCTGTTTATATTTACAAAAACATTTTGCGTAACTTTTCTTGAAATGTTTTGGAGGTCTAATGCTAAATCACGCAAAACTTGCGTGGCATCTTCAGAGTCTTGCAAAACTCCCTTGTGAAATCCCGCCGATGGCTGTTTCACGACAGCAAGAACTGAAGGCTGTCCGTTTTTTTTCTTTTCGACAACAACGGCTTTTATTTGCGATGAACCTATATCTAATCCGGTTATGGTGTATGGCATAAAAACAAAATATTTAACTACTCAAAGTTCAAAGAAAAAATCTTTTCTTCTTCCTTTTCCATTATCATTCTATCATTCTTTCTTCTGTGAACATATCCCAAAAGATGGAGTGTCCCGTGTATAGTAAGAAAAGCTACATCTTCTTCTTTTTTTTCTATAAAACGCGGAGCGAGATATATTTGCCCTATCTCAAAAATTCCTCGTTTTGTCTCCGGATGCGGAAAGCGATCGGGAGATTCGAAGCTTAAAATATTTGTAACGTTATCTTTATTTCTTGTTTCTTTGTTTAACTTTCGCATTGAAGAATCCGTTATAAGAAAAATAGAAACCGCCGTGCCAACACGAGCCTTTTCAAAAAAAAGCGCCGCTCTGGCGGCTTGTGCCGTTCTGTTCACATAAGAACAAAACTGCTCTGCTTCACAAAAAACTGACACTTTATACTTGTTTTTTTTATCCATTAAAAAGCTCTAATGTCAGCTAAACATCTGCGACAATTTGTCTTTAATTTTCAAACTGATTTCAGAAGCATCCGCCGAACCATGTAATCTTTTCAGAGATTCTCCCACAACCTTTCCAAAATCTTTCATACTCTGAGGATTAACTGAATTAATAGATTCTAAAATAGCGACATTTATATCTTCTTCGGTTGCGCGGGGAGGAAGATATTTTTCAATGACAGCCCGTTCAGCATCTTCCTTATCCGCAAGGTCTTTTCTCCCGCCGGATAAAAAAGCAACAGAAGACTCCTTGCGCTTCTTTGCTTCTTTTGAAATAACGCCGATAACTTCTTCTTCGGTTAGAGTATCTCCGTTACCACACCCTCTCTTTTCTATAACCTTTGCATTTATTGCGGCGATAAGCATACGGAGAGTACCGGTTTCAAGAATCGCCCTATTTTTCATAGCAGACGCTAAATCGCTATGAATTGTTTTTTCCAGAGACTGTTCCTGTTCCATATTTTCTCGCAGTCTTTATTTCGCCCTGTTTTTGCACGCGATACAAAGCCGACTGTCTTCTTTTATTTTTATTTATGGATCTATCCTGAAAACGGCGCTTTCTTACTTCACGCACAATACCGCTATTCCTGATTTTTTTATTGAATCGGAAAATAAAAGATCCTACGTGCTCCCCTTCTTTTTTATCTACTTGGATCATAAATTTATAATTCGAATTTTTGTCTTTTTTTGAATCGACTATTTTTGACTTTTGCGATGTTTATTACTTATTTTCATCCAACTGCCAGCAAAAACAGTTTCTCTCGAAGTTGGCATTATGTCAAACAAACCGGCTGTTTTTATGGCAATTGCCCCATTTCCTACATTTCTTTCAGTCTCTTTTTTACAATGTCCGTCATTTGATTAATCGTAACGGTTTCTTGAGCTCCTGTCTGCATATCACGAACTATTACAGACTCTTCATATACCTCCTTTTGACCAAGTAAAAGCACCATAGGCACCTTCATCCGCTCCGCTGTTTTTAACTGCACCTTAAGCGATTTTTTACCTAATGCCTCAATTGTTCCTATGCCAGAATCTCTTAAGAGAGTTAAAAGTCTCACGCTCGCTTTTTTGGCATGATCGCCTATCGCTATGAAAAAAACTTTTGGCTTTTCTTTGTGCCCTCCGTTCGCGCACATTTTTAGCGTCTCGGCTATTCTATCGAGGAAAACAATTCCTCCGACGGCGGGCACGGCTCTGCCACCAAAAGATTCCGCTAAATAATCAAATCGGCCACCGACAGCGAGACGTGCGCCGGACTGCGAATAAATCGAGAAAACTATTCTGTTCCAGATATTGCCACCTCTTATAAGATTCGGATCAAGCTCATATAAAATATTATCCTCCTCAAGTATTTCAATGAGAGATTTAAAATGGTTGTTACAATTCTGACAAAGATAGTCGAGTATTATTGGAGCTGACGCGCGAAGTTCTTTACACTTTTCGTCATCGCATGCCAAAAAAGAAGCGAACGCTCCGGAACGCAAACATTTCTTACAAAGATTATCTTTTTGTTTCACACAAAAAGAGCGTATTTTATCCTGATATTGTCCGCGACACGTGCGACATCCATTTGTGTTAATTTTAAGAACAGTTTTCTTTATTTTCAGAAGTTTCAAAAAATGCATCATGGACTCGATAATTTCAACGTCATAAACAGGATCGTTATCGCCTATGACAGTAAATCCAAGCTCATTAAACTCCCCCTCAAATTCGTCGTCGGAAGTTTTTGTTTTTATAAACGAAGAACCACAGAAAAACGCTTTGAGTGGAGAAGAAAAATATCCGAGATGATTCGTTATATAACTCCTCAGTATTGGAAAAAGACCGGTAGGGCGTAAAATCAATCGCTCTTTCGCGCCACTCTTTATTGAATACCAATGGACATCGGAAAAATTTTTATCCTTCCCGAGAGCCTTTTCAAAAAATGTAGCACTCTCTACCGCCGGCGTATGCATAAAATGAAAACCGTGCAAATCGGCTATAGACGAGCTCGCTTTTCTGATTTCATTCCAAATCTCCGAGTCTTTAGGAGAGACATCGCTAAATCCCTTATTTATAAATCCGCTTACTGCTTTTTCAATTTTTGGACCCTTTTTAACAGAAGGGGTTTTATTTATAGCCTTTGGCATATTTATTTTTCTTATTGTTCTTTAATATTCGGGCGCTGTAAATGCGCGAACTTCGTCTATCGGCCATAAACGCAGACGGACAGATCCGATAATGTCGTTAGCCGGAAGCGGTCCCCAACTGCGAGAATCGAAACTAAAATTTCTATTGTCTCCCATAACAAAATATTCTTCATCAGAAAGCGTAATTTCAAAAGAACCTTGAGTGAAACGCCCTCTCAAGTACGACTCATCAAGTTTAATTTCCTGATCGCCGTTAAAAATCGTTATCGCTCCGCGATCTAATATTATTCGCTCGCCGGGCAAACCTATAATACGTTTTATATAAAAAGATTTTTCGTCTCCGGGGTATTTGAATACTATTACCTCTCCGCGCTCAGGCGACCTAAATCTGTACGTCAACTCATCTATTAATAGATAATTACCGTTATAGAATGTTGGCTCCATACTCGCTCCGCTAACAACAAAGGGCTGTATTATAAATGCGCGCACCAAAACAACGGCAATAACGGCAACGGCTACCGTCTCAATAATTTCGAACAATGACCACAAAATTTTCTTCATGGCTTATTTTTATAGAAAACAACAAATGATTATGCGATAATTGTATTGAATATGATTAGAAAATTCAACAAGAGCGAAATATCGGTCGTCTTAGGCATCGGCAATCCAGACAAACAATATGCCGATACGTTTCATAATTTCGGAATAAAGTGCGTAGATTTAATAGCCAAAGAACTGGCCGGCGACATTAAATTTAAAAAACATTCATCCGGATATTTTTTATATACAAAAGTTGGCGACTTAATCATCGCGAAATCATTAAAATATATGAACGAATCCGGAGTTGTAGCGAAAACAATTGCCTCTTTCTTTAAAATCCGTCCGGAAAATATCGCCGTTATACACGACGATTCCGATTTAATTATCGGGAACTGGAAAATAGACTTTGAAAGAAACTCCGCGGGACACAAAGGTGTAACTTCGATAATATCATCGCTCGGAACAAAAAAGTTCTGGAGATTTCGGATAGGTATTCGCCCTCAAAACGAGATTAAAAGGCAAAAGGCGGAAGTGTTCGTTTTATCTCGGGTAAAAGACAAAGATGCAAAGATACTGCATTCCATAACGAAAGAAATGATAGGAGTTTTAACGGATTAATCCGCATTCTCGATTCCGCTTAATGCGAAACTCAAGGTAAAACCAACCGAACCATCCGACAAATCCTTTACGTCAAGGAGCGGAACTGCAACGTTTATAAACCTTTTATCTTCTATTAATTGATTTTTAAATGAGATTACGGATGCATTGTCCGGAGAAATTGCGGAAACACTTATTGGAGCAGTCTCGGAACTCGCAGAAATTTTTTGAATCGTTATATTGCGGGTTTTGGCAAGAGCAGTGAAATCTTCCATAAATTTATCCCAAAATAGTACATTCCTTTTTTCGCTTTGAAGAGCCGTCACGATCTCGTTAAAATTTGCGGATTTTTGCATCAGCGAGTTATATTCGGTTTGGTTAATCTGCGCTTTTGAAGACAGAATGTTTTGGCTGAGCATCGATTCTTGCGAAGACATAAATCCAAATGTCACCGCAAAAACCAGAAAGAAAAAACCAAAGATTATGGCAAATGCGTTTCGCCACAATCCGATAAATCCGAGTACGTGTTCTTCGAAGAAAAGGTCTTCCGATGTTTCTTTGTTCAGGTTGATATATGGCTCGTTTCTTCCCATACCAATACTTTCTCTCAGAGCCGATCCGAGAGCCACATACCAAGATGAAGATATGTTATTCGCATCCATAACGAGAGGAGCCACATTAAAATCAAAATTTTTGGATATTACGCTTTTTACATTGTCTTCAAATCCGGGGGCGACAACCAACGCAAAATCAATTTTTACTTTAAATTTGCTAAGTGAAAAATTAACAACTTTTTTAACTTCCTCAACTATTACCTGATCAAATTTTTCTCTTGATATTTGGCTTTCTTCGCCCTGAATAGAGTGCCACGAACGGAAATAGTCAAAATGCAATCTGTTTTTTCTTATGATTGCGAGGTTGATGCCGTCGCTTGAAATCTGAAGCAAAATAACATTTTTTTCTTTTGTGTCAGCGGACCGCGAGATAAGACGGGCAATAGAAAGTGACGGAAATTCAAAAGCAACCGGACGAAAATTGGCATCAATGAGCGCGGAACGAAATGCATCAATCACGGAACTTTCAACAAACGCACCCAGAAGATCATATTTATCCGCCTCATCTTCGAGCATTTGCCAGCTCATATATGCCGTCTGCGGAGGAATCGGGGAAATCATCTGAAGATTCAGCATTGCAGAATCGTTTAATTTATCTTCTCCGACATTGGGAATACTGAAACTCTGCGTGTATACTATCGCTCCGGGAATAGAAATAACCGCTTGTAATTTTTGATTCGGTTTGTCAGGTAAAATTGCGTCGTGTAGCGCCCTGAAAACGCTCGTCAATTGCGAGATATCTTCTATATGCCCGTCTTTTATAACCCCGGGCGGAAAACGAAATGAAAATGTTTTATAAGTTCCGGCTGAGACGCTTACATACTGAACTCCGAGATTGCTGATATGAATACCGCCAAGCTCCGGCTTGGAACTTAGCCGTTCAAAAAGAAAAATTATTTTTTGGAAAAATGGGGTTAATTTTTTTATCATTGTTCCGTTATTCCACTTTTTCTTCCGAAATTGACTCGAGTTGAGATCTTCCTGTTACGGAATCAACCAAAAAACTCGATACAAGTTTTTTTTGTCTGCTTCCGGCATACCCGATACTTTCAATTGTAAATATATATTTACCGCTCGGAACATCCGTCTCACGACATACGCTGACAGATGCGGCATCATCTCCAACAGGAACGGCATACGAATAAGGAGTGCTACAAGAAATAGAAATAAATTCTTTATTTTGCGATATTCTCATCATGGCATCGCGAAGACCTGAGTGCGCAGCCGCTCCGGCGCGCACAGACAAACGCTCTCCATATCCGGACGTGCTTAGAAAATAAGCGACGAACGATCCCGCAATTGCAATTTCAACAATAATTCCGCCCACAAGAAGTATAAACGGAAGTGTCATTTGTCCTTTTCTGTTTTCTTCTTTGAGCGTATGCATTAATCATATCATATCAGAAAAAAGAAGGTGTTCCACCTTCTTTTATAAGTAACGCTCGTCAAAAAAATACAATTAGATTTTTGTGATCAATACAGTCGTCTGCAACTGACGATGCCCGCGTAAAGTTCTGCGCCCCGTTTTCGATTTAAAATGAAACACGGTTTTCTTTTTTGCTCGTCCATTTGCGATAATTTTGCCGGAAACAACCGCACCCTTAACGAACGGGGTGCCAATTTCAATTTTTGATCCTTCGCCTCTCAAAAGTACGTTTTCAAAAGCAACGTCCTCGGAAGGAGTATCGAGCCTTTCAATAACGACCTTGTCGCCCTCGCAAACCTTATATTGCTTTCCTCCTGTTTCTAATATTGCAAACATAATTTATTAAAACATACACACATTATCACCGTAAAAACAAAAAATCAACCCGGCCGATAACAATCCAGCCCCTCTTATAGAGGGGCTGGGTAAAATCACCAAATATACCTATTCCACGTGCTCTCTCAATTTGGAGATGAGATGCGACGCATATTCCTTGCCTCCGATGCCAAACGCGATACCTCCGGCAATGGCAATCATCGCAACGAATCCGGTAACCAACGCATTTATCATCGCCACGGCAACGCCAAGCTGTGAAAGCGTGGCAAAAAATCCGAATATGACGACGGACCACCACGTAAGCGACGACAAGAACTTCGCCGCATGTAGCTTTGCGCCTTTAACCGATGCGTACACAAGTTTCTTCAGCACATTCGCAATTATGACCGCCGCAAGCATTATGAGAACGGCGACAATCACGTTAGGAATGTAAAGAAGAGTTTCTCTTAGAAACGCGGAAAGCGAATAAAACCCGAGTATATCGGAAGCCGCCAGCAAAAACACGATGACGAAAAACCAATATACTATCTTACCGAAAAATTTTCCGCTATTTAAAGAAATTCCGGCTCTGTTGAAATACTCCTGCAATCCGAGACTGGAAAGAGCTTTATCTAACTTGACTACACTGATAATACGCTCAACCAATGCACCAAGTCCTGCGGCGACTACAAATCCGATAAGCAACACAATAAGAGCTCCTATTATACTGCCTATCGCGCCAACAAATCCAACCCAAAGATTTTGAAGAGACCCAACAATAACCGACGTCCAATCTTGTATCATTTTTATAAAAGTTTTTAACTTCGAAAAATCGACCTTTTGTGAAATCCTTGCTTTAATTATATCAAAAAACGAATGAAACTAAAAACTAACCTTCATTTTCATACTGGCGACGATCCGGAAGACCCTATTCCGTATTCTTTAGAACAAGCCATTGATACGGCGTCAGAAAAAGGCTTTTCCGTTCTGGGAATTACTTGTCACAATAAATTTTCAGGAATGAATCACATGGAATACGCCTCAAAGAAAGGCGTGCTTTTAATCCCCGGCATAGAAAAAACGATTGAGGGCTCGCATGTCGTCATATTGAACGCAAATAAAGAAGCCGAAAAAATCAAAACTTTTCGCGATTTGGCGGAATATAAGAATAAAAATCCGGACATTTTAATACTGGCGCCACATCCGTTTTTCCCCGCAAAATATGCTCTCGGTAAAAAACTCATAGAACATATAAAACTTTTTGACGCGATAGAAAAATCTTGGTTTTATTCCAAAAAAATAGATTTTAATAAAAAAGCCGAATACGTTGCACTGAAAAACGACATTCCCTACATAACAACTTCCGATACGCATAGATTACGCTTTCTCGAATCGAGTTATGCAATTATCAATTCGGAATCTAAAACAACAACAGCGGTTTTAAACGCAATCCGCAAAAAAGAATTTGTAAATGTTTCGAAAGAAGTGCGTTTTTTTAAGGATATGATAATTTGCCACACGGATGTTCAAATGCGATTTCTGTTGCATTGGGTAATAAAAATATTTTTCGGAGTAAAACAACGGAATTAAAAAACATTCTAATCTCCGTTTATCTGACGCATAAGTCTGCGGTCATTCTCGCGAAGCTGTTCTACAATTTCCATTTTAGGATTCAAAGCTATTGTTTTGCCAAGATATTGCCCTGATGTAAAGTGAGGAAGTAAAACATAATCCGCGCCATTTTCATATAAAATTTCAGCTTCTTTTTCCGTTTCGGCCCGCACTATAATTTTCGGACGAAATCCTTCGGGTACAGAAAACTTAGAGAGCAACATAATGCCATCGTCTAAATTTGGACTCGTAGAAATGACAAGTTTTGCGTCAGCGACATGCGCAGTTTCAAAAACTTCTTCGTCCGCAGTGTCTCCGAAAATAACGGAAAAACCTCTCGCTTTCATTTTCTTTATTACATCCGGATCAAAATCTATAATCAATAATTTCTCGGGAGGCAAGCCGAGCGCAATACTCTCTCCGGTTCTCCCGCATCCTATAAGAACTATGTCTCTTGCGCCGTTTTCCTCAATGGACGAAATTTCTTTAGTCTTTTTTCTTTCAAAAATGGACAACGGTCGCGACAAAAGAGAAAAGATGGCTTCTCCGTGCATAATGAGATATGTAGAAACGGAAATTGTAATAATTCCAACGGCGGTTATAAGCGCGACAACGCTTTCGGTGATGTGCCCGAGTTTTAATCCAAGCGCTACAAGCACAAGACTAAACTCTGAAATTTGAGCCACAGTAACACCTGCTAAAAATCCGGTACGCTTTCTGTAGCCTAATATTCCCATAAGTATGAGAACTATGAGAGGATTGCCTATCAAGACGAAAAGTGAGAGCACTATGATTGGTACGGCGAGACCGGAAAAATTTGAAAATATCACGGATGCTCCGAGGATGACAAAGAATATAAGAATGAAAAAATCGCGGAGCGGTCGAAGTTTATATGATATTTCAAAATGCTCTGACGAATTTGCAAGCGCGAGACCGGCAAGAAATCCTGCAATTTCTATCGAAAAACCGATTTTTGAAACCGCGGTAGCGAGGAGAAACAGCCACGCAATACTCGTTAGAAAGAGCAACTCTTGGGAACGCGCTATCTTGTCGAAGATCCAAGGAAAAATCTTGCGACCCAAAAACAGCATAAGCGAAAAAAGGATTGTGGCTTTTATAAGAGTAAGAACGAGACTGAGCCATACTCCGCCGTTTGTCTCTATTCCGGCAAGACAAATAAGAATGATTATCGCTATAATATCTTGTACGAGCAAAAAACCTACGCTTATTTTGCCATACAAACTTCGCAAATCGCGCTTATCGGACAAAAGTTTTACAACGATAATAGTGCTCGAAAACGTGAGCGCCGCAACAATGTAAATCGCGTGTATGGGAGGAAACCCGAGCACTGAAGAAATAAGATATCCAAAAAGCGATGTAAATATTACCTGCCCTATTCCCACTATAACTGAAACTTTCCCGACAAGCCGAAGAGATGTGTAATTAATTTCAAGTCCGACGAGGAAAAGAAGAAACATGATGCCGAGATCGGACAAGACAGAAAAGAGCTCTCTGTCTTGGATGTGAGAAAAACCAATGCAACCGATAATCATCCCCGTTGCAAGATACGCCAAAATAACCGGCTGGCGAAAAAGTTTCGCCGCAATTCCAAGTACGGCGGCAATAAGTACAACGATTGCGAGTTCAAATAATCCTCCGGTCATGTTGTATAAATCATATCACCTTTCCGAATTTATTTTGTGGGGATAAAAACATATTTCCATCCGGGTTGCCATGATTTTGTTTTTCTCCAATCTTTTAAAAAAGCATCTTCCCATGTTTTATTTTTCAAAAGCACATCAAGGGCTAACTGCGGAGCCTTGTGCGCCACAATGGCAATATTTTGACCTTCATAATTTTGTTCCAAAAAATTGAGAAAATCTGCCATTCGATTTTTTACATCTTCATAGCTCTCTCCATCCGGAAATCTTTCATAAATCATTTTCTCCTGCAATGGCTCGACGATAGACGATAACTGTCCGTTATATTTGCCATAATTACACTCCCTGAGTCGCGCATCCTGCATAATGGGAACCGTATCGCCAAATGTAAGTTTGGCCGAATCAACAGCTCGCTTTAAATCGGAGCAAAACACCGCGTCAAACTTTTCTATTTCAATTTTATCTTTTAATTCTATCGACTGCCTAACGCCAAGCTCGGAAAGATCAGCGTCAGACCATCCGGATGATATTTCCTTTTCGTTATCGGTTGTTGTCCCGTGCACAAAATACGTAATATTTATTGGCATAACATTTATAAAAATTGGATTTTCGTTATAAGTGCCCTCACATTATCTCTTAGCTTAGCCATAATTTTTTCAAAATCTTCATTTCTCGAATCTTTTGGGTCTTCAATGTCCCAAAATATTGTTTTCTTACTGTGAAGCAAAATGTCAGGAATCGTTTCCCGCTCCGCCATTACAACAATAATCTCAAACCGATCTTCCATATCCGGAGTAAATTTTTGAACAATATTATCAGATATATCTACGCCCTCATTTTTCATCGCGTCTATAATAAATTCGGCTTCCGGAATCTCTCTGATTTTTTTGCCAAAAAACAATGGCGCAGTTCCGGCAGAAGATGCTTCTTGACCTGTATATTTTGTAAATAAGCCGGTTGCAATCTGGCTTCTTCCGACATTACCGCGACATACAAAAAGTATTTTCATTTAATGGAATTAAGCTCTCCAGTGATGTCATATATCGCGTCCAGCGCGGATTGCAATTTTTTGATTCCACTGCTTCCGCTAAAATGCTCTTTATTGTGTTCGATTACAATTTTCGCACCGAGCTTCTCTTCAAAAATTTTTGCATCGGATACCGGCACAACGGGATCGTTGTCTGAAAAAATACCTATAAATCTCTCGGAGTGCGGTTTAATTTTATGCCAGTCAATCTGGGTTTCGAGCCACGGTTTGGCAATTTTTATATCTTCGTCTACCTCATATACAGCATTCGTAAGATGAATCCATCCCGCTAAAAATACAGCTCCTCCAATTTTTTGTTCAATAGGCAAAGATTCCAGATATCTTAAAATTGTTTGCGCGCCTATGGAGTGTCCGAAAAGTATAGTGTCTTCATCCGGCTCTCCGACCTGCTCTTTTAAATAACTGACCCATTCTCCTATTCTCGGATTAAGCGGTTCCGGCATAGACGGATTAAAAACTGTAAATCCTTTATTTTGTAATTCCAATTTTAACCATGGGAAAATACCCTCTTCCGGATACCCATCCCACCCGTGAATTATGAAAACTCTTTTTGACGACATAGTAGCCTACTTCAACAAAAATCTAAGCGATGAAACCACACGGACTTTTTTATACTCCGGAGAACCGGGATCTTTGTCTGTAATATCAAACACGCCTTGATTGCCACGATTCACACTACCGATCTTCGCTCCGGCCTCTTCCGCAAACTGCTCCGCAGAAGCGCGAGCATTTTTAATCGCCTCCGCAAGCATCTCGGGCTTGATGCTATTTATATCCGAGAATTCAAAGGATATTGAATTGTTGCTTATCGTTACTCCTTTTTTAATCAAAACCAAAGTGTCCTTTGAAGCGGATCTAACTAAATCAACTTTTTTGGTATAAATAGAAAGCTGTACAAAAGAATTATATCTGAACAATGCTTCTTTATACGTATCTTGATACACATTAACAGGAGCGACACTTATCTCCGCTTCTTCAAAACCTTTTTCGGTCAAAAAAGTTTGAATGTCGGCAATATTCTTTTCTATCTCGGCGTAAAGCGAATCAATATCGTTTGATTTAACGTCAAAATTGATTGACCAGATTGCAACGTCGGCTTTTACTATTTTTTCTGATAACCCTTTTACTTCAACAAAAGCTCCCTGTTTTGAAAAATTCCCTGCAGATAGGTAAAAGATGGCCGAAAAAACGATGAGTGCTGCGACCACCGCCAAAACCACATAACTTTTATTTTTTTCTGTGTTCATAAATCAATTATACAGTAAATTACAATTCAAAAATATGCCGTCGCATATTTTTGATATAGCCACCAGTCAAAATCATTTTGTAGACAATCCTTTTTTGAATCTTTCTATCAAAAACTCTTTTTTATCCCTTCTCCATTTCTTTATTTGAATTTCCCTATTGCGCGCATCCGACAATAACTCATACGGTTCCTCAAACGCTATACTAAATTTTGACTTACCTTTTGTAAATTGCGCACCACGTTTTGAATTGTGATATCTAAGCCTGTCAAAAACATTCTTAGTAACGCCAACATATAATTTACCAAAATCATTTTTGATCATATATACCACATACATATTTTTATTATAGACAATATGCCCCTCGACACAGCTCGGGGCACTCGACGCTAAATTACGTGAAGTGGCTTGCCACGAGCTAATACTGTTGGGTGTTTGAGGCGACCTGTCACAAGCTACTACTGTTGGGTGCTTAGGTGGCTTGCCACGAGCAAGCCCCTCCGTTTCGGAGGGGCGCGTCGAGTGGACCTAGGGAGAATCGGCTTCGATTCAAAAATATGCCGTCGCATATTTTTGATCTAGCCACCGCCTCGCGTGCTCATCTACTGATTCGCACAAGCTCCGGCGTTCGATTCCCCACGAACGCAAAGCGGTTTGCGTTCTTAGGTCCTCGCCACAACAAACAAAACGCATCAAATACGCGTTTTGTTTGTTTTATAGTGTGGACCTAGGGAGAATCGAACTCCCGTCTCAGCAATGCGAATGCTGTGTCATACCACTAGACCATAGGCCCTAATACTGATTATCAACATACACAATCGCTGGCTTGCGTGCAATCTTAATCCTAAATAAATCTCGAGGAAAATAAAATTATTTTACCCTATCCGGAAAATCAGAAATAATGCCGTCAACCCCAATCTCCTTCATTTTATTTATATCGGATATCTCATTCACAGTCCATGCAAATACTTTAATGCCATGCGAATGTATTTTCTGAACGGCTTCTTTATCAAGCGAGAAATAATGTAAGTGCAGAGAATACGCGTGAATAGCGTCGGCAAACTGAATTATATCGTCGGTTAGAAATCTTGATATCGGCGCAAGTCGCGCAAGACCATCAAGCGTGCGACACACATCAAGCTCGCTTCGCACAAACGACGAGATTATTACACTCTCCGGATGTTTGTATCCTTTTATAATTTTCATCACGCATTCAGCGCATCCGAAACTTTTTATTTCTATATCCATATCAATCTTTCCGTCAATCATATCGAGCATCTCTTTGAGCGTAGGAATAAATCCGCCACCCACAACTTTTGCGGACTGAATCTCTTTTAGTGTTAAATCTTGAATCCTTCCGGAGATATCGGTCGTTCGGTCTACGCTATCGTCGTGAATTACGACCGGCACCTTATCTTTTGTTGTATGAACATCGATACTGACCATATCCGAGCCCAACTCAATCGTTTTAGCGATTGAGGCAAGCGTATTTTCGGGCTCGTATCCTGATGCGCCACGATGAGCAATTGATAGTGTCATTTTTATCTGTTTTATATCGGCTTTGCATCTCATGCCTTTTTGCGTTCGCAGATAGTCACGAGTTCAAGGGACGGATTTTGAATAACGAGCTTATAAATAAGCGGGCTCACGATAAGAGAAAAAGCGATGTTCCCCGCAAGATGATAAAGGGTAAACGGAATCTGACCCATAAGCGCGCTCATAAATGTCTGCCCGAAAAACAATGGGCCGATAGAAAGTCCGGTAACGGCATCGTAAAGAATCGTTCCAATGATTCCAAAGACAAGATAATTTTTCGCCTTGCTTTCTCTGTTTTTAAAAAAGAAATATGCGCCTACTCCTAAAAATCCATACGCGCCTGCGGTAACCCACGTCCACATACCTATTCCGCTCGTAACCGAATCGAAAATAACTATGCTCAAAAATCCGAACAGGAATCCGCCGAGCCAGCCAAACCGTTTGGCAAAAGGCATCTGCGTTGCCAGCACCGGCTCTATATTCGGCGCGCGAAAAGGAATAAGCCTGATTAGAAAAACGACGAGCCACCCGACAATAAATTTGAGAGTTGGACCAAAAAATTTCTTTATATTCATACGCTTATCATACCCCGTTCTCTAAGATTTTTGAAAATATGCGGAAACTCTTCAAAATGTTATGACGTATGACATCATAACATTAACCCAAATGAATCGGCTTTTTCTTGATATTTTGCGTACTGCTGATAAAGTGAGAATGGTCTAAGCGAGCCTATATTTCGCTGACGGGCTGGAGTATGACGGTAGTACGCACGCTTCGGGTGCGTGTAGATCGGGTTCAATTCCCGGCAGCCCGACCCATTCGACTTCGCTCATGGTCTACGACAATTCGACTTC
>CAYUXY010000006.1:0-29053 GCA_964449245.1 uncultured Candidatus Saccharibacteria bacterium
TGTACCCCCGGAAGGAAGCGAACAAATTTGCCTTCGGCAAATTTCTAAAACCCAGCGGTTTTAGTATTTCCGCCACGGGGAAACTACTCCTTCGACCCCGAACTCAGGACCGAGGGGCGTTTCCCCGACCCCTTTCCCGTCCGATTCCTTCAGTATAAAAACATAAAATGGCTTATTTATAAGCCATTTTATGTCTTAGTACCCCCGGAAGGAATCGGACCCTCATCAAGGCCTTAGAAGAGCCCTGTTCTATCCATTGAACTACGGGGGCAAGTGTTCTTTGTACTGCCTCACAAAGATTATGCCTTATTGTAAAATTCTATCCACTCCGACGAACGCACCAGCGTTGTCGGAGAGCCGACCTGGGCCAAGCGTCGGCTTTGAACTACGGGGGCAAATGTTCTTTGTACTGCCTCACAAAGATTATGCCTTATTGTAAAATTCTATCCACTCCGACGTCCGCTTTGCGGAGTCGGAGAGCCGACCTGTGCCAAGCGTCGGCTTTGAACTACTGACGGCCAAGTACTTTTTTAGTATTAAATATTCTTGATTAAGTATCAAGATTGCGTACAAAAAACCGCTTGCGCGAATTTTTGTTTTTATAAAAATAGCCTATCTCACTTCCGCGTTAAACTGCGATGCTGTTTTTTCGTAAAGTTCCTTTTGCATTGCGTCAACCTCGTCCGAAACAAGCGTGCGGTCGTTTGACCTGTAAACCACGCGAAAAGTATAGCTTACTCTGCCGACGCCAAATTTCTTTTCGTCTTCGTATGTATCTAAAAGTTTCACTTCTTCAACGAGCTCCCCGCCTATATCTCTAATCAGGTCATAATATTGATTTATCATAAAATCTTTAGTCACTACAAAAGAAATATCGCGAGTAACCGGAGGGTATTTGCTGACCTCCTCAAATTTATGGCCCAAAACGAGCTGGCGCGTAACGCGCGGATCTTCGGAACGCAAAAGGCGAATGTCCGGCAAGCCCATACTGATAATAGCGAGGCGCTCTACGCCAAACCCGAAAGCCCATCCGGTATATTGGTCCGCTCTTATTCCAAGTTTTTCCAAAACAGACGGCTTTACCATTCCGCCTCCGAGCACTTCGAGCCACTCTTCTCCCCTTTTTACCTCCATCTCGACACTCGGATTCGTATAAGGAAACGCATCGTCGTTAAATCTGTATTCAACGGACTCTCCGAAAACCGCCTTCGCAACTTTTCCCAAAATATTTTTGAGTTCGTCAAAAGGAACTTCTTTGTCGGACTTCGGATGCAAATACATTCCGTCTATCTGGTGAAACACGTTCAAGTGAAATCTGTCTATTTCGTCTTTCCTGTATACCTTGCCATATGCGAGCACTCCCAAAGGCTCGTCCTTCGCAATTCTTGATTTTATTTCTTCCGAATTCGCATAGTAATACCACATTACAGTCGTATGCGTTCTTAAAATGCTATTTTCCTCAACAAAATAGGTATCTGACGCGCTCCTCGCCGGATGTCCAGCGGGAAAATCAAATAGGTCAAAGCTTTCGCTCGTGCCTACAATTTCAGGAACTTTTATCCGGTCAAATTTTTTAAGCTCCGGAATTTCAAAAATTCTCGACACAATTTCGTTTATCGGATGCCCTTTCTGCCGAGTTAAGTCGGGCAATTCAAGAAACCGCGTAAGACGCCTGCTGTCCGCATCGTCTTTTCCCGCCAGTTCTTTCCTTAAACGAGACTCATCCGGATTATCTATCCGCAAATCAAGCCCCGAAAGATTTTCATAAAAATTCATATGTCTTCCCAGTATAATTCAGCACGACTCTGAAAATCAAACGAAAGCGAGCGCGAATCAATCCGCGCTAAAATCTTAAAACTTGTTGCGGGAGTCGGATTTGAACCAACAACCTCAAGGTTATGGGCCTTGCGAGCTACCGGATTGCTCCATCCCGCGAAGTTATAATAACAGCAAAGTGGCCCTTGAAGCAACCCCTCATAATTATTGACTGAACGAATTCATTCACATACCATACCAAAAGGGTTGATAGTATAATGAATTGCGAGGCATATGTTAGAAGTGTTCGTGTTTTGTTCTGTCAGTTGTAAATAGCTGTTGTACCTTTCCTGTCAGTTGTTAACGGTCAGTTAGTCGTTCGTTATAATGTTAGTCATCTATGCCAGGGTAGCTCCCTCCTACGTTCCCTCGACAAGCTCGGGACTTCGGAAGGGCGAGAGTGCATAATATCAATGTTTGTATTTTAGTGTAAATCGGTTGTTATAATGTTAGTTAGTTATGCCAGGGTAGCTCAGTTGGTTAGAGCGATGGACTCATAAGCCATAGGTCGTGGGTTCGAATCCCACCCCTGGTACATAAATTGCAAAAATGTCATACGATTGATACACTAAAATCCGTGTGGGGATCGTTAAAATATTGTATTTTATTACCTGTAAATATAGTTGTTGCGCTTTTTCTGTCAGTTGTTAACAGTAAGTTATTCCTCCTGCGTTCCCTCGATAAGCTCGGGACTTCGGAAGGGCGAGAGTGCATAATATCGATGTTTGTGTTTGTTTAATTGTTATTTGTTAAAAGTAAATTTTTTGCGGGTGTAGCTCAGCTGGTTAGAGCGTCCGCCTGTCACGCGGAAGGTCGCCGGTTCAAGTCCGGTCGCCCGCGCAAAGAATTATTCGGTTTTAGATTATTTCAAATTGACCTCTGTTTTAGTTTTGAACACTCTAAATTAAACAATCCCGCTTCTTCTACAAATGGGCGGGTTCGCGTTAGCATCAGGATTGCGTTATCGAAAAATCGTATTTATAGTATCTGTATGAAAGCAGTGCTTCTTGCCGCCGGAAACGGCACTCGTATGCAACCATTAACACTTTCCCAGCCGAAAGCGCTTATTTATGTATGCGATAAGCCTATTATTTATCACCTTGTTTCCGCTTTTCCCGAAACAATCGATGAAATTATCATAGTAATCGGATATCTGGGCCATCAAATACGCGAGTACTGTAAAAGTGAATTTTTAGGCCATCGTGTTACATATATCAAGCAGGATAAAAAGAAAGGGACCCTCGATGCTCTCAGATGCGCCGAGCATTTGTTGACCGATGATCCTTTTGCCGTTTTTTATGTGGATGACTTACTCGACAAGCCATCCATTACCAAGCTCGCCTCATATCAGTCTGCAATTATGGTTCAAAAATCCGCTCATCCGGAAAAATATGGCGTGGTTTCGCTTCGCGAAGACGGAACGATAGAGGACATCGAGGAAAAGCCGGCTCATCCGAAATCTAACCTCATCGTGACAAACGGATGCGTCATCACAAAAGATATTTTTTCGTATGTTCCAATCAGGCATCAAAACGGAGAATATTATCTGACAACCATGCTCGACAGTTTCATCCGCGACCATAAAACAGCCGTTGTATACGCAAAGTCATGGATCCCTCTCGGCGACCCGAATGAATTAAAAAACGCTCAAGAGATATTAAAAGAGAATCCGAATCTTTTGTATTAAACAAAGCTTTCTAAACGTTCTGCGAGCCGGTTTCTTTTTCGTACCACATACCGAGATTCAAAATATTTCTGTCTTCAAATTTGTTTCCTATGAGCTGAAACCCTATCGGAAGCTCCCCGCTTCCGACTGTATATTTTTTTACAGGCAGAGAAAGCGCAGGGAGACCAGCGAGATTTACGGGGACCGTAAAAATGTCCGATAAATACATTTCTATCGGATCGTTTGTTTTTTCTCCAACTTTAAACGCTCTCGACGGCGTCGTCGGCGCAAGAATGGCGTCTACTCCCCCGAGCGATTTATCAAATACGTCATTAAATTCGTTAGTAATGAGTTGTCTTACCTTCTGCGCTTTTGCATAATATGCGTCATAATAACCCGAAGACAAAACAAAAGTTCCAAGCAAAATTCTTCGCTTTACTTCTTTTCCAAAACCTTCACCGCGCGTATTTTTATAAATTTCCCAAAGTGTTTTCGCTTTTTTGTCGCGTCCATATCTTATTCCGTCAAACCTTGCAAGGTTAGCGCTTACTTCCGCAGGCATAATAATGTAATAACACGCGAGCGCATATTTTGAGTGAGGCAATGACACTTCTTTGATTTTCATTCCTGCATCTTTAAACACGGCAATCGCATTTTGAACCGCCTCCCCTACCTCACTCTCCAAACCTCCCTCGAAATACTCTTTCGGTATACCTATTGTCATCTTTTCCGCCATCTCTTTATTAAATTCCGTGCGTCCGAAAACTTCTTTCGAGCTTGTGGCGTCAAATTTATCGTGTCCTTTTATTGCGTCAAAAACCGCTGACGCATCTTCTACGCTTTCCGTTATCGGGCCTATCTGATCGAGACTTGATGCCATAGCAACGACTCCGAATCTCGATACCGCGCCATAAGTGGGTTTAAATCCCACTACCCCGCAAAATGCCGCGGGCTCGCGGATTGAACCTCCCGTGTCCGAGCCGAGCGTAGCCATAGCAAACCCTCCCGCAACCGCCGCCGCAGATCCTCCTGACGAACCCCCCGGAACTCTCTCCGTGTCATGCGGGTTTTTTGTAATATGGAACGATGAATTTTCGGTCGATGAGCCCATAGCAAATTCGTCCATATTTGTTTTGCCTAAAAACACGGCGTGCTCACTTTTTAATTTTTCAATTACGGTTGCGCTATAGCTTGCTTTATAAGATGCGAGCATCTGCGAACCCGCGGTAGTCACAAAATTTTCTATTAAAATATTATCTTTGATTCCGAATGGTACGCCTGCCAATGACGGCAATTCTTTTTTGTCATTAATAAGCGCGTCTACTTTATCCGCCTCTAATTGCGCGTATTCTTTTAAAACAGAAATATACGGCTTAACTTCCGAATCTTCCTCAATCTTTTTTATATATTCGTCCGTTATTTCGCGAGCAGAAAATTTTTTCGCTCTTATTCCGTTTTGGAATGACTTTATGTTTAATCTCTCCATATTTTATTTATCGCCGAATACGCCGGGGATACGCAAAAAACCCTCATGCGAATCCGGAAACTGTTCACACGCGGTTTCTTTAATAAAACTCACTTTATCCGTATCTTCCCTTAAAACGTCGTAATCTCGCGACATCATCGCTGATTTTGATCGAGATACGGACGAATCCAAATTCGACATCTCATTGAAATAGTCGAGTATTTTTTCTAAATCAGGAATCATTTCTTTCGTTTCTTCCGGCGATATGTCTATTTTCGATAGCTCCGCAAGTTTCGTGAGCAAATCTTCTGTAACAATATCTTTCATTAATATCTAAGGTAACATCTTCTTTCCTTCCCTTCAAATTCCGTTTTTTAGCACATCCACGAATTCGTTTTCTGATAAAATCCTCACTCTCAGCTTTTCTGCTTTTGACTTCTTCGTTCCGGGATTTTCTCCCGCAACCACAAAATCCGTTTTTTTAGACACCGATTCCGACACCTCACCGCCCAGCTTTCTTACGCGTTCTTTAGCTTCATTTCTTTCAAAACCGGTGAGCGTTCCCGTAAAAACGAAAGTTTTTCCTTCAAGAATGTTTTGTTGTTTTTCCGGAGGAGTTATGCGCACCCCGACATCATCCAATCTTTTCATAAAATCCTCGTTTTCTTTTTTCCTGAACCAATCATAGATGCTTTCCGCCATTTTTGGACCCACATCTTTTATCCTTTCCAAATCTTCTTTTCCGTACGACCTAAACGCGCTCATTACATTTTCAGGTGTATGAATATTCTTGAACTTTTCCGAAACCAATCTCGCGAGATCAATCGCGGTTTCTTCGCCTATGTGCAAAATTCCAATTCCAAAAAGAAATTTTTCAAGTCGAACGTTCTTTTTAATATTAACCTCGTTTATTATATTTTCGGCAGATTTTTTCCCGAAACGTTCCAGCACTTCTATGTCCCCCTTCGTAAGGGAAAAAATATCCGCGGCATCAGAGATAAGACCTTCATCTATAAATCTGTCTATAACCTTCTCTCCGAGCCCGCGAATATCAAAAGCTCCTCTCGAAACAAAGTGATACAACGTTTCTCTGTGTCGCGCTCCGCATCTATCGTTACCACAACGAGTAATCGCCCCGTCTTTTTTTACGGGAAAGTTGTCCATCGGACACTTTTTAGGCATAACGAATGCCCGCGCGCCTTCCGGACGAAGTTCAACTAATACTTTGGTTATTTTCGGTATCACATCTCCTGCCCGCTCAATAATTACCGTATCCCCTACACGGACACCAAGTCTTTTAATTTCGTCCTCGTTGTGTAGAGTGGCTCTTGAAATGGTAACGCCTCCGACTTCGACCGGACTTAATTCCGCCACGGGAGTTAATACTCCCGTTCTTCCAATTTGAATTTTTATATTTTTAACTATTGTCGTAGCCTCCCTCGGCGAAAATTTATATGCTATTCCGGCTCGTGGAGCCTTGCCCGTCACTCCAGCCTCCTCAAAAAGCGCGGTGTCGTTTATAAATATTACAACTCCATCAACTTCGTAAGATGCTTTCCCCCGTTTTTTGCCAAACTCGTTTCTAAATTTAAAAATATCGCTTATATCGCCGACTTTTTTAGTTTCTTCATTGATAGTAAATCCCCATGACGCAAGAGCCTTGTGTTTATCTTCGTGCGTTTTAAAATCAATTCCCTCCGCAATTGCTATATCATATTGAAACGATTTTAGATTTCGAGAAGCGGCTATTTTCGGATCAAGCTGTCTTATCGAGCCTGCCGCGAGGTTTCTCACGTTTGCATACGGCTTTTCTCCTTTTCTGATTTTTTCTTCGTTAATTTTCAAAAGTTCCTTTTTTGTTATAAAAATTTCTCCGCGAACTATGAGATGGCTCGGAACTTTCCATTTTCCAAGCGCCTCAAGTTTTTTTGGAATATCTTTAATAACCGCGAGATTTTGAGTAACGTCTTCGCCTATTTTTCCATCGCCACGAGTTGCTCCGCAAACAAGGTTTCCATTGTCATATACGAGTTCGATTGCGAGTCCGTCTATTTTCGGCTCACAATAAAACGATGTTTTTGAAAGTTTGATATCCCTTCCGGCAAGATAATTTTTAACGCGCTCAAACCATTCTTCGATATCCTTTTCCGAGAAAGCGTCGTTTAGGGAATACATCGGTATTTCGTGTTTCACTTTCTCAAATTTTTCGAGTGGCGTACCGCCCACTTTTTGCGTCGGTGAATCTGATGCCACGAGATTTGGATATTTAAATTCGAGCTTCTGAAGTTCGTTTTTTAAGGCATCAAGCGCCGAATCCGAAATTTCAGGCGCATCAAAAGTATGGTAAAGCGTCCTGTGGTAATCTATCAATTTACGGAGCTTCTCTATCCTTCGCTTTACTTCTTCGTAAGTATCTTGCATATGGGCTTAATTATACCTCGTCACATAAAGCGTCTCTAAAATACGTTCCGTATTGTTTAGCGTTCCTATTGAACGAACTATAAATCCATATACGAGATCGTTATTCGTACAATCAACTTTTGTAATTTTATCTTCCCCTACGCATTTTAATGAAGAAACGGCCCTCGCGTTATTTAATAAAACAATTTCATTGAATTTTATTTCGTTTTTTGGAGACCCTTCCTTTAGGTTAAAAACATCTCCGCCTCTGTAATATTCGAGAAGCGCTTTTTCTACACCGCTATCCGCCGCGAACACAGCCATTCCTGAAGAAATAGCGTTATTGGCTTGACGCAATTCCGAACTTATCAAAAACCCCGCGATTACCGTAGCAGAAAGCACGACAGAACCAATGATGACCGTTATTAGAATCATCAATTGCCCGCCATTATTCTTTGATTGTATTTTTATATTTCGTTGCATTTGTATGGATCGTTTTCGATTTCACGAGGGAGAATGCGCGGGCTTACCGTCGTCTGTAAAAACGAAGATGGAGAATCTGCGGATTCCGCCTCTAAATTTTTTGACTTGACCTCCATCAATATAGTTACGCGTGGCGGATAACATTCGGCTTTTCCCGTTTGTGAGTATCTATTCGTTGCGAAACATAAATTAGCAACATCTACATTGTCCGCAGTTATTGCCACAGGATCGGAGTCGCCTACGGCCCGAAAAATGCCTCCATCTTTTAGAGAATATGTAACTTTCTGTGGTCCGGACGATATATCGGCTCCGCTAAAAAATGCGATTGAGTTTTTGCATGACCCCAATAATACCGGCGCCCCGTTTGTGTCATCAAAATATCCGGTTCTCATTTCGCGCATCATTTGTTCCAGAACAACTCCTGCGTTGTTGTTAATTGACACAAGCTCGGCCAAAAAGCGCTGATTTTTAAGAGAGTTCAAAAAGATTCCTATTGCCGCGACAAGTATGAAAACAAAAACTGCCATAGCGACAAGAAGCTCAACTATTGTAAATCCGTCTGACGATTTCAAATGTTTATTTTCGTTCTGTTTCATATTCTAATATTCATATTCCGGCGTCGTTCTTTCTCTCCAATTTGTGAATATATCTTCCAAATAAACTTGTTGTCTATTTCCATCGGACGTCCACTCTACAAACGATTTTATTCTTACTGAATCGCTCGTAATTCCCTCAACTTTTATAGTTCTAAAGTAAGGCGATTCGTATCCTCCAGTATATGAATATACGCCATTGTTTTTATTAAATTTCAAATAATTAGTAGATGAGGCCGTCGTCAGCTTGGTTAAATTTACATTTAGCCTCGAATCAAATTGCACCTCGAAGTTACCTACAATAGAAGCATTCCATGTAGTGGATCCAACATCTTGATATGCCGTTTCAACATTAGAATCTATTATATTTTTCATAACCTCAATGCCTTCCGCCGCAAGATAAGTAGCAGTAACCCGATTTTGTATGTCTTTATTCGTATGTATTGAGCGAGTAATAAGCGTAAAAATCCCCAAAAGCCCTATGGTCAACAAGCTTATTGATATCATAGCCTCAATCATCAGACTTCCTTTTTTATGATTAAACTTTTCCATTTTCATACATTATTCCCCGCCTGTCGGCGTGATAGTCCCTCCGGGGCCAACTTTAATCGATTTTTGGAAAGATGTATCCGCTAAATTAATATATATAGACATTCCGGTTTCCGGATACGTCTTAAAATATGGCGCCTCAAACGCAACCCACGGCGAAGATACTGTTGTAACTACAACATTGACGTCAGCCTCATATATTTTTACACTCTTATGTTTTAAATCATCATTAATCGGGCATGTTATTTCATTTTCCTGTTTTAAAACATTGAAAATTTTGTACTGATTACCAACGCTTGTTTTTTCAAAGCCAACCCCATACGCGCAAACAACATACCCTTCTGCAACGGAATCTTCTTTAAATTTCTGAAGAGCGAGCGACTTGGCTTCGTTTAATATGCCGATAACTCGCGTTTGTTCCGTGTATAATACGAGCTGTTTCCCGCTTGTGCGGTTATATCCGATAAATATGCCGGAAAGCACGAGCATAATTGCCAAAACAATTAGCATTTCCACAACGGAGAACCCGTTTTGTTTTTTCCTTTTTTTCATCTTATTCAATTTTATCATCTTTCGTATCCCCGTGCGAGAATCGCCGAGCAATTACATACCGAATAGACTGAAATACCAACCGATGATTCCGTGACCAAATAAAAACACTGCCGTAGTCCCTATGACAAAAAATGGCGCAAAAGGTACTCTGTCTTTCATCGTTTTTGCTCTTACAAAAAACAGAATCGAAGACCAAATTCCTCCGGATATAAAAGCCAGCATAATAGCGAGCCCTATATCAGGCCACCCAAATAATAGCCCGAGCGAAAATGCGAGCTTGACGTCCCCCATCCCCATTCCCCTGCCACTGCTTATGAAAAATAAAATTATGAAAAAAATGCCGGCAATCAAGCACCCGAGAACTTTGTTCAGAAAAATATTAAGAAACGGTGAAAAAACCAGTACATAATTTTCTAAAAATGATTCGCGAAACGGGAAAATTAAATCTTTTGCAAAAAAAAGAATTGCGCTTATTCCAATTGCAATCGCAATAAACACAAAATGCAATTCGTCCGGAATTATGTAGTGCCTTAAATCGATTATAAACATCACAAGCAATGCGAGAAATGCGGTAACCCAAAAAGCAACCAGAATATAATACCACCACGGCGAAGCAAGCAAGAAAAACCTCTCGTTCGCCATATGATAGAAACTATTAAGGAAAATCGGAATACCCGCGAATATCGCTCCTGACATAAATTCAACGAACGGGTATTGGAAAGAAATCCTTGTACGACACGTTTTGCACCTTCCTCGCAAAAAGAAAAAGCTTACTATCGGAATAAGCTCAAATGGAGAGAGAGTTTTTTTACATGACATACACTTCGACCTCCCGAGAAGCCTCTTAAAAGAGAAGAGCGGTTTGTCTGGACCGTAACGCAAAATAAAAACGTTTAAAAAACTGCCTATGGCAACGCCGAATAAAAACAACATCACTATAAAAATGTTGTACATATAATTTAATTATACCAAAAGAGGCGCGATTTGCGATATCTTTCTGAAAAATTATTAATAAAAACATCTACGGGCACAATGATACAGACTCGGAAGGCACTGAGGTTATAATTTTCGAAACCCCTGAACTGTCTACGCAATAGTATTGATCCGTGCCTGATGCTGATTTTGTAATTAATCTTGACCATATTACATATTTTTTCCCGGTCCAATTTGGTCCGGAATGGAGATTCAGTTCTGCCAATTCATATTGCGATTTTATATCCGTCCTTATTTTTTCAAGCTGTGGCATAGCGCCGTGAATATTAAGATACGGCGTTCCGCCTGTCGGATTGTATAGAGTTTCCACTATTGCCTGCGCCTGCTTGATGCCTGATATGATACGCGCATCTTTTGCTTTGTCTCTTGATGGCCCGAGCGCTACAAGCACAGAGGCAGACAATATGCCTATGATAGCGATAACGACAAGCATTTCGATGAGCGTGAAACCTGAATTGTGTTTAGGCATATATTTTGTTTGTTTAAACCTGACGGCTTATATTTTGATTTATTATATCATAATCAAAAAATGCGCATCACGCGCATTTTTTTGTTAATTCAATTAAGTATGCTAGTTCACTGGACATAGCCCTGGAGTCGGTTTATTGACTGTTGTTTTCGAAATTCCGGAACTATCAACGCAATAATACTGATCCGCGCCTGATACTGATTTTGTAATTAATTTGGAAGATAGGTTGTACACCTGACCCACATTATTTAATGTAAGTGCGCCCCCCTGATTCGTTACATCGTTAACCACAGCCGTAAAACGTGTATCCGTCAACACTATTCCAGTATACGGAGCTCCCCCTGTGGGGTTATAAAGTGTTTCGATTATCGCTTGTGCCTGCTTTATGCCTGATATGATACGCGCATCTTTTGCTTTGTCTCTTGATGGCCCGAGCGCTACAAGCACAGAGGCAGACAATATGCCTATGATAGCGATAACGACAAGCATTTCGATGAGTGTGAAACCTGAGTTTTTGTTTTGTTTCATTTGTTTATTTTTAAACAATGTCGACCGTGACTATATAATTATACAATATTACATAAAAAGCGCATATATATGCGCTTTTTATGTAACCACTCACTATATCTTACTGACAAAGCCCAGTTGTCGCCGTCGGTGCCGCCAATAAAGTAACCGAAACCCCTGAACTGTCTACGCAATAGTATTGCGTTCCTGTAGGATCGGCTGCGGGTTTTGTAATCAACTGAGAATATAATCGATATACCGCGCCACCTGAAAATATCAGCGAGCCTCCTTGATTTACTACATCATTAATCGTAGCCGTAAAACGTGTGTCGTTATTGATATCAATCCCCGCGTACGGTTCCGCGCTTGTCGGACTATAAAGCGTCTCAACGATGGCCTGCGCCTGCTTGACGCCTGATATAATACGAGCATCTTTTGCCTTGTCTCTTGACGGCCCGAGCGCTACAAGCACAGAGGCAGACAATATGCCTATGATAGCGATAACGACAAGCATTTCGATGAGTGTGAAACCTGAGTTTTTGTTTTGTTTCATTTGTTTATTTAAACTCCTAATTCGACCTTAATTCAAAATATGATTGTTTTTTATTGTACCACAAATATATAAATTTCTTAATCTATTAAAATGACTGCGTAAGGCTGTAGAGCGGTAATAGAATAGACGCGAAAAGTAGCGCAATCAAAACGCCTATTACAACCATCAAAATCGGCTGTATAAGCGTTACGAGATTGTCTACTATGTCTTCGACTTCTCGCGTATAAAAGTCATTTACTTTTTTCAACAATTCTTCAAGACGGCCGGTCGATTCTCCTATTGCCACAAGCTGGCTTACAAGCGGAGGAAATTCCGGTATACCTTCTAAGATCCCCGACAGCAACCTTCCCTTTCGGAGTTGTTCTGATGCGCCACGAAGCAATCCTTCATACACACGATTTCCAACCGTTCGAGAAGATATTTCTATTGCTTGCGGAATAGTGAGCCCTCCGCGAATCAACACTCTTGTTGATTCCGCAAAACGCGCTATATACATTTTTTGAAAAAGCGGGCCAACAACAGGCAATCTTAGACTTACTTCATCAAACACGAGCTTCCCTTCTTTTGATTGGAAATAGTCGACAATGAGAAAAATAAATACCGCGAATATTATAAGAAACGCCCACCACCAGTTACTCAAGAATATTCCCGCGTTTAAAATTACAGATGTCAAAAATGGCACTTCCACATTAGAGTCTTTGAAGATTGGCACAATTTGCGGGAAAACAAACATAATCATAATTAAGACCACAACTGCCATAAGAACTATTACGAAGATGGGATACGTGAGAGCGTTCTTAACTTTCGATTTTAAAAGCGATTGTCTTTCTAAATAGTCCGCAAGAAATTCCATAACTTCAGCAAGCTTGCCGGTAATTTCTGCGGAGCGAATCATGTTTATATAAAATTCCGAAAAGATCGCCGGATGTTTTTCTAAGGCCTGCGAAAGAGAAAATCCTGAGTCTATGTCGTTCGACACTTCATAAATCATCTCTTTCAAAAGCGGACTCGTCGTTTGTTTATATAAATTTGTAAGACTGTCTGAGATTGATACCTGCGAAGCAAGAAGCGTTGCGAATTGACGCGTAAATATCATCACATCAGAAGATTTCGCTCGTTTTACAAAATTAAGGATTCTCTCATACCACGAACCTTCTGTTTTTTCGCTTATATTTAATATGTACAATCCGTGACTGAATAGAATATTCAAAGCCACATCTTTGTTAGACGCTTCTACATTCCCAACCTGAAGCTCCCCTTCTTTTGTTCTCGCTTTGTATTCAAACTTCATAGATATAATACTAATATACGAATTTATGCGAATTATACGAATTTTGTTTTCTTCTCTGTATCAATTTTTATTATTCTAATCGGTTTTAAATATTTACTCCTAAAGTTTACCAACAAACCCAATTTAACGCCCGTTGATTGTAAATATCGTTGAACCTGATAATAATCATCCCTCGTAATAAAATCTTTTGCTTTTAA
Organism: uncultured Candidatus Saccharibacteria bacterium; assembly: GCA_964449245.1. Taxonomy (GTDB): domain Bacteria; phylum Patescibacteriota; class Minisyncoccia; order UBA6257; family GWB1-50-10; genus GWA2-45-9. Next base: position 13,534 of record CAYUXY010000006.1, read on the forward strand.
TTCAACAACCACTTTATTCTCTATTAGAAAATCGATAACATTGCCGGTTGCCTTTTTATTGTACTCCCTTTTGAAAGAAATTTTTATGTCTTCCAGTTTACTTTCCAATGCGTCTCCGTATTGCCTCTCTCTTGAATATCTACCCAATTCATTATGAATTGCAAAACATAATCCCGTGATTTGATAAGACAACTCCTTAAATATTATGTTATTCTTGTCGTTCGCGCATATCTGCGTATTTATATTATTCGTATCATTCGAATGCATTAGTATATTAGCATTACATTTATTTATGATCTCTCAAGCAAAATTCTGAGCTCTGAAGGATTCAGAGAATACCCCTCTGCTTGCTCTGCCGAAATTTCTTTTTTCCTGACTAAATTTGCCAGAGACCTGTTTAATGAAATCATCCCCTCCTGAACGCTCGTTTCGATAACGAGATCAACCTGATAAATTTTCTTCTCGCGGATGAGATTTCGTATTGCGGGATTTACAAGCATTATTTCCGTTGCCGGAACGCGACCTCCACCAACTCTTGGAATAAGCCTCTGTGACACGATCGCGACAAGCGTTGATGCAAGTTGAGAAACTATCTGCCCCTGCTGGTCAGGAGGAAAACTGTCTATAATTCTGTCTATCGTTTGCGCAGCTGAGTTTGTGTGAAGCGTCGAAAAAACCAAGTGTCCGGTTTCTGCGGCAGTCATAGCAATAGCAATCGTTTCCGGATCGCGCATTTCTCCTACCATAATAACATCCGGATCTTGACGAAGAATCGCGCGAAGCGCGTCTTTAAACGAGAGCGTGTCTTTGCCTACTTCCCTCTGCGAGAGAATTGACCTGTCTTGCGAAAAAATATATTCAATCGGGTCTTCGATTGTAATGATATGGTCATTTCTCGTGTGATTAATTTCGTCGAGAACCGCCGCAAGCGTAGTTGATTTGCCGTGTCCTGCGGGACCGACTATGAGAATAAATCCCTGATTTAATTTGGCAAAATCGTGAATTACAGGCGGAAGCCCAAGCTCGTCAATCGTACGAACCTGCGCGGGAATAAGTCGTAATGCCGCCGCCACAAATTCTCTCTGAAAATATACGTTGACTCTGAAGCGGGCCTTGTCTTCAAAGTTATACGAAAAGTCTATCTGCCTTTTTTCGAGCAATGTTTTCATTTGTTCCTCCGTAAGCATTGCGGCAACCAATCCTTCGGCTATTTCTTTTGTTAAAATCGATTCTTTCGCGAGAGGAATTAGAACGCTGTCGACTCTGATAGTCGGCCTCTTCCCTACCGCGATATGCAAATCCGAGGCATTTTGTTTTGCGGTAACAAGAAGGAGCTCGTTTAATTTTTGCTTATAGTCCATATTATTTATATTATCACAATTTATCGCTCAATTCTTATTATTCCGTTTCTCTGAAAACCTCCTCTATCATAACAGAGCCCGAAAGCGCTTTTAAAATCCCATCCTGTCTTAACGTAATCATTTTTTGCCTGACGGATTCATCAGCGAGATCACTTTCAGAAAACTTTCCTCCGATTATTTTACCAAGCTCTCTCGTCATTTGAAAAACTTCTAAAATAGCTACGCGTCCCTTTATCCCCTTTCCTCCACATACCGCGCAATCCGCATTTTTGCCAAGTTTGTATATCGTATAAGGACCATTCCCGTATTTTGCTATTACTTCTTTTTTTACATCTTCAGGGAGCGACGCTATCTCTTTTTCAATTTCTTTTTGCAATTCCGCACCGGCCTCTTCCGAAATCTTGCATTTAGAACAAAGACGACCTATCAATCTTTGAGAAAGCATAACATTCACGGCGGAAGACAAGAGAAACGCCGGCACACCGAGGTCGATGAGACGAGGAATGACGCCTATTGAATTGTTTGTGTGAATTGTTGAAAGCATAACGTGTCCGGTGAGAGCCGCGTTTATCGCAAGAGACGCCGTTTCGCTATCGCGAATTTCTCCAACCATAATCACATCCGGATCCTGTCTAAGAATTTGCCTCAGGCCGGATGAAAAAGTGTAACCAATCTCCGGCTTTACCTGCGATTGATTTATGCCCGTCATAAAATATTCGACAGGATCTTCGAGGCTTACAATATTCACGCTCTCTGAATTAAGTTTCTGCATCATAGCGTAAAGCGTTGTGCTTTTTCCTGAACCGGTAGGCCCCGAGATTAATATCATTCCATAAGGAGCGGACAACGCCTCTTCAATAATACGAAAATCGCGCGTATTTAAACCTACGTCTTTCAGATTCTTTAATCCCTGAACGGCGTCCAGTACGCGGATTGCAGCCTTTTCTCCCGATGGAGTCGGGAATGTCGCTATACGAAAATCAATTTCTCTTCCCGCAATCAGAGTTCTAAATCTGCCGTCCTGTGGCATACGCGTTTCATCAAGCCTTAATTGCGCAAGAACTTTTATTCGCGATATGACGGGCTGGCTAAGCTCTACCGGCAAAGATGCCGCTTCGCGTAAATCTCCATCTATGCGCAATCGAATTCGCAAATAGTTGTGTTGAGGCTCTATATGGATATCGGAAGCGCCTATTTCAACGGCGTGACGAAGAGTCGACGCGACTATTTTTATGATTGGCGCATCCTCCGCAGTCCTCGCCCCCTCTTCAAGGGCAACGAGTCCTCCTCCGGTTGGTTTCAAATTCATTTCTCTCAAGGCGGCGTCTATCTCGCTTTTATAAGGAATATATCTTCTCCAAACCTCGGATAAATCGGATGGCGTTACGAGATACACTCCGAGACTCACGCGCTCGCGTTTTGCAATGAATCTCAATGCCTCTTGCGCGCGCACATCGTCCGGACGGAGCATCCCTACGATGAGCATATCTTTCGTTTTCTCAAGCGGAATAACCCTGTAATTCTGCGATGTTTCTTTCGGAATTAATTGCAATGTTTCTTCGGAAATGGAAACAGCATTAACTTTTTTATACGGCGCTTTTAATATCTCCGATTTCACTTTCGCAACTGCGACTTGATCGGCATTCGTTCTTTCATACAACAGTTCTTCCGCGGATAAGTTTGCGAGCTCCGCTTCACGCAATATTTTTTGCGCTGTATCGTGGTTAATAATACCTTTTGCTTCTAACTCTTCAAATAATTTTTTATCATTCATATTAAAAATATGCCGGCGCTAAATGTAATGCGCATGCACTTTGATAAACATTGCGAGATTTGTTATTCCGCAAGCGCTCCGAAAGGATTCGCCCTTCCCGGCGTTTGCGTACTTTGAACATTCCCTCCGTATCTGCGCAATGATTTGAATGCCGATGAATTCATTACTCCCTCAGGATCAAATGACAAACGAGATATGTTTGATATTCCCTGAAGCTCGCTCGGCAACACAACATCTATAAGCTCCGGTTTTTGAAACAGCAGAAAATATACTCCGGCGAAAAGAACTCCGATTACCACAACGATCGCAAATAACGAGAACCAATTAATTTTTTTTCTTTCTTCTTCAACTATGATAGCCATAATCTTTTTATTCTTGGAAATACACTTCGACTGTTAAACTCAGTGAATACAAGCCACCCGTCGCACCGGTTGACGCCGATCCCGCAATAGGTCCGAACTTCATCTCTTTGATGTTCGAGATTCTCGCATTCGTCTCCAGAGATTCCACAAAAGCTTTTATATCCTCGTATGAACCCCTGACAGCCATATTTATAGACAATGTTCCGAGTTGTCTTATGACGAAGTCTTGCTCTGATTGCGAAAACGGCTCCATTTTTACCCCAAATTCAATTATGTCCGCATTACTGCTTATTGAAATTGCATTTATTTGGTTTAACGCGTCCGTAACCGCCGATCCGCGAGGAATGGCAAGTTCAACTTTTTCACTGAAACCTCCCGTGTTTTGAAATTCATTGATTATTTCCTGCACATTTAAAACGGCGCTTGTCTGCTCCGAAAAAGCCCTTTCTTTTGACGAAACAATTGATCTTTGATCACTCACCGTTTTCATTGCAGGACGAATCAAATTTCCATACACGACAAGAGTACCGATAAGCAATACGGCGGAAAATGCTATACTCAGAACTCTTTTTGTTGAAGATTGCATAAAATGTTTTTGAATTAAAGACGTGAAAATGCCGATTCTGTAATTTTGAGTACGAGACTAAAACTTACGCTTGATCCTGAAAAAGATATTTTTTCTATTGTCGCATCGCCGTCAATCTCTTCGGCATTATCGAAGACGCTCATTTGCTCTATCAGATCGCTCATAGTTTTTGCCTGTCCGTCTAAATTTATTGTTCTTGTTTCTCCCATTACGGACATATTAGAAAACGTTACGGTTGGCAATGTATATTTTTCGAGTAAATCAAACGCGTTACCGGTAAATTGATGCCTGCCTAAAACTTCGCGCATATTTACTATCTGCGAATAGAAGGCTATGAGATTTTGCTGATCTTCCTGACTTACCTGACTCGCGAGCTCGGCCATTCTGGCATCAAGCTTATCTGATCTCGACGAGAGATAGTTTGCATATCCCAAACGCAATCCAAAAAATATAAAAATAGAGAAACCAAACAAAAACAAAGAAAATAACAATATTTTCCAAGGAAGTGGCTCGGACGGAACGCGAAGATCTTCGTCCATCGCTATTTTTTGTCCTGCTCCAGATTGTGTGTTTTCCATATATGTTTTACGAGAAATATTTCTCTGCGAGACCAAACGCTATTGCCAACTGGTTTCCAAGAAGCTTCATTGATGGCTCAAGCTCTTTCGGATATTTCGTATCCATAAAAACGGAATGGTGCAAAACCTGAAGCCCGAGTTGCGCTGAAAAATATTTTTCAATCCCTGATAAATTAGCTCCGCCTCCGGCGAGCATCATCCGTTCAATCTTGCGTTCAAACCTGCGCTCGTACATATCTTTCGCATGCCGTGTTTCTTGTATTATAACATCAAGAAACGGAAGAAGCAGTGTTGATAACTCCGAATCGGCGCCTGTTGCCGTAAGTCCGCGCCTGCACTTCAGCTCCTCCGCGCGCACCATACTTATATCCAAGCTTTTTGAAATCGCTTGAGTTAAATATATTCCGCTGTAATCAGTCTGTTCTATCGCCTTTATTCCCCCATTTTCCATAATCGCTATATCGGTAGATTGAGAGCCAATGTCAACGATAAGTGTCGGGTTATCAGAAACGAATTTTTTAAGAGCGCGAGCGAGAGCAAACTGCTCCAACTCCATTGAAACGAGGCGAAGTCCGGCAAGTTTATATATCGATTTATACCTTTGAATAACATCGTTAGGAATACCTACGAGTAAAATCCTCTGAAATTTCTGACCTTTTACGCTTTCGTATTCCTCGACTCGCATCCAATCAATAGAAACTTTATCAGGAGGGAGAGGAATGTACTGCTGTGCCTGAAACATAACGCTACTCTCCGTTTCTTCTTTTGATAAAACGGGCATATCGAGTACGGTCGCGAAACTCGTAAAAGAAGGAATCGAAGCGATTGCGAGCTTCGTCTTCGCTTTCATTTCTCTAAGCAAAACTCCAAGCAATCTTGCCGTTTCTTTTTCGTGTATCTGCACGGAGCTCGTCTGAATCGCCTGATTGGGAAAATCAAGATACTTTTTTGTGCTCAATATACCATAATTTTCAAGCTCAAGTACGTTTCCGCGTCTGACGAGTTCCACTATTTTTATAGAAGACGTGCCTATATCCACGCCGAGTATCGCTCCTCCTTTAAAAAAATTTTCTATATCTCTGAAAAAATTGGATATTCCGAATTTCATTACTTATATTATACCCGCCGGCGCAATTTTTCGCCATTTTATAATGCTTTTATTTATAAAACTTACTATTTAAAATAAAAAAATGAATTTGCAAATATCTGCGTTAATTCTCGACATTCTTTTTCCTCCAACGTGCGCCGGATGCGGTGTAAATGTAAAAAGCAACGCGTATCCATTATGCAACGCCTGCTCCGCCGGAATCTCAATGCATCATTCGTTATTTTGCCCCATTCATAAGCGCAGAATACCGGAGTGCGGGACGATGTGCACAGCGCCATCCCCCATTTTTGCGCTCGGGGCCATTTCGGATTTCGACAATAAACCCGCGTATAACATCATACATTTCTTAAAATATAAAAATGGCCGTTTTGGAGCGATTCCTTGCGGAAAGTTAATGGCAAAATATTTTGATGAGGCAATGGAAAATGCCGACTCATTTTTCGAAGAAAAAATAGCGGTAGTTCCCGTTCCGATTCACCGCAAGAAATACTTGCGGCGCGGATACAATCAAACAGAGCTTATCGCTCGTGAATTTATTAAAAATACGATTTATTCGGAAATGATGACGATTGAAACCAAAGCGCTTTTTAGAACCCGCCCGTCAATATCTCAAACCGAATGCAAGACTACGACAGAAAGAAAAGAAAATGTGCGCGGATGTTTCGATATAAAAACACCGGAAAAAGTGAAAGGCAAAAATATAATTTTGATAGACGACGTATTTACGACCGGTTCGACAATGACAGAGGCATCTCTGGAGCTAAAAAGAAACGGCGCGAAGAAAATCCTCGCGCTCGTTTTTGCAAAAACTCAATAAGCTCATGCCTCACTTCTTTCAACTTTCTACTTGTTCCTTTTAGCTTTTAACTTATCTCTCTTCGTACACTTGTCCTGCCCTTCCTACATCACGGCAATCTGAGTTCGCGTTACATTGTTTCTCTGATTTTTCGACCAATATGTCCTTTGTCTCGTCCGGCGACGACGCGTATCCTTTGATTGAAAAGTCGCAGTAACTGTTTCTCGTGCAAACCGCTCCGCCTCCAACAACGCCATCTCCTAATACATCCCTAAGCGTTTTCGCCGCTCCCAATGTATCCCAATCTGTTGTCACGCCCGAATCATAGACCGTTCTAAGTCTATATATATAGACTGTATCCGGCTCAAGTTCGGTGTCTTTATACACTGGGAAATTTGTTTCGGCTGTGAATGCCGAGAAATATTCGCTTAAACTGCTTGGTTGTACAAACTTTTCTTCAACGGCTTCCGCATACGAAACCACGGCTTTGATTACCTTCTGTTTCACCGCATCAAATATTTCCGTTGCTTTTTCGCCCGCCGAACGCAGTACATCTCCAGTTCCTGATATGAGCGAACCTAAATATGATCCGCTTCTTTCGTCTTCGTTATTTTTTCTAAAAAGCGTTGACACAACATTTCTTACCGTATCTGTGGTTTTTAAAACAACTTTTTTAAATGCTGAACTTTCATCATTTTCTTCTACACCATCCGAAAATGCGTTGTAGGCTACAACGTTAACACCGACTTCATCATCAGGCGTATATTTGCTACAAACTTCTGCCGGCTTTGCTATTTTTCCTCCTTTTATATCGCCTTCGCTTGTATAAGCCTTCGAAAGATCAATCGTGGAACACGTCTTAATGCGATAAGAATAGGACGCTCCATCCTTCACATCATAATCAGTATACACAAACTGTTTTTCGCCTGTCGGTACCATCGGAAGATTGTGTCCATCAACAAGAATTCTATCGAAATTACCTTCTGTAAACTTTTCTTTTTTATTTGATGAACTCCTTTCTATCACAAAATAATACGGCGTTGATATTGTAGAATTTTTCCATTTCAGTTCGACATAATCTTGACGTGAACGAACCTCAAAATCTGTGCTAACGACCGGCGTTACTTTTATTCTTTGTATTTCAAAATGATACGGCTCCGTTGTCGTCGCGTTATCTTTCCAGTTAATATATATAGTATTGTCGGAATTGCCAAAAACTTTTGTCCTCGATGGAGCGTCTGAAATTCGTTTCGGTATAAACACACTACACGGTCCTAATACTCCACTCTTTACCGTAGTTGCTGGTCCATTTTTTGTATAAACCGATCTAAGCGCATAATAATAATCCGTATTTAGTTCGCGTCCGCCATGATCAAAATCTCCAGACGATCCAGCGGCTACCGTACGCACTGAACTACACTCCAATGCATCTTTTGGCGATTCACCGAAACACAAACTAAGCGAGTGCTTGGCATACGAGTTATATTTACTTAACTCGTTGAATCTCGCGCGCCAAGCAACTTTTATAATATTTTCTGAAGTCGAATTGTACGGCAAACAAGACACTAAATCGTATGGCGCGCCGATATTAACCTCGACGGGCGATGATGATTTATCTCCTTTTTTAGCCACGATGAAGACTTTTTTGCCAATTGTTGATGGCGCGGTAAATGTAGCTTCAGCCCCAGCTGAAGTCTCCGGGGTTATCGTACCGAGAGTTGAATTACCACCCTTCACTGCGGATGAAACGGAATCACCTACCACGCTCCATTCTACGTCTTGATCCGCCTTGAATTTTATCTGTTCAAAAATCGCGATAGACAATGGTCCCGGAGGATTAACCGCTATTTCCTCGGGCTCATCCGGCTCTTCGGCGTCGGGCGTTACCGTTCCCGCAAACGTAATCCATCCTACCTTGTCTCCCGCCCACGCGGTTCCGAAAAATCCTTTTGCTGTCGAGCAAGTGTCACCCAATAACGGCGCCGTGTCCGACACGCTTGTAGATCCCGAACCAATACAAAGTCCGTATTCCGTGGCTTTTGCTCCTGTTGTAGCACCTCGTAATTGTACCCACCCTCCCCATCCGAAACTATTTTCAATATTAAAGCCGATGAATCGCGCCCAACCGGTAACCTTGCCCGTTGTCGCATCATATTTTGCATAACATTTACCGTCTGGGCATCCGGATAAATCTGCCGAATTAAAAGATAGCCAGCCGTATTTATACGCCCACGCCGCACCAAGTAAATTATTATTGGTATCGATTACAAGTCTATACGGAACACTGGAGATCTGCGTTCCTCCATCTTTTTCTTCATAATTTAGACTTATCCATCCTATTCCGGCAGTTCCGGAATTATATTTGCTCCACGCGTTACCGAAAATTTCTTTTTTAACCACTGTCGGACGAAGATCGACAACAACTGTTTCCGAAAATTCCGAATGTGCCGTATCCGGACTGCTTATTAATTCTATCCGTACTTTCAATTCGTATCTCTCGCCGGATATGGCGGTGAACGAATGAGTTTGCAATGGCGGCACTATGTCTGGGTGTGCATCTTTTAATATTACTACTGTTGGATGGCTCTTATCGGAATCTTTAGTTATAACTACTTGCGCTTCGCGAGATTGTATGGACACTAAATCTTTCCAGCTAAATTTAACGTTAACGCCACTTCCCGCTTTGGGCGGGTTAACCGGATCAAAATAATATTCCGCTTTGGCGTTTGTCGGCTTTGGCCAACCTGCCGAACCATTTGCAACTACGAAAGGAGATTTCCCCGTCAGTCCGGATGACTCATTAATAGATTGCACGCGCCAATAAAAAGCCTGATCTTCGGAAAATGTTTCGGTATACTCTGTGCCAGTTATTGGTTTATCTGTTACGAGCGATGAAAATGATTCATCAAATGAAACTTGAAAATTATATTTTGTCGCTGATGCTACTTTGTCCCACGAAAATTTAACTCCCCAATCTGATCCACGTTGAACTACTTCGTTTTTTAAATTTTTCGGTTGCGCGGGAATAACAAAAGTTTTCGAATCGAGCGACAACTTTGCGAGTCCTAGATTTTCACTTGTAATATCGCTTACATCACACCCTTCTCCCGTAGTAAAGGCGTTGATTTTAAAATAATGCGGAGAGTCTGCCGTGTACGATGCGGGCGCTGTATATTTTAATGAATCCGTCCCTCTGTGATCTATCTGCGTAAAATCCGTACCATTAGTAGAATGAAAAATCCTATACCCTCCGTTTACGAGATCCGAGGACGCGTTCCACGAAACGGAAAGTAGCCCGCCATCCCAACTGTTCACATTCCAAACGGGCGCCGATGGAATCGGTACTTGAAGCATTGTAACCGAAATTTCATTACTCCAGTCTGAAGTACCACCCGTAGCAAAACGCGCTGCTACTTTGTATTTATATGGCCGTCCTGGATTTCTATAATCGTGGTTGTAGCATTTTGACGTTCCGCAATTTTCATTTGTAATTTCTATGCGTCCATCATTAACGCTCATCACAAACGAATCTGCCGGACCGGATGTCCACTTTAACTGCGCGCGACACGCCGAGAGCGGAGTGACGCTATCTAATACTGGCGTAGCCGGCGCAGAAGTTTGCGCGTTTAATATACTGGAAGAAATAAACGCTCCCGTTGAGGCTATTAAAACTACCAGTGCGCTAACAAAAATTTTATCGTGTTTCATTAAGATGTCGATCTTTTTCTAAAAAATCCTCTTAGTCAAACGCACAGTTGTGATTTTCTATTTCTCCTGCGTTTGATGTGCTTTGTCTAGTCCATTGGACGATAGGAGGATACCCGGCAAAAGACGCGGATACCCTTTGATCTCCAAATATACTTACGACACTCCAATATTTAGTTTCCGTACCACGGCCAGCTCTTCCCACCGTTAATTTTACCTTACCGTCGTCAACAGTCATGGTAAGACTTGTGCCTTGTCCGCCTGTACATGTTTTCTGCGTTCCGTGTGGAATCCACTTCGCTGTATAAACATCGTAATACGCTTTTTTACCATTATAATCCGCCACAGTCATATTTTCTGTTTTTATATCGCCAGCTTTTAAGAGCGCGGTATTTTTAAGATTAGGCAACGTGAAATTTTTAGTATAAATATATTTTACGGCCCTAAATCTTCCGTCTTTCACGTCGTTATAATTATATATATTAATGCACTTAGGATTGCTGGTTACATAATAATCAGAATACTTTGGAAGATAGTCACTGTCGCACGCAATATATATATCATAACCAGTTGCGTTCAAAACATATTCCCTATCAGCAGAAACCAAAGAAGGGCAATCCTGCTCAAGCGTCGTACTATCGCAACGCAACCGGATTGAGCTGTGCGTAGCATCAAGCTCACCAGATTGGGTGTTAACCGAAAAATCCCTATTCTCTAAAACATTTTGACTCCTCATCCAAACCCCCTTACTGGTATCTATATTTCCAGTGTCTTGGACATTTGAAACTATAAGATCGCCTTCTATGGTAACTTGCCTACCTGCGTAAAAAAGATATTTGCCTAATTTGTCTGAAGTTTCTTTCCAAATTTGCTGTGTTTGTTCTCTTGTATTTTCTCCAACACTTATCCATCCATTCGCAGTTCCATCAGTATTTAATTTTATTTTTTTGCTCTCGGAATCAAAATATACAGTTCCGGGGATAGGCGACTTTGCTAAGGCTGTCGGCAATACCAATCCTGAAGCTGAAATTTTGAATAATCCGTCTGAAGTCAGGGCAGTATTTCCAGACGAATCTGACAATATAAATTTATTAGTCGAGCCACTTACTCCAAAAGATTGATTTTTAGTAAATAACAATACCGTTCCTGTTTTTGTAGAACCCGCAAATGATATTGGCGCAGATTGACCGCTCCCTATTGACACAAGCTTACCACTACCAGATATTTCCGTGAACAAAATCTGACCCGCTTTTTTCTGCGTATCCGAGCTCGAATCAAGCGGAGGGTTAACCGTCGCGGTTGGAAAAGGTTGCGTTGGGGCAGTCCAACTTACGTTTGCCGCCGAAATTATGCCGACTGATGAGATAAGGAGCGCGAGTCCAAAGACCGCACCGCTTACAAAAATAAGCTTATTTTTAAGTTCGTTCTTCATACAAATATTATATCATATTCGTATAATCCGACGGTCAAAAAAGGCTTTATTTTTCAACACTATTCCGCGCTTCTCTCCAAAACCTTGCTTTTTCTGATACGATATGGTATAATAAAAAACAGAAAATAGTAATTATTTAATAATTTTTTAATATATCAAATTGATTGAGAGGAGTTTGAAATGAAAACCTTATCGTTTCTGGGGATTTTTTTATTTTCACTTACCGTTACCGTTTTTGCGCAGATTCCAGCCAGCTGGAAAATTGAGGGTCCCGACGACCCAAAGGATTGGGAGTTCTCAGTGTCTGTCGGGTCTGTCGGGCAGGAAATTGTTGTCGGAGTGTCACGCCCAGATGGGGGCTTCTCCAACGGGATGTATGTTCTCATCCCAATGGAAATGGACATTTACCCCGGAGACAGAATATATGTCTCTGGAGAAATAGAGGCGAAAAACCGTATCCCCGAAGTTTGGGGTGCGTATGCTGGAGTAACCATCAGTGCTCGTGGAAAAAATGTTTTCGCAATGCTGGATGAGACCGAGCAATCCGCCGCGACTGAGTTTTTCTCACTGGACACCTTATCCGTCGAAATATGGAACTGTGACATCGTTTCGATGTCGTGTTCCATAATAGAAATAGGGATTGAGCGCGACGGGGAAAAAATCCCGTTCGACTTTACAACGTCGACGGGAGTTGCAAATGAGTCCCCCACCCCCGAGAATTTTGAGTTGTGCCAGAATTATCCGAACCCAGCCAACCCAACGACCACAATCGAATACTCGACATCAAATACGTCTAACGTAACCCTGACCGTATTTGATATATTGGGAAAAGAAGTTGCTACCCTGGTGAACGAAGTAAAACCTGCCGGCAATTACAGTGTGAACTTTAACGCTGCCGATCTGCCGAGCGGCTGTTATTTCTACAAATTGAACAACGGTTCACAGGTGTTAACACAGAAAATGATGCTAATTAAATAATTTATCCATAATGTTGCCCCGACTTTTCGAAGCTCGGGGCACATTCATTTTTGCGTGGACGCGTATTCTCAATCAATGTTACGACGTCGGACGTCATAACATTTATCGTATCCAATTTTATCCCGTAGGTTCCTTCTGTGGAATTTTGTAAACAGTTTTTCTTTTGTTATTTTTTTCTTTCCTCTTTTATCTTGTTTCTTTTAACTTTATTCTTTTGTCATCCGTATTCTGTCAATCGTTAGTCCTGTTAATAGTCGGCTTTTGTTAATTTATTCTTTTGTCTTTAATCGTTCTTCTCTAACAACTAAAAACTAATAACTATAAACTGTATTTTAACTTTATACCCTATCCCTTTTTTGACTAACTTTATAAAGTTTCGTGTTTATGTATAAATTTATGTATTGTGGTCTTATAATAGCCATTATGATGAAAGAACCTGCGAATCAAGAGCTTCAATTCAAACTGCCGTCTAAGCCACGAGCAGGCCTTTACATAGACGATTCCAATCTTTATCACTGCGGTAAAGATGCCGGATGGATGGTTGATTATAAAAAGATATATAAATGGGTTGCAATTCGGAATACCGTAGTGGAAGCCCGCATATATATGGGCCTTCCCAAATACGAACCAGCTAAAACAATAAGCGAGGCTATGAAAAGTTATTTTGAAAAAAATGGATTTAAGGTAACAGCCAAAGAACTTAAGCGTATAAAAGACCGCCACGATCCAAAAGGTTTTAAGAATAAATGCAATTTTGATGTCGAGCTACACGATGAAGTAATGAGCGATTTAGCTAATATAGATATCGTGTATATCGCGAGTGGCGACAGCGATTTCCTTAGAACAAAGGATAATATTTTAAAAGCCCAAAAATATGTTAAATTCCTCGCATACGAAAAAAGTTGCGCGTCGGAGATAAAATATAAATCATGGCATGTTTCGCTTGAAACCATAAGAAATGACGTGGAGCGTGGTCGGTAGCCTATATAAAAACGGAAAAACCGGACGCGAGGTCCGGTGAGATAGCTTGTCTACAGTATATTGCCTCATCCGTAAAAATCAAGTCTTCTGTTTATCCACAATCCGAGCGATGACCCTTTGTCGTCAATTGTTAGTTTTTTCTTTCCTCTTTTGCTTGTGGTGACTTGTACTGACCCGTACTGAGTTTGTCAAAGTAGTTTGTCGAAGTAGTTTGTCGAAGTAGTTTGTCGAAGTAGTTTGTCGAAGTAGCGTAGTCGAAGCACTTGTGGTGAGCCTGTCGAAGCACTTGTGGTGACTTGTGCTGAGATTGTCGAAGTAGCGCAGTCGAACCATCTTTCTACTTTTAACCTTCTTCCCTCTGTTTCTATTTTGTAAACAGTTGGCCTGTTGTAATCTGTATCCTGTCAATCGTTAGTCCTGTTAATTTTACTTGCGTCATTCAGTTATTAAAAAAATCATTCGAAATTTAATCATTAATACATTCAATCGAAATTCGAAATTAGGTAAATCGAAATTTGCATTACTTTCTACTTTATTCTTTCGTCTTTTAACTTTCTACTTATTTCCAATCTGCTATAATACACATATGAATAAAAAATCTTTAATAATATTTATCGTGCTCGCGCTCATTGTCGGCGCGGTCGGAGGATATTTCTACGGCGCCGATGCCGGTAAAAAATCGGCAGATGCAAATCTTAAAGCGCTCGTTGAAGTCGCCTTCCCAGCTCCCGCAAACGAAATATATTCGATTGATGGACAGATAAAAGAAATCCATGGCGCGGTTCTTACGCTAGAGACAGACAGCTTTGACGATTATCTCCCGCACGTTGATGGCACGGAAAAGAAAACGGAAAACAGATATGTTACGATAACGCCGGACACGAAAATGTCGAGCGTAAACATATTTAACGTTGACGAAAACGGAACTCCAATAACAAAAGATTTGTCTTTTGAGAATTTGTCCGAAGGAATGTGGGTAACAGCTTGGAGCAGTGAGAATATCAGAAACGCAAAAGAGTTTAACGCTTCCGAGCTAAAAGTTTTTGAAGAATAAAAACCGTGCGAAGCAAAAAGGCGCATCTTGCGCCTTTTTTTGTCGTGTCATAACATAAGTGCATATGAATTTAATTCCAACGGTTATAGAAAAATCAACATACGGAGAACGGGTATACGACATATATTCCCGCCTCTTAAAAGAGCGCATCATCTTCTTGGGTGGCCACATTATGGACGAAGTGGCAAATAGCGTTATCGCCCAACTTTTATTTCTTGATCACGAAGATCCGAAAAAAGACATTAAACTATATATCAATTCTCCGGGCGGTTCGGTAACGGCGGGGCTCGCAATATATGACACCATTCAGCACATCAAAGCGCCGATTTCGACAATCTGCGTAGGCGTTGCCGCTTCAATGGCCGCAGTGCTTTTGACATCCGGCGCGAAAGGAAAGAGATTTGCTCTCCCGAATTCCGAAATTTTGCTCCATCAGGTGATGGGTGGCGCGGAAGGTCAGGCAACGGAAATCGAAATAACCGCTCGACACATTTTGAAAATCAAAGAAAGGTTAAATCAGGTGCTTGTAAAACATACGGGGCAAAAGATTGCAAAAATAGAAAAAGACACCGACCGCGATTTTTGGCTCACGGCTGACGAAGCAAAAGCTTACGGTCTCATTGATGAAGTTCTAAAAACGAGAAGATAGAGGTAAGTTAAAAGATTAAAGACAAAAGTGGAAAGAGAATACAATAGAATTATGAGTATTCTTTGTACTTTTATCTTGTTTCTTTTGTCTTTTCACTTGTTACTTTTAACTTTAAACTTTCTACTTTCGTCTTTTCACTTAGTTTGTGCGGGCAAG
>CAYUXY010000006.1:29153-36639 GCA_964449245.1 uncultured Candidatus Saccharibacteria bacterium
ACTTTTAACTTTAAACTTTCTACTTTCGTCTTTTCACTTAGTTTGTGCGGGCAAGGAGAATCGAACTCCTGTATTCTCGTTGGCAACGAGATAGTTTACCACTAACTTATGCCCGCTTTTCAATTTTAAAAACTACATTCCGGGTGGATTTTCTGTCGGGCCTTTTACAAAAGGCTCCCCCGTCGGACCGCGAAATGACTGCATCTCCGGCGCTTCCGCAGGCTGTTTAAATAGCACGGAAATCAACATTCCGAGCGCAAACATCGCTACGAAAAGTAATATTAATCCAAATACTTTTTTCATAATCGCGCTTGCGTTCAATTGTATCGCAAAAAACGAATATGTGAAGAGGTGGCTCACTTTCGTCTTTCGCCTCTTCATTTTTAACTCCTCTCCGTCCGCATCTCTATCTGTCGCATTTTACTTTTCACTTTAATCTTTGAACTTTTAACTTATTTTGTGCCCTCGTGAGGAATCTCACATCGCTCGCTCTTTGAAACCCATCGGTTTCAATGCTTCCGCAACGGGGAAACTATCGTTTCCCCGACCCCCTTTCCGTTCGAGTTCTCTCTGTATTCCGCATTTTTATCTTTTTACCCGCGTCTTTGAACTTTTAACTTATTTTGTGCCCTCGTGAGGACTCGAACCTCAATTACAAGATCCGCAATCTCGCGTCCTATCCATTGAACGACGAGGGCTCGCTTACACGCATTAATATACCTATCTTTGATTATTTTCTCAATATGGCCTGAATTAGAAGCCAAAATAGTCTGAAATTATATCTACAATCGGTTCCTCGTATTCAACTTCTTTTATTTTCTTTGATAGCGTTTCTCTGATTTTTTCGCCAAGTTTAGTTTCAATTTGAATGCGTACATAGGGGTTAACACGAACATTTTTTCTGATAATCAGCTCATCAAGCGCCCCAGGACGGGAACGAATTGAAAATTCTTTAATCGAATCGAGCGGAATTTTCATTTTATCTACAATTTCAATCATTTCTTCAGAAATTATAAATTCGCATATCGGAGGTTTTTGTTTTGCAAAAAAGAAAACCAGTATGCCAGCTCCTATGAGAAATAATCCAAAGAAAAAATTCCCTGTTATAAACGACAAAACCGCTCCGCCAAGAACTACGGCGGCGACAGTAAGATGCCACGAAAGTGTTCTTTTTTTATATTCATATTCAGCAGCGCGCCATGATATAGGTTCTTCAATGCTTACATTTTTTTGCTCAGACAGAACCGGACGCGCGGTATTTAAAATTTTTTCTACGGATTTCTTTTTCTTAGATTCAGAAATTTTTTCTGTTTTTATTTTCGCATCGCGCTTATTCGTTACGCTTTTCTTTTTTGCTGTCATATACATAAGTATAAAGTGAAAGTAAAAAAGTGAAAAGACTAAATTAACGGTTAACAAGAAAACAACTGTTAACGGGGCAACAAGAAAAAGATTTAATTCCCCTTTTGTATGTATGAGAAGACCCGCGCTATATGCGCGGGTCTTCTCATACATACGTAGCCCCAAGGGGAATCGAACCCCTATTTTCGCCGTGAAAGGGCAATGTCCTAACCGTTAGACGATAGGGCCAAAAATACAAAACAATCCTATCATTGAAAAGCGATTTAGAAAAGCCCCGAGTTTTTATTTCAAAACGCCCATTACGACGTTAAGATTTCTTGCATCGGGCTCTATGCCCTCTTTGCGTTCCGAGCTGAATAAATTATTGTTCTTAAACGTTGAATACTGACTTACGAAAATTTGCCCGTCCGGTATGCCTGCCTTCTCTAAACTTATCCTTAGGGCCTTTCCGCTGTCGAATAAAAATTTATCTTTGTTTCCGGACTTTTTAAAACACCTACCCATCTCTTCTTCCGAAAATGCACCCGAGTTCAAAAACTCATCATAAACTTTTTTGTCCACTTCGTAATTGTCTTGATCTATAAATGGCGCGATTGCGACATAAATATTTTCAGTATTCGTGCCGTAATTATCCTGCATTGACTTAATAGTCGCTCCGCAAACATCTTTTACAATGCCGACCCATCCCGCGTGCGCTATTCCCAGCGCTTTTTTATCGCTGTCATAGATTATTGCTGTCGCGCAATCGGCGGGAGTTATGAGTAACGGTATATGCGGAATGTTCGTAATAAGCGCATCCGCTTTCATATTTGCAACTTCATCTTTCCCTTCGCGTGTTTTTATTTTTTCCACAATGTTTTCATCAACTTTTAAAACATTCGTGCCGAATTCCGCGCGGACTTTTACCGCGTTTCGCAAATCGGCACTTTTATCAAACTCGCGGAGCATGCGCGTGAGCATAAGGCCGGCGGATATTTTTGCTCTTTCTCTTTCTTCCAATACTTCGTCTATATTTCCAAGTGCACTCTTTTTATATTCCTCTGACAAGCGCGGATTGTTTTTTATTTCTTTTTTCAATCGCTCTCTTGCCTCGTCCTTACTCGGAGCAAATCTTTCCGGCGACGCTGTTTCTCTCAAATTTATATGAACGCCGCCTTTAGGTTCTTCATCTCGCTTTTCGAGTAATTTTGTAGAACATCCTGCGGATATATTATTGGAAAACTGATCAAAAATTTTAGGCACCCAAACGCCGTTTGTTATTTTTTCGCCTATTATATCCTCCATCTGTTCCGCTGGCGTTTTCCGATGTTCAAACATAATTTATTTTCGTTTAACGATTTTTACAAAATACCTTTTGCCTTTTTGGACCGTTAATCCTTCGGCAATCGTATATTCTTTATCTTCTTTTGCGGTATCGCCATTAATTTTTACACCTTCCTGCGCGAGCAACCTCTTCGCTTCGCTTTTACTTTCGGCGAGTTTAGTTTCGACAAGAATATCAACCGCGCTCATTTTCTCTTTTTCCGTAAAATGCGTTTCGATTTCATCCGGAATCTCTTTGTTCTGTATTACGGAAACGAAATGCTTTTCCGCTCTTTCCGCCACTTTTTCTCCGTGAAATATTTTTGTGATTTCGCGAGCAAGATGCATCTTGGCATCTCGCGGATTTTTTTCGTTAATTATTTTTTGAATTTCTTCTTTGGATAAATTCGTATTGTGAGTAAAAAGAATCGGAATCATTTCGTCAGGCTGCGCCATTATTTGCCCGTACATATCTTCCGGAGAAACGTGCAAAAATACTCCCGTTCCCTTGCTCTTTGACATAAGCTCGCCCGTTTTCGGATTTTCCATAAGCGTAACGGCTATGACAAATTTATCCTTGCCCTTCAATTTCTTGAGAAGCGTTCTGCCCGCAAGAGCATTAAATATCTGGTCTGTTCCGCACATTTCCGCGTCAACGTCCATCGCAACGGAGTCGTACCCCTGCATTAAAGGGTATAAAAACTCGTGAAGATGGATCGGCTTTTCTTCTTTAAGTCTTTTCTGAAACATATCGCGTTCGATCATCTGCTGAACGGTAAAATTGCTTGCGAGCGATATTATTTCTTCAAACGATAATTTTGAAAGCCACCTGTGATTGTATTTTATCTTTGGTGGATTTTTTCTGTCTTTAAAATCCATCAATGGTCGTACGAGTTTTTTCCACTGTTTTACATTATTCATCACCTCATCGTGCGACAGTTGTTTTCGAGCGGACGACTCGCCGGACGGATCACCTATGCGCGCCGTAAAATCGCCGAAGAGAATAATCACTTCGTGCCCAAGCTTACGCAACTTTTCCATCAGCATAAAATTTTTCGCGTGGCTAAGATGTAGCGTTGGCGCTGTTGCGTCGAACCCTATATAAAATCTCAGCCTGTCTCCCGAAAGCATTCGCTTTCTAAACTCGTCTTTCGAGGGCAAAATTTCAACAATTGTGCCTCTCTCTAATATTTCATCGACAGCCTTTGGGTCGGTGTTCACTTTTTTCATACTATAAATTATGGACGATTTTTCACCTTCGCTCAACAGCACAAAAATATTTTTTCTACTCCGATTCCGGCATCGTAAATCCGTCTATTTTCACTCTTCCCTTAAATTTTTCATAAAGCTCTGCGAGCTCTGATTTTAATGTTTCCGTTTTTTCTTCTGTATCCCCAACTGTGATGATATAAAAAGGATGATCTTCGTCTATTAGTCTTTCTCCGAACCCGTGATCTCCGAGCGCAATTCTTGTCGCGAGTTTTTCGCACTTTATTGAATATCTTTCTTTAAAATATCCTCTGCTAACCACAAAACCGATAGGAAGCTTTGAGACGTTCGAGCAATCGAAGTGCCCCGTAGTATCGTAATACGCAACTCGCGCAATGTGATGACCCGCCGGACGAGTCATCTCTTCCTTTGGAATATGTATCCATTCGATTCCAAGCTCTTCTGCGAGCCTTTGTCCAAACTCCATTCCATATTTGTCGGCGTCTTCGGGCGAGAGATTGTTTCTTCTTGCATACACACCTGCGGCGCCACACCCTTCGTGCGTTGTTATCACTTCTATTCCAGCTTGACTATATATCTTTAACGTATTTTCAAGTTTTTTATGCAATATTCCGGACCCCGGATCCCTAATCCACCCTCCCGGCGTACCTTCATCAATACACGTTACGCGTTTTTCAGGAGAAAGTTCGAACGCTTTTTTCAAATCAGCAATTGTATCTACATATCCCTGCATTCCAAGTTCGGCAATGCGGTTAAATACCGCCTCCTGCCTCTCAAATTCTTGTCGCATATCGAAATGATGGATAATATGCTCGTGTTTCTCTTCGTTTATATTTTGCATATTTGGTTGTTCTGTCATATTTTTTGTACGAAAGTAATTTTACTCCGCGAAGACAGCCTAAATCAAGTAGCCCGCGATATTTCGCGGGCTACTTGAATGCTCTTCTATTCCCCATCGCGCGCGTTATGCGCCTAAAAATTTCAGGAGTTCGTACACAACCATTCCGGGCCAAATTAAGGCTTTCAATATTCCTATAACCCCACCCCAAAATGTCGTCGCAAATTGGATATAATAGACTGCCGCGCCTATGAGCCCAAGACAATAAACAGCGCCTCCTGCCGCACTATTATTGCCACATTTCATCGACTTACATTTGTTTACTTTTGCTTCTTCTTCCATATATCCTCATATTACGCGAATAATATCATCTTTTAAAGACTCGATTGTTCCGTTCGCCACCGGCAACGCGACATTGACAGAATGGAGTAAATAAGACAAACTGTGGTAGTCAGAAAGCTTTTTATTTGCCCTCTCTTACATTGCGTAAGTGTCGGCGGGGAATAAGAGAGGTCGGCTTATCTCTGACTAATAAATATAATCAAAACACATGGCAAAGAAGTTATATGTCGGCGGATTATCTTACGACACCAATGAGGCAACTTTAAAAGAGTTTTTCTCTGCGGCCGGAACAGTTGAAACCGCGACTATCATAATTGACAGAATGACGAATCGCTCAAAAGGCTTTGGATTCGTTGAAATGTCAACTGACGAAGAGGCCCAGAAAGCTATCGAAATGTTCGATGGAAAAGAGCTTGATGGACGCAATCTTACCGTAAACATTGCTAAACCGATGGAAGCCCGCCCAAAGCGTGACTTTGGTGGCAACGGAGGTGGACGCGGTGGCTACGGAGGTGGCAGAAATCGCTATTAAACTAATAGCTCGTCAAAACACAAATCCAGCCTGTCTATAGACAGGCTGGATTGTTTTTTTATTTGCGAGTTATTTTCGAGCCTATGACTACAAAAACTATGCCGATTACCGTAAACGCCGGATTTTTGATATCCAAACTAAAAATGTATCCAACGGCATTTATCAGCAACATCAGAAATCCAACGATTATAAAAATAAATCCTCGTATTTTATCTTGTTTGTTATTTTGCATAAAGATTAAATTGTATATTGTGAAAAAAATTATATTTCCCAATTAAAAACCACTAACTTCTTCTCGAACGCATGTTGAATATTCGTTAAATATTTTTGGGCTATTTGCTTTAACGGCGTTTGCCCACTTTTCAGCCGTTTTTATCTCTTCTCTCCAATTATCTTTTGATAAAACGCCAAATTGAATAAAAGGGAAAAAGTCCGTTTTTTTGATTTTATCTGGCAACTCCTGTCTGGTCATACCTTCTTTTTCGCCAACATAAGCTTCTATTGCGGTTTCTGGATATCCAAAACTAATTCCCATCTCTTTATCGTTTAAATCCTTCTTCGCTTGCGCAAGCCGATCGACAAATGCTTTGTTAGATCCGTAAAAAACCGTTATTTTCTCTCTACACATAGCTATTTCATTTTCGGGTTGGGCTTCCACTATTTGAAAATACTCATCTATTTCCGGATCGCTTATTTTGGTATCCAACTCTAACTTTTCTAACATATTTTTTATTTTGCTCAATTCATTCACATCTACGAGATTCTTGTCATCGCTCCCTTTCTCCCATGGACTACTCCATAGTTCTATCGTAGTCGCAGGTTTTAACCCGGATTTTACAAGAATCATTTCCATTTTTTGGAAAATATCTAACGGGGCACTTTCAATCATCTCCACCATTTCTAAATTTAGTTCCTTCTTTTGTGGCATAGCGTTTTTTAAAATATAATTTTCAAAACTCATGTTTCAATTGAAAGATATCGTGAAATCATACCCAATTTTTGTTTCAGCCTTTGTGACAACGCAACGAGATATGTTGTCATTTATTATTCCACCTTCCCGACAATCACAACGTAATTCTTGCCATATTTTTTGGCGCACTTAGGGCACGTTGTATACCACATATACAATTTTTTGACCGATAAATTTCTGCTTTTTGCGTCGGTTTCAAAATCCTTACACCACTTCCCCGTTTCTTGAAAATTACCCTCATAAACTTTGCTAAAAAATTTTCCGCTCAATGTAACATTTTCAGCTCCCGCAATTTCTCCGTCTACCGCGAGATAAATATCCATATTCCACTTTGATGTGTGGTCCGACAAGCACATCCAATCTTGCATTACTCCACCTGCTCCCCTTATCTTTTTATCGAGCTTCATAATCACCGAACCGAAATTAATCGGCATATAAAAGAACGAGAGTACTTTTCCCTTTATAAATCTTTTATTACTCCACTCAAAAATTTTGCCGTCCCATGGCGTTGGATTAAACGCTGGGCAACACTCCGTATTTTGATTTTTGTTATCCATATATCTTAGATTATCAAATTAAATATTCGCCTGCTATTTCAGAGTCTTATTTTTTATTTCAAAACACAACTGCAAAAAAATCAGAATTTTGTGCCCGGGGTGGGAATCGCCTACAAATTCCTCCTCGCCGTCGCTCGCCCCGATTCGCAGGCCGCCCCTCGCGGTTCCGACTACTGTCGGAACATCGCTACGGTCTTCGATTCCCCTCGCGAGCAAAGCAGTTTGCTCGCTTCTTTACAAAAAATCAGAATTTTGTGCCCGGGGTGGGAATCGAACCCACACGTCCTTGCGAACAAGGGATTTTAAGTCCCTCCTGTCTACCGATTTCAGCACCCGGGCAAATTTGAATACGC
>CAYUXY010000006.1:36739-39100 GCA_964449245.1 uncultured Candidatus Saccharibacteria bacterium
TTGAGGCGCGAGGGAGAATTGAACTCCCGCATAGAGGTTTTGCAGACCTCTGCCTTACCACTTGGCTATCGCGCCGCGTATTTTTTTCTGAAAACCAACAACTAATAACTAAAAACTGTTTTCCTGCTCCGGATGCGAATCGATAACAAACTGGAACTTCGGAATTATACGCATCTTTGAACGCCTTAAAATTTTGTATTCAATCTCTTTTCTTTTGCTCTCAAGCTCTTTATACGCCTCAACTTCTTTTGAATACGGCAGTATCGAGAGAGTAATTTTAGTGTTATCCAACTCTTCTGAAACTTCAACTCCGGTAACGGTTATAATCGCGCCGGGCACCTCTATTTCACGGGCTATCATTTTAGAAAGCTCTTGTTCTATAAAACTTCCTATTTTCAGATTGCGAAAAGGTCTTGGCATTTGTTTTGTTTATAATTATCTGGCTTCCGGAAATCTCAATTCATCATCTTCGCGAATCGGCATTTCACTTTCAACAAGCAATCCAACCTCAACGCCCTCTACCGCTTCAGCAACATCTTTTCTCCCCGATTGCAAATTGATAATTTTACCGTTTCCGATACTTTTCGCATTTCTCCATAATTCAAATGTTTCGTGATTGCGAATAATTCCCTTTTCAACTTTGCCACCTATGATTCTTTCCTTGCCTTTCGATTCACCGAATGTAGCTCGAATTTTAATGATTCTATATTCTTTCGGAATTCTCTTTTCGAAAAATTCATCGATTGATTTTTCGAGTTCATAAATAATATCGGACGTAATGATTTCGAGATTTTGCGCCCGAGCCATATTCATAGCAGCCTTATCAACCCTGACTTTGAATCCGAGCATTATCCCGCGCATCTGTTCTGCGAGCTTTATGTCGTTTTCGTATATATCTCCGATGCCGGAAGAAGAAATATAAATCGGATATTTCAAGCACATTTTTCCAAGCACGCTTTTCATCGCTTCAAGCGAACCGGATTCATCAGCCTTCAAGATCAACGCGATTTTTTCTCCCGTAGTATCGCTCGCGTGCATTTCTGAAATTTTACCCGAACAAAAGTCTTCCGCGGATTTTCCGGTTTTAAATATTTCTCCAACCGCGGGGAGCGTTTCAAATCCTAAAATAATCGCGGGCGCACTCGGAACCAGTGACTTTTCCTGTTTTCCGCTTGAATCTACAATTCGTTTTATTTTCCCGTGCGCGCTCGGAGTCGCGATTACTTCACCGTTTTTCAATGAACCGTTTTGAATTACCACGCCGACAACATTACCCTCTTTCCTGTCGAGACGGCTCGTGAGGACTATTCCTTCGGCATCAGCCGAAGCATCATACGTAAGTTCAAGCATATCCGAAGCGAGGAGCACAAGATCGAGAAGCTCGGCAATTCCGTCACCATTTTTCGCTGAAATTTCTTGCCATGAAACATCGCCACCGAATCCTTCGAGATATACTCCGGCACTCGCGAGGTCTGTTTTTGTTTTTTCAACATTCGCGTTCGGTTTGTCTATTTTATTAATTGCAACGATAAATGGAATGTTTTCTTTTTTGATATATTCGAGAGCGTTCAGTGTTTGCGGTTTTACTCCGTCATCGGCCGCGATTACGAGAATTGCGATATCCGCGCACTTTGCGCTTTTTGCGCGCATCGCGGCAAAAGCCTCGTGACCGGGGGTATCTATAAATGTAATTTTCCTTCCGTTTTTATTAATCTCATACGCTCCGATGGACTGCGTAATTCCGCCGGCTTCCCTTTCCGCAACGGATGATTCGCGGATATGGTCAAGAAGCGTGGTTTTCCCATGATCCACGTGCCCCATTACTGCAATTATCGGCGGTCTTTTATCCATAGCACTTGTAAATTAACAGAGAAATGGCTTAAATACAAGAAAAATGCGTAATTGTCTTGAATATAAACTGTATTTCGCATACGCTGATTAAGTTATTGTATTTTTTTGTAAAAAGTTAATGGTTAATTTTGGAGGGATGCCGGAGTGGTTAACGGAACGGTTTGCTAAACCGTGACCGATTTTTATTGGTCCGTGGGTTCGAATCCCACTCCCTCCGCCAACACAATTTATTATCGGAGTCAACCCCTACGCCCATGGCGAATGTACGACCCGACTGCCTAATAAATTGTAAATAAAAACAACGACTTTACGGTCGCTGTTTTTATTTTTCGTAAAAATCAGTTCTTCAATAAAGCCAATTTTTGAGATATAATATAAGCAAATGAACCGCTCTGATATAAAAAACAAAATTTTGTATTGGATTCCAAAAATTCTGGCAATACTATTGGGAGTATTTTTTATTGTATTTGGTGAATTTGATGACAGTCCTGGATTACAAGGACTTGGCCT
>CAYUXY010000007.1:0-17450 GCA_964449245.1 uncultured Candidatus Saccharibacteria bacterium
TTTTGATTTAATTAATTCTGAATTTCGAATTGAAATCAAATGAAAGAATATTTTTTACATTCATAGTCATTCGGAAATTCAATCGAAATTCGAAATTAAAAATTCACTCATTCAGCATCTCACCTTAGTGAGATGCATAGTTAAGGCTCCGGTTCCTTGTAAGTAGATGGTTTCAGGTACTATTTCATCGCCCTAACCGGGCTGCTTTTCACCTTTCCCTCACGGTACTAGTTCACTATCGGTCATTAAATGTATTTAGCCTTAGGAGATAGTACTCCCAAATTCCCTCGTGGTTTTTTGGCCTCGAGGTACTCAAGAACAGAAAAAATTGGTTGCTGTTGTTTTCGTCTACGGGACGATCGCCCACTTTGGTATTGCGTTCCAGCAATTTCGACTAACAAAGCAATTTTTAACCAATCTTTTGCGAATCGCACAATTCCCGAACAAATGTTCCGAACTGTGCGACACGCAAAAATATCCTGTCTTACGACCCCACCCACCGCACCTCACTAAAGCTCGGTGCTGAATTTTGATTTAATTAATTCTGAATTTCGAATTGAAATCAAATGAAAGAATATTTTTCACATTCATAGTCATTCGGAAATTCAATCGAAATTCGAAATTAAAAATTCATTCATTCAGCATCTCATCTTAGTGAGATGCGTTAGATGGTTTAGGCTTCTCCCGTTTCGCTCGCCGCTACTCAGGGAATAACTTTTGTTTTCTTTTCCTCTGGTTACTGAGATGTTTCACTTCACCAGGTGCGCTCTCCGACTAACATGTCGGAGTAGTTGAGGTTTACTCAACTGGGTTTCCCCATTCGGAAATCCCCGGATCATAGGTTGCTACACACCTTCCCGAGGCGTATCGCCGCTACGCTGCGTCCTTTATCGCCATTTAATGCCAAGGCATCCACCATCCACCCTTTTGTGCTTATAATCGCAAAAATAAGCGGATCTAAATTTCTACCTCAAAAAACTGATTTCGAAATTTTTAATTTCGTATTTTGTTTTCAAGCAACAGTCGGTGAGAGAAAAAACATCCGCCTTCTTTTGAGGCGGTTCGCACATTTGAATATCGCAGAAACTACGAGTTCAAGCGACGATGCCTCGAATATGTGTGATGTTTCTACTCATTTAGTCCGTGAGTGCAATTTTATACCAGTATGGAGTGTACTGTCAACACCTTTTTACCCTGTGGAAAAGTGGGTTAATTAGACCAAAGTTAAAAGACAAAAGATGAAAGAAAAAAGAGTGGAATACAGAAAAAACTATGGGAGAATAGTAAAAAGACGAAAGAGGAAGGTGGAAGGAAGTTAAAAGTTCTTAAAGTCCATAAAGTTTGTAAAGTAGAAAACTGTCAATTGTGTTACCGGTAAACAGTCGTTTCCTGTTGTTATTTGTATCTTGTAATTTGTAGAGTTGTTACAAGGCATCTCCATTTGTTTCTGCTGTTAATAGTTGTTATTCATTGTTACCAGTCAGCTTCTCCCTCGCTTCTGTCGCAAACTCCTTAAAATTTCCGGCTTTTATAGATCTCATTATTTCTTCCATAAAATGATTGAAAAAGAAGATATTGTGAGTCGTTGCCAATTGCCCAGCAACGAGGTTTTTTTCTTTAAACATTTCTCTTAATTTCCCTCTTGTAATTCCGTCCAGACAAGCTAAACACTTGCACCCTTTTTCGAGCGGAACGTCGCTATTAATGTGTTTAGCTTTTTTTAAATCTATTCTTCCGTTCGAAGTCCAAATTGCGCCGTGTCTCCCCTCTCTCGTCGGAATCACGCAGTCGAAAGTATCCATTCCTCTTTCTATGCCGTTTAATATGTCTTCTATTCTTCCGACGCCGAGCATATGACGTGGCCTATTTTCAGGAAGATACGGGATACTCCACTCGATAACTTTATTCATTTCTTCTTTCCCAAAAGCGCCCCCTATTGCAAATCCGTCAAACGGAAGCGAACCGATAAACTTCGCGCTCTTTTTTCTTAATTTTTCAAAGGATCCTCCCTGCACTATTCCATACAACATTTGATCGCTGATTTTTTTATGCAGGCATTCTTTCGCCCATTTATGAGTTCTTCTAAGCGCGCGCCAGTTATACCAATATCCGTGAAGCGGAGATGTACATTCGTCAAATGCAAAAATAATATCAGCGCCGAGTTTCTCCTGAATTCTTATTGAAAGCTCGGGCCCGAGAAAAGATTTTTTATCTCCGTCCATAAAATAAACTCCCTTGCCCGTTATTTTTACGAGATTGTCTTTCTTGTCGCCTTTATTTTTCGTTCTATCTTCAAAACCTTCTCCGGTGATTTTTCCCGTTTTATGTTCTCGCGCGAAACCGAGACTAAAGACCTGAAAGCCTCCGCTGTCCGTCATTATAACTGCGTCTTCCAACCCCATACGCGAATGGAGCCCTTCGAACGAGCTCAAATTTTCTCCAAGATTTTTCCAGAGATGATATGTGTTAGCAATTACAAGTTTTACTCCAGCCTTTTTTGCCTCGTCTGGATTTATACAACGGATTTCCGCGTGAGTTCCCACTATCGCGTATGCGGGAGTTTCGAGCTTTCTTCCTGACGGAGTTTCTAATATGCCAGCCCGCGCAGAGCTGTTTTTATCTTTTGCAATTATTTGGAACATGAGAATTAGTTTAAAGTGGAAAGACAAAAGATGAAAGTGAAAAGTATAAAGACGAAAGATGGTTAAAGACTAAAGATGGTTCGACAAGCTCACCACAGGCAAAAATTACAAGATAAAAGGAAAGTACAAAAAGCTCTCTGAATTGCTTCTTCTTTTAACTTTCTACTTGTCCCTTTCGTCTAACCTATTCCATCTCCATTTTATAAATATTCAGTAATGCAAAAAGGAGACCGAATACTAATGGCCCCAAGAGAAATCCTATCGGGCCGAAAAATTGCAGACCTCCGATAACGCTTAGAAATATCATAAACGGATGAATTTTAACCTCCCTCTCCATTAATATCGGTCGCAAAATATTGTCGAGCGAACTTACAATAAGGGCTCCCCACAGGAAAAGAACTATTCCTGCGATTGGCGAACTTATAAAGAAAAGGTAAAGCGATGCCGGAAAAACGATAATCATTGTCCCAAAAAACGGAATAAGCGCGGCAAAAACAGCCATAAGTCCCCAAACGGCCGGATTTGGCAACCCGAGCAGCCAAAATCCCAATCCAGCCGCGAAACCCTGACAGACGGCTATCACGAGCGAACCTTTTACAACGGAACGGATTGTTACCGTAAGCGTTTTTATTATGTCCTTATCGAGTTTATTTTCGAGCGGACTGTATGCGAGTATGGCGCTTCGAATCCTTTCCCAATCTTTAAGAAAAAAGAATAACGCTAAAAAGCTTATCACCAAGCCTGTTATAATTTTTGTAACACCCGAGAAAAACGGACCTAAATTATTTACAATCCACAACGCAAATTGCTCTGCGTATTTTCCAAAATCGAGATCAAAAGAAGGAATAATAGTTCTTACCGCATTTTCAAAAAATGCCACGACTTCGCTCGTGCCATATTTTGATATTGTCTCATATAAATTTTTCCCTTCTAAAAGTATTTCCGTTCCAAAAAATCCAAGCGGTATCAAAATGATGATAAACGCCGAGAGAGTCGTGACAATGGCTGCCACGCCATTTTTTCCGCGAAATGCCTTAGTAAGCGTTTTCTGGACAGGCAGGAATACGATTGCGATTGCCGCCGCGAGAATTAACGAATACAAAAACGGTTTTAATACGAAAAATGAAACGATAATAGTGCCGAGCAAAATAAACAAAAAGAAAAATGTCTGAACTCTTTTTTCATCCATATTTTTATTTAATATTACTCGTATTTTGATGCATTCTCCCGATATGCGCAATATTCGCACATAGACGAGGAGACTGGAATTTCTTTTCCTTTCAGACACGCGACAATATCATCAAGCGTTTTTTCAATCCATTTATCGTCGCCTTTGTATTCCAAAAGCTGAACGCTGAATTCCAGCTTTCCGTCAAAGGCTTCTTTGTCTTTGTCCCCGTTCGCATATACGAAATATCCCATATCGGACACGGCAAATCCGTTTTTCCGCAAAAGCCACTGATATATTTCCATCTGGCGCTTGTATGCCTGTCTATATTCCGCGTTTAGCGTAATCTCTCCTGTAGTAGAAGTCGCTTTGTAATCAACAACGATAAGCTCGCCATCTTTATTTACCCAAATGTCGTCAACGGCTCCGGTAATGACGAGGTTTGTGGGACGATGAAAAAATTGCACGCCTTTGAAATTTTCTCTCCACTCATTTATCATCTCGTGCTTAAACGGAATTGCATCGAGCCCGTATTTTTCCATTAACGGATGTTTTGTGCCTTTTGCCCTGTGAATATCGAACTCTTTTTTAAGAAGGGCATCCACGGCGGAGTTCAGGGTAAATGGAAATCCCGGAGGCCTGCCTATTCCCAGTCTTCTGTCTAAATAAAAACATCTCTCGCATTCCGTAAAAAGCTCTATTTTTGAACGTGACAATTTAAACGGATCGTCGCTTTCGGGATTATATATATTTCTCGTACGGATTTCGGTCATTTTTATCTTTTTACTTCCGCAAATGGCGGGTAAATATCCTTATCTATCGTGCGTTCGAAACACACTTCGCCTACACTATGATTCCAAACGGAATCAACGCTGTTATATTTTAACGCAATAGGTTCGTTAATTGTTGCATTATTTTCCAAGTTAAATGTAGCGCAAAGCTCGAAAGATGTATCCCCTGTTTTTTTATATTTATACGGGGATTTGCTTTCTGGGTCGATTGGAACCAAAAATCCGCGAATCGGGTTTTCAAGTTCCGATAATGTTTCGGGAATACTTTCTTTGCTCTGCCAATATGAAATAATCTCCCATTGTATTGATTGAAGATCGGATATTCTTTGATCATCAAATTTCCGTGCGCGTTCTTTGCTCGGTGAGCCTGCGAGAACGAACCCGCATACGATTGCGGAAAGAACGATGATTGAAACCGCGTATATAAACGCCTTAACTTTTTTGCTAAGCTGTTTTCCTTTTAGCTCCCACGAATAATATCCAAACACCGAAAAAGCTACAAAGAAAACGCCGATAACCTTTAATATAAATCTGATAGTTATTTCTCCCCTTAGAAAATTAAGCAATAGTGCGACAAGGTCGCCTAAGACAATAAGCGCAGTCACAAACAGCGTGAAATAAAGAAGCCATTTTCTGACGCGTAACTCTTTCTTTTCCGGATTTTTAACGTATTCTTTTCGAAGAAACGCGCTTGTGCCTACATACGCCGGGAAAAATATAATGAGCATGGCTATTCCCCATCTCATAGGCTCGTATATCCCTCCATAATAAAATCCGTTTACCGCGTCAGGAAACCAAATATTTATGCATTGAAATATAAGCACGAGAAAGCTTATCGCGCTTGCATAGAGCGTGATTATCGAAAGCAGATGAAGAAAGAAGTCTTTTGGGGAGGGTTTCATAAGATAAAAGAAGAAAGATAAAAGTGAAAAGAAAACGCAGGATAATAGTCGAAAGACAAAAGATGAAAGTTAAAAGTATAAAGACTAAAGATGTTTAAAGACTAAAGATGAGAGTTGAAAGTAGAAATACAAATATTTTTTTCTCTTTCTACTTTTGTCTTGTTTCTTTCAACTTTTTACTTGTCCCTTTCGTCTTGTAACTAATTGTTTATTTCTTCGACTATTTTGTTTACCGCGTCCCAGTTTAGGGTTTTGAAAAATGATTCGATATACGCTTTTTTATTCGTTCCATAATCCATAAAAAACGCGTGCTCATACATATCCATAGCAATTATAGGCACGGCTCCCCAAACGGCTCCGACATTTTGCGAATCCATTCCGTAATTATTAAGTCGTCCGTCTTTAAAGTCATACGCGAGTATTGCCCACCCGCGCGCCGACATTCCCGTTGCAATAAAATCTTCTTTCCACACATCATACGAACCAAAATCATTTTCTATCATCTCTAAAATCTTGCCTTTCGGCTCTCCGTCTCCGCCCAAGAGCGGAAAATACGCTTCGTGGAGCTTCATTCCGTTTACGGCAAATGTTTCTTCTCTCTTTAACTCTCCTATGAAACTGTAAACGGCGTTTGCATCGGACTTATCGGCTTCGTTTATCTTTTTCTGAATCTCGTTCGTTTTCTTTACATATCCCTCGTAAAGCTTTTGATGCTCTTCTACGGCTTTAAGCGTTATTTTGTCCGCATCTTCTTTAAGATGAAGCGGAACTATTTTGTATTCTTCGTTTATTTTGTTGGACATAAGGATAGTATATAGAATATTGAATATAGTATGTAGGAGAAATAATTTCTAGTTGTCTAATTTCGAATTTCGATTGAATGTATCAATGACAGAAGTTAAAAAAGACGAGAGAAAAGATTAAAGTTAAAAGAGGAAAGTGGAAAGTAACGCAAATTTCGATTTACCTAATTTCGAATTTCGATTTATTGAATCAATGATTGAATTCCTGAATGAATTTATCTGCGCTATATACGATATACTACATTCTATATTCTTTTGTATTTACTCCGTTGTTACTCCGTCAAAGTGGTCGGCCGTATCGGCTTCCGCATCGGATTTCGTTACGTGTATTCTGCCGTTTATATGTTCCGGAGGAGAATATAAAGTATAAAGCTTCATTTCGCCCGATTCGGAATTTATGATGTTATGCCTCGCTCCGGCCGGAACGACTACGGCAAAGCCGTCTGATATGTCGTGCGACACTCCGTCTAAAACCGCTCTCCCATTCCCCTTTTCGACGCGGATAAATTGATCAAGTGTATGCACCTCTTCGCCGATATCTTCGCTAGGCTTAAGGCTCATAACTACGAGCTGACTGTGCTTTCCCGTATAAAGCACCTTCCTGAAATTCGAATTTTCTTCCGTTTCTTTTTCTATATTTGAAATGTAACCGGTCATATATTTATATAAAAACTTTGTTTATTGCGACTATGTATAGTTTAGCACGAAGGGAGGAAGGATGAAAGGAAGATGGAAGTTGAAAGATGAAAGACAAAAGTAAAAAGAGGAAAGATTAAAGACGAAAGATAAAAGTAGACACATAAAAGAATACGAACGGAATAGAAAAGTATAAAGTTTAAAGAAAAAAGTAACAAGCAAATTACATAAAATACAGGAATGTAAAAATAAGCGTGCCCTCCAGAATATCGGAGGGCACAAGGTTATTTAGACAGAAACATTTTACGACCGGGAGGGTATATCTTTTCATTAATTACAAGCCCATATATATACATCCCCGATGCCAAATCCGCGCCACTAAATACTACACAATATTTGCCGGGTGGTTGAATTCTATCAATCATTTCGGCAACGATTTGACCTATAGAATTTACTATAATCAAACCGACATGCGCTTCATTTTCAATTTCATATGAAATAATTGTGGAGTTGTTAAACGGGTTCGGATAATTTTGATTCAAAACAAATTTTGTTGGATTTTCATTAATATTATCAATTCTGGTTTCCGTGCGGCCAAATATTTCAATTGGGTGTTTATTGCCGTCAGGAAATATCACTCCAATTTCAGTTAAAAGTAGTTCGGTTGAATCAATATTACATATTCCTATGGTTAAAGTAATTTCAACACTATCGTCGATATTCATAGCTGTATTACACCACCAGTCGCCCCATTTGCTAGTATCTCTTTTTGCTATATAAACCTGAGATACTGTTGCATAATATTTATCAGATACAGGGGGGGTTTTTAAAGGAACTGTTTTACTAATAGTTACCTCCTGCGCTGTAGCCAATGGATAGCATTCAATATGAAATAGTTGACCGTTGCGTTCGGTACTTGCAAAGATATTCATGCCATAGTCTACTGCAATAATATTCCATCCATCCAATGTAGATGCAAAAGTTGGAATAACGAACAACATCATGCACATCAACAACAAAATCGCAATCTTTTTCATGACTCACCTCTTATTTAGTTAGTAATAAATTAGTTAAATCTGCCTTTGCTATAGCACAATTTTGGAATGGGAGCAAGAGACAAATGCGAGAAAACAAAATGAGAAAAGTGTAAAGGAGAAAGACAAAAGGGACAAGACGAAAGATGAAAGTTAAAAGTAGAAAGATGGTTCGACTACGCTCACCACAAGTGCTTCAACTACACTCACCACAAGTGCTTCGACTACGCTACTTCGATAAACTCAGTACGTGTCACCACATGTGGCTCAATTGCATTACTTCGACAAGCTCATTATAAATAAAAGAATCCAAAAATGATTATGCCCTCCGATATAGCTGGAGGGCATAAATTTTAAAATGTTACTTCACGAATGTCATCTTTTTGATGTTTGTAAATTCGGAAGTTTCAATTCGGTAGAAATAAACACCGCTGGCAACATTATTTCCTGTGTCGTCCAAAGCATCCCACTGAATATTATGGGATCCGGCAGGCATATTGCCATCCACAAGTGTGCGGATTTCCTGACCGGTAGAGCTGAACAGCGTGAGCCTCACATAAGAAGCCTTCGGCAATTGATAAGAAATTGTTGTTATAGGGTTAAACGGGTTCGGGTAATTCTGAGACAAAGCAAATTCGGTGGGATTTTTTTTGACATCAGAAATATCAGTTTGGTGCCAGTCGATCGTGGTGAACGATCGAATTGTGGACCACTCTGACATAGCCAGTCCATTACTAGCACGAACCCTCCACCAATATACAGAATAGTATTGGAGAGGTGTCGTTATCGCATACGTAGAAGCGGCGTTCAATCCATATACTATCGTTTCGAACGTTGGACTGGTGCCAACTTCGAGATAGTAAGAGATTGCTCCAGTAACCGCGCCCCAATACAACGGGGCGTTTACAGGGATGTTCGCGGTTTTATCTGCAGGGGCAGACAACGTTGGCGCCATTGGCGGTTGCGGGGCGCTCGGAGATGTCGTGAAGCCCTGCAGTGGGCTCCATTCGGACGTACCGACCGAGTTCGATGCATTTACGCGCCACAAATAGTATGTGTCAAACAACAAGTTTGCGGTATAGCCTGACGATGTTGTAATTGTGTTGTCAGCAAATATAGTGCCATCGCTACGCATAATCTGTATCCTGTAAATCGCATTTGCAACATCCCCCCAGTCAAAAAATACTGGATTCGGAACGTTGCTCGCGCCGTTAGTCGGCGACAGCAAAGTCGGGACCGCTGGAACAGGAATTGTCGTCCCAGTATTGAACGACCAAACGGAACTCCAATCCGAATACTGATGACCAGGAATTTTGGCCTTCGCTCGCCAATAATACTGTGTACTAGCAGAGAAGCCCTGGTATGTAATCAGGTTGGTATCGGTTTGATAATCCAACACCAATGACGAAAAATTATTATCGCGCGCAATCTGAAATAAATACAAAGCATTACTAATATTTGCGCAGGTGAATTGTACGTCGCTTCCAGTGTTTACTGCACCGTTCGCCGGACTCAAAAGAGTCGGCGTTGGTGATAGTGGCAGTGGCGCTTCAGCATCCTCAAGGGTCACCCAAGACCCTGAAGCATATCCGCCTTGTATATCATCAATAAATGCTACCTTAGCACCGGATAAATCGCTTGAGGACACCCCAATAAACAAAGTGTCGACATTAAAACCAGTTAAATTAAAGCTCAACCCATACTGCTTCCAGCCATCGTGGTCCAAAGATGTAAACAAGGTCGTTGACTGACCATTTGGGCCCTTCAACGAAAATACTATGTTTGGCGGTTCGGCATAATTAGGCACATATGCCCAAAACCGTAGCCCACTTGGGGCAGTAATTTCGCTTATTGGTCGCTTCCATACCACCGATGGCACGATGCCACCGGCAATACCGGGTGTGAAACTTGCCCGGATGGAATGCCCGCTGGAGTACGCCGTATCGCTGTTAGTCAGCGCATACGACGTAACGTTTGAAGCGTCGTGTAGGACATACAACGACGACTGTCCGAATGCGCCCTTCATTAGGGACACAATCGAAATCACAACAATTAGCCATAACCATTTTCTACTTTTCATTTCAAATCTCCTTATGCAATTGTTAATAGTTAGTTAATTCTATCCCCTATTTTACTACAAAACTCGCATTTTGTCCAGTGGCAAAATAACTATTAACAATGGGCACAATTAACAGCAGATGACGGTTTACAAAGATAACGATTAACAGGACCGACAGGTAACAGCAGAGGACAAAATAACTAGTGACAAAAACTGACTAGTGACAGCAGAGGCTAACTATTGACTGGTAACAGAATGACAAAGAAGTATATAGAATATTGAATATAGTATGTGGAAAAGATAATTTCTAATTATCTAATTTTGAATTTCGATTGAATGAACCAATGATTGAATAACAGAAGCCAAAAGTTGCAAGACAAAAGATAAAAGTATAAATACGAAAGATGTTTAAAGACAAAAGATGTCTCCCTACGGGAGATCTGCCGTAGGCAGACGACTTTCTTCTTTTAACTTGTCCCTTTCGTCTTTTAACTCTTTTTCTTCTTCAGCAATCCTATTTCGTCCCTCAATATCGCTGCGAGCTCGAAATCGAGATCCTCGGAAGCGAGTTTCATTTCCCTCTCCTTTTGTTTTATAAGCGCCTCCCTCTCCTTTTCTGATTTCGGCACGGGCTTCATTTCAAGCTTCAATATCTCTTCTGTAGGCAGAATATCTTTTATTTCTTTTATAATTGTTGTCGGGGTTATGTTGTGTTTCTTGTTATACGCGAGCTGAATCTTCCGCCTTCTATCCGTTTCTCTTACAGCTCTCTCTATCGAGCCTGTAATATTATCCGCATACATTATGACTTCTCCGCGCACGTTTCTCGCCGCGCGACCAATCGTCTGCACAAGCGCCGTTTCGCTCCGCAAAAATCCCTCTTTGTCGGCATCTAAAATCGCAACGAGTGAAACTTCAGGAAGGTCGAGCCCTTCGCGGAGAAGGTTCACGCCAACGAGCACGTCTATCTCTCCCCTTCTTAATCTCGTAAGAATTTTAATTCGTTCCAGAGTTTTTACATCGCTATGAAGATAGGCCACTTTTATTCGACTACGCCCACTCGATGAACTCGGGACAAGGTCACCATCTGTGGTTCGACTGTGCTCACCACTTCGGATTTTCCCGCGTTCTTCTAAAAACGCGGTTAAATCCTCAGCCATTCGTTTTGTTAGCGTCGTAACAAGCACCCTCTCTTTTTGTTTTACACGTTCCTCGATGCGCGGAATTAAATCGTCAATCTGACCTACTACTGGACGGATTGTAATTTCCGGATCCACAAGCCCCGTTGGCCTAATAATCTGCTCGACAATCTGCTTGCTCTTTTTCTTTTCATAATCGCTCGGCGTTGCGGAAGTAAATATCACCTGCCCCACCCTCTTTTCAAATTCGGCAAACTTAAGCGGACGATTATCCGCCGCAGACGGAAGGCGGAATCCGTGCTCAATAAGCGTCTTTTTCCTTGAAGCGTCTCCCTCATACATTCCGGATATCTGCGGGACAGTTACATGCGATTCGTCGATGATAGTAAGAAATTCGTCGGGAAAATATTCGAGAAGCGTATCCGGCGGAGCGCCTTCCGGACGGCCGGACAGATGACGGGAATAATTTTCTATTCCGTTACAGTAGCCAATTTCTTTTATCATCGCCAAGTCAAACTTTGTCCTTCTCTCAAGGCGTTCCGCTTCAAGAAGAAGCCCGTTCTTTTCAAAAAAAGTGAGGCGATTTTTCAACTCTTTTTTAATATCCTCCACAGCGCGTTTTCTGTCTTCTGGAGGAGTAACGAAGTGCTTTGCCGGAGAAATATAGACTTCTTCACGCTCCGGAGTTTTACCTATACGAAGCCCTTCGGCCGGAGTAATTTCATATATCTTTTCAATTTTTCCATTCTCAACTTCAAAACGGTAAATCAGCTCTCTATCGGGGGGCATTATTTCCCATCGTTCTCCACGAATACGAAACGTTCCGCGTTTCAGGTCCGAATTTGTCCGCGAATACTGAAGCGTTACGAGTTTTCTCACAAAGGCGCTCCTATCAAGCTCCCCGCCTTTTTTCAAATGAAAAATGTTTTCTTTATATGCCTCTGGCGCACCGAGTCCGTATATGCAAGAAACCGACGCGACAACTATCACATCTTTGCGTGTCAAAAGCGCCGTTGTCGCGGCATGACGAAGCTTGTCTATCTCTTCGTTTATCATAGCTTCCTTACCTATATATGTATCGGAGGATGGAATATACGCTTCCGGCTGATAGTAGTCGTAATACGAAACAAAATAATTAACTGAATTCTCAGGAAAGAGTTCTCGGAGCTCATTCGTAAGCTGTGCGACAAGAGTTTTATTGTGAGCTATTACGAGCACAGGCTTTCCTATCTTTTCTATTACGTTTGCAATAGTAAAAGTTTTACCCGAACCGGTAATACCAAGAAGAATCTGATATTCATAGCCGGCATTTATGCCTTTTACCAACTCTTCGATTGCTTTAGGTTGGTCTCCGGCAGGCTTATTTTTTGAAACTAATTTGAACATTTGATTTAAGAATATAGGCGACTCATAAAAAACTCCAGCCCGAGAAACTCATCGCCCCTCGGAATAGAGGGGCGAAGTAAAATCAGAAAAAATATTAAAACTTATTTCTCTGCAACTTCTTTCTTTTCTCCTTTCTTGCTGAAAACATAAATATAAAGAATTTCAAGAATGCCAAGCGTGTTTAAGATAAGCATCACAATAAACCACTTTTCTTTGTTTGCCTTAGAGGCTTTCCAGAGAGCCATACCTTTCCAATACAGCGTCCACGCCATAAGAATGAAAAAGACTACCGGGTTCTCGTTTAAAAAAGATTCTACTCCGGAGAATGAATTGAAATTGAACATATATTTATTGATTTTGATTTTCCGACTTTTTTATCGGATTTTCATCCGTCGTTTGCTCTTCTGTGGATGTTTCGAGCTCTATCTTCCCATCCGTATCTCCGAT
This sequence comes from uncultured Candidatus Saccharibacteria bacterium, assembly GCA_964449245.1. GTDB lineage: Bacteria > Patescibacteriota > Minisyncoccia > UBA6257 > GWB1-50-10 > GWA2-45-9. Next base: position 13,008 of record CAYUXY010000007.1, read on the forward strand.
TAACTCGGAGGATGAGGCTACGGACAATGTAATCGCGTCAACGTCTTTAAACATTCTTTGCGCGCTACTTTCCGTAAGATACTCTTTTGCTATTCCTTCGAATTTCTCCTCCGGAATGACGCGCGAGGCTTCCAGCACTTCGAACGAAAATTCCTGCGCCGTCTCCGCGACATCTACAAGCTCCTTATGGTCCGCATAAGTCTTGGAAAATGACGAGAGATACGTTTCGTGTTCCGAAACTCTTTTCATTATTTCTTCAACAAGCCGTTCTTTTTTACTCTCTTTTATCGCATTCTTATCTATTGATTTAAGAGTTTCCTTTAACTTGGACTGTGAGCTCTTGTAACTCTCCAGAGCCTCTAATATCGCCTTATCGTTTTCAGGAGAAAGCTCACTAACCTTTCTAAGCTCCGCAGCTTTTTCGTCTAAAACGTTAAGTTCATATACCGCCTCCGAAAGGGCATCTTTTGAGACAAACGACCTGATGATTCCCCTTCTCCATTCCTTTAAAAAGTAGAATGGACTTGTTGGTAATATCCCCGGACGCTTTGAAACAGCTGTAGCGGCGGAAACGCCGTTTGTTATAGCAAGAGAACCTACGATGATACTTAACACAAAACTAAAAACTAAAAACTTTCGTTTTTGAGTCATATGAACATTGTAGCATACTTTGGCAAAAAGTCCACCTGTGTCATACGAGAAATGCCCTAAAAACAGCGATTTCTATTGATTTTATGGCGTTTAGGGTTGCATTTTTCGGAGATTCGTGCTAATATACTCCCATCCTCGATGAGAGGTCTTTTTTTATGAAAAAAAGAATCGTTTTATCAATCTTTGGAATATTACTGGCTTTCGGTATGCCTTCAAGCGCCGGATACCATTTTAGCGAAACCACTGAACTGATGAAAAATTCAGGCGTTGTTTTGGAAGCCAACGCAGCCGAAGGCGATGGAGACTCTTCTGTTCGCAAGGTATGGGTTACGGCATATTCAAGCACGCCGGAAGAAACGGACGATACTCCTTTCACGACCGCCTCAATGACGGAAGTAAGAGACGGCATAATTGCCGCGAACTTTCTGCCGTTCGGAACCAAGGTAATGATTCCCGAACTTTTTGGAGACAAAATATTCGTTGTTGAAGACAGAATGCATAAACGCAAAGTTGACTTCGTTGATGTCTGGATGGCGGATAAAAATGCCGCGCTTGAATTCGGTATTTCACATACCGACATCGTGATTTTGAACGAGATATAGTTTATAATGAGGGCGAATAGAGGAAACTATGAATACGCCCAAAAAAGCAATAAATTTTAAGATTGAAGGTGGCGTTGAACTTTCCGGAGAGATTACCACGAATACGGCGAAGAATTCCGCCGTATCTCTTTTATGCGCGTCGCTTTTGAATAAAGGAAAAACTACGCTCGTAAAAATGCCAAAAATAGAAGAGGTTAACCGCATCCTCGAAGTCCTGAAAAGCATAGGAGTTTCTGCCGTATGGCACGGGAGCTCCATAACGCTTGAGAGACCGGAGACTTTCGATTTTGCGAGCCTTGATATCGAGGCGGCGATGCGAACGAGAAGCATTATTATGCTTATGGGTCCATTGATACACGAGTTTAAACACTTCAAACTTCCTCAGGCTGGCGGATGCCGGCTCGGATCGCGAACCGTTCGACCTCATTTTTTCGCGCTCGAAAAACTTGGCGTAAAGGTAAAGACAACTAAAGACTCCTATGAAATTTCGTCAAAGATAAAAGATAAAGATAATACCATTATCTTATATGAATCCGGAGATACGGTAACAGAAAACGCGCTTATGTCCGCTTCGCGCGTAAATGGCACAACAACGATAAAATTTGCTTCGGCAAATTATATGGTACAGGATATGTGCCGTTTTCTCGAAACGCTTGGCGTGTCTATAGAGGGCATAGGTACGACGACGCTTATAGTGCGCGGGAAGAAAGACATTCAAACCGATGTAAAATTTACTCCGGGGGAAGACCCGATTGAATCGATGCTCTTTCTTTCAATCGCGGCGACCACAAACTCGTCTATAACGATAAAAGCGTGCCCGATTGATTTCCTTGAGCTTGAATTATTGAAACTCGAGAAGATGGGCTTCAAATATAAAATACTTAAAGAATATGTGTCTGAAAACGGATATACTCGCCTTGTCGATATAAAGACGATGCCATCGCGATTGAGGGCGCTTAAAGAAAAAATAGAGGCTCGCCCGTTTCCGGGACTCAATATTGATAATCTTCCATTTTTTGTTCCGATAGCTACGCGCGCTGAAGGTCAAACGCTTATACACGACTGGGCTTATGAAAACCGCGCGATTTATTATCTTGAACTCGCAAAGCTCGGAGCGGATATAATTCTTGCCGATCCGCATAGGGTTTATATAAATGGCGGAACGAAATTAAAACCTGCCGAGGTAGTCTGCCCTCCCGCCTTACGCCCCGCCGCGATTATTCTTATAGGAATGCTCGCCGCAAAAGGTACATCAATATTAAGAAACGTTTATTCTATAAATAGAGGCTACGAGGATCTCGCGAGTCGCTTAAGAAAGCTCGGGGCAAATATTAGAATTATTTGAGCGAATGTGATATAGTGGAGGAGGTGTATTTTACATATTTATTTTTCCCACCAAATCCCACCAACCTCTTGTGGGTCATAAATCCCGGACCTCTGCAATGGAGGTAAGATGCCTGATTCAATGCGCCTTTTTCCAAAAAAGGCGCATTTATATTTATATTTGACAAAAATCGAATTAATGCTATTATTTCAAATAGCTTTATTCGTATATTAGATTATATTAGATTAGAGAGAGGGATGTGGTAGGCTTTATCCTCCAGATACGCCGACAGTATAGTATCCCCGGAAAGATAGCAAGCAAAAGCTTGCCCATCTCTCTCTTGCCATTTATTAAATTCCCGAGTTCTACTTGGGAATTTCGCTTTTTATATCTATCTCTCTATTCTCTTATTTTTTTTGCTAAATCCGACAACGCGCCATCGTCAGCGCGCTTAGAGTCATGCGAAGACATATACCCCTCGTATTTTTCAAAATATTTATCAACGTCGGATTTCACAGCTTTCCACTCGTCCGTTTTCGTACCGTGCATAGGGAAAAGCTTCGCGTGCAAGTGATCAACGCCGAATCCCTCAAACATAAGCCCTGTTCTTCCGACATCCTCAAGCTTTGCATCTATCAGTAAGGCTACCTTTTTCGCAGACGACATAAGCCCAAACACAACGCTTTCCGGAGCTTCGAAAATATAACTCGAGTAGTGCTTTTTTGGTATTACAACGCTAAACCCTTTCGTATTTGGAAATATAGAAAGGAACGCCATAAATTCATCGTCTTCCCATATTTTATGACTTGGCGCTTCCCCGTTTGCAATTTTACAAAATATACAATCTTCCATTTGGGTTTATTTTAACATAATTAATACCGAAGCCATATTTTTTTAGATTGTACTTATAATCAATCATTTAAAATTAATTGTTTTAAAAATAAAATATAAATCTTGATTTTGAATATTATTGAGTTAAAATTTTTTCTAATGGAGGATTTGTCCAATTATGAAAAATTAAGAGATGACTCTCAGAGTTTCTATGGTCAAGTTGGCGGAGTATATTCTCCTATTTTCAATGAAAATATACATTTTTCTTCTGAAGGATTTAATCATATTATCTTTAAAAGTCCTAGAACAGAACGAGAAAGATCATCCCAGATATTAAGATTTAAACTCCTGCCTTTGGCTATTAAGCTTCTCAAGGATTCAACTACATTTCAGGAATATGAGAAAACTCTCAAAGAATTTGAGGTGAAAGGTTTCAAGAAAAAAATTAAGAAAAGTCTACCAGTAAAATATTGGGGCATTATTGCGATTGTCGACGGAAGAAAGATCAAGGTTATTGTCAGAAAAATTGGAGATAACGGAACACTGCATTTCTGGAGTGTAGTGCCTGCATGGGTTACAAATAAATATAGAGACACAAAGTTTTTTACCACAATGAAAGGAAACCCGGACGAAGACTAAAAACAAAAACACCACCTTAAAAGATGGTGACTTTGTTATGCCTGCCTTCAGCTTATGTATTAGCCGAATAGGGCTGACGCCCCACAAGCACAATTTTAGTATAACATATCGAGTTTTTTGGTCAAGAACTCATTCATTGAAATATCTACTATTCTAACCCACGAAATTTCATATAATCCAAAATGGTTTTATCGTATCCCTCTGCCAAATCCATTTCGAGAGCTTCTTTAGGCATAGCCCACTTGTTGCGCCACTTTGGAGCTTTTACTAATAAAATTGTGCCGTCAGGATTTTCAATGATTGCTGACCCAACTATTTCGACACCTTTTGGAAATTCGTTATTTTGAATATGCATAAAATATTTTTATATTATACAATAGTTCATATTTTTTGTGG
>CAYUXY010000008.1:0-17336 GCA_964449245.1 uncultured Candidatus Saccharibacteria bacterium
TAATATGTTAAAATAAAGATATGAAAAAATTAAACTTAATTAAAGGTTTCTTTTTATGTGCCGTGACTTCCGCATTAGTTGCAATGCCGTTATTCGCACAAGGAGCCGTGTTTCACGCCGGAGAAAGCTATGCGCTTGATTCAGGCTCTTCAATAAACGGCAATTTATACACCGCAAGCTCCGATGTAAATATATCCGGCGATGTATCGGGAGATCTGATGGTCGCCGGAGGAAATATAATTATGTCCGGCACTGTAGGTGAAGATGTTGCAGCAACAGGAGGAACGATCAATGTTATGGGAAATGTTTATGGAGACGCGCGGATTTTAGGTGGAACGGTTATGCTCTCCAACAAAATCGGCGGAGAGCTTCTTTTGGCGGGCGGACAGATAAATATATCTTCCGGATTTTCATCTGAAAAAAATATGGAGATAGCCGGAGGAACAATCAACTATTCGGGCAAAACAAAAGGCGATGCCTCAATAAAAGGTAAAAGCGTATACATAAACGGAACGGTGAACGGAAATCTTTCTGTAAAAGCTGAGGAAATTAAACTTGGCCCGGAGACTTTCATAGCAGGAAATTTCACATACTCGGCAAAACACGAGGCTGAAATCAAAGACGGAGCTGTCGTTCTTGGAAAAACGGACTTTACTCAAATCGAAATCCCAGCAAGAAAAACCGAAAACAAAAAAGAAGTGCTCGGAGTAGCGTTTTCTGTTGGAATAATAAAATCGATTATGATGGCAGTAGTTGCCATTGTCGCTTTATATGCGTCAAAAAAACAAATGAAATCTATTGTAGAAACGGCAACCTCTAAATTTTGGAAAGAGGCCGGCAGGGGATTTGTAATACTCGTTGTAATGCCGATTGCAATAATTGTTTGCTTTGTCAGCATAGTTGGAATTCCACTCGGATTTATCGCGGGACTTTTATATACCGCTTTCTGCATTGCGTCTGCGATTATATCCGTGCTTCTCTTCGCGCAAATTGTAATGAAATATGTATTCAAAAAAGCAGACTATAAGCTTAATTGGTGGATAGTCATCCTCTCCGTAATAATTTTTGGAGCAATTTCCATTATTCCTGTTGTAGGATGGCTCTTCGGATTTATTATCTTCCTCTCCGCATTCGGTAGTACGACAAACTACGTATATCAGAAATTAAGGGGATAGATTTTGACAGCTCTCAATATAAAAAGCGCTCTTTTAAAGGGGGCGCTTTTTATATCATTATTTTTTTCTCGTTGCACGTGCTCGGTCAACTTCCGTAAGATATTGCTTTCTCAAACGAATATTTTTTGGAGTTACTTCAAGATATTCGTCATCGTTCATAATTTCGAGTCCGCGTTCAAGAGTAAGGATAAGCGGGGGAGTTAAAACAATAGCATCATCAGAACCGCTCGCGCGCATATTTGAAAGCTGTTTTCCTTTTGTCGGGTTAACGGTCATATCCACCCCTTTTGAAACATTGCCTATAACCATACCTTCATATACTTCCGTCGCGGGACCAATGTACAAAACGCCTCTATCCTGAAGATTAGCGAGAGAAAAGCCGAGAGCCTTTCCTGATGCCATAGATATCATCGAACCAAGAGTTCTCTTTTCTATTGATCCGGCGTGCGGACGAAAGCCTATAACGCGACTGTATAAAATTCCTTCTCCGCGCGTGTCTATTACGAATTCACCCCTGTAGCCTAAGAATCCTCTTGTGGGAATTTCGAATACCATCTGCGTATGCCCGTGCTCCGGTTGCAAAGACATCATAATGCCTTTTCTCTTCGATAATTTTTCTATTATTCCGCCGGACATTCCGTCAGGAACGTCGATTATGAGTTCCTCGAAAGGTTCGAGCGTAACGCCATTTTCTTCTTTTAAAATAACTTTTGGTTGTGAAACTTGTATTTCATAGCCTTCGCGACGCATATTTTCGAGCAAGATTGCGATATGCAACTCTCCGCGTCCGTAAACTTTATAAAAATCATTATCCAAAAAATCTATTTTGAGCCCGACGTTTACTTCAAGCTCACGCAAGAGTCGTTCGCGCAATTGTCTCGTAGTTACAAATTTTCCGTCTCTTCCACCAAAAGGGGAATTATTTACAAGAAAGTTAAGGCATATTGTCGGCTCATCAATGGCAATAGCAGGAAGAGGATTTTGTTCCGTGGTTGCGCAAATAGTTTCACCTATATAAATATCCAGCAGTCCGGCAATCATAACAATGTCGCCAGCTTCCGCGAAATCCGCTTCCGTTCGTGTAATTCCATTGAATGTAAACAATTTCGTGATTTTTCCTGAACGACCCTCTCCGGTAACCGTTTTTATAAAAACATTTTCATTTTGATGAATTATCCCTTCATAAATACGGCCTATCGCGAGCCTTCCAAGAAAATTGTCGTACGCGAGATTAAAAGGTTGCATACGAAGAGGAAGAGATTTCTTTTCTTCGGATGACGCGGCCGGAACTTCATTAATAATCACATCAAGAAGAGGAACCAAATTTGAAGACTCGTCTTTAAGAGATAGTTTTGCGATGCCGTCCTTTCCAATCGCATATACCGTTGTAAAATTGAGCTGTTCGTCTGTCGCGCCTAAGTCCATAAACAGTGCGAATATTTCGTCGTGAGTCCACTCCGGACGCGCAGCCGGTTTGTCTATTTTATTTATAACAACAATAGGCTTAAGCCCAAGCTCAAGAGATTTTTTTAAAACAAACTTCGTTTGTGGCATAGGCCCTTCTTGAGCGTCAACAACTAAGAGCACGGAATCAACTGAGCGCAATACGCGTTCGACCTCAGAACCAAAATCGGCATGTCCGGGAGTATCTACTATATTTATTTTCGTTCCTTTATACAGCAATGATGCGTTTTTTGAATAAATCGTAATACCGCGCTCTTTTTCAAGCTCATTTGAATCCATACTCACGCCATCTGTTACGGCTCCCGTTTCTTTCATCAAAGAATCCGTGAGCTTTGTCTTGCCATGGTCGACGTGGGCAATAATTGCAATATTACGAATTTCCATAAAAATTGGTGGCAGAAATTCACAAAAAATCTGCCGTAATCGGTCGGCAGACTACTACCATATTTATATTAAAGCACTATATTCAAAATCAGTCCAGCATGTTAATCTTGTTATTATGTATTCTTTACTCACAACAAAACCGCAAAAAGATTACGAGCTCTTGGACAGCGGAGAAGGAGAAAAGCTTGAGAGATACGGAAGCGTTATATTATCGCGTCCCGACCCGCAAGCTTTGTGGCATAAAAATACAGGCAACAATGAGTGGAACAGAGCTCAAGCGCAGTTCATAAAAAATGGAACCGGTGGGAAGTGGCGAGTAAAAAGCGACGTTCCAAAAGACTGGATAATAAATCTTGAAAATCTGACTTTTGAAGTACGATTAACGCCATTTAAGCATACCGGAATATTTCCGGAACAGACGCCAAACTGGCAATGGATTAACGACAAAATCGTCCAGCGTCAAAAATCAGGAAACAGCGTATCCATATTAAATCTGTTCGGATACACCGGAGGCGCGACACTTATCGCGTCAAAAGCGGGCGCGGAAGTCTGCCATGTAGACGCGTCAAAATCGGCAATTGCGTGGGCGAAAAAAAATGCCGAATTGTCGGGCCTTAAAGACAAACCTACGCGATGGATACTCGACGACGCATTAGCATTTGTAAAAAAAGAATTAAGGAGGGACAAAAAATACGACGGCATAATTATGGATCCGCCTGCGTTCGGAAGGGGACCTAAAGGCGAACTATGGAAAATAGAAACAAACTTTTTAGAATTATACGATACCTGCATAAAAATATTATCGTCTAATCCGTTATTTTTTATTATCAACGGATATGCATCGGGATATTCCGCATTGGCATACGAAAATAACTTGAATATGTTGAAAGATAAATTTGGCGGGGAATCTGAAATAGGCGAGCTTACAATAGAAGAATCTTTTGGCGGAAGAAAATTGCCGGCGGGAATTTTTGGAAGATGGAGCAAATAAATATAGACGTTCTATACGAAGACAATCACATAATAGCGGTTTGGAAACCGGCGGGAATTTTGGCGCAGAGCGATATTTCGGGAGAAAAGAGTCTGTTTGATTACGTTAAGGATTATCTAAAACAAAAATATAGAAAACCGGGAAACGTTTTTTTGGGACTCGTTCATAGATTAGACAGGCCCGTCTCCGGAATAATGATTTTTGCAAAAACAAGCAAAGGGGCATCGAGATTAAGCGAGCAATTTAGAAATGGAGTAATAGAAAAAGAATATACGGCAATAGTTCACGGAGAATTCCAAAAAACAAACGGGAATATAGAATCGATGATTTCGAAAGACGAGTCTTCCAGAAAATCATTTATTAGAAAAACAGCGAATAGACAATCCAAAGAAGCGTTTCTCTCTTACAAAGTAATTAAAAAAATCGGAGTAAATTCGATTGTCGAGGTTTATCCACAAACAGGCAAATTTCATCAAATAAGGGCGCAGATGGCCTCAATAGGTCACCCCATAGTGGGAGATGTTAAATATGGGTCAAAAGAAAGGCTTAAAAACGGAGAAATTATGCTCTCCGCATCTCGAATCTCTTTCTATAAAGCAACCGAAGACAAGCTCATAAATCTGCATATTTCTGAAAAAATGCATTATATCCAAAATTGGCTTTTAATGTTAAAATAGAAAAATGAGCATAGAAGAAAAAAACAATAATATATTTTCGTTAAACGAGGAGAAGGATAGGTATTCGCCAATATGGCCTAATCAGGATCAAACGGAAGAAGAATTTAATTTAGAGTTATTTAAAAGATATAAAGAACGGTTGGAAATGCTAAATAAAAAAGCTGAAAGATTAAATTTAAAGGCAGAATCAGACAATCCTGATGAGATTAAAGAGGCATTGGATGAATTGTCTAAAACAAGACTTCAAATATTGGAAACTGATGCTATTATGCAAGGCATAAAAGAAAAATTAAAAAACTACGGCACTGACATTGATGATAAATCACGCACGTATGAAGAAAAAGATTATATACAATTACTGCAAAAACTATACACTGGAATGAAAATAGAACCTGAAATGATTAGTGGTGCAGAGCCTACGTTTAGCGAGAATGATTGGCAAAAAATTGTAGATAATGCAGACGAAAACATTGCAAAATTAAAGTCTAAGGAAAATTCATTTGATTTAACAGAAAACGATAGGGATAGAGTTTTAAAATATTTTCGCGCCCGAAAAGAAATTGCTAGTAAGGCCATAGAAAAAATTAAAAAAATCTCTGATTAAAACAATATAAATATATTTATAAAAACATTATGAACACAAATATGGATTTATACGAAAAAGACGGATTCGTTGGCGGACAAAACAATTCAGAAATTACCGAACGAGTAATCAACAAAGAATATTTGCTTAAATTAAGAGAGAGTCTCGAAAACGAACTTGTTGCCCTAACAGAAAGACTGCAAAACGTTTCTGGAATTATCTTTGCGACTATCAGGGATTTGCAGTCAAAAGATGTTGAGGAACAAAAATCCGAGCGCGAGGAACTCGCAAAAATATTGGAAGGATTATTGGGAAGCCAAAAAATAATCAATGAAAAAATGATGGTTATAGAAAACGCCATTACTAAAATAGATAGCGAAGGTTTTCCGGATATTCAAACCAATTTAATTGAGCAAGAAATAAACGAGTCATAATTGCCTGATGCATATATGGAAAACACACTTGAAAACGATTACAAAAATCGCATAGCGGTGGACGGTACAAAATATCTAAATGAGCAAGGAGAAAGGGAAGTCGTATCGGAACTGGAAAAACAAGTGGAATATTTAATGAAACAAATTACTGAGATAAATAACGCGATAAATGAATTGAAAAAAAACATTTCTTTATTTAATGGATTGGTGAATAGTGGCGACCTAAACTTACCGCAGTCAATAATTGAAAAATATAAGAGCTCGATACAAAACAATTTTGAACTATTAATTTCGAAATCTGATGAATATGAGGCAACCATTGACTTGATAAAACAGAAAATAAGCGGGTGGAAGATGGATTCGAAAAGAGCGGAATTTATAGAAACACGACAAAATTAAAAATCCTGAATGCTATTTGACAAACGCAACTAAGTTGCGTATATTTTTTATATGTATAAATGCACACCACTTCGAGAAACTCGGATAACGAAAATTCTTCTCGAATTGTTTTCTAAAAACAAAAAGCCTCTTTCCGCCTTAGAAATAATCGAGCATACCGCAAAGACGGTTAAAACCGTCAATAAAACGACGATATACCGCGCGCTCGAAACGCTTGAGAAAAAAGGCATTATTAATATTTTGATGTTCAAAGACGGCGCGCGCAGGTATGAATCAGCCAACCTTCCGCATCACCATCATATAATCTGCGAAAAATGCAGTAGAACCGAAGACATAAGTTTAGATAGCGGAACATCGGAAATAGAGAGACGAGTGGCAAAAACAAAAAATTTCACAATTACAGGACACTCAATTGAGTTTTATGGAATCTGTAAAAAATGCCTCGTCGGTGCGAAAAATCCACGATAAATAAATAAACGTTATGAAAAAATACATGTACATAACAGCGGTTTTAATAATTGTTTTACTCGCCGTGATGGTAATAATAAATAAACAGCAAAAACCGGAAGAAACCGGCGAACTAAAAATAGTTACGACACTATTTCCGCTCTATGACTCCGCGAAACACATTGCCGGAGAAAATGCGGAAATATCACTCCTTTTGCCACCCGGAATAGAGGCGCATTCATTTGAGCCAAAACCGAGCGACATTGCTCAAATAAGCAATGCCGATGTGTTTGTTTATACAGGCGATTTTATGGAACCATGGGCAAAAGATTTGCTTAGTGGCATTCAAAATCAGAATCTTATTGTTGTAAATGCAAGCGATGGCGTTGATTTAATCACGGAAGAACACGACGACGATGAGCACGAAGACGAACACGGTCACGAGCACAACGGCATAGATCCTCATATATGGCTCGATTTTGGAAATATGGAAATCATTGCGGAAAATATTGCGAATGGAATTTTTAGCGCCGATCAGGAAAACGGTAAAATATATATAGAAAATCTTGATGCCTATAAAAATGCTTTGAAAAATCTGGATGAAAAATATAAGAACGATCTTTCGGAATGCGAGACAGACACAATAATTCACGCCGGACATTTTGCATTCGGATATATGGCAAAAAAATACGCGTTTGAATACATAGCGACTCAAGGATTTTCACCAAATTCCGAGCCAACAGCAAAAGACATAGCGGGCATAATAGACTTAATTAAACAGCAAAAAACCAAATACATTTATTACGAAGAAATGGTAAATCCGACGGTAGCAAATGCAATTTCAAATGAAACAAGCGCTGGATTGCTTGAACTGCACGGAGCGCATAATATATCAAAAAAAGAAATGGAAAACGGTGAAACGTTTATAAATATTATGGAAAACAATCTCACAAATTTACGAAAAGGATTAGGATGTGAATAAAAATGGATGAAGTCTTAAAAGTAAAAAATTTATCAGTGCAATATGGCGAGATTCCCGTGCTCTCCGATATTTCATTCGAAGTAATGAAAGGGGACTACATAGGGCTCGCGGGACCGAACGGCGCCGGCAAAACAACGCTTGTAAAAGCCGTTCTCGGTTTGATAAAAAAATCCGATGGGGAAATCAGTATTTACGGAAACCCGATTGAAAAATTTAAAAATTGGGAAAAGATAGGGTATCTTCCGCAGAAAAACGCGTCTTTCAACAGGCTGTTTCCCGCAACAGTAAAAGAGGTTATAAAAATGGGGCTTTTATCAGATAAAAAACGGCCCAAAAAATCCGCGAAAGAGGATGGAGAAAAAGTAAACGAAATTCTCGAAACTCTCAAAATAACTGATTTAAAAAATAAAATGATATCAAAACTTTCGGGAGGACAAACGCAAAGAGTTTTTCTTGCGCGCGCGTTTGTCGGAAATCCCGAGCTATTGATATTAGATGAGCCGAGTACAGCGCTTGATCCGGAAATAAGAAAAGATTTTTTCGACTTTGTGCAAAATCTGAACGAAACGAAAAAAACTACGATAATACTCATCACTCACGACACCGGCCACATCGGTCATCACGCGAATAAAATATTATATATAGATAAAACGGTAATTTTCTTCGGTAAATTTGATGACTTCCATAAATCATCCGAAACTGGAGCTTTTTTCAAAGATTATGCGCACCCTATAACGTGCTCTAAAAATTAACCGCTTATGGACATATTAAATTTCATTCATTATTCATTTGTGCAAAAAGCGTTAATCGCCGGCTCATTCGTTGGCATTCTATGCGCGATATTGGGAGTATTTCTTGTCCTTAAAAAAATGTCATTGATAGGCGACGGGCTTTCGCATCTAAGCTTCGGCGCGATAGCATTAGGGCTTTCTCTTGGAATATATCCTTTTTATGTGGCCGTTCCGCTTGCGATACTCGGAGCATATTTCATTGTTAAAATTTCGGAAAAGGCGAGCGTCTATGGCGATGCGGCAATTGGAATAGTTTCAGCAGTGGGCATTGCCGGAGGAGTCATCCTCGCGAGCGTTTCGAACGGATTTAATGTTGATCTTTTCAGTTATCTCTTTGGAAACATACTCTCGATCAGCGTCACGGAAGTTTGGATTTCGATTGTTCTTTCCGCTATCGTGTTCGGCGTGATATATATATTCTTTCAAGAATTAACATCCGCAACATTTGACGAAGAATACGCGAGAGCGTCTGGAATAAAAACAAGCGCGATGAATTTAATGCTTGTTATGCTTACAGCAGTATCAGTTGTTCTATCCGTTAAGATAGTCGGCATTATGCTCGTTTCGGCTTTCCTTATTCTTCCTGCCGTCACGGCGCTTCAAATAGCAAAGAGCTTTGGTAAAGCAATTTTACTCGCGGTACTTGTTTCGGTATTTTCTGTAATATCCGGAATTATCATCTCGTTTTTTCTCGACCTGCCATCGGGAGCAACTATTGTAATGATAAATTTCATCCTTTTCCTTTTGGCGATTGGAAAGAATGGAGTAAAAAGACGAAAGTAGAAAGTTAAAAGAAGAAGTAGGAGAATAGTATAAAGACGAAAGTTCAAAGTTAAAAGAAAAAAAACAGAGAAAGATGATTGCATTCATACTTTCAACTTTCGTCTTTAGTCTTTGAACATCTTTAGTCTTTATACTTTTATCTTTAGTCTTTTGTCTCGCTTCTTTCCTCTTTTACCTTTAATCTTTTGTCTTTTAACTTTATATTTCTTCCATTCAATCCAACATTTGACGTAGATTGTCAAGATTGTCAGCTTTTCTAAAAATGCTATCCTGAAAAAAGCTTATTAACACACTGAAAGGAGATGAAGGTGCAAAAAGGGATTGTTTTTGGCATCTTAAATGCCGTAGCCATTCCGACGTTCGACATATTGTCGGAATGGATATTTTTTTTCTATATTTGCTTCAAAATATTAATAATAATAAATTTGATCGTTCTCACCCTAACATTTTGCTATTACTACTGGGTGAGAGCGAGTAAATTAATGAGGTGGTGGAGTGGTAGTTTCGCTACTACCTACATCTTATATTTGGTTATTTTTTTCGTAATTACCAAATAGGTGTCATTAATTGTACCACTATTCATTCTTTTCTTGTTTTTAAACGATCGCGGGTAACCATCCCCGCGATATTTTATTTTGTCTTTCTGCCATCAACATTTCTACTTTTCACTTTTGCCTTTCATCTTTAATCTTTTTTTACTTTCCTCTTTCAACTTTTCACTATTCTCTTTGTTGCCTTGTTAATAGTTGCTTTTTATTAACTGTTAATTTGGTCTTTCGTCTTTTCACTTTTGCCTTTCGTCTTGTTACTTTCATCTTTCTATTTGTTAATAGTCATTTTCTGCTGTAAAATAGAGCCGTTATGGCAAAAACTCCTGAAAAAAACGGTTCTCTTGAAACGATTTCCGTAAAAGCCACAAAATGGATAGGTACAACGGCTTCGCTTATTGTTCATACGATTATATTTATAATATCTCTTCTTTTGCCGCATCTCGGAATAATTTCGGTTGACGAAGTGCTTCTTGTTTTAACGACGGTCGTATCTCTCGAGGCAATCTATCTTGCTATATTTATTCAAATGACCGTAAACAGAAACAACGAAAGCTTGGTTGAGGTAGAAAAAGATATAGACGAGATTTCCGAAGATATAGATGACATACAGGAGGACGTAGATGAACTCTCGGAAGATATCGACGAAATTCAAGAAGATGTGGACGAAAGCGAGAAAAATGATTCCCGCGCAGTGGAAACACTCGCGACCATAGAAACAAGACTGCGCGAAATAATGAGAGAAATAGAAAATCTAAAATCAGAAAAATAAATCATTATGGGAAAAGAAACCGATCTCATAAAACAAAAGCTCGACTTAGTCGAGTTCATACGTTCTTATCTCGCGTTATATCCGGCCGGTAAAAATTTCAAGGCTCTTTGTCCGTTTCATCCGGAAAAAACCCCGTCATTTATAGTTTCTCCGGAAAGGCGCACGTGGCACTGCTTCGGATGCGGTGAAGGAGGCGACATATTTCAGTTCATAATGAAATATGAGAATCTTGAATTTCCGGAAGCTTTGCGCTTCCTCGCTGAAAAAGCCGGAGTGACAATACAGTCCATAAGTCCGACTCAACAACGCGAATTCGGCATTCTTTATGACATACATATCGACGCCGTGGAATTCTTTAAAAAAGAGCTTGATAAAAACACTGGCGCTTCAGCATATCTCGCGTCAAGAAAGTTGAGCAAAGAAACCATTGCGGAATTTGGAATAGGATATGCGCCGGGTGGCGATGCCCTGACATTATTTTTACTTAAAAAAGGATTCGACATAGCCGATATATCGCGAGCAGGACTCGCGTTTAAAAACCAATCTGGAATGTACCGCGACAGATTTGAGAAACGGATTATGTTTCCTATATTTAATACGACCGGAAAGGCCGTTGCGTTTACCGGAAGAGTAATTCCTCCGGAAGACGATTCATCGCCGAAATATATTAACTCTCCAGAAACACCCATTTTCAATAAATCGAGAATTCTATATGGATTTTCTAATTCAAAAAGAGCGATTGCAGAAACGCACACGGTTTTTCTCGTAGAGGGGCAAATGGACTTCCTTATGCTCTGGCAGTATGGCATCAAAAATACCGCCGCCGTATCCGGAACAGGATTCACGAGAGAACATATGGAAACTATGAGAAGGATAGCCGATACAATAGTATTGAGCTTCGACAATGACGACGCCGGATTTCGCGCCTTAGAACGGGCGGCAGAATTATTCGGCAAATTTGATTTTCACGTGAAAGCCATAAAGCTCGGAATATATAAAGATCCGGCCGAAGCGGTCGAAAAAGACGCAGAATTTCTTAAAAAAGCGATAGATGACGCGAAACCGGCATTTAATATGATAATCGAAAGATATTTTCCGGAAGGAAAAGATTATGAAATATCCGAGAAAAAAAGAATCGCACGACACTTACTTGAAAAAATTGCGGGAATAAACAGTCGCATAGAAAAAGAAAACTGGCTAAGCGAGCTCTCAAAAAGATCGGGGATACGCGTAACCTCGTTAGAGGAAGAGCTTTTTACCATTCAGGCGACTCTGGACGCAAAAAATAATACAAAAGAAACCGTAAAAATCAAACCGGAGGAAAAATCGCGTGTCAGCATCATTTCCGAGCGCTTGATACTATTGGGATTTACTGATAAGGAATTTTCATCTATATTAATGGCATCTTACAAAAACGACCTTCCTGCCGAATATTTTGAGCTTCTCGGCAAAGAAGGGGACGGAAATGAATCGGAACGCGCGGAAAGGATGAAAATGCAGGCGTCACACGAGTTTGGAGGCATAGAAAAGGATCTCTTGAAAAAGGAGTTCAACGAGCTCGTAAAACAGCTTTCGATTGAAAGGCTGAAAAATGAACAGGAACGGCTTAAAAAAGAAATACAAAAAGATATGTCGTCCGGCGACGAAGAGAAGCTGAAGGGACATATGAACGAAAGCAGTACAATAGCAAAAAAAATCAACGAACTTCAAAAAAATGGCCAACAAAAATAATAAGAAAAAAATAAAGAAGGTAGTAAAAACAGCAAAAAAAGCGGTGAAGCACGAAAAAAAAGAAAAGAAAGCGACGCCAAAAAAAGCTGTAAAAAATAAAAAGATATCGGAGGTAGATAAAGAGCTCGAAGAAAGACTCGCTGAGCTTATTGCGCGCGGAAGAGTGAGGAGCTTTGTAACAGACGCGGAAGTTTTAAACTATTTTCCGAACATAGAAAAAAATCTTTCGTATCTCGACAAAATTTATGATCAGCTCGAAAAAGAGGGGATTAAAGTGCACACGTCTTCGAACACATTTGCAAAAAAAGAGAGCGACGACATATCAGCGGACGAACTTAAAGATGCGACTCGCATAGATCAAACTTTGCCAGACGCGGTACAAATGTATTTGAAAGAAATAGGAAGAACATCACTTTTGAATTCAAGGGAAGAAAAAGAGCTCGCTAAAAAAATCGAAACGGGGGACGAGATGTCGCGGAAAAAACTTATTCAGGCAAACCTACGGCTTGTAGTTTCAATTGCGAAAAGATATGTGAACAGAAGTCCGCACCTTTCCATACTCGACCTTATTCAGGAAGGGAATATAGGACTCTCACGCGCCGTAGATAAATTTGATTATAAAAAAGGATTTAAATTTTCGACTTACGCAACGTGGTGGATACGTCAGGCAATAACGCGCGCGCTCGCGGATTATTCAAGAACAATCCGCATTCCCGTTCATATGGTAGAAACAATTACCAAATATACGCAGGTAAAGCGACGCCTTATGCAAGAGCTTGGACGCGAAGCCCTGCCTGAAGAAATCGCAACGGAAATGGGTATGCCGGTTGAAAAAATACATTACATTCAAAAAATATCGCAGGAAGTTATTTCTCTTGAAGCTCCGGTCGGGGACGATGACGAAGATTCTGTACTCGCGGACTTTTTGAAAGACGAAACGAGTATGAGTCCGGACCAATTGGCAAATCACGCGCTACTCAAAGATTACATTCACGAAATACTTGTTGATCTTACAGACAGGGAACAAAAAATTCTCGCTATGCGTTTCGGACTGGACGACAACATATCTCATACGCTCGAAGAAGTAGGAAAGGTATTCGGCGTTACAAGAGAGCGCATAAGACAAATCGAGGCAAAAGCACTTGATAAAATCAGAGGACATCACAAAATCAAAAAATTGGAGGGGTATTAAAAATGCAGATGAAAGTAAAAAGATGAAAGACTAAAGATAAAAGTAAAAATACAAAGAACATTTTGAAGTCTATTGCGCTCTCTTTCTACTTTCGTCTTTTAACTTTCTACTCACATTATTTATGAATGCGGATGAAATAAGAAAAAAATATCTTGAATTTTTTAAAGAAAAAGGACATTCGATAATTCCTTCGGCATCTTTGATTCCGGAAAACGACCCGACCGTGCTTTTTACAACGGCAGGAATGCATCCGCTTGTTCCGTATCTTTTGGGCGAAAAACATCCCGCAGGAAAAAGGCTCGCGTCCTGCCAGAAATGCATAAGAACGGGGGATATAGACGAGGTGGGAGACGCAACGCATCTGACCTTTTTTGAGATGTTAGGCAATTGGTCTCTGGGTGACTATTTTAAAAAAGAAGCGATTGAATGGAGCTTTGAATTTCTTACGGACAAAAAATGGCTGGGACTCAATAAAAATAGAATAGCTGTCTCTGTTTTTGCCGGAAATGAAAATGTTCCGTTCGATTCAGAAGCATTCGAAATTTGGAAATCTCTCGGCATACCGGAAAAAAGAATTGCGAAATTACAAGGAAACTGGTGGGGACCGGCGGGTGAAACGGGGCCGTGTGGCTCCGATACGGAGATGTTTTATTGGAGCGGCGACGAAAACGAGGTTCCAGAATCTTTTAATGACGACAATCCTCTTTGGGTGGAAATTTGGAACGATGTGTTTATGGAGTTTAATAAAACAAAAAAAGATAAGATCACCAAAGTCATTCTTATAGATGGCATGGACTGTCTATACGATGAAAATTTTAAAATTAACGAAGATTTAAAAAACGCTTTAAATAAATATTCCGCTCAAAAAATAATCGTTGTTAATGGGTTTGCGGATGAAGCTCAAAAAGTGGCTGAATCGTTGGGCTATAAATCTTTCTGTCTAAAAGAGGAGGGGATTAAAAAAGATAATCCGGAATTTTTTATAAAATTGGTAGAAAAATTTGGATTGAAAACTAATCAACTAATATATGTTGATCATTTAAAAGAAAGCGTGGATTCGGCAGAATCTTTAGGAATAAATGCGTTTGTTTATTCAAATGCGGACGAGACCGATAATTTTATAGAAAAAAGCATATATGATTTTATTCCGTTAAAACAAAAAAATGTAGACACTGGAATGGGATTTGAAAGAGTCGTGGCGGTATTAAACGGAACGGATATTTATCAAACAGAATTATTTCTGCCGATAATAAAGAAAATTGAGGAATTATCTGGCAAGAAATATGGGGATGATGAAGAAACAAATCGCGCAATGCGAATAATAGCGGACCATATCCGCGCGGCCACATTCATAATGGGCGACGAGAATGGCATACTTCCATCTAACACTGGGCAAGGATATGTATTAAGAAGATTAATTCGCAGGGCAGTAAGATATGCGAAACTTATAGGAATGAATTTGTTATTTACATCAACGCTTGCAAAAGAAATTATTTTTATATCTAAAGAATATTACACTGAATTAAAAAAGAACGAGGGGAAAATATTTGAAGAAATTGAGAAAGAAGAAAAGAAATTTGCTACTACACTAGAAAAAGGATTAAAGGAATTAAAGAAAATGTATTTGGGTTTGTTTGGATGTTATGACTCGCTAGGTAGAGAAATTGAATCTCCGGGTATGGATCTTAATGGTAAAAATTTGTTTTTACTACACGAATCCTATGGACTACCTTTTGAGATTAGCCTTGAGGAATTAGAAAGAATGGAAAAAAGATGGATGGAGTCGGATTCAAAACAAAAGAGAATACTTACCAAACAAGCAAAAACAGAATTTAAAAAAGATTTTGACGAAGAACTCAAAAAACATCAGGAGCTTTCCCGCACGGCTTCCGCTGGAGTTTTTAAAGGGGGCCTTGCTGACAATTCGGAAATCACGACAAAATATCATACGGCAACGCATTTGACTCTTGCCGCAATGAGACAAGTTTTAGGTCCGGAAACATACCAAAAGGGAAGCAATATAACGGCCGAGAGAATGCGATTCGACTTTAATTATGGAGACAAGCTTACGCCTGAACAGATAAAGAAAATAGAAGATATTGTAAACGAAAAAATCAGCGAGAATATTCCCGTTGAAATGCTTGAGACGCCAAAAGACGAGGCGCTCAAGATGGCAAAGGTTTCTTTTGATCAGTCAAAGTACGGCGATATCGTAAAAGTTTATAAAATCGGCGATTTCAGCATCGAACTCTGCGGTGGACCGCACGTGAATGCAACGGGAGAAATAGGACATTTCAAAATTACAAAAGAGGAGGCGGTTTCTGCGGGCATAAGAAGAATCAAAGCTGTAATTTCTTGAGATTAGAATCGGAAAAGATGATATAATAAAAAAATGAAGATGCGGCGCATAGCCGATTTTATTAAAAGACTGCCTTCTTACGTACATCAAGGAAGGCATTCAATCGTAATCGAGGAGTCAAACGGAAAAATAAAAATAACCGAGACGCGTGTTAACGACGAAGAAAAAACAATCAAGATATTGAATGAGCTGTCCGGAGAAAATATCGACGAATTTAAAAAGCCATTTTTCAGAGCAGACTATCTCATCTTTGCGATGGACAGGAAAAATGCCACGACTATCAAAAACGCCGTGCATCTTTTAAGAACGGAGCCAAAAACAGAAATAACCGAGGGTGAATTTGAAGAATTGTTATCAAATGGTTTATGGAAATTCATAGACGAATACAGGGTCTTCTCGGCAAAGAAAATGGGGACTTTGGCAACGGAGATTTCGGTCGTAGATATAGCGGTTTCTGAAATATTTATAGACGAGCACCGCGTAGTAAGCCCCGTCGGTATCCGCGGAAAAAAGCTCTCATTTGACATACGAGCAACGTTTTTATCAAAGTCCGCATCGGAAATGATTTCAAAAGTAGAAGGATGGGCGGAAAAAACATACGCGATTGAAAGCAACGGAATACTTTCGGCTTTCGTATCCGGAGAAAACGATATCGCGATTTTTTGCGATGAAAACGGGTCGCAGGCATTTTTCGCATACAAAAACAGGGTCTCGTACGTTGGAGAGATAAACTGGAAAATGACGGATGTTATAGATGCGATAATGAAGAAATTTTTAGTGAGCGAAAATAATGCAAGAATATTTGTTTCAAAACTTGCCTCAAACACGGTCTCAAGCCATATAAATATAATTCTTTCTAAAATTATTTCCGATCATTTGAAAACGCTCACGGAGTCAATCCGCTCATCTTTTAAAAAACGCACGGGAACAAAGATTCCAATATTTCATCTTTTGTTTAGCATACCGATTGCGGAACAAATTTGCTGGCTAAAAAAGGATTCGAGGTTTAAAATAAACACATTGGATGAAAAATTCGACGAGCTCGGGTTTACCGTAATTGCAAAGAAAGATTCAAAAAGAGCGGATACGAAAACTCTTATATTCGCTTCGCATCCGATTTTATTTCCGAGCAATAAAGAAACCGAAAAACTCTTGTCTCGAAGGGCAAAGTGGCTGATAAATCATTCAAATTAAAATATATGAAAACAGAAAAAAAATATTTTCTTGATCCGGAAGACGGGATAGAAACCGCAAAAATGTGTCTCGAAAATGCAAAGAACGAGGCAATAATTATAAATATTCCTGCGAGGTCCGTAATAGGCAAAAAACTCAAAAATTTCAGAGACTTGAAAGATATGAGCGATAAAAATAATGTTGATTTGCTAATAGAATCAACAGATGATCACATTTTAGAATCCGCGTCTGCTAACGGGCTGGAGGCCGTTAATCCGGTTTTCAAAGTCAAAGAACGCGCCGTTTCGGATATTGTGCCAATTTCAAAAAGACAACCAAAAATAATAGAAACCGAGCCGGAAGAAAGCTTGATAGAAAATGAAGAAAAAGAGCACGAGAAACCGGATGTTTCCGTTATATTCACATCAAAGGCAAACTCCGAAAAAAAGAA
>CAYUXY010000009.1:0-16465 GCA_964449245.1 uncultured Candidatus Saccharibacteria bacterium
CGGGATATCGTTTTCCACGGCATCTATAAGAAGCTGTTTCTGACGCTTACCCATAAGCTTAACTCTAACCGGCAGAGATGTTATATATTCTACAAATTTGTGATCGAGAAATGGGACGCGTACCTCTATTGAGTGC
Organism: uncultured Candidatus Saccharibacteria bacterium; assembly: GCA_964449245.1. Taxonomy (GTDB): domain Bacteria; phylum Patescibacteriota; class Minisyncoccia; order UBA6257; family GWB1-50-10; genus GWA2-45-9. The sequence continues at coordinate 137 of CAYUXY010000009.1, forward strand.
GCCATAGACATAGTATCAGTATCTTTTAAAAGCTGATTTTGCATATAGAGCGTTAAATCAAGATACGACATAAGATCGGCCGGATGGAGTTGTTTCAATGGTTTGTAATCTGCACTAAATAAACGTTCATCAAGTTTTGAAATGAAATCTTTTACTTCTTTTTCGGAAACGCCGAGAATCTTTGCGACTTCATTTGGTAAAAATATTCCTCTGAAAGCGAGATAAAAGTTCAATATTTTTTTCGAACGTATAAAAGATAATTTCTTATATTTAGAACGCAATAATCCAGCAATAAACAAAAGCGGAATTTTTATAATGTCCGGCAACAATTGCAAAACTCTAACCAATTTTGCTTTTTTAAAATTTGCATATCCTAAAAATATTTCATCGCTTCCAAGTCCGGACAGCACGACCTTCAATCCCGATTTCTTTGCCGAATCAGATATTACATATGAATTTACCCCGTCTATTGTAGGCTGGTCCATTGCTTCCCATATTTTTGAGAGAGAACCTTGAAAAAACTCTTTCGTTACCAATATAGCCTTATGGTCGCTTTTTATTTTTTCTACAACCATATTCTGATATTTTTCTTCGGAAAACGCGGATTCGTTAAAAATCACCGAAAGCGTACTTAATCTGTTTTTTGCCGACGACATATTAAAAACATTTTGCGCCATCGCGGATATAACGGATGAGTCTAATCCTCCGCTTAAAAAGACGCCGAGCGACACGTCGCTCAATAAATGTAATTTCACTGCGTCTTCAAGCATATCTTTTACTCTTTTTACAATCGTACTCCTGTCAGCAGCACTGTTTTTATTTACATAAAAATCAAGCGGATTATAATACCTCGTCATTTTACTTTCACCGGACAAATCGACTTCGAGAAAGGTCCCTGATAAAACCGAAAATATATTTTTCACTGTTGTATACGGAGACGGGACCGAACCAAAAAGCAGAAGACCGATTTTTGCATTTATATCTTTCTCTATGGTTAAACTACCACTATTTTCAATCGCCCCGACAGACGAAGCAAAAACCAATTTGTCTTTGTCTAAAAAATAATACAACGGTTTTATCCCATATCTGTCGCGCGCAAGAAAAACCTTATGATCCGCTTCGTCAAACAATGCGAACGCAAACATCCCGCGTAGCTTGTCCAAAACGCCTATCCCCCACAACTCGTACCCAGCAAGAATAATTTCCGTATCTGATTGTGTTTGACAATCAATACCGGCATTTTCTAATTCTTTTTTTAATTCAAGAAAATTATATATTTCTCCGTTAAACGTAACCACTATTCTTTTTCCATTTTTTGCATATCGTATCATCGGCTGATGACCGTCTTTTGATAGATCGATAATTGAAAGCCTGCGGTGTCCAAAAGCACCGCTATCAAATACAAATACCCCGCTGTCATCGGGGCCTCTATCTTTTTGATATTCGTTCATTTCGCCAACAAAAGATAACGCTCTATCTTTGTCTATTTGTTTAAACGAAACGAAACCGCTTATTCCGCACATATATTATTTTATTCGGATTCTACAAAAGACTTAAGCTCAACAGCATTTGGCCAAAGAACAAGTATTTCTTCCGCAATATTTTTAGCTTTTTCCGTCTCGGCAGTTTGTTGATAAAAATTTAGCAACGAATATAAAACGGGTGGGAGTTTCGGACCTATTGTTTTTGCTTGTAAATAATAATCCTCCGCCTTTGCAAAAAATTCCGGATCCATATATTTTCTCCACATAATATAATAAATGTCCCCCATAGCAATCAGGTGTCTAACATTAGTACTCATATGATATGGCTCAAGAAACTCGACTATCGCCATAGAAACGTCTTTTGCCGTGTTTTCTTGATAAATTATTTTTAAACTTTCGTTTGCAATATATTTGAACGCTTCTTCGTCGCCTATTGTATTATGTTTCAAAACAGGCTGGAATGTATCTTTAAATTCCTGTACTGAAGTTATTGACGGCAGAGATTTAATGCCGTTAAGAAATGCGCGTGAACGATTCCACGGCACAACAGCGGAAAAGTAAAGCGAATATATTGCAAGTATAATGATGATTATAAGAATTAATTTTTTCATATTTTCACTGTTTATGGTTTTCCCATTTTTGGAACACTTTTTAATTTATACGCCGAGAATGCAAGTATAATGAACAGATTCAAATACGTTACATACACATCAAAAAGGACTAGCGCCTGCACAAGATAAGACACAATGACTGCGACGAGCAATGCGCGTTCTATCGCAGTTATTTTATTATCTTCCGATCCTCTTTTCTGTAATAGATTTTTTATAATCATCCAAAACACAACGACGAATGTACAAAAGTACGACAAAAGCCCGACAATTCCAGTTTCAGACAGATAGTCAAATATAACGCTATGCGCCCTATCGAACCACGCGCCAAAGCCCTCTGGCGGATTAAAATATGCCGTATTAAAATGCGTATCGAAAACTGTCGTGAAATTCTCCGGACCCCATCCGAAAATCGGCCGGGCCTTAAATCCGTCCCACGCCATTTGCCACATAATGGCCCTGTCTTCAAATGTTTCCGCCGAAAATGAAATATCAAAAATTCTCGAAAATGGAAGCGCTTTTATTACGCGAGAATTTTTAAAATATACTCCTGCCGTAAAAGTAGCGCCGACAATCAATATTGCGACAATTGATTTCACGCGCCATTTTTTATTCGTGATAGCCAGACACAAAAGAAACGCGCCTATTGCGATAACGAGACCGAGGAATGCTCCGCGTGTCGCCGCAAGCGCAAATACGACGAGCAATACGACAATAAATATTAGAAGACTAATTCCCCTGAATGACTTCAATATTTTTTTGCCACCGGAAGACAAAAGATAAAGCGTATAAAAAAGAAGGAACATACAATATCCGGCAACGTATGCAGGATTGCCTATTGAGCCCTGAAACCGCGCGCCGGCACTACTAAATTTTTCTCCAACAAACCCCGGGGTGCCTACACCGGCTAAGAAACCATAAACGATCGAGGCAATCCCTCCGATAAGTATCCAACCGAAAAACTTTTTCCAATCCGCTTCTTTATCAAAGTGAAACAAAAGCAATGAAAAATACGCGAAAAAATGAAGGATTTGTATGCCTCCCTCCCCTCTTTCAAAATTAGACCAGAATGAAAATGCCGGATCGACGCCAAATAAACACGCGAGCGTGAAGGCGAGGGTGAATATTCCTACCGCGATGTAAATCGGATGCCTAACAACGGATTTAATTCTTGCATACATTTTTTTCGTGTCGTTTGACATAAGTAGCGCGACACAAAAACTTATAAGCGATAAATCAACCGCTGTGCGAAAAACCACGTATTTTCCTACTATGAAGGGGAAAAGCGTAGATGTTGAAACAAGCGCAACAGCCAATACGGGAATAAAGAGTAAAAATTTTGAAAGTTTAAAAAAATTCATAAGCGAACTTTAGTACTAATAAATAAAGTATATCTAAACAGACGCCAAAATAAAAGGCGTAGCTTTTAAATAAATAGCAACTTGAGTTTATAATAGCGATTCTGACGCCCTTTTCTTTAATTGACCGAGAGAACTCCCGTAGTTTTTTAACGTCTTCTCTCTCTTGCGTGCATCATTTTCAGACTTAAACGCTTCGTAATACACCACTTCCCACGGACAATATTTCCGAGTAAATTTTGAACTTCCGGAATTGTGCGCTCTTACTCGCGCTTCTATATTAGCAGTGAAACCGATATACGTCTTGGCATATTTTCCTTTCAAAATATATACGAAATACATACTTATATTATAAACGAAATCCCGCCCCTCTATAGAGGGGCGGGATAATACTCCTTTCCTGACTAAAGTCGGAAATGACTGTTAGTAAGTAAGAGTCGGTCCCTGAACTTCGCCAGAATCCGATGCGTTCAAATTCGAGTAAGTCGCTGTGTACGCACCAGTCGTGGTGTAGCTATAAATAACCTTACCATCGTTCCAGTAGAGTTCTTCGCCAGACGGGCTCGATGAATCATCAGTCGAGCTGTATCCAGTTGAACCGTTTACCTTAACCGAGAGCTTTACATCGCCAGTATATGTCGAGGTGATCGTCTTAATCGCGGCCGTATTAGCCTTGATTACGTACGTCTTTGAGCTTCCTGCCGGAATGGTCTGCGCAGGGCTGAAGCTTTCGAACAAAACGTTGCTCGATGTAGCAGAAGTGCTCTCAATTGAGGTGCTTCCACTTGCACTCGCGCTTGCAACGGCATTCGACAAATCTCCGGCATCATAGATCTTGAATGTATCAACCGTTGAAGTCGCTCCGTTAGGAGTAAGCGCAACCGTTACTGTCGTCGATGCAAGAGTAATGTCACGCGTTCCGTTAACATTGGAAATCGTGAATCTCGCTATTTCGTCTCCAGCCTGTCCACTCTTTGACGTTGATCCAGAATACGCATTCGTAATTACAGGAGCAGCGGCCGTAAAGAGCATATAGTTCGACGGAACGGTATCGGCCATAGTAATGCCTGAGGTCATCCAACCTTGTGAAGAATAAACCTCCATATCGGTTGTTGATGAGCTCTTAACAACAATGCGACCAACCGCCTTCGGCTGAATCGTTTCTTGGCCTGTTGCGTCCATTTTTACAGTCAATATCTTAGGCGTGTCTTGTGCGAGTTTAAGATCCAATCCGGAGATTACAATGTCTCCGCTTACAACTGAAGTGCCACCAGTGTTCAATAAGGTCGTACCATCATAGAGGTAAACCTTGCTGAAGTTTCTGGCAACATTCGTTGCCGCGGTCCATTGCGTTGTCGAAGCGGTGTCAATGGATAATGTGACCTTTTTCAATGTAAGATCCTCGTTTGCAGCTTCAAGTTTGAGTTTAGAAATCTCAACTCCAACCTGTCCTGCAACAATTACCTTTGACAACGGCTTTGAGGCATCAGCAGTAATTGTAAGAGTCGGACTCTTTACGCTTACTACCTGACCTTCAACATCTTCTGACGGAGTACTAGATAAGCTCTTCGCTGACGCAACACCGTAACCGGACACAGTGCTTCCAGTAACAGATATTGTGAACGTATCCGTTGTTGATGCGTTCGAAAGAACATCAGCGTATACAGACAATACCTTGCTCGCGGACTTCGGTATCGTCAAATTAAACGAATACGAATTTCCGCTCGAACCCGGCGTTCCAACCGTCGAGCCAAGCTGTGTCGTGCCATCCATAAGTTTTACGTTCTGGATGTACGAGCTTGACGCAATGCTAAGAGATAATCCGTTTACGCGGATATCATCAGCATCTGACGCCTGCAAAACGAATTCGGCAACTTTTACATTGCTTGCTCCGGCAGCACGATAGACATTACCAAACGCGGTATTCTTTGTGACAGAAAGTGTCACATTGGATACTGAAATCTGGTTAGCTTCGTATTCGGCTTTAGCAACATCGGTGTAATCGTTTGTCGAATAGCGCTTCACATAAAACTTACCAACAGAAACTTTGTAGTTTGATGTTGAAGTCGCTGTTGAATCAATGGTACCGGTAATTTCGATGGTCTTTGTCTGACCGCTCTCAAGAGAGATGTAAGACGAAAGATTTACCTGATTATCTGTACCCGGATCCGTGACATCAGTCGCCTGATAGCTTCCCGTATCTGCAGAAACCGAGAGATACGTTTCTCCGGTTGCCGCATCTTTCACAGAAATTGTTCCTGTAAGATCTACGCCAGCGTACTGAACCTGAATACCCATTTTCTGGATATCCATTTTTTCTCCCGCAGACTTTAGATCAAATTTTGCAAGAACGATATTTTGTGAGGAAGGAGCAACATTCCCGCTCGGACTTGTTGAGCTTTTTGAAACTGTAAGTCCGCCGGATTTCATTCTGAATCCACCGTTATCGTTCTGCGTATCAGAACCGGTGAGCGATGTTCCAGAGGCATCCAATGGCTGAACAGAGGCTCCCGTTGTTGCACCCGTCGCGACTATATCATAGTCGTTTTGGATATAAACACGGAAGTAATTGCCCGAACCATCGGTAATATCAGCCTTTACTTGGAAGGTCTTTGTAAGACCCTTGTCGATAACATACGGAGTCGTGAGATTGAACGTTACAAAACGATCAACCGGCTTTTCCGCAGTCGCTATGACATTGCCTTCCGGAGAATATAATTTCCAGTTGGTAACGTCTTTAGCTTCCTGAATCGTACCTTCTACATACAGGATAATCTTTGAAACGCTGACGGCTTCTTTCGAGTTGCTCTGCGCCAACTGGAGCTTGAAGACTTCTTTATTAACATCTCCAATTTCCAAGTTGCCAGTCGCGCTCGTAATTGACGAATATGCCAATCCGGCAACTGACAAATCATCTACATAAAGATTACCGAGCGAGTTTGTTCCGCTCACTGTCGTGAACGTAGCTCCCGAGAGCGGAAAGGCTCCCGAAACTGCTCCACCCGTCGATGTCTTTATGTCTGATGCTGAAGCAACCGACATACTGACAGTTCCGCTACCTGTTGATGCCGCGATATTAACCGCAACAGTTAGGTATTTGGTCTGTCCAGCAGGAACCGTAAACGGAGAGCTCGAAAATGAAATCGTCGCTTTTCCGTCAGCGGTCAATGCCGTTACTATGTTTCCATAGCGATTTCCCGCATCATCCCAGACACTTACGCCGGAAACATTGGTATTAGCAATGAATCCACCGCGCGATACTGTGATTGAGGTAATCTTCTCTTCCTGTGAACCTGCGCTCAATTTAACGCGTAATACTTTGTTATAGAGCGAGCCATCAGGAATAGTCGTGGCATATGGTCCTTCGGCTGATGCCATAAGGTATGCCGTGCCCGGAACCACTACTGGGGTTGTTCCTCCAGTTGTCGCTCCACCCATAGCATTAACTTTCGCTATAGTGATCGGTCCAAAGTATCCGACTGCCGGCGAGATGCCGTTTGCAGCCTGAAACTTTGCGAGCGCCGCTTTTGTTAATCCTCCGAAATAAGTTGACTCATTTCCGAGAGATCCGGCACCCGTTGAGGCAATCTGGTATCCTTTTGCGTTCAAAAACTGCTGGAGAGCCTTCACATCATCGCCAGTCGATCCCACAGTGAGGTTGCGGGTGAAAGTGTATGATGCGCTCACAGTTGAGCCTCCTTGTGCAGCTTGAAGCTGGGCTACCAATGCCGATAGTTGTGCTATTTGTGCCAACAGAGAGTTGATATCAACGCTCTGTGCTTGTGTGCTTGGCGCAACAGTCATAGTTCCGGCCACAACGACCGCAACCGCGACTGTTACTATTTTCTTCATTAATCTACTCATTTTTTAATTTCTTTTCTTTGACTTGTTAATTTTGACTAATTTTATCGATTCATCCCCTCACACATAGGACAGTTGCCCTACGGAGATGATAAACCGTCGACCTTTTTCCACGAGTAGCGGATAGTTCTGGACACCGCGCGATCCCCGCTTTCGACCCTCCTCCGAAAATCGTAGACTATCAGAAAAGGAAGCGTGAAAGAGCAGTGGTTGATAATAAATAAACCGATGCAAATGTACGAATTGATGCGAATGATACAGGTATCACTCGGATTTCATCGTTTGTAAGGAACAAAAAACTCGCCTTGGGAGCGAGACTGTATAAGCAAAACTACTCCGGAAAACATATTCGAATCATTCGCCTGCAATACACAGGAAATGCTTCTGTTTTCCAGAAATTCTTTTTGAGTAGATTTGCCTTGGTTCAGCCTCACTTCCGAACCTCGACACTTGGCAGTTTTGGATGTCCGGTTCACACAAAACCGAAATCCCTGCCTCTTCACTTACAAGGATATTATAACATATCCTTATTCGTTTTCAATGAGTTCAAAAATAACCTTTTCGCAATATTTCAAACATTTTTGAGCCTCATATATATAACGAGCGAGACGTTAAACCGTTTCAGCGAATAAGCGTCTAAATTCAAGCAATTTATACGGCTAAATAGACCATCCGGAAACGGCAAAAATAGCCAAAGCAAACAGTATAAAAATGGCGATTTCCCTCAAAATAGCCCTTTTGCTTAACGATTTATTGAAATATAAAGACATAATATCCCTGCAAATTACCACAAATAACGTCAAAAATGCCGCTATATTTACCGGCCCCATTGGCGAAAAACCGAGAATAAACAACAGTTCTGCGGAAAATAACGCTATTCCAACAGATAATGAAATAGCCTGTTTTCTAAGCTGTATTTTCGTAAAATCAAAGAATTCAACTTGTAATCCAGCTATGGCCGCAAAAAGGACAATTATCCACAGCTTAGATATAAACAGTGTCGGTCCGCTAAATGCAAAGAATACGACGAACAGTAATACTGTATGAAAAATGCTATATACATCATTCCTGTCCTCAAACGCAAAATTACCTATGCCTATAACGCATGTCAAAAGCGCAAAAAACGTTAAAATCCAAAGAATAAACGACAGCGTTTCGGGCAAAAACGACGTAAAAATATGAATCCCAGCAATTCCGGCAATAGATGAAAATATGAGAATAAAAAATGAAGCTACTACGGCTTTCCCATCAAGAACGCCGAGATATAGCCACAGTGCGAACAGAATACCGCAAACGCACAAAAACCACTGAAATCCCGAGAGCGCCGTGATCGCTAACACCGCAGTACCTATCGACGCCTTAACGAGCGACCTCAATGCGATCGGGTTCGCGAAGAATGATTTTAATTTTCCGGCCATCTTTTACTCCTTCTTTTATTATTGTATCGGCAAGCGTATCGACGATAAGCTTCTGAATCAACCTTTTAACCGGACGCGCGCCATAATCCGGATCAAATCCGTTTTTGGCTATATAATCCTTAACTTCGTCCGTAATAATAAGGCTCATTCCCCTTCCCTCAACGCGCTTTTCCACATCGCGGAGCTGAAGGTCGACAATATTTCTTATATTTGCCTTCGTTAAGGCATTAAATATGACAATATCATCGAGACGATTCAAAAATTCCGGTTTAAATACATCTTTTAATGAGCTCATCACTTTTTCTCTGAAATCTTCTTCAATCTTTTTCGTTTCGGCTTCCCCATCTCCGGTCGCAAAGCCTATTGACGACATCTGACTGAAATATTCGCTTCCTACATTGGACGTAAGGATAATAACCGCATTTTTAAAGTTGATTATCTTGCCTTTTCCGTCCGTAAGACGGCCATTGTCTAATATCTGTAAAAGTATGTTAAAAACTTCCGGATGCGCTTTTTCTATTTCATCAAACAAAATAAGTGAATACGGCCTGTGTCGCACTATTTCGGTAAGCTGTCCGCCCTCTTCGTGGCCGACATATCCCGGCGGAGAACCGATGAGACGCGACACCGCGTGGCGTTCCATATATTCGGACATATCAATGCGTATAAGAGCTTTTTCATCGTTAAACATAAACTGCGAAACAGCCTTCGCAAGCTCTGTTTTGCCTACGCCGGTAGGCCCTAAAAACATAAACGAACCTGCCGGACGATTTTCGTCCGCGAGGCCCGCGCGCGAACGGCGAAGCGCTCTCGCAATCGATTTTATCGCGTCTTCTTGCCCAACAACACGCCTTCCGAGCTCTTCTTCGAGCCTCATTAACTTCCCCGCCTCCGATTCAAGCATTTTGGTAACAGGAATACCCGTCCAACGTGAAACAACCGACGCTATGTCTTCTTCATCAACTATTTCTTTAACAAACTTTTGTAAATTATTTCCTTTCGCTCCGTTTTTCTCCTCTAATTTCGCTTTTACATTTTTCTTTTCAAAAGATTTTGCCTCTTTTTCTGCGGCAGGCAGTTCGCCATACCGAATTCTTGCGACTTCATCAAACTTCCCCTCCCTTTCCGCAACATCAGCCTCGTGGCGCAATGAGTCTATTTTCCTTCGCATATCATGAAGCTTTTCAACGCCGTCTTTTTCTTCTTTCCATTTACCAGATAAGGCATCATCTTTCTTTTTAAGCACGGACAGCGCCTTTTCTATTTCTTTGATGCGATCTTTTCTCTTTTGCGAACCGCTTTGCATAATTGCCGATTTTTCAACCTCAAGACGGGAAATTTCTTTCTTAATTTCCTCGAGCTCCCTCGGCATACTGTCGGACTCGAGCCTTATCGCCGCCGCGGCTTCATCTATAAGATCAACGGCCTTATCAGGCAAAAATCTGTCTGTAATATATCTCGCCCCGAGATTTACGGCGGACACTATCGCATCGTCTGATATTTTAAGTCCATGGTGCGCTTCATATTTTTCTTTCAATCCGCGTAAAATCGCTATCGAATCTTCGAGCGATGGCTCTTCAACTACAACAGGCTGAAACCTTCTTTCGAGAGCGGCGTCTTTTTCAATATACTTTTGATACTCCTTAAGCGTCGTTGCGCCTATTGCGTGCAATTCTCCGCGCGCAAGAGCAGGCTTTAACATATTCGAAGCGTCGATAGCCCCTTCCGCCGAACCGGCGCCAACTATAGTATGAATTTCGTCTATAAATAAAAGATATTTACCTTCCCCTCTCTCTATTTCCTGAAGGAAGGATTTTAGTCTGTCTTCGAATTCTCCGCGAAACTTAGTGCCCGCGACAAGAGAACCGAGATCAAGTGACAAAACTTCTTTGTTTTTTAAAGATTCCGGTACGTCCCCCGAAATTATTTTTTGTGCGAGTCCTTCTACAATGGCTGTTTTTCCAACGCCCGGCTCTCCAATCAATACCGGATTATTTTTCGTTCTTCTCGAGAGAATCTGCATAACCCTCCTAAGCTCCTCTTCTCTGCCTATAACAGGGTCCAGCGCGCCTTCTTTGGCTCTATTTGTAAGATTAATCGCGTATTTCTCAAGCACGCGGAATTTGGTTTCCGGAGTTTCGTCCGTAATTTTAACCGACCCGCGCAATTCGTTAAAACTTGAGAGGAGTTTTTCTTTGCTCGCCCCTGCCGCCACGAGAAAGTTTTTTGCCGGAGACGGCGCGTCGGAAAAAGCGACGAGTATGTGCTCACTTGATATAAATTCATCTTTTTCTTCGTTCGCAATTTGCGCCGCGCGATCCAAAATTCTCATAAGTTCCTGCGAAAGGTAGAGTTGCGGACCGCCGGAGGTAACGCTCGCGCGGGGCAAAGTCTCTATTTCTTTCTTTAATTTTTCGGCAAACAAATCAACGTTAACTCCACATCCTTCGAGCATAGAGCGCACGAGAGTCTGCTCGTCTTCCAATATTGTAAAAAGAAGATGGAGCGCCTTTAATTCGCCGTGATGCCATCGCATTACAAGCTCCTGCGCGTTTTGAAGAGCCTCCTGCGCTTTAATAGTAAATCTGTGGAAATTTGCCATATGGATTGATTATAAGTGTTTTGTTCGACCCAAAAAAGCTAAGGCTTAAACATTACCATATCTAACAGAAGATATAAAAATTGCAATATCTCAAAATATTATTCCTTAGGCCGTTCGCCGAGAATAACTTTGAGCGTAAGCTTCTCCGTTCCTCTCATAACGGTAAGGGAAACCTCTTCGTTTACTGAATATTTTTGGAGAGTAATTCCAAGAGCTTCTTCCGAATCAATCTTTTTGCCGTTAATCTCGATAATAACATCCTCCGCTTGAATACCCGCTTTCTCCGCAGGCGAACCGGAAATTACGGCCGGACCTGTTTCATTACCGCGAACAAGCGCGCCATAATCGACTGAAAGTTTTTGTTCTTTCGCCGTTTCTTTCGTAAGCATAATATACCGCACCCCGAGGTATGTTGTTTTTATTTCTCCGGTTAATTTTACGGATTCGATTGCCCGCTTTGCCTGATTGATAGGAATTGCAAATCCGATATTCTCCGCTCCGGAAGCGATTGCGGTATTAATTCCTATTACCTCGCCTTTTAAATTCATAAGAGGCCCACCTGAATTGCCCTCATTAATCGCGGCGTCTGTTTGTACCACACCTTCTATATCTTCTACAAATCCGTTTGATCCTTCCGCAGTTATATCTCTCGCAAGACCGGATATAACCCCTACCGAAACAGTATTTCTAAACTCTCCGAGAGCGTTGCCTATTGCTATCGCGGTCTGTCCGAGCTTAATCGAATCCGAATCTCCGAGTTCCGCAACACGCAAACCGCTCGCTTCTATTTTCAATACAGCTATGTCGTTTATTGGGTCTTTCGCGAGCACTTTCGCGTCGTGCCTTTCTCCGTCGTTTGTAAATACGGCATATTCCGCCTTATCTTCGATAACTACGTGTTTATTCGTAACGATAAGCCCATCCGAAGAAACGATGAATCCGGATCCTCCGCCAACTTCTTTCTTTTCGGTTCCAGTTTCACATTGCCCATATACAACTCCGCCTCCGAAAAAGTCCCTGAACTCTTCGGGCATATCCCGAAAAATATTGACCGGACATCTTTCCAAAACCGGAATGTCTTTGCTTACAACTATAGCCACAACAGTCGGCGACGCTTTCTCCACCGCCGAAATCAAAGCCTGCTCATAATCATATGCCGGTTTATAAAGCTCTATATCTTTCTTATCTTCTTTTTTCGCCTCCTCGCGAGCCTTCACAGCTTCTCCGCCATCGTCGTTATTTAACGGGCTTACAATCCCGCCTTTTAGAAAATCTAAAATATCGCTAAAAAAACCGGCGCGGGAAATTTCCGGAAAATATGCGAACGAAGCTATAAAAATAGCCCCAACCATTAAAACTCCCGTTATTATTTTTATTTTTTTATCTTGTTTCATACGAATTATATTATATCAAAAGAAAAAGCCTGCGGAACCTCTCGTGACCCTTGAGGATTATTCCGCAAGCTTTTTATTAACCGACCTTACACAAAACCGCTTAAAAATTATTTAATCTCGTAAATCAAAGTTACGCTTACGGACACATCCTCTGAGCCAACTTGTATATTCGCCGCTGCCGGAACCGCGCCTCCTCCAACGCCATAGGATTCTTCCATCGCAGTCTTATAATAATTCCTGTCTGATGCGTATAAAGTCCCTTCGTTTATCGAAATCAATTTTCCGATTGAAAATCCGCCGGCTTTTGCGATTGCCTTAGCCTTGTCTTTTGCCTTCTCTATCGCCTGTTCTCTCGCTAAACCCTTCGCTTCAGTCGGGTCATCAATAGTGAATTGGAGAGCGGAAGTCGAATTCGCGCCTTTCTCCACGACTCCCGACAAAACATCGCCAATTACTTCAAAGTTCCTTACTTTAACAGACACTGTTTGCCTTATCGTATATCCCACTATTTCGGCAGGCGGGCAAACCTCTCTGGACGACGACACATCATACTTCCCGCAACTATAATACTGATAGCGAGGTTCAACATTATATGATTCCGTTCTTATGTCTTTCTCATCAATACCCTTCTCTTTCAAAAATGCTACCGCGCCGTTTGTTTTTTCAACATTCGTCTTTTGAAGAGAAGCTACATTCGTTCCGCCTTCCGTAATCACGCTAAAAGTGAAGCTTGCAACGTCCGGAACCGAAACGACCTTACCTTCACCCGATACCGAAAATGAACGGATTGACGACGGATCAATCTGTTTTGCATACGAGTTTGCATATGACCAAGCGGAACCGGCAATTACCAAAATTGCTATAATTCCCGCTATACCGAGATAGTTTTTTATTTTTTTCTCCATAATTTTTTAAAAATTAATCGACTCTTATATTATACTCCACACTGCGCTCACTCGCAAAAAACCTATTTTTTCAATTTTTTTCCAACACTGTTAAAAATCTTTAGAGATGCGCGTATTTCGGAAATGTTCGTATTTTTCCCGAAACTTATGCGAACGCTTTCTTTCGCGCGTTTCTCGTCAAATCCGAGCGCGCTTAACACATGCGATGGCTTTGGAGCGCGGACACTACAAGCCGAGCCGGTAGAAATCGCAACGCCCGCGAGATCAAGCGCTATCATAGTCAAATCGTTCGGCATCCCCTTCCACCAGATGTTCAAAACATGCGGTGCATCGTCTTTGCCGTTTTTTTCCGCTTCCGGAAAATATTTTTTCATTGCATTCCAAAAATATTCTTTAAGCGCTCTGACTCTCTTCGATTCTTTTTCTCTCCGCCTACAAGACAATTCGACAGCCTTAGCGAAACCTGCTATTCCGCTTACGTTTTCTGTTCCCGAACGCATTCCTTTTTCCTGTCCGCCTCCGAATATTCTCGGCTGCATATATTCAATAATATTTTTCTTTATAAATAACGCCCCGACGCCTTTGGGGCCGTAAATTTTATGCGACGAGAAAGAAAGCATATCTACGCCGAGCTTTTGCACATCGCAATCGAAATACTGAAATGCCTGAACCGCGTCAGTATGGAAAAACGGGTACACGCTTCCCGATTCCGCCCGCAATTTGCTTATCAACTTTCCTATTTCTTCTATTGGCTCTTTCGCTCCGATTTCGTTATTTACGTACATTATTGAAACCACCGCCGTATTTTCATCAATCAAATTCATCACCGATTCCGGATTAATTTTCCCGCTTGAATCAACCGGAGCAATCCTTATTTCCGTTCCGTTCTTTTCAAGATGTCGCGCAGTTTCCATTACAGAGTCGTGCTCTATGGCGGACACAACAATGTTAGAATTTTTATTTTTCCGTCCACTTACAGCCCCCAAAAGCGCAAGATTATTCGCCTCGGTCGCTGAACCTGTAAAAAATATTTCGTCGCTTTTTGCGGACAATGCGTTTGCGATAATCGCTCTCGATTTGTCGAGCGACAAGAGCGCCTCGCTTCCGAAAAAATGAAGAGAGCTCGGATTTCCGAAAGGAGCTTTGCTCATCTCCCTTCTAACTGCCCCGTCTATCGGCGTAGTTGCCGCATAGTCGAGATATATGTGTTTTTTAGAAATACGATACATATTTGCAATATTTATTACAAAAAATCCTATAAAATCTCATACCCGTAAATTTCAATACGAGAATTCTTTTCTAAAGAATGGATCCTTGACCAATCGTCATTTCTCTTATATCACTCTCTATCAATATTCTTGATGGGGCATCGGTTCTATCGACCATCGCTATTGTTGGTTTTATATCTTTTTTTGGATCACTCGGGTGAGGTATAGAAAACCCGACATACTCAACTTTTTTCCCTCGATTTCTTACGCAATCAATTGCGGGTATTAAATCCGTATCGGAGCTCACAACAACCGCAACATCATATTGATCATCTATTGATCCAACTATCAAATCTGTGGCTAATTTCACATCAATGCCTTTTTCTCTGTATTTTTCAAAAGTAAAACTTTTAATTCCCAGATTCTGAAAATTTTTATAATCCTTCACTTTATAATCAATCGGAATTGTTTCTATCTTTTTCTTGTGTATGCTGGTCCTTATTTCCCAATCGTTGTCGCGTAGTCTTGAGAAAAGCGTCGTTTGTCTTGAAATCGCCGCCTTTGAATCGGCATCACCTTCTTTTTCCGGAACCGTCCCTATATAAAAACGTTTTCCAAATTTTGATACATCCCTTCCGTTTGCCAAAATCAATATTAATCTTTCGTAATCGAAATCTGCGTCTTTTATGTCAAGAGGCTTTAATGCCGTGAGATAGAAATTTGCTCCGTCAACGTATATAGCAACTCTGCGCATAATAAAAATTATATCTTAAAAACAAAAACCCGCACACTCCTTTCGGAGGCACGGGCGATTTCCACTTATAATAGTACTCGAAAAAGCAAAGAAGTCAATAAAAATCGGACTGTTTATAACTTTCTACATTTTCTAAGTGGAAAAGTCTGAAATGTACAAATTTTCTTTCTTTTTGCTATTTTCACAACAAAAACCTTGTATTCGTACTCTTTTAGTAAAATTGTTTCCAATTTTGAATACATATTATCAAGTTCACCTTTATATTTTTCTGTGTAATGACAAATGATTTTAAAAGGGAGAACGCCGAGTCCGTCAGAAATACCCATAGAATGTACGCTATAATAAATCACGCATAAAGCATTAGCTCCGGCGGAATCCGCCCCGATAATTTTTCCGCTAAACGTCTCTTTTAAATTGGGAAACTTCTTCAATGTGTCTAAAATTTTTACCGTCTTTCCGCCGTGTAAATATACGACATCCGCTTTTTTTATTTGAGCTACGAAAGATTCCTCATTCGCCGTTTCAAACGATAAAACTTTTTCTCCTCTGTTTTTATTAAATTGCTCAATGTCATCTTCTCTATAAACCGCGACGCGATCTTCGTCCTCCGCTGCAAAATAAACCAAAAGTATTTTTGGTTTATTCGGAGCGTCTTTCAACATCTCGCTGAAGAACGCGTCATTCTCTTGCTTCACGTGCGGAGTAAACCCTCCGTGCAATATGAATTTTGTTTGCAT
>CAYUXY010000010.1:0-13773 GCA_964449245.1 uncultured Candidatus Saccharibacteria bacterium
AAACTTTATGGACTTTTAACTTTATAACTTGCTACGTCTACTTCGTAGCCCCAAGGGGACTCTGCTTCGACTCTCAGTCGTGCCGTCGCACTCCTTCGGTCTAGCCACCGGCTCGCGTGTAATTCTACTGAATTACACAAGCTCCGCCGTTCGATTCCTCACGCACGCAAAGCAGTTTGCGTGCTTTGTGATCTACTCCGTAGCCCCAAGGGGAATCGAACCCCTATTTTCGCCGTGAGAGGGCAATGTCCTAACCGTTAGACGATAGGGCCAAACGTTCTTTATTTAATCGTAAAGTCCGGATTTACGCAACCAAATCCTATCCTGACGAACTAATAAATCTTTTGCTCTTATAGGCTCCGCCATAATTTCCTTAACTATACGCTCCATTCTAACCCCCTGCGAACCCTTGATAAGTATTACATCTTCATTTTGTATTATCTGCTGAAGACGCATTCCGGCCTCATGAATATTGAGAAAAGAAAATATATTTTTTTTCGATATTCCATATCTTTCGGCTGTTTCGGCGATAATTTTTCCGCGCGTTCCGACCGTAAAAAGAATGTCCGCTGACTCTGCAGCAATCTTTCCTATTTTTTCATGGGCCTCAAGAGTATATTTTCCAAGCTCAAGCATATCTCCAAGTACCGCTATTTTTCTTTTTGCCTTAAGACTCTTCAGCGTAAGAAGAGCCTCTTCCGTAGCGAGAGGAGAAGCATTGTATGAATCATCTACAATAATGGAATGCTTTATTCCCTTTACAAGTGTTTGCCTGCCTCGCGGAGGCTTTAATTTATTAAGAGCGTCTGATATATGAACAAGGTTCATACCAAAAATCAGACCAACTGCGGTTGCGGCCGCAGCGGAATATGCGGGCGCCCTTCCCAAAGATCCATCTATTCTGATTGGCATCTGGCTTCCTCCATATGTAAATTTAAAAGATACTCCTCCGTCTCCATCTATATAATTCGTAAAGTTTGTAATGCGAAGATCGGCATTTTCTGCGAATCCAAAAGTTATAACGTTTGCTCTCGCTATTTCTTTTGATTGCATCACTCTTTCGTCATCCGCATTCAATATTGCAAAACCTGTCGTAGGAACACTGCTTACAAGTTTCGATTTCTCTTTTGCTACCGCATCAGGACCAGTAAAAAACTCGATGTGCACGGGTACATCTCCAACCGCCGTGAATACTCCTATTTGCGGTCTTGCTATATTCAAGAGATATTTCATATCTCCAACCCTATCAACGCCATACTCAAGTACAAGAATTTCCGGATAGTTTTTATCTTTGACTATGAGCCTATATACGGAATAAAAAATAACTTTAATCCAAAAAAGTATTCCTCTCGTCTCGTTCCATTCCCCAAGTATTGAAAGCGGAAATCCGAATTCATTATTAAAATTTTTTGATGACGCTCGCACACTTCTCTCCGCGCTAAGCACTGCTTTTATCGATTCCTTCGCAGATGTCTTACCTACGTTTCCCGTTATCCCGATAATACCCGGACTATATCGTTTGATAGTAAGTTTTGCGAGTATTTTCAGTTGTTTTTTAAGTATAAAAAGAAATAACTTTTTCATTTTTTTGTTACTGGCTTGAGACTAATTTATCCGGAGCAATATGATAATAATTCAATATATATTCAGCCATATCACGAAAAGCCGGAACAACGGTAAGTCCGGCAAGCTCCCCAACTTGAGGCTTATCGAGCTTTATAACGACTACAAATTTAGGATCGCTTACCGGAGCAAAACCCACAAATGTATGCTCCATCTCCTCCGAATATCCGCCATTTTCAAAATCCGGTATATATGCGGTTCCTGTTTTACCGGCAACTCTGTATTCAGGAATAACCGCCACTTTTGCATTTTCTACAGTAGCCTCAAGCATAACAGCGACTTTCCTTGCCGTATCGTCGCTTATAATTCTTCTAAGCATGTACGGCTCGGAATTTTGATTAATATACGGACGCATAAGAATTCCACCGTTTGCGAGAACAGAAAACGCATTTGCGAGCTGGAGAGGAGTTACCGATGTCCCCTGCCCAAACGAGGCTGTTGCAAAATCTACGTCTTTCGCGTCTTTTTGTTTTAAATTATTCAAACTTCCGCCTATCTCGTCTGTCGCATCAATGCCTGTCCGTTCACCGAATCCGAATTTTTCGAGATACGAAAGAAAAGTATCGTGCCCTATTTTCTGTTCAGCAAAAACTGCGCCGGTATTCACGGAATGCATAATCACTTCCGACATTGTGATTGTGCCGTATACCTCATCATTCGCGTTATGTATCGTTCGGCTATTCAATGTAATACTGCCCTTATCTTTATATTTCGTATCCGGCGTTATTGCGCCAGTTTCTATTCCTATTGCCATTGTGATTGGCTTCATAACCGAACCCGGCTCATACACTAACTGAATAGCCGGATTTAAAAAGTTTTTTAACGGGAAGCGCGCATATTCATTCGGGTCAAAGTCAGGCTTACTTGTCATCGTTAATATTTTCCCCGTGCTTGGCTCTTCAACGATTATCGTTCCTCCGGTCGCTTTAAAGTTAGTTATAAGTTCCGATAATAATTGCTCGGCGTGAGCTTGTATATTCCTGTCTATCGTAAGATATATGGACTCGCCTTCGGAGAGCTCATCGTTGTGCATTTTTTCCAT
This sequence comes from uncultured Candidatus Saccharibacteria bacterium, assembly GCA_964449245.1. GTDB lineage: Bacteria > Patescibacteriota > Minisyncoccia > UBA6257 > GWB1-50-10 > GWA2-45-9. The sequence goes on from CAYUXY010000010.1 coordinate 2,666, forward strand.
TCCGTAAAGTCCTACCGGTTCGTTTTGCAAATCAGTAAAACCTACAAACCCGAGAAGCTGGGATGAGAGCGATTGAAAAGGATAAAATCTATATTGCTTTGCGTCAATATGAACACCTTCGAATTGATTGTCCGTAATAAATTTGATTTGTTCATCGTTCGCTTTTTCTATTAAGAGCTTGAACGAACTTTTTTTATTTTTTAATGATTCTGCAAAAGAAGCCTTATCTATTCCCAAACCCGCAGGGATTTTGCTTATTAAGGCGTCCTCATCTTCCACTTCATTCGGAGAAACAAATATTATCGGATAATCTTTATTTATTGCGAGAGGAATACTCCCGCCGGCTCTATCCGTAACAAAAATCTGCCCCCTCCTTAATTCAAGAGCAGCGACGCGCTCCTGCATCGCATTTACCTTTCCTACGTAATAATCGCTTTTTTGTATTTGGAGGCGATAAAGATTAGTGCCTAAAAGCCCGTATAGCCCGGCGAAAAAGAATGATAGAATAAAAAACCTGGCTTTCATTGTGACAGAGTTATGTATTGAGGTTGTCTTTCGAGTACGAGTCCATATTCTTCTGCAAGCGCATCAAATTTCGATGCATCGGTTATCTGATAAAGCTCGTTTTTTAAATCGGCATTTTTAACCTCAAGACTTACCATCTCCTGCTTTAAAGCCCTTAATTCATATCGCGAATTTGCAAGCGCATTATATTGTTTTATATAGACTATTCCGCCAAATAAAATAACCGCGAAAAGCGAGGCGAAAAAAAATGTAAGGCGTTTATTTTTGTTAGGATTTATTATTGTCATTGTAAAATTATTTTTTAAATTCTATCGCGCGTAATTTTGCAGACCGACTTCGAGGATTACTTTCGATTTCTTCTTTTTCCGGCGTTATCGGCTTTTTTGAAATAGGCGTTACCATACCGGTTTCCGCAAACGCCTTGAAGCTCTTCTTCACAATTCTGTCTTCAAGAGAATGAAACGATATCACGGCGAGTCTTCCTCCGGAATTAATGTTTTCGCCCACTACAGACAAAAACGATTCCAAATTTCCAAGCTCGTCGTTTACCGCTATTCTTAACGCCTGAAAGATTCTTGTTGCCGGATGAATCGGCTTCCTCTTTCCTCTCACTCTTCTCATCGGAGCGGCGCGTTCTATTATATTTACCACATCGCCAACCGTTTCAATTTCTTTGTGTTTCCGTTCATCTATGATTTTTCCGGCAATTCTTCCGGCATATCGTTCTTCTCCGAATTTTTTGAATACATACGTGAGCGAATCTTTATCCCATTTATTTAAAATATCTTTCGCGCTGTATCCTTCTCCGCTTTTTCCGTATCTCATATCGAGCGTTGCATCTGGAAATCGAAAACTAAATCCTCTTTTTTCGTCATCAACCTGAACTGACGAAAATCCAATATCAAGCAATATTCCATCAACTTTCGGAATTCCGAGCTTAGACAATACCTCAGGAATGTTCGCGTAACTTTCGTGCAACAGTTCACATCTCTTGTCGTCGCCGATATTTTCGCGCGCAAGTTTTAACATTGATTGATCGGCATCCAAGCCTATCAACATTCCATTCGTGCCTAAGTGCTTTAATATTTCTTTTGCGTGCCCTCCCATTCCAACGGTTCCATCAATAAATATTTCGTTATCTTTCGGATTAAGAACTTTTATAACCTCATTTAAAAGAACTGGTGTGTGTGCCATACCTGACTTATATCCCTATCTCTCCCAACTTTTCAGCAATTTCATCAGCGGCACCTTCAGTCTTCGTTTTATATGCGTCCCACGCCTCGGCATTCCAAAGCTCCACTCTGGAATACATTCCGGTTACGACAACCTCCTTTTTTAAACCGGCATAATTTCTAAGCGAATCCGGAATCAATATTCTGCCCTGTGTATCCAATTCAACATCGGTTGCGCCCGCAAGCATCAAACGCGAAAACGCGCGTGAATCAGCCTGCGCAAGCGGTAACGAAACTATTTTCTGAACAAGAGTGTCCCATTCCGATTTTGTAAACATAAAAAGACAGCGATCGAGACCGCGTGTAATAATTGCGCCAGACATAAACTTTTCCCTAAATTTAGAAGGAACCGCAACGCGTCCTTTTGTATCTAAATTATGTTTATATTCTCCAAGAAGCATATTTTTGTTTTATCCCCCACATTGGCTACTTATCCACACAGTTATCCACATTTCCCCACTTCCATCTCATAGTACACCACTAACGAACAAAACAAAAATGCCCCCTTGCGAGGGGCCAAAAGTCCTGTATTTTCCTATGTTTTTTTATGCTTAATAGATAGTTATCAACACTTATTTTTTAGAATAAAACATTCTCTCTATTCCCCACTGTTTTTACTGAATAATTTTGAAAGATAAATGCTTAAAATCACAACCAAAACGGTAATTAAAATAGCATAAATGAATTGGGCTAATATCGTATTTTTGTCCATCGGAAATATATATTCAATGAATGCCTTGATTGTATCGTTCCATGCGAGTCCGGCAACAAGCCCAAGTGCCGTCAGAATATATCCTAATGTTTTTTCCTTAACTTCATTTTTAACCTCTCCGCCTTTCTCCGCTATTGTTTTAATTTTTTCTTCAATGTTGTCCATAAATATATTATAGCAATAATTTATTCAAAAAATCGCTTTTAAAAACGTATTTTTGAAGTTTCGCGAAATAAAAATTAGCCATGCCCTTTGAAATTCCATCGTGCGGAACGAAGAATGGTGGGCGTTACTGGACTCGAACCAGTGACCTTTGCAATGTGAATGCAACGCTCTAACCAACTGAGCTAAACGCCCGAGAACTCTGCCTTACCAACTGATCCGCCGGTTGGCGGAAAACGCCCCCACATAGGTCAATGCTAAACAAAAAATCGCCATTCTTCAATGGCGATTTTTGTCTGGCTAAATCCAGATTTATTGCAATTCAACAACCGCGCCAGCATCCTCAAGCTTCTTCTTTAATTCTTCCGCGTCTTCTTTCTTGAGTCCTTCTTTTATCATTTTCGGCGCCCCATCAACGATATCTTTTGCTTCCTTTAATCCCAAACCAGTTGCCTCTTTTACAACTTTAATAACGTTGATTTTCAGGTCTCCGGCAGTCTTCAAAAATACATTGAATTCGGTTTTTTCAGCTGCTTCTCCCGCTGAAGCACTCGCTCCTGCGGCCGCAACCGGCGCAGCTGCGCTTACGCCAAACTTTTCTTCGAGAACCTTTATAAGTTCTGCAAGTTCTACAACCGTCATTTTTTCGATTTGCTCGATAATATCTTTAAATTTTTCCATAAATATTTATTTTATTTGTTTCGACTTTTCACTCAATATATAGAGAAACGCGCGTATTGGCGCCGCAATTGTTCCAACAACTTGCGCCAATAGTACTTCCCTCGGCGGTAATTGCCCTATTGCGATTATTTCATCACCACTTATAAACTTCTTTTCTTTAAGGGTGAGTCCTCCGAGAATTTTGAATGTTTTGTTTTTCTTTGCAAAACCATAGACTAACCCAGCAATCGCATCCATAGGCTTATCCGAATAAACGACTCCCAATTGACCGGCGAGACTTTCCGGATTGAATTCAAATCCTTTTTTACTCAATGCAACCCTGAAAAGTCTCTTCTTGAAAACTTCGAATTTGGATCCAATTCCAAAAAGAATGGATCGCAATGAATTCATATCGTTAACCTTAGTTCCGGTAAAATCAGCGAATATAACCGTTTCTTTTTCATCGATAATTTTTCCGCCATCCTCTATTTTTTGCGTTTTATACGCTTTTGTTTTTGCCATTATATTTATCTTCCAGAAAATATAACTTCTCTGAAAACAAAAAACTGCGACCTTTTCCGCAGATTGGACCGGATTTTATTAAACCGGTTAATTCCCTCGGCAGGACTTCTTCCTTTTAGAGGACGCCTGTCCCGATACATTTTTCTGATCGGGACTCCAACATAAATGTCGGAGCTGTCTGCGGATACTTTTAGAATATACCACTAAATACTGAATATTGCAATATCTCGCCGGCATTAAAGCCCTTCAAGCGCTTCTTTTGCCTGTTTTGATAACTTTTTTGGCGTTTTTACCGAAAGTCTTATATAAAAATCCCCACGCACCGACGATCCAAATTTCGGCATTCCGCGTCCCTTGATTTTAAGCGGTTCGCTTAAATCAAAATCTTCCGGAACTGAAAATTCAAACGATTCTCCGCTTACATCTTCTATTTTTATTTTTCTTTGCAGTAAAGCGTCTGAAATTTTTATTTCGTGCTTCGTAAAAATATCATCGTTTTTGCGGATAAACTTCGCATCAGATTTTACACGTATTCTTACATAAAGATCCCCCGATTCCGCACCTTTTTCCCCAGCCTCGCCACCGGACCTTATTTTTATTACCTGTCCATCTTCAATACCGGCCGCAATTGAAAATTTTACTTCTTTTGCTGATTCGACCCTGCCCTTTCCGCTACACAAAACACAAATGCTGTTTGGAATTTTTCCATTGCCACTACAATCTGCGCACACGACAACTTGGGCAAAGTTGCCTAAAACGGTCCGCCTCTCCTCTCTTATCTCTCCCTTTCCGGCGCATTTTTTGCAAGTTGAAAATCCCTTTGATTCATCAAATCCGGCTCCGTTACATTTTGTACATACAATATGTGTTCTAAATTTCAAAACCCTATCTACACCGCTAAAGGCTTCTTTAAGCGAAAGTATTTCTTCCGCTTCCATATCCGCGCCACGGCGAGCTCGTTTTTGCTTTTTACCTCCAAATTGTTCAAATATCGTTTCAAAAATATCTCCGAAATCTCCTCCAGCGAACCCTGAAAAATCATTTGGATTGAAACCAAAACCGCCAAAACCCGCGCCTCCTCCATACGAACCGGAAAAACCGGGCCCTCCTTGTCCGTCAAATGTTGTTCCAAATTGATCGTACTGCGCCTTTTTCTCACTGTTCGATAAAATTTGGTATGCTTCGTTTATTTCTTTAAACTTTGCCTCATTCCCTCCGGCCTTATCAGGATGATGCTGATGAGCGAGCTTTCTATAAGCTTTCTTTATTTCCTCGTTTGACGCATCGCGCGAAACTCCTAAGAGTTTATAATAATCTTTTGCCATAAGAATGAGTTGTAATTATTAGATACTACTAAGACAGCACTACAAATTCCCTTCGCCTTGTTTCGAGGCTCGTATGCGCAAATCCGGTAACAATCAAAAACTTGTAAATCAGAAATGCCAGAAGCGACGGCAACCAATAAAATAATGCGAATACCCCTTTTATAGCAAAGAACGCCATAATTGCGAATATCGCGGGTAATGTTCCCGCAGTTTTTTCATTCATTGTCACAAACCATCTCAAAAGCACTGCAAAAATTCCATCTGACATAGTTTGCGAGTCATCAAAATATCCGTATTTTTCTTCAACACTAATTCTTAACTTATCCGCAACTTCATTAATCATCCTGCTTTTTTCTTTCTCCGGCAGATTTCTGAAATCCTGAAATTCCGGTTTTTTAATCGCCTCACTAAAAGGAATTTTTTCAAATTGCGTTCTCGCTATTGTGGTAAAAAATTCCTTCGGAGTTTGTTTGAACGAAACATCCGATGACAATAAGTGAATCACGGGTTCAGATGTCGTTAATAATCCATTAACAACCGATCGCCCAATATCCTTCGAAAATCCGCCTGCCGTAAAATAATTAACGTACATAAACATTGCGGAAAAAATGAGCACTCCGGTTACAACCGGCGGGATAACCGCCTTTGAAACGAGCGCCAATTTTATATTCAAACTTTCTCTTAACACTCCCCATCCACGAAATGCTCCAACCATAAAACAAACGATACCTAAGCCGAGCCCTATCGCCACAGGAACAGAAATAATCGGATAAACATATTTATATATGATCGCCAATGGAACAAGACCCTCCAGAACAATTATAAACGCGAGTCTTCCCCTGTTTTTTATGAACAACGCCTGTAAAACAACGAATACGGAAAATATCATCACTGAACCTGCCCATATAGCAAATCCGACTGACGATAAACTCGATAGGACACGCGAGAAAACATACGTTGTCAAAACACTCATCCCCATACCAAAAAGCGCTAAGATGATTATCTTCAGTGAATTCGCGTCTGCCTCCGCTTCGCTTGATTTACTTATTATTGTCGGTTCCGGACTCATTTGATTGTGTATCATTTCCGGCTTTTTGCTCTTCATCTTTTGGTGCTTCCGTATTTTCAGAATTCGCACCGCCTTCCGCCGGAGATTGATTCTTATTATACAACGATTCACCTATTTTCTGTATCGCAAGAGAAAGTGTTTCCGTCGCGGACTTTATCACAGATACATCGTCCTTTTCCTTTGCTTCGTTTACGGCTTTTATTTTTTCTTCTATATCTTTCTTTATATCTTCGGAAATTTTATCTCCATTATCTCTCAGGCTCTTCTCGGCTATATATGTCGTTGATTCAGCTTTGTTTCTTTCCTCTATCAACTCCCTTTTCTTTTCATCTTCTGTGGCATGTTCTGCGGCTTCTTTCTTTAATCTTTCTATTTCGTCTTTGCTTAACCCGGTAGAAGCCTCTATGCGAATTGACTGCGATTTCCCGCTTGCCTTATCTTTCGCAGATACATTCAAAATACCATTTGCATCTATATCAAAAGTAACTTCGACTTGTGGAACCCCCCTCGGCGATGGAGGAATTCCATCGAGTATAAATCTTCCGAGCGTTTTATTATCAGCCATCATAGGCCTCTCTCCTTGACCCACGTGAATTTCAACCGACGTTTGATTGTCAGCCGCCGTCGAAAATACCTGCGTTTTTGATGTTGGTACCGTAGTGTTCTTAAGAATCATCGGAGTCGCAACACTTCCTAACGTTTCAAGGCTCAATGTAAGCGGAGTCACATCAAGGAGCAAAATATCTTTTACATCGCCTTGCAAAACTCCCGCCTGAATCGCCGCGCCTATCGCGACAACTTCATCAGGATTTATTCCCTTGTGGGCTTCTTTTCCAAAAAGTTTTTTTACAGCTTCCTGAACGGCAGGCATTCTCGTCTGTCCTCCGACAAGCACAACTTCATCTATGTCTTCGAGCTTCATCCCCGCTCCTCGCGGTGCCGGCTCGGTAACTGTTTCCTTAACTAATTTTATAGATTTTTCTATAAACGGGCTAACGAGCTCTTCAAGTTTTGCGCGCGTGAATTTTAACAAGAAATGCTTCGGGCCATTAGCGTCCGACGTGATATAAGGAAGATTAATTTCTGTTTCCATCGTGGTCGAAAGCTCGTGTTTTGCGCGTTCCGCCGCTTCTTTAAGTCTCTGCAGGGCAAGCGAATCTTTTCCAAGATCAATACCCTCATTCTTTTTATATTCCTGAACAAGATATTCTATTATCGTTTTATCAAAATCATCTCCTCCAAGATGAGTGTCCCCTCCTGTCGCACGAACCTCAACTGTGTCATTGCTTACTTCCAAAACAGAGATATCGAATGTTCCACCTCCAAAATCATACACCACGATTTGTTCATCTTTCTTTCTGTTTAATCCATAAGCGAGCGCTGCAGCAGTCGGCTCATTTATAATTCTCTTTACTTTTAATCCGGCTATTTCTCCGGCATTTTTAGTAGCCTGCCTTTGGCTGTCATCAAAATATGCTGGAACCGTTATCACGGCTTCTTCTATCTTTTCTCCGGTTTTTGCTTCTGCGTCAGCCTTCAATTTTTGAAGAATCATCGCTGAAATTTCTTCCGGCGTATACCATTTATCGCCCATTTTAATGTCCACTCCTCCCTGCGATGATTCTTTTATTTCATACGGGAGCCACGCCTTATCTTTCTTCACGTCCTCGTCGGTAAATTTTCTACCAATAAGTCTTTTAACCGAAAATATAGTATCTTTCGGGTTTACTACTGCTTGACGTTTTGCGAGCATTCCAGCGAGTCTTTCGCCAGATTTGCCGTGAGCTACCATTGAAGGAGTCGTTCTATTCCCCTCCTGATTTTCCAAAACTTTCGGTTCTCCGCCTTCCATAATAGCGACGGCGGAGTTTGTTGTTCCCAAATCTATTCCTAAAATTTTACTCATATTTTTATTTATTTTATTTATTAAGACCTTTTTGTTTTGTAATTTTTACTTTTGCCGGACGTATAACCTTTCCATTCAATACAAAGCCCTTTTTTATTTCTTCACCTATTAATCCCGGCTCTCCGTCTGATTCTATTTCTCCTATTGCCTCATGATTTACAGTATTGAATTTTGTTCCCGGAGAAGCGGAGACGGATTCAAGTCCAAATCTTTTTAAAATATCCTCCATCTGCATTTTTACAAGCGACATACCCTTATACGCCTCCTTATGTTCTTCGAGCGTTGCGAGTCCAAGCTCAAAACTGTCTAATACGGCTATCAAATCATAGAGCAGAGACTCATTCGCAAACTTAATCATCTGGCTTATGCGTTCTGTTTCTTCTTTCTTATAATTTAAAAAATCCGCTTTTGCCCTTTTCCAACCATCGAGATATTCGTCTCTTTGTTTTTCAATTTCCTCACAATTTTTATCAACCTCGCAAACTTCGTTATTGTTTTGTTGTAAGTTGTCTTCTTCCATATTAATTTTATTCTTTTATATTTTCAGAAAAACGACCTTCGAGCATTTTAAAAAAGTTTAATGACTTTTCATAATCCATCCTCGTAGGGCCAACCATCATAAAGAGAAAATCTCCCTGCCCATTATTAAATTTTTCCGCTATAACAGAAACATTTTTGCTTCTCATAAATGGGCTGCGACCGACAAAAACTTGTGGCCAAGACGATTCTCTTTCCCACCAGCTTCTTTCTTCTTCTATTCTATTCGACATCTTTTCAAAATCTTCCACAATCTCAAGCATATCCTTTTTCGAGTCTGTCTGTATTCGCATAATAAGATCCGACAATCCGGTACCGTAAAATTCATCTTCTGATGAGTCATATCCGGCTATTAACGAGCCAAAAATATCGGCCGTTTCATTTATAAATCCGCGCCTTTCTTCCTCAAATAACGAACAAAGACGCATTAATGATTTTTCAACGTTATCCGTCGCTTCCTTTCTGCCTAACATCAACTTTTCAACAAGGGCTTTATACGCCTTGTGAGTAGGCCATCTTCCGCCGGATGGATGATTTTGTTCAAGATACCCGGCTTCATCGAGCTCGTTTAACTCGCACCGTATCATTGCGGGCCTTATTCCAAAATCATATTCATCGAACAACTTTTCCGACGTAATCGGCTGGCCTGTTTTTATAAATTGCCGTACTGCGGCTTCTAAAATGGCGTTTGTTCTTTCTTTCACACGGATATTATAAATCAGCACTCAAAGAAGTCAAGCGCTAATTTATTTTAAAACTTAAAAATGTGGTAAATATAAGCTTTCCATACATAGCCTTGAAATTATATACTACTTCTTATTTAATTCTCGTATTCCCAAATCACAACATATTTTTCGAGACAAAAAATTGTCTATTTCTTTGTGCCTTGGAATAGTTGAGATTTTCTTTTCTTTTGGATTTATAAAAACACTATGTTTTGAGCCTTCGCGAACAAAAACACATCCATTTTTTAAAATGTGTCGTATTAAATCTGTCCTTTTCATATTTAACAGCTATAAAGAAACCGCGAGAGATTCTCTTATTACTTCGTTTTTTGTGCTGATTGCGCTCAAAAGTTTATTTGTTTCCAAAACAAGAATAAGCGCTTCTTTTAGATTTTCTTTCGTTTCTTGAAGCGTCTTTCCTTGAGTGTTCACTCCGGGAATTTCCTCTACCCACCCAACATAAAACTTCCCAGATTTTTTATAAATAGCCGAAAACTGTCTCTTTTTCATATCTATATATTACAACACAATGCATTTATCCACAATAGATTTACGCGCTACTTTTAATTTTAATATATGTGCCCGTAAGAGACCTGAGACTCAACATTCTATTTTGAGATTTGAATCATCACAGTAAATTCACCTTTTTTCTTTTCCCCTACGAAATATGTTAACGCCTCTTCCGGCCCACCTGTAAATATGTCCTCGTGTATTTTTGTTAGTTCTCTGCCAACAGTTATTTTTATGTCTTTGCCAAAATATTCCGCTATTTCTTCGAAAAACTTGCTAATCCTAAACGGAGATTCATAAAAAATAATCGTTGAAAACGAGCTGTTTTTCAGCGATTCAAAAAACTTTTTCCTTCCTTTTTTATGGGGCGGATATCCTGCAAAAACAAAACCGGAGGAAGATATCCCCGATACCGACATAATAGCGGTTATAGCTGATGCGCCCGGAATCGGAATAATTCGCGTTTCCGGAGAATTTTGACGGACATAATTAACAAGCGCTTCTCCCGGGTCTGAAACCCCCGGCGTCCCTGCATCCGATACAAACGCAACGTTCTTTCCGTCTTTTAATTCATTGATCAGCTTCTCGCCGATTGTTTTTTCCGTGTATGCGTCCGCTCTTTTTATAGGCTTCGAAATGTTCAGGTGTTTTAATAATTTACCCGCAACACGAGTATCTTCGGCAAAAACAATATCAACGCTTTTAAGAGCCTCTACCGCCCTTAATGTAATATCCTTCATATTCCCTATCGGCGTAGCAATTATATAAAAAGTTCCGTTAGTCATAAAATAAGTTTAAAGGTAAAAGTGAAAAGTATAAAGACGAAAGTTGAAAGAGTAAAGATGTTCAAAGATTAAAGACGAAAGATGTTTAAAGACTAAAGATGGTTCGACAAGCTCACCACAGGCAAAAGTTACAAGACAAAAGTGAAAATACAAAAAGCTCTCTGAATTGCTTCTTCTTTCAACTTTTTACTTGTCCCTTTCGTCTAATTTACCTCATTCTGATAGCAAGTCTCACAATATACTATTTCTGGGCGACTTGGATCATAGCTTGTTTGGAACTCATTCGTGCATCCTTCTTTCATACATTGTCTGTGCCACAGCTTCAGAGGATTCCTTTGTGAGAGTCGTTCATAATGCCTGCAGTTGGGGCAGAGTCTGGGGATGGGTAGATTCATACGTTTGTAGAACTGGAGCTCCTCAGGGATGATTTTGAAGGCT
>CAYUXY010000011.1:0-11379 GCA_964449245.1 uncultured Candidatus Saccharibacteria bacterium
ATGAAACAACTCTTCACTAACAAAAAGTACATATTTCTTGCGATAGTTGTTGTATTTTTTATAACCCGCTTTTGGGGAATACTTGATTATCCGATTTTTAACGATGAATCGTTGTATGTCCAATATTCGCAATTGATGCACGACGACTTTAGCGCCAATAAATATATTTCAGTAAACAATGGATACGGAGATTGGAAACCGCCTATGCAATACTGGCTCGGTGCATTTTTTATAGATTTATTTGAAAATCCTCTTTTGTCTGTGCGTGTACTGTCCGTCCTATTTTCACTCGTTGGTTTATACGGCGCGTATTTGTTGGGCAAAAAAATGTATGGAGAAAAGGAGGGGATAGTGTCCGCGATTCTTTATTTAATTTCTTCGCTTACCATTTTTTACAATACGCAGTTTGTCGCGGAAACATTCGTATTTTCAGCGGGAATATTTTTTCTTGCGTGTGTCGCCGGATCCATAAAACGGCGGGATGGCGAAGAGCCAAAAGTTCGGTTTATTATTGGAGCGATTTTGGCCGGCGCATTGCTGACTCTTTTTAAACAATCCGGCGCGCTTTATCTCTATATTTCACCGCTATTTTTGCTCCTCTCGTTCTGCAGAAAAAACACAAAAGAGAAAAAAATTGAACGGCAATCTCGAGTAAAAGAATTGTTTTTCAGAAATCTTGGCGTGGTTGCGGGTATTATACTTCTCTCACTCTTCCTTTCCTCGATGTTTATTCCCGCGGAATTTATGAAAAATAAAGATCAATTTACGGGACGTTGGACGTTCGGAATATCGGATGTTTTGTCTTTTCCGATTGACGTTTGGAGTTCAAATATAAAAACAGTAAGTGCGCTTTTCTCGCACTATTATTCTTGGGGAATGCTCGCACTTGTTTTATGGTTTGTCGTGCGGGCATTTTACAAACGCGACTTGAGAGACATTACAACATCGCTTTTGTGGATTGCTGCAACCTCTGCGGTGGTATTGTTTTTATCCGGATTTAACGAATATATGTATCACACCGCGACAATTCCATTTCTAATATTGATTTTAGCTCGTGCTTCCGTGTATGCGGGGAAGTATGCGAGAAGAAACGATGCTGTCGAAAAGGCGCTTCCGTGCGTGGTTGGCGTACTCGTTATTTTTACAGCAGGCTACTGGATTTATCAGTCTGTGTTTATGAAAATAAGTCCGGTATCGTACTTGGCTCATTCAACGGCGTGGGCAAAATCGAACTATCTTACAGGATGGTCGTCCGGATTCGGAATTCCGGATGTGGTGGATTTTTTGAAAGAACACGGAAGGAGTTTGGTTATAGTCGACCCGCAATGGGGAAACCCCGGAACATCTATACAAGTTTTCCAAAGAAGGCAATATCCGGATTCGATTGTTTTCCCGATTTATGCGAACTTCTTTGACGCAGGATACAGGCAGGAAATCAAAGACGCGGATATCGAAAACAGATTTGTGATATTTTCTGACTGGACAAATGAAGGCGTGGAGAGGAATAAGTGGTACCAGATTGTAATGAGCGAATTTTGCAAAGAAAAGATAAGTATAAGTAAATACGAAGAACAAACGCCGATTGCAATCTGTAAATTCTAAATTATGGACAAAACTTCGCTTTCGGTAATAATACTGGTTTTAAACGAGGAGCTTCATATCAGGAGGTGTATTGAGAGCGTTAAAAATATAGCGGAGCAAATTATCATTGTAGCTGATGACAGAAATTCGGATTCAAGTCTTAAAATCGCCGAAGAATTTGGCGCGGAAATTTATACGCGCAGATTCAATGGGTATTCGGACCAGTTTAATTGGGCGCTTGATAACATAAAAATCAACGGTGATTGGATTTTGCGCATCGATGCGGATGAGTATCTTACAAAAGAACTTGCTGAAGAAATAAGAGAAAAATTATCAAAAAGCACTGGGAATATGACTGGATTTTTTATGAAAAGACGCGTGATTTTTTTGGGTCGTTGGATCAAGCACGGAGGCTATTACCCGACATGGCTATTGAGGCTATTTAAAAAAGGATGCGGGAGAAGTGTGGATGTCGAAATGGATGAGCGCATAGAGGTATTAAGCGGAAAAACAGGGAAGTTAAAATATGATTTTGTGGATGAGAACCTTAATGATTTGTCGTGGTGGACCGAGAAACACAATAAATATGCTTCACTCGAAGCAAATGATATTTTGATTTCAAACGATAAAAAAGGCGCAAAAAAAGTTGCGTATCTGAAATTGCCAATGTTTTTCAGGGCGTTTGTATATTTTATTTATCGATATTATTTCAAGCTAGGCTTTTTGGACGGTCGGGAGGGCCTCATATTTCACTTTTTACAGGGTTTCTGGTATCGTTTTCTTATAGATTCAAAGCTTTATGAACGAGAAAGAAAAAGGGGAGTTTGAGAGTAAAATACAGGAAGCTATCAAAGACAAGGTGATTCTTATAACCGGTGGAACGGGTTCTTTTGGTTCTGTTGTAACAAAACGTCTTTTGCAATATGGCCCTAAGCAAATCCTCGTTTTTAGCAGAGATGAGAAAAAACAGCTTGATATGGCCAATGATATTGCAGACGAGAGAGTGAGGTTTTTGATTGGCGATGTAAGAGACAGAGATAGAATCACATATATTATGCAAGGCGTTGATCTTGTGTTTCACGCCGCGGCGCTTAAACAGGTTCCGCAGTGCGAATTTTTCCCAACCGAAGCAATACTTACAAACGCAATGGGAGCCGCGAATGTTATTAATTCAGCCGTTCATCATGGCGTAAAGCGTTTGGTTATCTTGAGTACGGATAAAGCCGTTTATCCTGTAAATGTGATGGGGATGACGAAAGCTCTAATGGAACGGACGATGATAGCCGTATCTCGCGAAAAGAGAAATGGAACGCTTTTGTGCGGTACTCGATACGGAAATGTTATGTACACCAGAGGATCGGTTATCCCTCATTTTGTTGATTTAATAAAAAAAGGAAAGCAACTCGAATTAACGGAGCCTAAAATGACTCGTTTTATGATGACGCTTGATCAATCGGTTGACCTTGTTCTTTATGCATTAACACACGGGGGCAACGGGGATTTATATGTCCAAAAAGCTCCGGCAACAACTATGGGGAATCTCGCGGAGGCGCTGGCTTCTCTCTTCGGATATGACAAAGGGTATAAAACTATAGGTATTCGTCCGGGAGAAAAAATGTATGAAACGCTTATTTCTAACGAAGAAGCTTCACGCGTAGAAGACTGTGGCGCGTATTACAGGATAGCTCCGGAGGTGCCAAATATGGATTCGATAAAATATTATCATTCCGGTATTGAACGCTCGGAAGCGTTTTTGAAAGAAGGATATACATCATTAAATACAACACAGCTTTCAGTCGAAGATGTAAAAAATCTTTTACACACGCTTCCGGAGATACGCTCGGAACTCGACGTTTTTAAGAAACAAAAATGCTAAATATTGGAATTACTGGCGGTAATGGTTTTTTTGGTTCTCATATAAAAAAGGAATTTCAGAAAAAGACCGGAGTTAAGGTTTATGTTTTTGATCGTCCGGAAAACGATCTTTTAATCGCGAATGACGTAAAAAAGTTCGCGCAAGGTAAGGATGTAATAATACACGCCGGAGCCATAAATCGCGGAACGAATACGGAAATAATCTCGGTGAATGTTACTGGCACGTATAATTTACTTAATGCGTGCAAAAATATGCGGAAAAAGCCTAAGGTGATTTTCATATCATCAATTCAGGCAGAAACGGAGACTTTGTATGGTCAAACAAAAAAAATGGGGGAATTAATGTGCGAGGAGTATGCGAAAGAAAACGATGGTAGTGTTTTAGCTTTACGGTTCACAAATCTTTTTGGCGAAGGCGGACGCCCGTTTTACAACTCGGTAATAGCGACATTTTGTTTTAACGCGAAAAACGGAGCGGAGCTTCGCATAAACGACAAAAAAAAGAAAATCAGTTTTCTGTACGTTGGAGACGCAGCAAAAATAATAGCGAAAGAAGCGCTCTCGAAAAAACGCGCAAAATTTACCTTACTTACGATAAAAGGCGAACCACCCGTATCTCTCGAGTATATTGCAGAAAAGATACGGCTTTTTGCTTCGAAAAGGTGCGTTGCAAAAAATGTGTTTGAAAAGAAATTATTAAAAACCTATAATTCATATAAATAAAAATATGATTGAGAATATAGAAATTAAAAAAGACGAACGCGGGTTTCTAATGGAAATTTTTAAAATTCCGGGTGTAGGACAAGTTTTTTATTCGGTTTCTCGCCCTGGTATTGTACGAGGTAACCACTATCATACGCGGAAGATAGAGAAGTTTTGCGTGATTGAAGGCGAGGCAAGGATTTCACTAAGAAACAGAGAAACCGGAGAGAAAAAGGATATTGATGTTTCAGGGGCTACTCCGCAAATTGTGGAGATGCCAATAGGGTGGACTCACAATATTAAAAATACTGGAGACGCGGAAATGAAGCTTATAATATGGACAAATGAGGTATTTAATCCGGAAGATCCGGATACGTTTTCTGAAATCGTGTAGTTTGTTTACAATGAGATTGAGGTTGGTACAATAAAAATATGGGTAATCAAAATTTTAAAAAGTTAAAAATAGCTACAATTTTCGGGACTCGGCCGGAGATTATCCGCTTGTCGAGAGTTATGAAGAAGTTAGATGAGTATGTAGAGCAAATTATGATACATACGGGTCAAAGCTATGATTACGAGATGAATAAAGTGTTTTTCGAAAATCTTGAGCTTAGAAAACCCGATTATTTCCTTGAGGTGAAGGCGGACACATTAGGACAGCAAATTGCTAATATTATTGTGAAAAGCGAGGAGGTCCTTATAAAAGAAAGGCCGGACGCGGTGCTTATATTGGGGGATACCAATAGCGCTCTTGCGGCTATTGTTGCGAAGAGGATGAAAATACCGATATTCCATATGGAAGCAGGAAACCGTTCGTTTGATGAAAACGTGCCGGAAGAAATCAATCGCCGGATAGTTGACCATATAAGCGATATTAATCTTCCTTATAGCGAAAACGCGAGACAATATCTTATCCGTGAAGGAATACATCCAAATACAATATACGTAACAGGTACGCCTCTTACGGAAGTTTTTCAGGCGTATAAAAAGGGTATAGATGATTCGAAAATCCTGAAAGAATTGCAACTTAAGCCAAAAAAGTATTTTGTTGCCACAATTCACAGAGAAGAAAACGTGGATGCGAAAGAGTCATTCATTGAGCTTATTGAATCGCTAAATGCGGTAGCGGAAAAATATGATATGCCAATTGTAATGAGTACGCATCCGAGAACGAAGAAAAGAATAGAAGAATATGGAATCAAGGCAGATGAGAGAATCAATTTTCATAAACCTTTCGGATATTTCGATTTTAACCGTCTTCAGCGTGACGCGTTTTGCGTATTGTCGGACAGCGGGAGCATTCACGAAGAGTCTGCGGCGATGGATTTCCCCGTAATACAAATGCGGGTCAGCTCGGAACGTCCGGAGGCGTTTGACGAAGGCGTAGCTATTTTATGCGGTCGTGGAAAAGATGCTGTACTTAGAGCGATAGACGTTACTGTCGGTGAGCGGGAGAAGGGAGTAAAAATGAACGTCCCGCGCAACTATCGCGATACTAATGTGTCAAGCAAAGTGCTCCGTCATATAATTGGATTGACGAAATTATTGCAGGAAAAAAGAGTACATAATAAATAAGGCTAATTTTATGCGGATCTTGATTTTTGCAGATGTGTATCCTCCGGAAGTGTCTTCGGCGGCGCATTTGATGTGCGAACTCGCAGAAGGACTTAGTAAAAACAATCACGAAGTTAGCGTAATAACCGCATATCCGCGCCACTATCTTGCGGACTCATCGAAAAAAATAAAATTCAATACGATTTCCGTTGAAAACGGCGTCAAAGTTATACGGGTTAAAACTCTTCCGTTGCATAAAGTAAATTTTATATTGAGAGGCATTTCGCAGATTATTTTGCCGTATATTTTTGCGTATTCTGCCAAAAAATATGCAAGGGATGCTGAAGCGGTTATTTCATATAGCCCTCCGCTTCCGTTGGGAATAGCGGCGACACTTGTGAAAAAACGCTCCGGAGCCAAATTTATTCTGAATGTGCAAGATATTTTTCCGCAGAATGCCATAGATCTTGGAATATTAAAAAACAGACTTCTTATAAAATTTTTTGAAAATATGGAGCGGAAAGTGTATAAAACGGCCGATGTTATAACATTTCATTCAGCAGGCGGGAGAAGATTTTTAATCGACAAAAAAAATATTCCAGAGAATAAAATTATATTGCTTCCAAATTGGATAAAAGTGGAAACGTACAGAGATATACAAAATAAAATTGACTTTCGTGATAAATTTGAGTTAAAAAATAAATTTGTTTTGTTATTCGCCGGCATAATGGGTCCTGCGCAAGGTATAAAATATATTGCTGAAGTTGCGGAATTAGTATCCGATATTCCGGACGTAATGTTTTTATTGGTCGGTGATGGCACCGAAAAGAAAACGCTTGAAGCGTTAATACGCGAGAAAAATCTGAAAAATATATCGATACGCCCGTTTGTGTCAAAAGAGGAATATCCCTCTCTCGTAAAAGATGCGGACGCTGGACTCGTTTGTTTAAGTCCGGAAAACAAAACACCATTTATTCCGGGCAAGTTTCTCGGATATATGGCGGCAGGGAAGCCGATTATCGCATTTTTAAATAAAGAAAGTGATGGTTTTGAGCTTATAAAAAAAGCAGAATGCGGATACGCGACGCTTTCGGATAATTCGCATGCCGGCGCGGAACTGGTGCGAAAACTGTATGAAAAGAAAGAAAATATAAAAAAGTTTGGAGAAAATGCATCTCGTTATGCGGACGAAAATCTGACAGTTGAGTCGTGTATCGAAGTTCTGGAGAAAATTATTAATCAATAAGTCTGTTTGCAGAATTATTATTTAGACAAACACTTGACGGAAAAACGCGACAGATCCCGTTCGAAGATTTTTATCCAATGAAAAAATATTTGTGGAGACTACTAAGATATATTTTTTCGCATCGCGAAGATTGAAAGAGCAAAAGGGTCTTTCAATGCAAAAAGCATTGCAAAATATATTATCGCCGAAATGGCGACGGAGATTAGAACGTGTATGCCTGTAAGAGAGAGTATGTATGCCACAATACCCATCGTAATTACGGCAACAAACATCCGTACAAGTTTTTTGAAAACGTGGAATTCTATGCGAGCATAGAGCATTTTCCATGTTAGCCCGTTGGTTGTAATTTGCGAAAATATGGTAGCAATAGCGGAGCCGACAATGCCAAAAAGAGGAATAAAGAGTAAGTCGAATGCTACGTTTACAATTGCACCGAAGGCGGACGCTTTCAAAATTTTCCGTTCCATTTGTAATGAAAAAAGAGTATTGCCTATTATTGTACCGGGGAAGACAAAGAAGATGGTAGAAAGAAGCAGCTGAAAAGACAGTGTTGAATTTACATACTCATTTCCGAAGAGTAGCAGAATAAGAGGCTTTGCGAGAATAATTCCGCCGATGACTATAGGAAGACCTATGACTACTACGGCGACAATAGAGGATTCAATGATACTTTTTACTTTAGCAAAGTTGTTTTCGTGAGCGAGTCTATTAATGATGGGAAATATGCTTGCGGAGATGAGTGATGGAAGGATGTATAAAATTTGTACCGGTTTTTGTGCCGCCGCATAAAGTCCGAGTTCGTTGGCATTACGGAAAAAACCAAGAAAAAACATATCTATGTTAATCATCAGAGCCGAAAATATGCCCATAATGGCGAACGGTATCGCTACTGAAAGTATGGGTTTTATAAGTTTTTTGTCCGGCCTGCTTACAAATTCACGAAAGTATTTTCGTAGGGCGGCGAAAACGCATATAGTGCCTATTGCGCTACCTATTGTATATGCAACAGACAAATTTAGCGGAGACGGTTTAATAAATAATATGGCAATACTCGCTGCCGTGATTACAAAATCAGTGACAAATGCGAATATTCCTTCCACTTCCATTTTATTTTTCGCCCGCGCGAATCCGAATCCAAATGCGCGCAAGCTGTCAAAAAGCACGAGAAACGCCGCGAATGGAATGAGAGGATTTACCTCTGATATCGTTATACAAAACGGCGCGACAAGGATTGTTACAAGTAATGTCGCGATAAGAATGATGGCTTTTATGACGGCAAGCGTTGAAATATAAGCCTCTCTTTTTTCCGGATTTTTAGAAATTTCCCTCGTTAAAAGCCCCGACAAGCCCATATCGGAAAATATACTGAAAAGCGCAGCGAGACTCATAGCATAAGAAAAAACGCCATAGCCTTCTGCGCCGAGTATCCGGGCGGCATAGATTGCGACTCCTGCTCGGATAAATCTTCCGGATATAGTGCTTACGGAAAGCCAGAAGGCATTTTTAAACACCGTTTGTTTCAGGCTTCTGTTTGAAAGTAGAAGTTCCTTGATTCTTGATAATGTCATTATTATTTATGCGATGTGAAAATATATCTGATAGTTTTCAATATTATTAAAATATCCAAAAAAAGAGAGCGGTTCTTGATATAAAAAATATCATATTTCAGTTTTTCGAAAGCCTCTTCAAGAGAAGCGCTTGGCCTGAAATTTATTTGCGCCCATCCGGTCAGCCCCGGTTTTACAATGTGCCGTGAATGATAAAAAGGAAATTTTTCGTATTGTTTCACAAGCTCCGTGCGTTCCGGTCTCGGTCCTGTAAACGATAAATCTCCCTTAAGAATGTTCCATAATTGCGGAATTTCATCGAGATGAGTTTTTCTCAAGGCTTTTCCCGCAAACGTAATGCGTGCATCGTTGGCTTCCGTCCAAAGTGGACCGCCAGCGTTATGTTTCATAGTTCTGAATTTGTGGAGAGTGAATTCTTTGCCATTTTTACCCGAGCGTGTTTGCGAAAAAATAGCCGGTCCGCGGGAGGTAATAACAATTATTACGGCGATTATTAAAGACGGCAGTAAAAGTACAATGCCAATTAAAAACGCGAGGGTGAAATCGACAACTCGTTTCAGGGCGTCATAAAACGGGCGATTTACGAGAACGTGATCTATGAACCATTCCGTGTTTATATTCTCAAGCGGTATTTTTTCGAAAAGATATTCATAAAATTCAGTGGTCGTGAAAACTCTTATGCCGGAACGCAAAATGTCGTATATTTTCGCGGCATCGCCTTTGTTTTTTAAAAGTGACGGGTCGATAAGCAGAATCTCAGTTTTTATTTTTCGTATTGCCTCAATAGAAAGATCTTCATCGGAAAATTCTTTTTTCCATTCAGACACGCGATATCCTATAAACGGATGGGTATTCAGATGCAAAATCAGTTTTTCTATGATTGCGGAGTTTCCAAAAGCAACGAGTCGCATACTGCCCGACGCAAGCGCCTTGAGCCAGCTTATGCGTGCGAGATAGGCGAGCGCGAAAAAAACGGCGCTTACGAGCAGAAGATTGGTTTTTGGGGTAAGTTTGAAAAAATCAGGAAATAAATAAAGAAATATGATTGATAATATGCCGGTAAAGAAAATATTTTGCGCAAGAGATTTTCCTATCCGTGACGGAGTTTCAAAATCAAGATTGCTGTAAAAATCAGACAGATAAAAAACGATAATCCATCCCAAAAAAAGGGCAGAAAAGGGGACGATGTGAGCCGAAAAGCTCGTATGAAACTGTGTGGCTCCGTAGCGTATTAAAAGCGCAACTGCTAATGATATATAAAGCAGTAGCACATCGTTCAATAGGAGCAACGATTTTTTGATTTTTTGCATATAAATCCTCGAATTTCATTCTAACAGCATTTTTTGGCCTTTGCTATGCCGGCTTACTATATTTTTATGCTCATTTTTGATACACTAACTGTACGATAAAAGAAAAATTTTATGACAAACAATCAAAATTTTGAACATACAGAGAAGAAAAAACGAGATTATCTTTTGCCGTCGAGCATTCTCGTCGCGGCGTTACTGATTTCTGGGGCACTTATATATAATTCCGGTAAGCCGTCCGACGAAAAAAATCTTGCCAATTTGTCGGCAAACGCAGTTCCGGAGAATCCTCTTGAGGCAATTCAGCCGATAACCGCAGAGGATCACATTCGTGGAAGTTTATCCGCGCCGATTCAGATAGTTGAATTTTCGGATACAGAGTGCCCGTATTGCAAAGATTTCTATGGTACGATGAAAAAAATAACGGAAACTTATAAAGAAGACGTTGCGTGGATATACAGACATGCTCCGATAGATAGTTTGCATATGCAGGCGAGAAACGAAGCGGAAGCGACAGAGTGCGCGGCCGAGCTTGGCGGAAATGACGCTTTCTGGGCTTTTCTCGACAGATTACACGACATTGCTCCTTCGGATTCGGAGCTCGCGCCTTCGGAATTGCCGAAAGTAGCTTCCTATATCGGATTAGATAAAACGGACTTTGAGCTTTGTCTTTCTTCCGGAAGACACGCGAACGCGGTTGAAGCTGATTTGAATGACGCGGTAAAGTCGGGATTGGAAGGTACGCCATATTCGGTAATTTTCATAAAAGGAAAGGCCCTCTATGTTTTGCCGGGAAGACTTCCGTTTGAAGAAGAAACTCCGGGAAACCCGTATATGAAGCTTATTGTTGATGAGCTTTTAAGCGAAATATAAAAATATGAAATTGAACCAATGGGCGCTTATCGCGATTGGCGCATGGATTCTTTTGTCGCCGTGGATATTGGGAATATACGAAATTAACTTTGCCGTCTGGAGCTCGCTTTTTTCCGGTTGCGCTATTATTTTGATAGCGTTATGGAACGCACTTCCGTCAGAAAAAGAATAAAACGCATTATGAAAAAAGTTGTGATATATACCGCGCCAATATGTGTATATTGCGAAGCGGCAAAAAGATTTTTTGAGAAAAACAATGTTCCGTTTGAGGAAAAAGATATTTCAAAAGACGAATCGGCGCGCGAAGAGCTCGAATCAATATCGCATCAACTCAGCGTTCCCGTAATAGAAGTGGGGGACGATGTATTTATGGGCTTTGACAGAAAGGCAATTGCGGAAGCCCTTGGGTTAAAGTAAGCGCATACTGATTTTGTATAATTAATATATAAGTGAAAAGGTCGCGATTTTTCATATAAGTTAGATTACTTTTATGTATAAGTGTCCCGATTGCGGATATTCCTCTGAAGAAGGCGGAACGTGTCCTATGTGCAATATAGAAATGGAAGAATCGGAGGTTGAGGAATTTGACGCGAAGTAATTTTAATTGATTCAATATATTTTTGTTCTGATTGGCCCTTATTTATAAATTGGGCGCGCTTCTCGCGCGTTTTTT
>CAYUXY010000011.1:11479-13575 GCA_964449245.1 uncultured Candidatus Saccharibacteria bacterium
TTATTCGTACCAAGCTTGTCGAAGTAACAGAGTCGAATTATAATGCGGAATATGTACGAACTTGCAATAATAGGCGGTGGGCCGGCAGGGGTAGCGGCCGGAATATATGCCGCGAGAAAAAAGATAAAAAGTGTGATAATTACCGATATGTTTGGCGGGCAGTCCGTCGTGTCGGCAGATATTCAAAATTTCATAGGATACACGACGATTTCCGGAATGGAACTTGCCTCGAAAATGGAATCACAGCTTCGCGCTCAAGATGGAATTGAAATAATTGACGGCGACCGCGTATCGTCAGTTGTAGACAATGGGGAGTTTTTTATAGTCAAAACCGAAGCCGGAAAAGAATTTGAAGCGAAAACGTTATTTGTCGCATCGGGTAGCAAGCGCAGGAAGCTCGATGTGTCCGGAGAAAAAGAATTCGACGGCAAGGGTGTAGCATATTGCGCGACGTGCGACGCGCCGATGTTTAAAGATAAGCGAGTTGCCGTTGTGGGAGGAGGGAACGCCGCGCTTGAATCCGTGCTTGATCTCTTGCACTACGCGTCCGAAGTAAGTTTGTTTTATCGCAGTTCGGTGAGGGGCGATGCCGTTACTTTCGAAAAACTTAAACAAAATCCGAAAGTAAAACTGATGCCCGGAACGGAGATTGTAAAAATCATGGGAGAAAAAATGGTAACGGGGATGAGATATAAAATAAAAGAAACCGGAGAAGAAAAAGAAATTCCGCTCGAGGGCGTATTTATCGAAATAGGCTGGCTTCCGAATTCCGACTTGGTAAGCGGTATGGTTAATATAAACGAGAGAAAAGAAATTATAGTTGACCACAAGACGCAAAAGACGTCTCACGCGCGCATTTGGGCAGCCGGCGACGTCTCGGACGTTCTCTATAAACAAAACAACATCTCAATGGGGGATGCGACAAAAGCTGTTTTGAGTATCAATGAGTATATAAATACCGTGAGAAAATAAAAGAGGCAAACAGTAGGGGAATTTCCGTGGGTGTTTTTCGTGGAATGAAAAATAGATTTATCATTAGGGATGATTACGTCGAATGGATACAAAAAGAAACGTCAATTTTCGCTTATTTGGATTTGACTAACATGTTTCATTGGCAGAATGTTTTAGGTTGGAGATTCAGAATAGAGGATGTTATAAGACAGCTTAACGGTTTTACAAATATACAGGAAATAAAAGTATATTATGGGTTAAATGAAAAGGATATAAAAAACTCTAACGCCTTCCATGATCGAATTAAAAAGTCCGGAGCGATTTTAAGGACGAAGCCGATGAAATTCATCACAAAAAATATAAATGAGGAATTATTTTTTCAACGTCGCACGATGTCGTTACTTGATGGATCTTCCATAAAAAATAAGATTAAGGAGTTGATTGATGATTTGAACAAATCCGGAATAATCATCGAAGAACCGAAGTGTAATTTTGATATAGAAATAGCGATGGATATGTTAGACGATGCAGAAAAATTTACGGCGACGCTACTTTTTTCAGGTGATTCTGATATGTATGCTCCGTTAAAAAGACTAAAAGTTATGGAAAAATGTATAGGTATTGTTGGTGTGCGAAATCAGGTAGCCGGAGAGTTGCATAATATTAAAGATAAATATATCGATTTCGGTAAATTTTATGTAGGAAAAAGAACATATCAAAAAGCGAAAATCCCGCTTTGGGCGGGACCGCGTGACTAGTAGAATTTTCATCTACTCTTAAATAATAGCACTCGATGTTCGGCAGGTCAACAGTTATCCACAGATAGATTTGAAACAAAATTGATATAATACATTCAAGTGTGAGATGACGAACTTTCCTCGAAACAGGAGGAAGGTATTTTTTTTATCTACTTAAACTAAAAATATGAACGAAACCCCATCTCGCGGAAAGGTATTTAAGTTTTCGTTAATTGCAATATCCGCAGTATTAGTTGTATTTGCACTCATAGTCTTGTGGAGCGCATTTTTGAGCCCCGAGGCAAAAAGGCAAAGAGAGTCGGACAGGAATTATGAATTGGCTACGAAAAGTTTGAACGAATTTGAAGATAAAATGAGAGCGGATACGTATGGCGGTAAGACTCCGGA
>CAYUXY010000012.1:0-8707 GCA_964449245.1 uncultured Candidatus Saccharibacteria bacterium
CTTTGGGGGTCGCGAGCCCCGATCAAAGCATCGGGGTTTTGACCTCGTCCTGTTTTGCCTGCCCGACTGAACGAATCAGTCGTTCGGGCGAGAATTTTGATTTAATGAACCAATGATTGAATTTCGAATGCATTCTTCTGTGCCTATATTCTATATACTACATTCTATATTCTTTTCTCTCGCATTTTAATGTTATAATTACACTTATGGCAAACATAGCAATAAATGGATTTGGGCGTATAGGCAGACTATTTTTGAAAAGGGCGCTCGAAGATAAATCTATTAATGTTGTTGCGATAAATGATTTGGGAAATGTTGATAACCTCGCATATCTTTTAAAATACGATACTGTGTACGGAAAATTTCCGCACGATGTGAGCGTTGACGCAAGAGGGGATAAAAAATATCTAATTGTAAAAAAGAAAAAAATCAGATTTCTAAATGAAAGTGATCCGTTAAAATTGCCTTGGAAAGAATTAAAAATAGACGTAGTTCTTGAGGCGACCGGAGCGTTTGAATCATTCGAAAAATCGTCCGTGCACTGTTTGTCGGGAGCTAAGCGGGTCGTAATAACCGCGCCGGCGAAAGATGCGGATGGCGTAAAAGGGAAAACGGTTCTCGTAGGCATAAACGAAGAAGAGCTGAAAGGAGTTAAGGTAAGTTCAAACGGCTCTTGCACTACAAACGCCACGTCTCCCGTCATAAAGATTATTGATGAAACGATTGGAATTGAAAAAGCGATATTAAACACGGTTCATGGATATACCGCCACACAGACGCTCGTAGACTCTCCTGTAAAGGGGAAGGATTTCAGAAGAGGAAGGGCCGGCGCGCAAAATATTATTCCGTCAACGACAGGCGCGGCGCTTGCCGTCGGTCGCGCTATAAAAAATATGAATGGCAAATTTGACGGTGTCGCGATTAGGGTGCCTGTGCCATCCGGTTCGGTCGCGGATATTACAATGGTTACGAAGCGCAATACGACAGTCGAAGAAATAAATGATATGTTCATTCGCGCGGAAAAAAGCGCCAGATGGAAAGGAATTTTAAAAACAGAAAAAAGTCCAATAGTTTCGTCCGACATATTAGGCGAACCATACGGCGCGATAATAGATTTGGAATTTACAAAAGTTGTTGGAGGAAATCTCGTTAAGATTTTGTCGTGGTATGACAATGAGGCTGGGTATGTTTCGACGCTCGTAAGACACGTAAAAGCGGCGGGGAAGAGTGGTTTGTAACGGTTAGGTTTTATTAAATTCATTGCGGATTATGAAAAAACATTTTAAACATCCAATGTCTATGATATGTTGCACGCTCTTCGGAGCTGTAGCTGTCTTGTCGGCCGGATATGGAGTTAAATTATGGTTTGAAAATAATGAACTAAAAGCGATAAAAGCCCTTCAGCCTATCGTATATCGCACGGTTGACGGCGATAGATCGTTTTTGGAGGGGTCTGACGTTCGTTCAGAAAGCGACGAAGAAATTTTTCAAACGGAAAAAAAGAAACTTATCGCGGATTCCGCTGATTTTATTGAGGCTGATTTGAAAAGTATGAAACTGACCTTGTATAAAAAAGGCGAGGCGATAGACGTTCTGCCGATAGCGGCAAAGGGAAAGGAGGGAAGCTGGTGGGAAACTACGACCGGCATATATACGGTTGGAGTAAAAACAGCGAACCATTTCTCGTCTATCAGCCGAGTCTGGATGCCTTATGGCATTCAGTTTTACGGAAACTTTTTTATTCACGGATGGCCATACTATTCTAATGGAACGCCAATAGAATCATCGTATTCGGGAGGGTGTATAAGATTAGCTACGGAAGATGCAAAAATTGCGTTTAAATTTGCAGAATCGGGAATGCCCGTGCTTGTCTTCGAAGAAGGATCGTCAAAAAAACTTTACGAGGCTATTATGCCCGAAAAAGACACGATAGAATCCGCTCCGAATATTAGTGCAGAGGCGGCAGTAATCGCAGATTTGGATACGGGGGAAATTTTATTGGATAAGGACGTTGATAAAGTTTTACCGCTCGGCGCGCTTACAAAAAGTATGACGGCTTTGACGGCGAGCGAGGTTGTAAACCTCGAAAGATTGATTACAGCCGAAAAAGAAGCGCTTAATTCATCGAAGAGCGACGGTTTTCTTTCGGTTGGTAAGAGGTATAGAGGATTTGATCTTTTATATCCATTGCTTATGCAATCGTCAAACGATGCCGCTTCGGTAATCGCGAGATTTTTAGGGGAAAAAGAAACGGTGAAACAAATGAATACGAAGGCGCGAGCTCTCGGTATGAATGAAACAGAGCTCGTAGATGCCACCGGAGAGAACGCCGGAAATGTATCTACTATGCGTGATTTATCAAGGCTCGCAAAATATATACTCGATAAGCGAGGTTTTATATTCGGTGTAAGTGTGGGAGAGCCATATGACGAGGGAAAAACAGTTGAATTTTCTGATATACAAAATTTTAACCCGTTCGTTGGAAGCGATGGATTGCGCGGGGTTATAGGTGGGCGGACAGACGAGGTCGGATTTACAGTGCTCACTGTCTGGAACGTATCCAAGAGCGCCGAGTCGGAAAGAAATGTGCTCATAGGCGTTTTGGGGTCTAATGATGCGAATGGCGATATACTTGTTTTGAAAGACTGGTTACAAAAAAATTTCGGAGTGAAATAAAAAGGGTTATAATAACCAATATGATTATTTATATCGGAGCGGATCATAACGGGTATAAATTAAAAGAAGCCGTAAAGGTGTTTCTTCAAAACAGGGGGTATCAAGTATGGGATACGGGAAATACGCGCTACGACGAGAATGATGATTATCCGGATTTCGCGTTTCCTTTGGCAAAAAAAGTAAGCAAAGACTATGAAAGCAGTAGGGGAATTTTGATATGCGGAAGCGGAGTGGGTATGAATGTTGTTGTAAATAAATTTCAGAAAATTCGCGCGGCAATCATTATGAATGCCGATCAAGCATTTGACGCGAGAAATGACGACGATATTAACGTCCTTATTCTTCCGGCGGATTATTTGACGAGCGCGGATGTGAGAAAAATATTGATAGCGTGGCTCGAAACGCCTTTCTCGAGAGAAGAGAGATTCAGACGGCGTATCGAAAAAATCAGCAAGATAGAAGAAAAATTTATACAGCCGTTTAGCGCAGAAAAATCAAGCGAAGAAATATAATGATTGTTATACCGTCGATTAATTGTAATAACGAAGATTGCGTGAGAAAAACGCGCGATATTTTTAAAAACACAACTTCAAAATGGATGCACATTGATGTAGCTGACGGGCAATTTGCGCCTGTTGTGTTGTGTGAAAACGCAAAAGAATTTAAAAGAGTCTTTGAAGAAGACGGTTTTTCTGCGAATTTAGAAGTTCATCTTATGGTTAAGGATCCGGAACCTTTTGTGCGGGAGTGGATCGCGGTCAATGCAAGAAGAATTATAATTCACGTAGAATCTGTTCGTGATATAGACGCGTTCCGAAGGATAGAGGAAATGTGTATTGCAAGTGACGTTGAGCTCGGTCTCGCTATAAAAGCGGAAACCGACAACGGTAAAATAGAAGAATTTTGCGAAATGGTAAAATTTTGGAGTGTGCTCGCCGTCCCGATCGGGTTTTCCGGAGGGGAGTTTAATCAATTGGCATTAAATAAAATATCTTTTATTCGCGAGCTTGTTCCGGATTCCGCGATTGAGGTTGACGGAGGTATAAATATTGAAACGGGGAGCTTGGCTCGCGATGCCGGAGCGGATATTCTAATATCGCGGTCATTTATTCTGGAAAAAAGCGATAATCCGGAAAAACAATATCAAACGCTCGTAAATATATGAATTCAAAAACTAAGAAAAACACAAAATATATTTTTGTATTGGGTGGCATAGTTTCGGGAATAGGGAAGGGTATCACTGTTGCAAGCATAGGCGCTCTTTTAAAATCGCGAGGGGTAAAAATCTTCCCGATAAAGATGGATCCGTATTTGAACCGTGATGCAGGCACTATGAATCCTTTTCAACATGGAGAAGTATTTGTCTTGGATGACGGCGCTGAAACGGACCTTGATTTGGGGCATTACGAGCGGTTTATTGGAGAGTCTTTTGACCATCAATCTAATTTCACGACAGGCGCCGTGTATGAATCTGTTATGAAAATGGAAAGACACGGAGATTTTTTGGGCAAAACAATTCAAATTATTCCGCACGTTACCGATGAGATAAAAAGAAGGATAAAAGAAGCTGGGAAAAATAAAGATATTGACGTTGTAATTGTAGAAATAGGAGGTACTGTGGGCGACATTGAAGCAGAGCCTTTTTTGGAGGCTGCAAGGCAAATGTATAGGGAGTGTGGTCCGGAAAACGTTGTTTTTGTCGAGGTTGTAAAGATTGATTATATTTTCCCATCCAACGAAGAAAAGACAAAGCCAATTCAGCAATCCGTTAGACTTTTAAGAAGCAGCGGAATTCAGCCGGAGTTTCTTGTTGTAAGATGTAAAGTTCCGTTTAAAAAAGATAACAAAACAAAAATCTCTCTCTTCACCGACGTTGATGAAGAAAAAATAATCGAGGCCGCTGACGCCGATACTATATATGACATTCCTCTTAACTTTCAAAAACAAAATTTTGACGAACTGCTGATAAAAAGACTCGGTATTCGCGCGAGAAAAAATGGCACGGATAAATGGAAACGGCTTGTTTCCAAGATGAAAAATGCAAAAAAGGAAATGTCGATAGCGATTGTAGGAAAATATGTAGATCACGCAGATGCGTATATTTCCGTAGAAGAGGCGTTAAGGCATGCCGGCGCGCATACCGGAGCAAAAATTAATATAAAACACATAGAATCGGAAAATGAAGATTTAGAACAACAGCTTTCAGATGTGGACGGTGTTCTTATTCCGGGTGGGTTTGGAAAAAGAGGAAGCGAGGGAAAAATAAAAGCGGTTCAATACGCGCGTGAGAAAAAAATACCTTTTCTTGGTCTCTGTCTCGGACTTCAAATGGCGGTCATTGAATTTTCAAGAAATGTCGCGAAATTAGACGGAGCTAATAGCACTGAATTTGATGTTGATACGAAATATCCCGTTGTAGATATTTTGCCGGAGCAAAAAAAGGTTAATGATTTAGGAGGGACAATGAGATTAGGAAGTTGCGAAGTCTCACTGGTTCCGGGAACAGTAGTAGAAGGTTTGTATAAAAGTAAAAATGCAAAAGAACGCCATAGGCACAGATATGAAGTAAATCCGGAATATCATGAAATTCTGGAAAAAAATGGGTTAGTTTTTTCAGGATTTTCTGTGGAAAATAAAAGATTGGTTGACTTTATAGAACTTCCGAAACATCCATTTTTTGTTGGGACTCAAGCTCATCCGGAATTTAAATCAAGGTTTACAGAAGCTCATCCGTTGTTTTTAGGTTTTGTGTCTGCGGCGAAAAAACGCAAAAAATAATGTAATATATAAAGGTATGGCTAATTTTCATGAAGACGAATTGAAATATTTGGAAAAACTTTCTGCCCGTATCCGCGAAAAGATTGTGGAGATGCTTTTCGAAGCCGGCTCGGGGCATTCCGCAGGCCCGCTCGGTATGGCTGACATTTTCACTGCGCTTTATTTTCATATTTTGAATCACGATCCGAAAAAACCAAAATGGCCGGAGAGAGACAGACTAATTCTTTCAAACGGGCATATTTGTCCTGTGCAATATGCTGCGCTTGCGTATGCGGGGTATTTTCCGTTGGAGGAATTATTAACGCTTAGAAAAATAAATTCACGTTTGCAGGGGCATCCGCACAGGGGAACTGTTCCGGGGATCGAAACGACTTCCGGTCCGCTTGGGTCGGGTCTTTCTCAGGCAATAGGAATAGCTCTTGCGGGAGAGCTTGATAGAAAAAAATACTGGACGTATTGCGTTGCTTCCGATGGGGAACATCAGGAGGGCAATTTTTGGGAAGCGGTTATGTTCGCGGGGAAACACAAATTTTTAAATCTGATTCTCATTGTTGATAGGAATAATATACAAATAGACGGATATACGGAAAAGATAATGCCTATAGAGCCTCTTTCCGCGAAGTACGAAGCGTTTAATTGGCACGTGATTGAAATCGATGGGCATAATATTGAAGACTTTGTAGATGCGGTAAACGAAGCGAAGGCGATATACGAAAAACCCACCGTGATTATCGCGCACACAATTCCGGGGAAAGGAGTGAGTTTTATGGAAAGGGATTATCGCTGGCACGGAAAACCGCCGACAAAAGATGAGGCCGAAAAAGCAATTAAAGAAATAAGAACGCTTGGCAAAAAAATTCAATCCGAACACGAATAAATTAGTTAAAAGTTTAAAGTTGAAAGTAAAATGCTAAACAAAAATCTAAACAAAAAAATATTTGATAAGGATTGTGAAATGAAGGCCGTTAGAGATGGATTCGGAGATGGGCTTGTGGAGGCGGGAGATGCAAATAAAAACGTAGTTGTGCTCTGCGCCGATCTTACGGAATCTACTCGTTCAGAAGCGTTTGCAAAAAAATTTCCGGAGAGATTTTTCGAGGTTGGCGTTGCTGAACAAAATTTAGCGACCCTTGCCGCAGGGCTTGGCATTAGCGGTAAGATACCTTTTATATCCTCGTACGCGGTATTTTCTCCGGGGAGAAATTATGAACAAATTAGAACTACGATATGCTATAACGACTCAAATGTTAAAATAGCCGGCGCTCATGCTGGAATTTCGGTCGGTCCGGATGGGGCGACTCATCAGGCGACCGAAGATATTGGAATAATGAGAATATTGCCGAATATGCGAGTTATAGTGCCTTGCGACGCAAACGAAGCCAAAAAAGCAACAATAGCCGCCGCAAATTTATGGGGGCCTGTATATATAAGACTCGCAAGGGAAAAGAGCTTGGAAATAACTAATGAAGACGCTCCATTTAAAATGGGAAAAGCGGAGGTATTCTGGCGTTCTAAAAATCCGGAAGTATTGATTATTGGTTGTGGACCGCTTTTGTCAAAAATTCTTTTTGCGGCAAAAGAACTTGATAAAGAAAAAATAGGCACTGTGGTTTTAAATATGCATACGATAAAACCGCTTGATGAAAAAGCCATTCTTGAATATGCGGAAAAAACTGGGGCGGTAGTGATTGTGGAAGAGCACCAGATTGCGGGTGGTCTTGGTGGCGCTGTTTCTGAATTGCTTGCGAAAAAATTGCCAACGCCAATCGAATTTATCGGAATGGATGATTCGTTTGGAGAATCTGGCAAACCGGAGGAGCTTCTCGAAAAATATGGTATGGGAGTCAAAGACATAAAAGAAGCTGTAAGGAGAGCGATGAGGAGGAAGGGAAAATAGTTTGTAGTTATTAGTTTTTAGTTGTTAGAGTGAAATACAGAAAGTATATAGAATATTGTATATAGTATATAGGCACAGATAAATCCATTCAGAAATTCAATCATTAATTCATTCAATCGAAATTCAGAATTAGTTAATTAGAAATTATGAGCGATAGTGAAACAAGACAGTGTCAGAACTGCAAAACAGATTTTGAAATCACACCTGACGACGAAGCTTTTTATCAGAAAATCGACGTTCCTCCGCCGACGTTTTGTCCGGAGTGTAGACAGCAAAGGAGGCTCTCATGGAGAAATGAAAGAGTATTGTATAAAAATATTTGCAAACTTTGTGGAGCGAGCTCTATCTCAATGTATTCTTTAAATTCTCGAGTTGTTTTGTATTGTCAAAAATGCTGGTGGTCAGACAATTGGGACCCGATGGATTATGGTGTGGAATACGACTTTTCAGTAAATTTTTTTCAACAATTTTCTTCGCTTTTTTCTAATGTACCCGCAATAATGCTTAGTAATACGAAATCAGTCAACAGCGAATATTGCAACCATACATACGAAAATAAAAATTGTTATCTTAATTTTGCAAGCGATATGAATGAAGATAGTAGTTATTTATATCACTCTGTAGAAAATAAAGGATCATATGATGCGCTCGGATGTAAGAGCGAAAATCTATGTTACGAGAGTTTATATGCACATAATTGTTATAGAAGTTCATTCGTCTATTTTAGCGAAAATTGCATGGACTGTTCTTTCATGTTCCATTGCGGTAATTGCGAGTACTGTTTTGGATGTGTTAATTTAAAAAATGCCAAATATCATATATTTAATAAAAAATTTACAAAAGAAGAATATGAACAAGAAATTCGAAAATATAATCTCGGAAGTTATGAGTGTTTAGAAGAAAAGAAACGGGAATTTAGTTTGTTTTCTAAGAAATTTCCTCGTAGATTTGCAGAATTAATTAAAACAGTGAATTCTACGGGAGAATATTTATTCAGTGCTAAAAATTGTACCGAATGTTTTGATATAGAAGGTCCAGTTGAAAATTCAAAATTTATTGTCTATGGAATACCCAATATAAAAGATTGTTATGATATCTATGGAACTGGAGCAGGAGTTGAGTTATGTTACGAGATATTAGGATGCGGGGCATCTTTACGTAATAATATGTTTTCGAATGTATATAATACATATTCCAGTAAATATTCTTGGTCTTGTCATTCATCCTCCCACCTCTTCGGTTGCGTAGGACTTAGGAACAAAGAATATTGCATTTTGAACAAGCAATATACTAAGGAAGAATATGAATCCCTGATACCCAAGATCAAAAGCCATATGAATGATATGCCGTATATAG
>CAYUXY010000013.1:0-8606 GCA_964449245.1 uncultured Candidatus Saccharibacteria bacterium
AAAAACAAAAAAACGCCTGAAATGGCGCCGTTCTAATTGAGGCCGTCTTGTGCCTTAATTAATAATTCTGCCCTCACTATCCAACTAAACTGCGATTCTGTCAAATGTTAATTGTGCATTTCCGATTTGATAATCCCCCACACTTTTTCGTGAATTTCTGATATCGAAAGCAGTCGTCCGCCCTCAACACACTCGACAACTTTGAAATCGTTTGGCCACATATTTGCCACCTGAAGATAAGACTCTTCGGCAAGACGCAGATGATCCATATCTCCTTCGTGTAAATCTCTTTTCCCTTTTTTGATGTACGAGCGGTCTTCCTTCCCGGATATCAGATCAAATGATATTTCCGCCGGAACGTGAAGTATTACGCTTAAATCAGGTTTTGGATTGCCTAACGTATTAAATTCAAGATTATATACCCACTCAAAAAAATCCTTTCTCTCGTTTGGAGATATTTTCGCGCCTTGATGTCCAAGATTCGATCCGGTATACCGATTGGAAAGAGCTATTTGTCCATCGTTTATCGCAGTTCGAATCCTTAAACTCGCATCGAATCTATCCAATCCATAAAAAATAGATGCGCGCTTAGCGCCCACATCTTTCCACCCTCCGTATGCGCCGTTTAAATATTCCCTCACAAAAAAAGACGATTCCCTGTCGTATTGCGGAAAATCAAACGTCTGTACAGTATATCCGTCTTTCAAAAAATGGTCGCGGAGCAATTTAAATTGCTCCGTTTTTCCGGATCCATCAGTTCCTTCTATCACTATAAATTTACCTATCATTATAAATTTATTTCTTCATTTACAACCTAATATTAACACATATCCCGCCACTCTATAGAATGGCGGGATATTATCCATCAAATGACATAAATGTTAATCGGAAATCTCTATGCCCATATTTCTTGCCGTTCCCTCGATTATTTTCATTGCGGCGTCTGTGTCTCGAGCATTCAAATCAATCATTTTCTTTTCAGCAATTTCCTTAAGTTGCGCTCTGGTAACTTTGCCAACTTTCTGTTTATGCGGAATCGGAGAACCTTTTGCAATGTCTGCTACTTTTTTCAAAAGCGCTGAAGCCGGAGATGTCTTTAACTTGAAATCAAATGTCCTGTCTTCATATATCGTGATTTCCGCTGGAACAATATCGCCAAGCATATCTTTCGTAGCTTCATTAAACTGCTGGCAGAATGCTCCGATATTTACACCGTGTTGACCCAATGCCGGACCTATTGGAGGCGCCGGATTTGCCTTGCCTGCTTCAATTTGTAGTTTTAATACTGTTTTTATTGTCTTTGCCATAAATCTTTCTGTCGAATAATAACTTATACGAATAATGCCTAAAAGTAAAGCTGTTTTTTAAACCTTGCTAACTTGTAACGAGTCGAGCTCGACCAGCGTATCTCTGTTAAATATGGTAACGAGCACCTTAAGCTTCCCCCTTTCTTCGTCAACTTCGGCGACCTTGCCCTCGTATTCTTTAAACGGACCATCAACAATTTTCACAAGATCGTTCTTCTTGAAATCAACATTGAATTTGGGATCCTTCGGCCCCATCCTTTCCATCAGCTCTTTTATCTCGGAATCGGAAAGTGGCGTAGGGGTTGTGGAATCCGCACCGACAAAACCGGTTACGCGAGGCGTGTTTCGTACGACAGACCACGAATCGTGATCCATTATCATAAGAACAAGCACGTATCCGGGATATATTTTTTCTTCGTGAGTAAGTCTCTTGCCGTTTTTGACGCGAATCTTAACTTCTTTCGGCACAATAACTTCAAAAATTTTATCGCCCATAAGAAGAGATTCGACTCTCTGTTTCAAATAACGCGAAACGGCATCTTCGTAGCCAGAATAAGTATGCACTGCATACCACTTTTTTTCTCCTTTTGGTTCATCGTTTATTTTAGCCATAAAAATTAAATAACAAGATTTTCGAGAATTTGCATAAATCCGAAATCCAAAATACCGAGGAATACCGCCACGAGAACTGAAAAGGCAATTACAAAAAGCGTATACTTCGCAGTCTCGTTACGCGTAGGCCAATTAACCCGCTTCAGCTCTTGTCGGGAATCCTGTAAAAAAGTTTTAATACGGTTGCTCATTTGTTTATCAGCATCATTCAGCCTGATTTAGATTAAAATTCAACGGGCTAAATGTCAAGATTTTTAACTGCCGCCGCGTGCGCCTGTATGAAATTTTTGCGCGGTTCAACGGTTTCGCCCATTAAAACGTCGAAGAGGCGGTTCGCTTCTACAGGATCGCTTATCATCACTTGTTTCAAAACCCTATTCGCCGGATTCATCGTGGTTTCCCATAACTGATCCGGATTCATTTCTCCGAGACCTTTATATCTCTGAACGTTTACATTCTCCCCTCCGAACGATTTTGATATCTCGTCTTTCTCTTTCTCATTATATGCGTACTGCACATCCTTGCCTCTTTGTATGCGGAAAAGCGGTGGTTGCGCTATATACAAATGCCCATTCTCGATAATCTGCGGAAAATATCGGAAAAACAAAGTAAGAAGAAGTGTGCAAATATGCTCTCCGTCAACGTCGGCATCCGCCATAAGAACTATTTTATGATATCGGAGTTTCGTAATATCAAATTTGTCCGATATTGCGGTTCCGAGCGCGACTATAAGAGATCGCACTTCTTTGTTTGCGAGAATTTTATCAACCCGCGATTTTTCAACGTTTAAAATTTTTCCGCGCAAAGGCAATATGGCCTGCGTCCTTCTGTCTCGCCCCTGTTTACAAGAGCCACCTGCGGAATCTCCTTCTACTATGAAAATCTCCGACTCTTCCGGTCTTTTTGAAGAACAATCCGCGAGCTTGCCGGGGAGAGTCATACCGTCAAGTATCCCCTTTCTTAATACAGTATCTTTCGCAGCCTTTGCCGCTTTTCTCGCTTTTGCGGCAAGGACGTTTTTCTGAATTATGCTTTTTGCGTCTGACGAATATCTTTCAAGAAATTCTTTCAGCGCCTCGCTCGTAACGGCATCAACTGCGGTACGCGCTTCTGTATTGCCAAGTCGCGCTTTAGTCTGCCCTTCAAATTGGGGTTCGCGAACCTTTACGGCAACGATTGCCGTAAGTCCTTCCCGCACATCGTCGCCAGTCAGATTATCTTCCGAATCTTTCACTATTCCGCTTTGACGGGCATAGTCATTCAACGTCCTTGTAAGCGCGGTGCGAAAACCCGTTAGATGCATTCCCCCGTCCGGAGTATAAATATTATTTGCGAAACTCATTTCCTGAATTTCCATTTCGTTCGTATATACAAAAGCGACTTCAACGCCTACATTCTCGCTTTCTTTGTCTACATAAAACGTATTGCTCTGAATTTTGTCAACGGAGCTCCCGCTCGTAAGAGAATGCACGAACGACCTCAACCCGCCATCAAAACAAAATCCATAAAATACCGGAGCTTCTTTGCGCGCGTCTATTATTTCTATATGCACGCTCTTTAAGAGATACGCCTGATGTCTCAAGTGATCTATGATTTTCTTTAAATCAAATTCTATGACGGGAAAAATTTCGGGGTCCGGAGAAAACGTAATTGTTGTTCCGGTTTCGTTAGAGTTGCCTATTTTTTTGACAGACGCCTTAGGCTTCCCGCGCTCATATTCCTGAAAATATACTCCGCCGTCACGCCGTACTTCCGCGCGCATCCAAGAAGAGAGGGCGTTAACAACACTTACGCCTACGCCGTGTAAACCGCCGGAAACTTTATATGAATCGCCTCCGAACTTTCCTCCGGCGTGAAGCGTGGTAAGCACAGTTTCGAGCGCTGATTTTTTCGTCTGCGCGTGAATGTCAACCGGAATTCCGCGACCGCTATCCGTTACTCTAATCTGATTGTCTTTTAGTAATTCTACGAGAATGTATTTCCCGTATCCGCCCATAGCCTCATCGATTGAATTGTCTACTACTTCCCAAAGTAAATGATGAAGACCCTCGGAGCTCGTTGTGCCGATATACATTCCGGGGCGCTTCCTTACCGGATCAAGCCCCTCAAGAACAAATATGTCTTTAGCGCCGTATGACGGCTTAGTGGTTTTTTCTTCTTTCTTTGGTGTTTTTTTGTCTGTTTTCATAAAAAATGCCCCGCTCGGCTTTCTATAAGAATACCATATTTATAGGGCAAAATAAAGCAAAAGAGACCCGAAAATCAGCGAACTAACCTCACAAATTTTACTCGTGAGAAATTTCTTCGTTATTTGGTTTTTTAATAATAAGCTCGGGCCAATGGTAAACATTGGCCCTTTTGTAAAAATCAAAAAATTTCCCGCATGCGATTAAGGACTATGACCTTAATCTCCTGCATGTGTCCCTCTAATATGCGAGGGACGTTAATATTTATTTCAAAGGCCGATATTGCCACTTTTATCGTCCCTGAAATATTACACACCACACCCGAATGGAAGGAGAAGCTGAATAAATATGTATCTCCGTTCCATCTTTCATTTAAGTCGAGGACGAAAATTTGTTTTTTTACTTCCTCGATAAGCACGTCCATTTTCTTAAGAGCTTCCTCTTGAGAAAATGGATGCGGAATGGATATTATCAATTCGGCCATATTTACTCCTTTATATTCAAATAACAAAATTTTTCAAATCTAATTTACAAACTTTTAAATACTACTTACAGTAATAGATTATATTCGGCGCAAGTCAAGCCTTAGCAAAAAACAGCATTTTTGTTGTTTTTTTGACCACCCAAAAACGCCTCACGGCGTTTTTTGTGCGCGGGAGAATTGTCCGCCTTTGGCGGAAGGACTTGCCTACAAATTTCTACTCGCCGTCGCTCGTAGAATTCGCAGGCCGCCCCTCGCGGTTCCGACTACTGTCGGAACATCGCTCAGGGCTTCAAGTCCTCACGCGAAGCAATCAATTGCTTCGCTTCCCGCCACAATACAAAAACGCCTCACGGCGTTTTTTGTGCGCGGGAGAGGACTTGAACCTCCACGTCCAAAAAGGACACAAGGCCCTCAACCTTGCCTGTCTACCAGTTTCAGCACCCGCGCATTTCCCTTTTTATTAAAGGGATATTTTTAACTTTTCCCTAACCTTTTTATTAGAAAGGTTTCTAAGAAAATAGAGTTTTGACCGACGTACCTTCTTCGCCGGCGCAATGATTTCCACTTTTTTGATAATCGGTGTATTTATAGGATAAATTTTTTCAACTCCTATATCCTGACGGACTGCGCGCACGGTAAACGTACCGCCGGCTTCGTTGCCGTGTTTTCTTACAATAACAATTCCCTCAAACGGGCTCTGACGCTCCTTATCGCCTTCTTTTATTCTCTCCCAGACGCGAATTTTCGCTCCGGGCTTTATTTCTTTTAATGTGTTTTCGTCTATCATATAAGCTTTTTTATACTAAATGCGAACAGGATTTTAGTCAACTTTTTGAAAGAGCGACGCGTCGCTTCTCCAACTCTTCAATAATATTTTTTAAATCCTCCGGCAAATCCGCCTCAACCTTGAAAATCTTGCCGTTTTTTAACGGAAATTCGATAGATTCCGCGTGAAGAAATTGTCGCTTTAAATTCCAAGGATTAGCCCGCTTCCCATACATACCGTCCCCTACTATCGGATGGTGAATATCGAGAAAATGCACTCTTATTTGATGAGTTCTTCCTGTTTTTGGAAATACGCGGATAAAAGAGTATTCCCCATCTGTAGTTTCAAAACGGCGAATCAATTTGTACTCCGTCCTCGCTTCTTTAACCATTTTCATATTTTTAGCCCTCGTGCTTCTGCGCGTTGTGCCGGGCTTTAGTCCAATCGGTATATCTATAACGCCCTCGAGCGGAAGTCTGCCGATAACGAGCGCGAGATAAGTTTTTTGAACAACCCTCGTCTGAAACAAGTTTTTTAAAAAATAGAAAAATTCGTTCGTACGGGCAACGATTAAAACGCCGGACGTGTCTTTATCGAGCCTGTGAACTATTCCGGGGCGCTCATCAGGCTTATCGCCTACCGAAGAAACTTCCGGATAGCGTTTTAAAACAAAGTCCGCAACAGTAGCCTCCGATGAATCAAAACCCTTCGGGGAATGAACAAGCATTCCTGCCGGCTTATTCAGAACGACAAAATCATCTTCCTCGAGAATGACTAGGATATTTAAACTATTCATTGTTTTATGCAATATCTTCGTAAAGCCTTATAAGCTCATTGAATTTTGTAATGCGATCTTTTGTTGGCGCACCGATTTTAACGGCGTCTGCATTTCCTGCCTTTGCAAGTTCGATGATAAAATAATCTTCGGTTTCTCCTGAACGATGAGAAATTATCGTTTTAACGCCCGC
This sequence comes from uncultured Candidatus Saccharibacteria bacterium, assembly GCA_964449245.1. Taxonomy (GTDB): domain Bacteria; phylum Patescibacteriota; class Minisyncoccia; order UBA6257; family GWB1-50-10; genus GWA2-45-9. The sequence continues at coordinate 6,324 of CAYUXY010000013.1, forward strand.
CGTCTTTGCCTCATTCACAGCATCGCAAGCCTCCGAAACAGTGCCAACTTGATTTGGCTTTATTATCACAGCATTTATATATTTTTCGCCTCCGAATTTTCTTACAAAAGCGGGATTTGTAACGGTAAGGTCGTCTCCGACAATCCATTTACGCGCAGTATTTGCGGAGAGTTTTGCGAATGCCTCAGCGTCATTTTCGGAAAAAGGATCTTCTATAGAAGTTAATAATTGCGATTTTTTAAAATAATCCTGATAAATTCGAGAAAGCGTTTCGGAATTCATACTCTCTCCATCAAATTTATACATTCCGTCCTCAAAAAACGATGACGCCGCGGAATCAATACCTATCGAGCAAATATCTTCCATTCCCTCTTCCTTAATCGCGCGCTCAAGCATTTCAATAGGTTCAAAATTATTTCTAAAATCTGTAGAATATCCGCCCTCGTCTCCTATCGGAATTGCCGATAGCCCACGAGAGGATGCGAGCGATTGACCAAGATGACGATATAATTTTATGAGTCTCTCAATATTTTCTTCATACGAACGTTCCGTTTTCATAACAATCATATATTCTTGAATATTAAGATTGTTTTTAGCGTGTACTCCGCCATTAATGAGATTAGAAAAAATAAGCGGACGCCTGATTTCTGAAATCTCGGCAAAAAATTCGTTCCGCAAATATTGCCATAACTGAACTCCGCGCTCTTTCGCGATAAGTCGCGCGGCAGCAACAGAAATTCCAAGCATAACATTTCCTCCGATTTTCGATTTTAATTCTGTTCCATCGGCGCCATTCATAATATCATCAAGTTCACGAACCGTTTCTATATTTCGTCCGGAAATGATTTCGGAAATAAATTTTGAGGCTATATGCGCTTCTGACAGAGAAAATACGGAGGCCTCTCTTGACCCTCGGCTCTTTCCTGACGGGACGCTCGCTCGCGCGGAATCCGCGCCCGACACAAGCTTAATTTCTATTGTTGGCTCACCGCGTGAATCGAATATTTGGCGTACTGACATTGAATCTATTTTCATATATTAATTGATGAAACTTTTCCCTTCCGTGTTTCCACTCTGAAATGCGAGTATATTTTTTATAGTGATATCAAGGATTCTTCTAAGCGCTTCGCTCGTATTAAATGCATTATGTGGAGTTATAAGCACGTTTGGCATACGGATAAGAATATGGTTTCTGATAATCGTCTGAAGCACATCCGGAGTTTTACCGTCAAAATCATTAGGCGCCCTTCCTCCTGCCTTGAAAAAACTCATCTCGTCTTCTATTGTTCCCTCCTCTTCTAAAACATCAAGCGCCACTCCGGCAATTATTCCGGATTCCAATCCCTCAACAAGCGCCTCGGTGTCTATTATGCCTCCCCTCGCGGTGTTCACAATATATACGCCTTTCTTCATCTTCTCAATTGAATCGCGATTAATGAGATGATGCGTATTATCGTTATATGGCGCATGAATCGTAATAAAATCAGACAAACCGAGCATTTCATCAAGCGATTTATAAGAAAATCCGAGTTCTTTTGCAGAAACCTCGTCGGGATACGGGTCAAATGCGACAACATTCATTCCAAACCCTTTGGCAATTTTTATCGCCTCCTTTCCTATTCTTCCGGTCCCTATAACGCCCATTGTTTTGCCTTTCAAATCTACACCTCTGAAACCTGCGTATGAAAATTCTCCTTTTTCTTTTATTCTATCGATCGCGTCATATATTTTTCTTACGAGACTTAAGAGGAGCCCAAACGCAAATTCAGCAACAGTATTATCTCCATAACCCGGAACAAACGCGATTTTAATCCCTAATGTTTTGCACGTCTCAATATCTATATGATCAAATCCGGTCGAACGAGTCGTTATTAACTTCAAATTTGGAAATTTTTGCAATACTTCTTTCGTTATATTTGAATTCACAAAAACAGACACAATTTCAAAATCGTTCTTGTTTTCTGAGTCGTATTCTTCTAATTTCTGTGAGGAAAATAAAATCTCATCATCAGGAAACGCCTCTCTAACAATCTTTTCTTCCCAGCCCTCAGATTCAAAAAATCCAATTTTAGCCATATTTTCATTATAAATGAAGTGGAGAGAAGTAGGAAGCTACGCGAATTTCTAATTATCTAATTTTGAATTTCGATTGAATGTATTAATGATTGAATTTCTGCATTCTTCTGTGACTATATACTATATACAATATTCTATATACTTTTGCTTTTTTCTCTAACAACTAAAAACTAATAACTACAAACTGTATTACGCCACTTCCGCTTG
>CAYUXY010000014.1:0-8600 GCA_964449245.1 uncultured Candidatus Saccharibacteria bacterium
ACCGAGCTTTAGTGAGGTGCGTAGGGGGTGACCGTGTGCCTATTGAAGAATGAGCCAACGAGTTTATCTATATTGCAGTCTAAGTCCGGGAAGGACGAAGGCAAAGGGAAACCGAGTGTTAATAGCGCGAAATTTATGCAGTGTGGATAAGACCCGAAACCAGACGAGCTTGCCCTGGCCAGGGTGAAGTCCCGCGAAGGCGGGATGGAAGCCCGAACCGTTTGATCGTTCAACATCTTCGGATGAGCTGGGGTAAGGAGTGAAAAGCTAATCGAGTTTGGTAATAGCTGGTTCTCTCCGAAATAGTTTTCGGACTAGCGTCGGATAAAAATGTCCTGGGGGTAGAGCACTGGATGATTGTGAAAGGGAGAAATCTCGCGCAATCAATCAAACTCCGAATACCGGGATTATGTTTTCCGGCAGTCAGACTGCGGGGGCTAAGCTCCGTGGTCGCGAGGGGAAGAGCCCAGATCGCCGTCTAAGGTCCCTAAATTCATGCTAAGTGTGAAAGGTGGTCATATTCCATTAACAGATAGGAGGTTGGCTTAGAGGTAGCCATCCTTTAAAGAGTGTGTAACAACTCACTATTCGAGGAATGTGGCGCCGAAAATTTACCGGGGCTTAAGCATGATACCGAAGACGCGGGTATGCGGATTTCATAGAGGAAAATGTTCTTTTAAATAATCGAGTGTAGCTCAATGGTAGAGCGATTGCTTCGTAAGCAGTAGGTTGCCGGTTCAAGTCCAGCCACTCGATCGATCAGTCTTTAGACTGAAAACTAGGCCTTCGTAATAGAGGTTAATACACTGGAATCTAAATCCAGAAACAGGGGTTCGAGTCCCTTAGGCCTAGCGCATTATCTGGGTGGCGAAAATATTTTTTTCGCCTCCTCTATGAAGTCCGTATACGGTAGGAGAGCATTCTATGCGCGCTGAAGCAGGACCCGTGAGGGCCTGTGGAGTACATAGAAGAGAGAATGTTGGCATTAGTAATCGCAATCCCGATGAAAACTCGGGACCCCGAAAATCCAAGGTTTCCTCCGCAACGAAAATCGACGGAGGGTGAGGCGGCCCTAAGGCAATGGCGAAAGCCGTAGTCGAAGGATTGCCGGTTAATATTCCGGCCCTTCCATAATATTCGATGAAGGGACGAGATGTAGTAAATTGTTCGTCTTAATGGTTTGACGTCCTTGATCGAGAGTGATATCTAGGAAAATCCGGATATCTGCGTTCAATCGCGAACTCCAGAGTAGAGGCGAGTCTTGAGGTTTCCTCAGGGCAAGTCAATCGAGCACATCTCCGAGAAAAACTTCTAAGGTTAGTATTATGGAATCCGTACCGTAAACCGCCACAGGTGGATGAGGCGAGGAGCCTCAGGGGAACGGGTGATTCCTCGTTAAGGAACTCGGCAAAAAAGCTAGGCGTAACTTCGGAATAAGCCTTTCCCTCTCCAATTTTGGTACAATGTTTGTATGTGGACAGTTTATGTCATTCAAAATGATTATTCGAAAGAGATTTATATCGGCATAACCGGTAATCTCAAAGAAAGACTGTTAACACACAACGCAAAAGGTAAAAAATTTACCACTCGCAAACAAGGCAATTGGGTTTTGATTTATGCAGAAGCATATAAATCAAAAAATGATGCTTTGTTAAGAGAAAAAAGATTAAAAGCTCATGGCAGTGGTAAAATAGAACTTTTCAAGCGAATTAATGTAGTTTGCTTGATACCAAAATTGGGGAGGGACGCAGCGAAAGTATCTCTAGCGACTGTTTACCAAAAACACAGCTCCCTGCGAACTCGTAAGAGGATGTATAGGGGGTGACGCCTGACCGATGCGAGAAGGTTAACGGTGGGGGTGTGCGTTGCACGCAGTTTGTAAATTAAAAAATGTTTTAACTTTAAACTTTTAACATTCAACTTTATAACTTGCGCGCAGCGCATGCTCACTGCCCGAAGCCCTCGTCAATGTCCGCGGTAACTATAACCGTGTTAAAGTAGCGCAATTCCTTTCCGGGTAAGTTCCGGAGCGCATGAAAGGCGTAACGACTGGAGAACTGTCTCAACGAGGAGCCCGATGAACGTGCGATACCCGTGAAGACGCGGGTTACCGGCAGCAAGACGAAAAGACCCCGGAAGCTTTACTGTAGCTTGATATTGGGGGTAATGGTGTACTGCGTAGCATAGTGGGGAGACTTTGATGGTTCGTTTTCGGACGAACTGGAGTCGCCAGTGAAATACCCATCTCTACTCTGTTGCTTTCTAACCTGTATGGAAAAAACATATGGGGACAGTGTCTGGCGGGCAGTTTTTCTGGGGCGGAACCCTCCTAAAGTGTAACGGAGGGGTTTATCAAGGTCAGCTTGGTGCGGATGGAAATCGCGCCTAAAGTGTAAAGGCATAAGCTGGCTTAACTGCAAGGCCTACAAGCCGCGCAGATGCGAAAGCAGAACTTAGCGACCCGACTATTCTTTATAGAAAGGTAGGAGATAACGGATAAAAGTTACTCCGGGGATAACAGGCTGGTTCCGTCTGAGCGTCCCTAGCGACGACGGAGCTCGGCACCTCGATGTCGGCTCACCACATCCCGGGGCTGGAGAAGGTCCCAAGGGTTTGGCTGTTCGCCAATTAAAGTGGTACGCGAGCTGGGTTCAAACCGTGGAGAAGTGCAATTATATTGAACTCTTCCACGGTTTGAGTCCCGAGGAAAGACATATCACGGCGGTCTTGAATAGGGATATTCAAGTATCAAGTTGACTCATATCGGTAAAATCCTTTTAAACACGCATTAACCTGGCGTTAAAAGGACAATTCCGAGGGAAGTCTGATCAATTAATTTAAAAAAATTGGTTATGACCCCGTAGAGACTTAATGTCAACCACCTAGAACAGGTGAAGGTATAGTCCAATGCATACAGTAATGTATGAGCACATGCGTGAGACAGGTTGGTCTCTATCTGCTGTCGGCGTGGGTATTTGAGGGAAGCTGACCCTAGTACGAGAGGACCGGGTTGGACGAACCTCTGGTCTATCGGCTTTGCCACCAGGTGAATTGCCGAGTAGCTATGTTCGGACGGGATAAGCGCTGAAAGCATCTAAGCGCGAAGCCTCTCCCAAGATTAGATACCGTTCCGGGCAACCGGAACAGCACTTCCTAGAAGACTACTAGGTTGATAGGCTCTAGGTGTACGCACAGTAATGTGTTTAGCCGAGGAGTACTAAAAGTGTTATGCTTTATAATCTCAAAAAGAGCGGGAAAATTTCTATCTCAAAAAGCTGATTTCGGTTCAGGCTTTAAAAATTGATTGCCGTTGGAAGTTTCTTGGTGATTCAGATGTGTGTGACCCACCTCTCTCCATTCCGAACAGAGAAGTGAAAGCACATATCCCCGATGATACTTAGCTTTATGCTTGGGAAAGTAGGGTTCGCCAGGAATCTTCTGCCGGCAATTTTTTTATTTCTTTTTTTAATAAAAAACATTTGACAAAAAAATATTTGTTTGATTTTCAAACCTATTTTTTATAAAAACGGGAGGACAGCCGTTTTGTTGAGGAAAACGATTGAGTTATCCACAAAAAATTGATTTTCAATTAGTGGTAAAATATAACCACTCGAAATATATAAAACATTCAAAAAGTCTTATGCCAAATACTTTTAAGTTCGTCAAGAAAAGAAACGGACAAATAGTTCCTTTTGATGAAACGCGCATTACCTCGGCGATAATGAAGGCTATGACAGCGGCCGAAGAAGGCGAAGAAAAAGAAGCCGGACGCGTATCCGAAGGGGTTGTAAAAGCGTTACTCAAAAAGCATAAGTCGGAAGATGTATTGGGCATAGAAGAAATACAGGATGAGATAGAAAGTCAGTTAATGACTTTTGATTTTAGTAAATCGGCGAAAGCTTTTATTCTTTACAGGCAGGAAAGGGCAAATTTGAGGCAACAGAAAACTGTTGTACCTCAAGATTTTGCAGAGCTCGCGGAAGAAAGCAAAAAATATTTTAAAAATCAGCTCGGAGAATTTGTATATTACCGTTCATATTCAAGATGGATGGAAAAAGAAGACAGGCGCGAAACGTGGATAGAATCGGTTGATAGATATATGAGTTTTATGCGCGAAAATCTTGATAAGAAATTTACGGAAGAAGAATATTCCGAAATTCGCGAGGCGATATTAAAACAGGAAGCTATGCCGTCTATGAGATTGCTCTGGAGCGCGGGGGACGCGGCGCGAAACACAAATATCTCGGGATATAATTGTTCGTATTTGGCGATTACAAAAATTCAGGATTTCGCCGAAGTTATGTATCTTTCTATGTGCGGAGCCGGCGTAGGATTTTCAGTTGAAGAGGAATCCGTGCAACAGCTTCCGCAAATACAAAAGCAGTCAGGCAAAAAAGTACCTACCCATGTCGTAGCGGATTCGCGTGAAGGTTGGGGCGATGCGCTCGCGATGGGAATAAAAACGTGGTTTGAAGGAAAAGACATTGATTTTGATTATTCGAAATTAAGACCTAAAGGCGCAAGGTTAAAAACTATGGGCGGACGAAGCTCCGGTCCGGAACCGTTAAGGTCTGCGATAGAATTTGCGCGAAGAAAAATATTATCGAAACAGGGGAGAAGGCTTTCTACAATCGACGTTCACGATATAGTTTGCAAAATCGGTGAAGTCGTCGTGATGGGAGGCGTACGCCGGACAGCGCTCATATCTCTTTCCGATCTCGATGATAAAGATATGCGATATGCGAAAAACGGGCAATTTTACATCACTGATCCGCAAAGAGCTATGGCAAATAATTCGGCTACATATAACGAAAAGCCGACCGCGAGCGACTTTCTCGATGAATGGATAGCGCTTGCAAAAAGCGGAACAGGGGAACGCGGTATATTTAACCGCGCGGGTTTAAAATCGCAAATGCCGGAAAGGAGATGGAAGAACTTTGAAGAACATCTTGATTCATCCGGATCAAATCCGTGTGGCGAAATAGTTCTCCGCTCAAAAGAGTTTTGTAATTTGTCTGAAGTTGTAGCGCGCGCAGATGATACAAGGGAATCTTTGCTTAGAAAAACGCGCATAGCGACAATGATAGGCACATATCAATCAACGCTTACGAATTTCCCGTATCTTTCGAAGGAATGGAAAAAGAACTGCGAAGAAGAGCGCTTACTCGGAGTTTCCATAACGGGACAGTGGGATTGCCCTGTTGTGAGAAACGCTGAAATGCTTCGTGAGATGCGTGATATGGCAATAGAAGTAAATAAAGAATATGCGAAAAGGTTTGGAATCAATCAGTCTGCATCCGTAACATGCGTTAAGCCATCAGGCACGGTTTCACAGCTCGTTGATTCCGCATCGGGACTCCACACGCGATACGCGCCGTACTATATAAGGAGAATACGTATAGCATCAACAGACAGTCTTTTCAAAATGTTGAAAGACCAAAAGATTCCGTTTTATCCGGAGGTGGGTCAGTATGGAGATAGCGTAAGTACTTATGTACTCGAGTTCCCTGTAAAAGCTCCGGACGGTTCTAAATTTAAAAATGATTTGTCGGCGATAGAACAGCTCGAGTATTGGAAAATGGTGAAGGAAAATTATACGGAACACAATCCATCCGTAACGATATCCGTAGGAGAAAATGAATGGATTGCGGTCGCAAACTGGGTTTACGAAAACTGGGATATGACCGGCGGGCTTTCTTTCCTTCCGCGTGAAGATCACGTTTATGCACTCGCTCCATACGAAGAAATTACCGAAGAGAAATATAATGAACTTATATCAAAATTCCCGACTCTCGATTTCTCGCAACTCGTGATATACGAGCGTGCGGACGAAACGCAGGGAGCGAAAGAGCTTGCCTGCGCCGGAGGCGGATGCGAAGCGGCGTAAAACATTGATTATAAAAAAGATTTAGCCACCTAAAAGGTGGCTATAGCTTACATAAAAAGATCGAATCCCAAATCTTTTGTGGTCTGCACAGGAGGCGTTTTTTGTTTCTCCGTTTTAGAGATATATCTACAAACCCTCCCGAACCACTCTTTGGTTCTGTTCACTTTCATACAATTCCTTTTCAAAAGTCCGAAAATTATCATATTAGCTTTTATTTATTTAGTCAATGATGTTTAATAAAAGTAATGAAAAGGGCATTGACGTTTTTTGGAGTATTGGCTGTTTTGATATTAACCGCAATTTGGGTGTTAAACACTCGTGAAAATCCGAGAGAGAGTTTAAACAATCAGGAAATTCTTGAGGCGCCATTAGAAGATAAAAACAACGAAATAATTCCCGAAGAAAAGAGTAAATTACATCTTCTTTTTGCGGGTGATGTGATGCTCGACAGAGGAGTCGAGTGGTATATAAAAGAAATCGGCGAAAACGATTTCTCATTTCCGTTTAAAAAAGCAAAGAAATATCTCGATTCGTTTGACGGCGTTTTCGTAAATCTCGAAGGGCCCGTGTCCGATAAAGGCGTTCTCTCGGGCAGTATCTATTCTTTCAGAATGGAACCGGAAGCGATTCTTGCGCTCAAATTTGCGAATATACGAGCCGTGAGTGTCGCGAATAACCACGCTTGGGATTACGGACGTTTAGCCTTTGAAGACTCGCTTGTGAGGCTTCGTGATGCAAATATTGGCTATTTTGGAGGCGGTGATAATTCGGAAGAAGCATATTCCGCATATTATTTTCAAAAAAACGATATTACTGTCGCGCTTCTCGGATTCACTGAATTTTTAAAATCTGCGGAGGCGAAAGCCTCGTCTTCCGGTATCGCTTTTTTGTCGAACGAAAATATGAAAAACGCGATAGAAACGGCAAAAATGAATGCGGATTTTGTATTCGTAATAATGCATGCCGGCGAAGAGTATAAATATGAGCCCGCGGAAAGACAGCGCGAATATGCTCATTCGGCGATAGATTTCGGAGCGGATATGGTGATAGGACATCATCCGCATGTTATTGAAGCGACAGAGGAATATAACGGCAAAAAGATTTTCTATTCACTCGGAAATTTCATATTCGACCAAAGCTTTTCCGATGAAACGATGACTACGGGACTTTTGGAAATTGTACTTGATAAAAACGAAATAGTTTCTGCAGAGTTAAAAACCGGCGAGCTTACTAAATATTACGAACTCATACCGCCAAGCATAGGAGCGGGCGTGGAAATAGAGTAATATTAATATATATGAGACATCACCGATTATTTATAGGTTTGCTGATTATTGCGCTCGCGATTGGAACGCTTTTAATATTTATGGAATCGCGAAAAGAGAAAAGCAATGTCCCTCTTAAAAACGAGGGTTCGCAATTCGAAGATTATGCGCTCATTCTTCGAGAATTTGATTCGTATAGAGTAGGGGAAGCCGTGTGCGTTCAAGGGATTATTAAGAATATTAGCGGTACGACTTTGGGGTATGTGCGCGTAATCCCTGTTTTCTATGATAAAAATGATGAGGTTTTGGAATTCGGAAGCGGTTTTGTAAGCTCCGCGAGGAATGTTATTAAAGACTCCGAGGAAGCCAATTTTAAAAGATGCATAAATGACGCAGACAAAAATGTGTCTTTAGAAAATATGAAAATTTATTTTGAAGGCAAAATAGGAGGGGACTATAGAGACGTAAATCTGGAGTGGAAAGAGAAATAAAAAGTACGCCCGGCCATAGAAGCCGGGCATTGATTATCCGATGTGTAATGTGAGGTCAGCCACCGTCAGCGAAAAAGTAGATCTTTTTGCAATCCACCCATCGCACACAATAATGTCCGAAGTTCCAAAACTATCGATGAGCAAACAGGAGTTGAGTTGACTCAACTCCTGGAGTTTTACACCCATCTCTATTTTTTCTGCGACAGATAACCGACTTCCCCCCATCTCAAATTTTGTTAATATTTTTTTTATTAAAACATTAACTCTTTTTATTCTGTCGCTTACTTCTCCAAACACATGTTCGTTTGGCTGTATTATGTCCGACGGCATATAAGTAATATAATCCTCTTCGGAAACCGCCGCTAATTCTTTTTCTAAATCCATTCTTCACCCTTTCGAAATTATTAAAATTTATTAATTTTTCTGCCATTATTCTGACCCAAAAGCCGAAATCCGTCAACCTTATTAGCAGGGGTGGAAAAAACGATAGCCCAGATTTTCTTGTCTGGGCTAATAATACTTTATATCGCGAACCGGAGTAACATAAACTCCGGGAAAAGTTCTGTTTCAATTCGCGACTGGACTGCGCGCCATCCAGCCACGACGCTCACATGGCACCCGAACTGCTCATAAAGCAGGCGATTTTTGTGCTCATGCAAGCTCGAAATATTTAAGAGAATCTCCGTGTCGGCTTCTGGCTCGAGGTCTCCACAGATAGATTTCTCTAAATACTTCTCCAAAAGGGCATAGACACTTTTGATCTCGGGCGACACTTCGCCCAAGATTGGTTTCCCGCACGCCGAATTGCGCGGGGCAAAACTTTCCATCTCCATCTCCGTCATCCACTTCAATTCTTCTCTCAATCGTTCCGACAGCATTCCGTAGTTCCTTTCCATTTTGAATATAATTTTAATTTGCCGTAAATTATTCTGCATTAAAAGCGCTGAAAAGTCAAAC
>CAYUXY010000015.1:0-8425 GCA_964449245.1 uncultured Candidatus Saccharibacteria bacterium
GCGAGTGCTAACAAAAAGAAAGCGATAATTGGTTTTGAAGAAGGATCATTCTGGATTCAGAGCGTTTTAGATAATGATGCCGATCCGGGAAACGGGGGTTACGCGTGGAGATGGAGTAAGGATGCAAACGGAGATGTCGATAAACAGTATTGGGATATTTTGGGTTCAAAACGGCTTGAGTTAAACAACACGTCTTTTGTTGTAAAGGATAATTTGATAGCGAGTAGTAATGTAATAGTGCATGGCAATCTTGGTGTAGGTACATCGACGAGTCCGGCCCATAAATTAACGGTAGTAGGAGGAGATCTTAATTATCGACCTACAATAGGATTGTATGCAGAAACCGGATCAGGGAACGCTGATTCAAGGAATTGGGCTATTTTATCTAGCAAAACTGCTTTTGGTGATCTTGCTGTATTGCAGAGTAATGCTCGAGATGGTAATCCTGTTAGCGCTGGAACAGTCAGATTATATATAAAAAACGACGGTAATATTGGTATAGGTACAACAAATCCTCTATATAAATTGCAAGTTGGTGCGGCGGGAGATGGCACAGAAGCTCGCGCAAACGCGTGGAATACTTTCTCCGATGCACGGCTAAAAACGGATATAACGAAAATCAGTTCTCCATTTGAAATACTTGAGCCAATGAACGCTTATTATTATCACTGGAAAGATAGTGCGGATAAATCTCTGCATATCGGCGTGCTTGCGCAAGACGTCGAGCTCACGCTTCCGGAAGCGGTGTCGACCGATAAAGAAGGAATTAAGTCGGTTAATTATGACAGCCTTGTGCCGGTTTTGATTGATGCGGTTAAGGAGCTTAAAACGGAAAATGAAGAGCTGAAAGATGCATTTTGTAAAATGTATCCATCAGACAAACTTTGTAAATAGTTGGTTTCTTTATATTATCCACATTTACAATGTCGTTTGTGTGATATAATTAAAAAACAAATAAATCAAACGGTCGAATATTTTTGTAAATAAATTAAAAATGAATAGAGCTAATAAAGTATTATTTTGGGTTATAGCGGTTTTAGTCGTTATTCTTATAGCGCTTGCGATATGGCAGTTTGCAATTCCGAAATCGGAATATTCAGCGGTATACTTGCGTACGGGAGATTTGTATTTCGGAAAGCTCACGACATTTCCGTCATTTAGTATGAAAAATGTATACACGCTTCAGCTCACAAATGACGAGACAAATCCGGTCAGAGTTCAGAAATTTACGGACGTATTTTGGGGTCCGGAAGACTGGATAAAGATAAATAAAGATGAGGTCGTATGGCACACGAATATTGTAAATGACGGACAACTCGCAACGCTTTTAAAGACTAACCCGAATTTATTGAACCAAAATCCAGTAGAACAACAACAGATTGTTCCTGAAGAAACGGAGTAAGTAGGAAGTTACAAGTTTAAAGTGAAAAGTGGAACCATCCCGCCCCTCTATAGAGGGGCGGGATGGTTGTTACGGTATGTTAACTTATCTCCGCGAATCAAACGCGTTTTTCAGAGTTTCTTCATCGGCAAACTCGATTTCTCCACCCGTCTGTATTCCGCGCCCTATGTGGGTTATGCGTGCTTTAGTTTCTTTGAATCCTTGTTTAATGAGCTCGGACACGAAGTCGCCGAACGTATTCGGGGCGAGAGCTATTATGATTTCATACTCTTCGCCATTTTTATCGCTCGCTACGCGCATTTTCAGGTTTTTAAGTCTGTTTTTTTGCATTTCTCCAAGGGGATTTCTGTGATCAAGCTCGCCGATAACGAAATATACTCCACGAAAACTCCCTGTTTTCTCTATTGTAAAAACATCCGTATCTTTCTCAACGATTGCGATTTGTCGGTAATCCCTTTTTGTATCAGTGCAAAATGAGCAAAGTTTGTCGGTCTTCGTTTTGGAACAAAAACAGTTCTGACATCGATCGAGTCTGTTCAACTCCTCGATGCTCTTTATAAGTTCCTTGCGTTCGTCAATAGAAAGAGAAGATATATAAAACGCGAGTCTCGTCGCCATTCGCGGGCCAATTGAGGGTAGTCTTGAAAATTTGTCTATAAATAATTGTATCTCGGGAGGCAACATGGATAAGTCTATAAAGTTAAAAGTTTGTAAAGTTTATAAAGTAATGAGCCGTCTGTCTAAATGGTTTCTCTGAGTTTTTTAATAAAGCCAGAGAGCATCATCGATATTTCAGTGGACATCCTGAGAATTTCTTTAGCCGTCTTATCATCTAAATATTCAAACCGTTTTCCAAGATGTGCCATAGATCTTACTTCTCCACAAGAACCCTTAGCAATAAAAAGGAAGTTTTTCAATTCTTTATTAGTTCCGCGCTCAAATCCCTCTGCAATATTATTAGATATAGAAACAACCGCTCTTTGCATCTGGTCTCTAAAACTAAAATCTTTGCAGTATTGCAGACCTTTGTAAGTAATTTCAGCAAGCTGGGTTGCTTTTTGCCACGCAATAATATCTTCGAATTTTTGCATTTTTACTTTACAAACTTTATGAACTTTAAAGACTTTATAAACTTTTTGATTTATTCTGCCTGATGTACCGTATCTATCGTATGGAAACTGACTTTTTCCGGATCGAAGCGGAGCTTTACCGTTCCTAACGGGCCGTTTCTGTGTTTGGCTACTATAATGTCAACCATATTCTGCTCTTCTTCCGGCACATCCATTCTTTCGCGGTCTTTTCGGTGTATAAACATAACAATGTCGGCGTCTTGTTCCAAGGAGTTATGAACTACAAAATCGTTGGCTAAGAAGTTATTGAATTCCGGAACGGTTGCGTCATATACATCTTCTTCTCCGATTTTTTCGATCGACGCGATTGTGTCCCAAAAAATGTCGGAATTCGAAAGATTTTTCAAAATATTTGATATTTCTATTCCGGTAGTCGTTCGCTGTAGGGTAGGGCAGAGCGCAGTTTGAACTCTTTCCAATCTTTCTCTGCTAAGCCCTTTTTGAAATAATGACGAACCGCAATAAGATGTGTTCATTGTTGCGCTTAAATCTCTCCAAGACATTCCTGAAATTTCTTTTGCCGGCTCTATTAAGGTTTTCCAAATGTCTTTTGGTAAAACGTCAACATTTGTATTGGAAACGATTTTTTCGAGCATCGGCAGTATTTTATTACTCATCTCTCCTTTTTTGCCTACAGCGCCTATGGTTTTCAAAAACACGTATTGATTTTCTTTTCCGGACACGATGATGTGATACATCGGTCGGTATCCCTTTTTAGACAGGACAGTTTTCCTTACTGAATGAATGCCAAGCCTTAATAAAAGATGTTGAACCTGACAACCTAAAGTTTCGCTTGAAGTCGCGTAATATATATTTCCGGAATCCATTCTGCCTTTTAACTTTTTCACGCTTATGTTTCCATCAGTCGCCCACAAGTGCTTCAAAAACAATTTTAATTTATTGTCGTTTTGCTCGAATATCAAATCAGGTATCTTTTTATCGTATGACCGTACACGATCTATTCCGAGCCTTTCGAACCACTCAGATATGGGGTGTTTTCTATTTTTAGTTAATTTCATTGGGCTCGTGAGATAGACGTGAAACCAGTTTTTTTGTTTAACTATTCTGCCATTTATACCAAAAAGAGCTGATACCGAATTTTTAACATAATTGATATTTTCCATTTCCCCGCTTGTATAGTGATATGGCTGTTTCGGCAATATACATCCATCTCCGAGCAGGTGAGCAAGCAGGATTATTTCATCGTTCGACATCGAATCATTTTTACTGTCGATCTTTAAAATTCGCGGTATTCCTATGGCATCGCCGTTGGTGAAATTTTCAACTCTTGCCCATCCGCCGATTTTCAGAAAAGGATGATTGCTACTCGCTTTTATTTCAAATCCGCTTCTTGTCTTTAATTTATAAACCGTTTTTTTACCGGAATAGAAAACTTTTGTCATCGTAGCTTTGTGAATCTTATAGTCCTCATGAACGGCGAATACTTGAACCGGCGTTTGAGTTTGTCTTTCGGCCAGTTGTTTTATCGGAATTCTCTCTCCGCTAACAAGTTGTATGAGCGTGTCTCCAGATAAACATCCCGATTCACGAAGATCTGATAATCGCGGGATTTTTATGTCGCGTTTATCAACCTCTCTTGATAGCTGTGAAAGGGCGAGTACAGGAATATTAAGTTCGCGAGCGAGCGCCTTGAGGCCTCTCGAAATTTCTGTTACTTGTTGAACCATACCCTCATTTGAATTACGCGGATTAATGAGCTGAAGATAATCTATAACCATAAAATCAAGCCCGTGTTCAAGTTGTAATCTTCGGGCGGCGGCGCGCATCTGTAGTATGGTGGGGGACGGGGTGTCGTCTATAAACAAGTTTGTTTTCGAGAGCTCGTCTAAAGCCTGCTGGATGAGGGCAAATTCCATTTCGCCCTGCAAACGACCCGTGCGGAGACGCCATAATGGAATTTTTGCCTGACTGGCTATCAATCGGTCTATAATTTGTTCCCGTGACATTTCAATTGAAAAAACTCCAACTGATTTTCCGTTCAATGCTATATTTCTCGAAATATCGAGGGCAAACGCCGTTTTTCCGAACGAGGGACGCGCTCCGAGAATGATTAAATCGGATTTTTGAAATCCGGAAAGAATGTTATCGAGTTGATGAAAATGCGACGAAACTCCGCGAAGCGCGCCGTCACCGCGATGAAGTTTTTCTATGCGGTCATAAGCGGACATAAGCTCGTCGCGGATAGGGAAAAATCTTTGCGGTCGAGATTTTTGCGAAATGTTAAAAATCTTTTGCTCTACGGAATCCAGAAACATATCGAACTCTTCCGGCCCGAATGCTTCCTCGTTTATTTCCGAAGACGCGTGAATCAGTTCGCGTCTCACGCTAAGCTCTTTCACTATTTTTGCATATTGTTCTATGTGCGCCGCCGTCGGAACGTTTGCAACAAGGTCTGCAAGGTAGTCCGCCCCTCCAGCCGCTTTCGCCTTATTTTCTTTTTTCAAAAACGAAGAGACGGTAAGTATGTCGATAGGCTCACCTTTTTCAAAAAGGCTTATAATGACTTCAAAAATTATTTTATGCGCCGGATGATAAAAATCGTGCGAGGCGAGAATGTCAGTGACCCTTACGACGGACATAGGGTCTATCATAAGTGCGCCTAAGACGGAAATCTCGGCATCTAAATCATTCGGTGGAACTTTTATGTTTTTTTCAGGCATTGGAGTATGTATATAGAATGTAGTATATCGTATATAGGAGGTTAGTTAAAAGTAAAAATATAGACAAATCCATTCGAAATTCAATTATTAATTCATTAAATCGAAATTCGAAATTAAGTAATTAGAAATTTGTAGCACCGTTTTTTACTTTCTCCTTTTTATCATCCCTCCCAACGGAGTATCTTCTACTTCATATCCTAACCTATGTATTTTTTCTCTCAAGTCGTCGGATTGGATAAACTGTTTGTTTCTTCTGCATAACTCACGTTTTTCGGCTAAAAGCGCTATTTTTCGCGGGATTTTAGCCAAATTAACGGCAATTCCGAGGGAAGTTAGCATTTTAACAATGGTTTTTAGTATTTTCTCGGCATCGGAAGACGACAGGTTAAATATATGTGGAGAGAAGGCATTTATCGTTTTAAATATCGTGGCAAGTGCGTCCGGCGTATTGAAATCGTCCAACATTGATTTTTCAAACTCGTTATCAAGCGAGGTTAATGTTTTTGAAACGTTGTCGAAAGAAGATTTTTTATTTTTAGAAAGCCCGCGCACAAATTCGAGTTTCGAAATAAAATCTTTTATTCCGGACAATGATTTGATAGCCGATTCTATTGAGGTGTCTGTAAAGTTCATCGGAGAGCGGTAATGGTATCCCGCAAAAATTATTCGGAGCAAATTGGCAGGATCGCTGTTCTCGTATTTTTTTAAAAAATCGGATATCGTAACAAAATTTCCAAGACTTTTTGACATCTTTACTCCGTTTATTAAAAGCGATCCGGTATGCATCCATATATTTACGAACGGGGATTTGCCGGACGCGGATTCCTGTTGAGCAATCTCGGCTTCGTGATGTGGAAATTTTAATTCAAGTCCGCCACCGTGTATGTCGTATTGCGGACCAAAGAAACTTTCTGTTATTGCCGTGTCTTCTATATGCCATCCGGGCCGACCATATCCGAGAGTGGAGCGCCAAGCCGGTTCGCCGTCAACAATTATTTTTTCTGCGCGGATATTTGGGGGAACGTTAACAGACTTCCAAAGACAAAAATCTCCCTTGTTTCTTTTTGATTTACTGTCGTCTATGCGCGAAATCGAATCCTCAGCTTGAAGGGCCGTTCTGTGCGAAAGTTTGCCATAATTTTTGAATTTGGAAATGTCAAAATAATATCCGTCTCCGGCTATCTCGTATGCGTAGCCTTTTTTAATAAGGGACGTTACTTGAGCAACTATAGCCGGAATAAAATCTGTCGCCCGCGCGTATATATCGACCGCGTCGACTCCGAGCTGACCCATGTTTAATTTGTATTCCTGTTCAAATTTTCGAGAAAGCGCGAATGGGCTAATCTTTCTTTCGCGTGATCGCGCGATTATTTTGTCGTCGACATCGGTTATGTTTTGTATATAAACGACGGGCGTTATGCTTCGTAAAAATTTGACGATTATATCAAATGCAACGGCAGTTCTCGCGTGTCCAAGATGAGCGGAGTCATATACTGTAGGTCCGCAAACAAAAAAATGAAGCGCTCTCCCGCGCGGTTTTTTAATCGACTCCTTTTTCCCTGTTAGTGAATTGTAGATAAGCATACGGGTAGTTGAAAGTTAAAAGACGAAAGGAAAACAGTATATAGAATATCGAATATAGTATGTAGAAAAGATAATTTCGAATGCATTCTTCTGCGCTATATACGATATACTATATTCTATATACTTTTGCTTTCCTACTTTATAGACTTTTTACTTTATAAACTTTACAAACTGACTACAGGCTCCAATTCAGGATAACATCATTCACGTTTGGAGTCTCTGTTTGAATGAGGTTGCTCGTTAGACGGACTTTGTATCGAAGATAGCGATAGCCGACAAAATCAGATCGGTTAACACACGCCGGTATGTTTTGTTCAGCGCATCCGACGCCTCCTCGAGGGGCAGCAAGACACGATGCTCCATAATAAGTAAGACTGTCTCCGGAAGGGCCTATATAATTCCACGGGCCACTCGTTGCGTTTGACGCCGCTATTTGGAAATCAACGCAAGTTTCTCCGGAAGCTGTGCCTTGCCAGATTATACTGTTTAATAGAGCGCCGGCGGTCGTTTGCGTGTCGAATATAGATGATTCAAGATATCCTACCGAGCTCGTGGCTCTCCATGCGGTATTAACTTTAAAATTTGAAGTTGCGCAACTTGAGCTGTTGGAACAATTGAAATTAACCCATCCGACGATGTCGTTCCACGCATATCCGGTAAAATTACCATCGGAATCGATATCTACTTTATAGTTAGAAAGCGCGCACTGGTTTGTTCCGCCGTGTGTCGAGCCATCGCAATTAAAGCTTATCCATCCGATAGTATCGTTCCACGCGTATCCGGAAAGAATTCCGGAGGCATCGCCATTTGGGCATGAGCCGTCGGTGTTGTGCGGTCCGGGACCGTTACAGATGCCATAGTTTGACGTTGAGCATATGTTGCCCAAAGGGCTCGTCGCGCAATCAAGAGAAATATCTCCAACGGAAGAACTGGCATAGCCTTCTACGAATGTTCCCCATACCATTACCGAGTTTGTGGAATAAAAGTCCCACCAGCCGTCAACGTCTTCCCAAGCATATCGCTCGGTCGCTGAACTGCTTATATTTGTTTCTGCTTTTGCATTGAAAAACGAAAATCCGGAATATATTCCGAGCAAAAGTCCGATTATCCCGACGATTAATATTTTTTGATAATTCCTCATAATAATATGAATTATAGCGTTTTAAGACAAAAGTTAAAAGACGAAAGTAGAAAGATGTAGAAAAAGAGTTAAAATTCTATAAAGTAGAAAAGCATAAAAATATAGAATGTAGCATATAGATAATTATTTACAAGTAAAAAGTTGAAAGTTTAAAAGAGGATGTAGGAGAATAGTTTAAAGATGGTTCGACAACGCTACTTCGACAAGCTCAGTACAAGTCACCACAGGCAAAAGTAGAAAGTTAAAAGAAAAAAACAGAGAAAGATGATTGCATTTATACTTTCAACTTTCATCTTTCTACTTTTAACTTGTGCCTTATGTCCATGTCTCTACAAAAAATAAAAAACGAATTGTTAAAATTTAGAAAACACCGGAAGGTGTCAATTTTAGTTATGTTTTTGATTGTATGCGCGTTTGGATTGTCTATAGGTAACGTTCGACGGGGAGTAATCACAAATTCAAATTATTTTTTGGCGGACATAGGTCA
>CAYUXY010000016.1:0-5997 GCA_964449245.1 uncultured Candidatus Saccharibacteria bacterium
GTTGGCGACGCGCTCGAAACTCCGAAGCCAATATTTCTATTCGAGTCAACAGTAAAAAGCCCGCCACCAGAGCCTGCCGATTGCGAACCGGGGCCGATAAACGCGTGCGAAAAATTCGCCGACAGAAAAAATATCAGCGAAACGGCAACAACAAACTTCCCACTATTTCGTTTCCCCATATTCGGGAAGTGATTCATTCTTTTATTATATCAAAAATACTAAATATGTATGTAACAAAATATGCGAGCTGTGCAAAAACTATTCGGTAATAATAATTTTACCTCTTATAACTCCGCCCGCCGGACAAAAATCCTTACAATAAAAGTCTAACGTTCCCGGAGAAGTTGCCTGAAAAGATATTTTTTTCGTTTCCCCTTTTACTGCGGAATAATAAAGCCCGAGCCAAGGGAGCTCCCAGTCATATTTTCCATCAGTCGCGGTAAGGTCTATGCGCACTACGTTTCCGTTTTTTACCGCGATTTGAGACGGAGAAAAACCATCTTTCGAAACGGACATTTCAAATAACCCAATTTTTGCATCTTCATTATTTCCGCCAAGATCCGCCTCTATTATTGGAGTTGTAATTTCAACATTTTCCGGCACTTCCGGAGAATACCCCGTTTCTTCCAACGTGGTCGTGGCGTTAACCTCGTTGCCATCTCCCAATCCTCCATTTATAACTTCATCGGTTTTGTTTTTTGTAAGAATTCCGAAAATAACGAGGGCAATCACAACGACGGATAAAATAACAATAGTAATAATTTCTTTCTTAGTCATATAAACATTATACAATATCTGAATTACAGATTAACTGTGTAACGACTAACGATTAACAAAATGACCATTTACAAGTTACAGCGACCAACAAAATGCGAGCTACAAAATTGATTGTTAACGGGCGACAATTAACAGAACAACGATTAACAAAATGACCATTTACAAATTACAACGAGTGACAAAAAATGCTACTAACGAGTGGTGGAATAAAACTGGCGCACTTTTTATCAACAGATGCAATGGCTTGATATAACACATACGATCTGTTATTCTCTTAAGGAGAGATCGCGTGGATCTATCCACGCAAAAATTGATTTTGTTCGAATATAAGAAGATACCCTCCTTGATTGGAGGGTATCTATTTTTTATAATGTGCGTATGATAGAAAATCACACTCCAGCCATTTTCAAACTTGCATTTTTTCCTAAATATGAGGACGTAGTAAAGCATCTTGCCGAAAACCTTGCTGATAAAGAACCTTGGGATTTTTCCGATAGTAATGATAAAAGATTTGCAATCTTAAAAAACTATTTGAATTATTATTATATAAGACTAACCGAGGAGAGAAAAATTTGTTTTTCAAAAGATAATAATTTTTGCTGCTTCAATACCGGATTAGTAACAAGTAACCAAGAAGATATATTCGCGTTTTTTGAAATAAATAAATCGATAAAAGAAAATAGCTCTCCATATTTTTTTCGCTGCTTTTTAAGGAATAGTGAAAAAACATTACTTGAGAAATTCGGCGAATCATTACCTGATCCAGCATATTTTTTTGATAAGCCTGAATTATTAATATTAAATCCTAAGTATAAAATAATTCCAGACATTGATCATATTATTGAAGATAATAAAGATAGGTTTCCTATTCATCTTCAAAACGCCGACAATGCGGAGTTGCTTAGGCAAGTTAAGGGATCTATTGAGGATGTTACAAAAAAAGTCAGGACAAATTATAAGATAGCTATTCCACAATATTTTAATGGGAAGATCCAACTTTTGTTACCTTTATGTTTAACATCTGGCTCTCCTAATCCAGATCTTGCATTAGTAATTAACAAAGTTCCAGGAAACGAGGTGTATTCGGCAAACACTTGTTTAACCCTTAAAATGGCTTACAACAACGCCCGTTTAATAGTCAAGCCACAAAGCGAGTGGCTAATACCTTGAGCTATGATTTTTTAACTAAAACGTATTTGATTGGCACACTGCCTCCCTATTCATTCGCAAGAATCTTAATGGTCTTTCCAAACCTCTTGGAAAACTCTTTGGCTCCTGCTTTCAAAAAATCATCTTTTTCTGTTTCCGTCATTGACCTGAAATGTTTATTAGAAAAATCCGCAAATTCATTGCGATTTTGTCGTTGAAACAATTTACTGAAATCAATTTTCTTCATATTCATCTTCATTTTTATTATAACACATAATTACCCGACGATTGGCTCTTTGTCAAACAATTCTCATTGTGCTCGCTTCCCTATTTTCATATACCAGTCATATCTTCCGTCCGGAGTAAATTCACAATTAACAGAGTCTGGAACACACGCGGGCATATTTCCTCTGAAAAATCCGAAACCCGCAACGCCATTTGCATATCCGCTTCCTCCCGTCGATACAGCATTTTTCCAAGTATTCCTTTCGAATCCCGCGGGGCTTGAATATCCGGCGAGATCGAGAACGAGCCAATATTTTTGTCCCGCATTTACGGAAACAGGACTTTCAAAAAAGAACGTCTGTTCACCGGACGGATTATACAATCTGTTAATATACGCTTCGCCGATAACATTCTGAAAATCGGGAGAGTCTGTTTCCGCGTTTCCGAGCACGGAAAGTCTTATATTTCCGCGATCGCTTACGAGATATTGCTGAAGTTTCAATACTACGGTGTTAAACTCAAAATCATTTTCGGGAACAAAACTCTGAAAACTCGCCGAGTTTGGTTTACTGTCATACGTATTCACCATTCCAAACCCCATAATCGGCCTCCAATCATCCTCTCCCGTTTGCTCTATATAAAATATAGTCGAAGGATATTCCCAAGTAGTTGTTGCGACACTCGAGACATTTTCAAAATCGTCTTTTGCGCGCACGCCTATAAGAAACTTATCGCTGGGCGCAACCGCTTTTTCGTACGACGACTCTTTTGTCTGTATATTCCATAACGCATCGTCCAATGTTCCGCTTTCGGATGATGTTGAGAAATTAAGCTCATAAAAAGTGTCGGCATCAATCGAATCGTCGTCCGTCTTTGCCGGCAAAGATAACGTTATTTTTGACAATGCTTCATTAAAAGAAACTGTTAGCGCGCCGTCTAAAACAGGAGGATATTGTTGTGGAAGAGTCTCACGGAAAAAATATTTATTTGTATCTATGGCAACGAGCTCAAAATGCCCGTACGCATTCATACCATAGTATCCAATCGACACATAGTCCGACGAGGAAAGCGCGAAGGCTGACGTGCTCGACGCAATTCTTATTATCATATGCCTGTCTTCAACTTCTACGGAGCTTAGCCCCGTTGAATCAGGCCCCGACTGCGGACAATCTCCTCCACTCGGCGAAAAACGCAACGCGGAAAAATCTCCTCCAAAGTTCGGGTACGATCCGCACGTTTTATACGAAACCCTATGGACACCGTCCATATTCGTTGGCGCATATTCCGGCCACGAAAGAGTGGTGTTTGACGCATTTGCCGTGCGATTACCGTAAAACACGAGCGCGTTCGGACCAGTGCCGTATATTTGCGGAATTGGAACGTCTTCTCTCCACTCCATATCTATAACGTAATAATTTTCGTTCCCTGATCGCGTATCTTTATACACAAAAACGTCGCTTAAAAAAGTTGGCACAAATATTTCAAAGTTTGTCTGATTTGATTTTAATCCATCCGAATCTTCCGCATATGCCGAGAAAGAATATTTTCTCCCAACTTCTTTTATTTTTATCGAAAAAGTTGTGGAGGTCGTATGAATATCCGGTAATGCGAGATACCCGTCGGATAAATCTTTTATCGTATATACAATCTCGCCGTTATATCCGATCGCCGACGATGCGTTCCACGAGAAAATCAAATTCATAGAAGTTTTATCGAACTTAACGATATTAGTTTCACCGGAAATTGGCGTAACATCGGACGGTTTTTCGCGTGGCTCCGGCAGACTAAAAGAATTTTGCGGATGAGGAATATTTCTCGACTCAAGGTCGGTATCGCTCCCCCTGTCGCATAAGTGTCCATTATATTCCCCGTCGTTCTGCGCGGAAGTACAAGCACCGTCAAAAACGGTTTTTCTTTCAAAACTGTCGCCCTGTTCACTTATCGAATTTTCAGTATATCTAATTTTGTCGATTTCATTACCTGCGGAAGTTTCAAGCGAAAGAGATATGCGTTCCCTTCCATCAGGCAATACTTGTTTTCTTAATATATCAGCGTTAACCCCTGAAAAATTATCGCTGTTGTAATTATTGAATCCAACGAGCAAAAAACCGTGCGGAGGTATTATCTTTTTGTCTTCCGTGACACCGCCAAAAGTTGCGAGCGGCATGCTTGAAGTCGAGTCCCCTATATAATATTGGAGCGTCCATTTCAATAAATCCTGTTCAACTTCCGCAGGATTATAAATTTCAACAAATTCATTACCTAAGTCTGGCCCATCCGCACTGAAAAGTACCTCACTTATCACGATATGCGTCACAGGCTCGACGCGAAAAGATGCGGAATACACTATTATCTGTATTGTCTTCGTCGCAGACGCGCCTTCGTTATCCATAACTGTTATAGAGGCCTCGTATATACCTTCGACAAGATACGTGTGCGTTATCGAGCTCGACGCTCCGGATTCCGTAATACCATCGCCGAAATTCCAATTGATTGACACTAAGCTTCCGTCAGAGTCATAAGACAACGATTCAAAATTAACAGTCTGTCCTACAATCGGCTCCGATGGCAAAATCGAAAAATCCGCAACAGGCGACTCGTTCGGGATTTCATTCTCGCGCCCCGGTGTCGGCGGAACTGCGCGCCAGATCCCTTCTATTTTTTGCAAAGAATCGCCGTCGCCGTTTGCTCCCGTCGATGTTGAATATTCAATCGAGTCCACTTCGACGTCGTCATTTTTAATTGCTATCCTTTCGCCGGCATTTGAAAGCGAAAATGCGGAGCTAAAAAGATTACCGGAAAATTCCGGATATACCGACATAAATACATTTTCATCTTCCGCGATAATGGCAAATCCACCCGCGCTGATATTAAAATCGCCGGATACGAATTTAAGCGAATGATGCGTGTCGTTTTCATAAAATTTCCAGCCTGTTAAATCCGCTGAAACAGTATCTTCATTTTTTATTTCAATCCACTCTTTTCCGTCATCACTCCCTTCCGCATCATAAAAAATCTCGTTGATTCTTATTTTCGGAGACGTAGCCGTTTCCGACTGCGTAACTCCGCCACCTCCCGAGACCGCCACGAAAGGCGACGAATTTTCAGCTTTCGGCGTCCCTCCTATAACGCTCGACGTGTGCCACTCAAGCGACGAACCATTCCTTTCCATGGTTCGCTTCTCTTTATTATCCCCTCCCGACCACCAAGGAACCGCGAGCGCTCTATCCATCACTTTGCATTCTTTGTTAAATAGAGTTAAAGACTCTGTTTTTTTAGTTCCGTCATTCGAAAGGTTGCCCGAATATATCGCGTCCGCTGATATATTGGGCACGCTTTCGTCGTCTGTCCGTTCAAAAAGATAAAATTCGTTCGGTTTGATTATCGTGCTCGTCGCAATCGCTATCTTTATTTCTCTATCCTCGTCCAAAATCTGCCAGCCTCCCACATCTATCGTATATTGCGATATATTTTTCAGCTCAAACCATTCGTCCGCAAAGCTCGCGTTCGTTCCCATCCATGCGATTTCATTTATGACAATCTGCTTGTTTTGGATTTCATTCACTGCGTCATATTTACAAAAAATTGTTTCGTTTTCAGTCTGACCTCCTTCATCCTCGACATCTTCATTTTCTTCATTTTCAGGAGTTTTTTCTTCGCCGTCTTCTGTAGGATTATCTCCATCCGGAAATCCTCCTACACCGTTTTCTTCCGTATTTTCTTCGGTTTCGCTATTATCCGGCTCTTTATTTTCTTCGTTCTCGCCGTAATCTTCTTCCTGATTTTCCGGCGGATTGCTTGGATCATTGTCGCCCGTTGAATTTCCACCGCCTATTTTTGAAATTA
>CAYUXY010000017.1:0-4479 GCA_964449245.1 uncultured Candidatus Saccharibacteria bacterium
AACTTAATAAAAAGCGAAATTTTCCATAATTCTTAATCTTATTCTTACCCTTACGTATAAAAACATATTCGACTTCGCTCATGGTCTACAACTGAAATCAAAATGATGACGGTGGCACAGCCCGACATAAAAAGTTACACATGCAAGTATCTGCGAATGGCCACAGCGCTTGAAAGCACTCCGAGACCTACGCCGAAAAGAAGTTGATATAAGAAAAATCCAAATGCATGTCCGCCGAAATACGCCTGAAGATTTATTTCGGGAATGAATTTCACAATATACGGCGAAACAAAATTAATCACGGGAATCATTATCGCAAAACTTATTATCGCGGCTATAATCCCGTATATGATTCCTTCTACGACAAACGGACCTCTTATAAAGTTATTGGATGCTCCTACAAGCCTCATTATTCCTATTTGTTCGCTATTCGAAAAAATAGCAAGCCTTATCGTGTTAAACGTAATCATAATAGCGAGAAACGTGAGAAATATTGTAAGCAACGCTCCGCTATTTTTTAATGTATCAACGAGAGATATGAGCCTCTCTATCACTATATGATTCTGCGCATACGTAACCTTTTCTATTGAATCCTGAAAAACCGGTTTTTCGAGATATTCTGCTATTGTTCCATAGCTTTTCGGATCTTTAGCTTTTATGTTTAATGACGCGAGAAGAGGATTTTCTTCAAGTTGTTCGAGGGTCTGCGTTATAATTTCATCTTCCGCGTGCGCTTCCTTGAAATTAACGAGTGCTTCTTCGCGCGAAACATACTGGACTTCTTTTACCTCTACCAAGGCTTCGAGAGATTTTTTAATGTTTAGCACGGAATCTTCGAGCACATTGCTCTTAAAATAGACGCTTATATCTATTTTTTCCTGTAAAGACACCACGGCTCCTTTTGCAACAATATTGAAAAGAATGAGCCCTTCAAACACGACAAGTGCAAGAATCATAATGCTTATAGTCGATGCCGAAAGCCATCCATTCCTCAAAAAACTACTGAAACCATATTTTATTATTCGTACAAGTTTCACTATCATATTTTATTATCCTATTATAAACCGTCCATTTGCTTCGTCCTTTATAACTTTCCCGTTTTCAAGTGTAATAACCCTCTGACCAAGTGTATTTACTATTTCTTTATCGTGCGTAGCAAGAAGAACTGTACTTCCGAGCTCGTTGATTTTAGTAAGAAGCTTTATGACTTCCCAAGTATTGAACGGATCGAGGTTGCCGGTAGGTTCATCGGCAATCAAAACATCCGGACGGTTTATCATAGCTCTCGCAATCGCAACGCGCTGTTTTTCTCCTCCGGAAAGTTCGGCGGGAAAATTATGCATTTTTTCTCTGAGACCAACCATTTCAAGAACCTGCGGAACAAGTTCGCGTATTTCTCTTTCTGATCTTCCCTCAACCTCAAGCGCAAAAGCAACATTTTCAAACGCTGTTTTTCGCGACAAAAGACGAAAATCTTGAAAGATAACGCCAATATGCCTTCTGAATTCCGGCATCTCGCTGGACTTAAGCTTGTTTATCTCGTATGACCCAAAAAATATCTGGCCCTTTGTGGGCTTTTCGGCGCCTATTAGCAATTTAATTATTGTTGACTTGCCCGCTCCGGATCTGCCAACCAATGAGACAAACTCGTTAGGCTGAATTTTAAAACTGACTTTATCAAGCGCAGATAAACCGTGACTGTAAGTTTTTGTTACATTCTGAAAAATAATCATATAAAAAGTACTCTTTTTGTGGAGTACTAAAATATTATATCAAACATTAAGGTCTTTTAAAACCTGATCAAGATCACCGAGAAGTACCTCCTCCACTTTTGAAATTTTTTTGCCGGTACGATGGTCCTTAACTTGTTTATACGGATGCAAAACATACGAGCGAATTTCATTTCCCCATTCCGGCTTTACTTTTGTTTTTAAATTTTCTATTTCAGTTTCGTGTTTTTCGCGCATTAATGTAATTAATTGCGTTTTTAGAATTGCGAGCGCGCGTTCACGATTTGCGCTTTGAGATCGCTCAACGCGACACGATGCAACTATTCCCGTTGGCAAATGAACTATTCTTACCGCAGTCTCAACTTTATTCACATTCTGCCCTCCGGGTCCGGAAGAACGCATAAAATCCACCTTTAAATCCTTGTCGGGAATCTTAACCGACGAAAGTTCGGGCATGGGAAGAATTGGCAAGACATCGACGAGCGCGAACGAAGTATGACGCAATTTTTTTGAATCAAATGGAGATATCCTAACAAGACGATGTACGCCACTTTCGGCTTTCAGAGCCGTATATACCCCACTGCCATTTATCTGAATTGTTCTGTCATCGACAAATAAAGCTTTCCATCCTTTTCTTTCGGAATATCGGATGTACATTTTTGTGAGCATTTCTGCCCAATCTTTTGCATCATCTCCGCCAGCTCCGGCAAGCACGGATAGATAGGCACCATTATCATTCTGAACATTATACATATATATTGAATTTCTAATTACTTAATTTCGAATTTCGAGTGAATGTATTAATTGATTGAATTTATGAATGCATTCTTCTATGCCTATATTCTATATACTACATTCTATATACTTTTATCCCTCTTCTCTAACAACTAAAAACCAATAACTACAAACTGCATTTACACCACTTCTGTTTGATAACAAACCTCGCATAACACGCTTCCATTTGAGACTATATCTTTTTTATATATTGTAAATGACTCTTTCCCGCACTTTGGACAGATAAACGGATATAATACGTACCCGTGCTCTCTTTTAACTCTTTCCATTATTCTTTCCCAAGGATTTTTTTGTGGCAAAGGTACTCCGATTTTTTTCATAAAATCTATCTCGGATTTTACAAAACGAAATGGCCGACCGGAAGTTTTACAAATAAAAACTCTGTTTAATATACCGTCATCAACATCATCAATGTTATCCGGAATGTTTTCATAGCTTTCAGCTACGGCCGGAAGCTCAAGATGCGGTTCATCATACCACGGAATACCCCTACGCGTAGCTTCTTCCTGTGTTATAGGAAAATCTTTCTCAGCATTACTTGATTGATAAGGCATAAATCCAAGTTTTAATGAGAAAAACTCTCCATATTCACCTCTCTCAAGCATCTTTGTTTTTATCTCGTCAACTTTTGGCCAATACTCCGACTCGCTAAATGCTCGATTAAATATGTGAAATTTCTTATCGCGCAAACCTACACAGCCAAAACAATAATCGGATCTATAGCACTCAAAACAATATTCAATAAAATTAGTGCTTCTGAAATATGCGGAAAATTTAACATTACTTCCGCCTCCAACAACAGATTCATACAAAAGCTCAGCCAATCCGGAATGCAACATATCTAAAGCGTCTTTTGCCTGCTCCAAATTATCTACGTATCTCACGTGTTCAGATTTGCCGACACGAAACGCATAAATCGAATCTTTTGATTCAACTATTCCATCGCCGATACATCCGGAAGATCGTAAATTATATACGTTTTTTTTAAGCGAATTTATAAAAAGTCTATTGAATTCAGCTTTTGCATCATTGAATGACGCTCTGCTTTTCAAATTTAGTTTTGCCATCTCTTTTTCGTAAGTATCCTTTGAAAGCTGTTTATCTCTGAAAACATACGATTTATTTCGCAAATTCGCCGACATAAAACAATGAGAACAATTCTTTGAATTGAAAAGGAAAGCGCAATCTATGCAATTTTCACAATCGTCCGCAACGACACAGTGCACACATTTTTCCGAAGAGACAGAGTCATAACACATCTCCGAATCGCGCATAATATTACAATCGAACATATCCCGAGAGAATCTTACGTCGAAAGAATAATAAACATTTTGAGACTCGAACGCTCCTGCTGTGTAATAATTGTCTCTTCCATTTTTACCGCCTAACGAATATTCGCAACCTTCGGATTGCGGAGCTCTTTCAAGGGGCACGTGCGGAACGGAAAAAAACAGTTTTGAATATTCTTCAAAAAACGGTTTTGATGGATCATATTCCATTCCATATTCGTTCGCATCCCATTTATCCGAATGATAATAATCAAAGTCGTAAACTTTATGAGGCGACGAAGGAGGATAAATCGAAATTATTTCTTTTTCATTGCCCGGAACACTGCTTCTCTTTTTGAAAAATTTTGGAACGCGCATTAAATGCCCGAATCTCCTCTTCTTCCGGCAAAGCGGGCACAACGTCGGCGGGGGCACTCTAAGCATTTTGTAAAAATCTATGTCTTCCTCCTCAATCTTGAATTCTGTATTGCATTCTCTGCATATTCTTGAATGCGGGGAAAGATGCATAAATATTGCATCTAATGCTGTGTCAAATTTTGGAGTTTTGGAATCAGATATGGGCATATATAAAGTTTAAAGCGAAAAGAGGAAAGTGAAAAGTAAGAATACAAATTTCTAATTACCTAATTTCGAATTTCGATTGAATGAATCAATGACTGAATTTC
>CAYUXY010000018.1:0-2412 GCA_964449245.1 uncultured Candidatus Saccharibacteria bacterium
ACGTTCGACGGGGAGTAATCACAAATTCAAATTATTTTTTGGCGGACATAGGTCAGGCATTTTCGAATACGTTTTTAAAGAAAGAGACGCTTCTTGCTGAAATTGATGTAAATGAAAGAGATAAAACGCTCAAAAACGATATATTATCAATTGAATGCGCGTTTGATTCTCTCGATGTGCCGGATAAGGGCAAGGTAATCATCAATGAAGTCGCGTGGATGGGGTCAAAAGACAATTACAGGGATGAGTGGATTGAATTGAAAAATATTTCATCGAAAGACATAGATGTTTCTTTTTGGACGCTGATTGATCGTGGCGGAGATGTATCGGTGAAATTTCCGGAAGGTACAGTGTTAAATTCGGGGAAGTTTATGGTGATTGGAAAAATCGGAGCGATATTGCCGGTGGCTTTAGAATTTAAAGGAAGCTTAAAAAATACCGGAGAGCACATTCGTCTTTTTAATTCTTCCTGCGAACTCGAAGACGAAGCGGGAGGGGCGAAATGGGAAGCGGGGGATAATACGACGAAGCAAACAATGGAGCGTAATTTTAATGGCGCAGGATGGCATTCGTCGGCATTGCCGAACGGTACGATTGGCAAAGAAAACAGCGTTCCGTTAATAATAGCGACGCAGAATAAAACAGTTGTAAAAACAACGAACGGGACTACAAATATGGCAGTTGTTGCAGAAAGAACAGAAAGCGAAACATCTGTTCAGAATAATACAAGCAAAAATATTGAAATCGTTGCGGTATGCACTGGGACTGAAAGCAATTCCGGATTTGAATTCATAAAATTAAAAAACAATTCTGAAAATAGAGTAGACTTGAACGGTTGGACGCTGAAAAAGAAAAGCTCAACTGGAAATGAGTCGACGCTTGTTTCGTCCGCGCGATTTTCCGGCGCGGTTATTGAGGGAGGTGCTGAAATATTTATAGCGCGTGAGGAAGGGTATTCGGGGACGCGTATTCCGGAAGTTTGGTGGCCAAAATCATATACACTTTCTGTAAAGAAAAACGGAGTTGCGCTTTATGGCAATAACAAACAAAAGATTGCTGAAACTTGGTGGGATGAAGCTGATTATAGTATGTGCAACGAATAAAAAGTTTGACAGAAGCGCGCTGTGATGTTATAAATCCCAACAGAACTAACATGGAGGGAGAATGATAACAGAATATATTGCGAATTTGGTTCTATTCGCAATAATTATTTTCTGCCCGCTGGATTTATTAAGAAGGTGGGTAGAGTTAAGACGGTTGAGGATCCGTTTAAAAAAATCCTCAATAATCGAGGTGGAGTGGCATTTTGTCGACGATGTGCCAAAATTGCCCCGTCCGCCTCAAAAATTTTTACCCCCGCACTATTAAAGGTGTGGGGTGTGTTTTTTATAGTAATGAATATAATAAATATATGATTGCGATACTCGATAATATAAGGAGTGTTCATAATGTAGGCTCTATTTTTAGGACTTCCGATGGCGCAGGAATTGCGAAATTGTATCTCTGTGGAGTTACTCCGGAACCGACGGACAGATTTGGAAAAATCAGAGACGATTTTAGAAAAACCGCGCTTGGCGCGGAAGAAAATGTTAAATGGAAATACTTTGCCTCAACGGCAAAATGTATCGCACGTCTTAAAAAAGAAGGTTGGAATATAATAATGCTCGAACAGTCTCCAAAGTCCGTTATGTACAACTCATTGAAGTTCACAAAAAACTTACGCGAAAAGACTGCTATTGTTGTAGGGAGGGAAGTAGAGGGAATAAGTAAGTCGATATTGAAATATGCGGATACAATAATAGAAATACCTATGAGAGGAGCAAAAGAGTCGCTGAACGTATCCGTCGCTTTTGGAATAGCCGTCTACGCGCTTAATAAATAGAGACATGATGACAAAAAAAATATTAGTGCTTTCTTTGCCTGTGGCGTTCGTATTTATCGTCGCGTGTATTATTTTTTCCTGTCCATCAGGAATATTTACGGAAAAGCCGTTTGTAAAGATAAATAATGAAAAAATATTTGTCGAAATGGCCATTACAAAAGAAGCGCAAGAAATAGGGCTCGCGGGGCATAAACGTTTAGAAAAAAACGAAGGAATGCTTTTTATATTTCCCAAAAAAGATTTTTACGGATTTTGGATGAAAGGAATGAGTTTCCCGATAGATATTGTTTGGGTTAATGATAATAAAATTGTGTGGATTGAGCGGGAAGTAAAACCGCAGAGCAATCTTCCGGATGCTGAACTTCCAATATATTATCCGCCCGAACTTGCCGACGCGGTACTTGAAATCAATGCGGGCGTTGCAGATGAACTTGAATTGAAAGAAGGGGATGGGATAGAAGTGAAAAGGTAAAAGTTGAAAGTGAAAAGTAAAAAGACGAAAATACCGAAGTATATAGAATATTGTATAT